>JADYZM010000088.1 GCA_020853105.1 Flavobacteriales bacterium | reverse complement strand
TAAGACCAAACCAAGACTAAACCCAAAACTTTGGTTTTGCCTGTTCCTGTTGCCATTTTAATAACATAGCGTGTCCAATTTTCATCAAACATTCCTGTACTCACACGCCCCGAACCGTCAAATTTTAGCAATTCGTATTTGTCCTTTGCTTTGGCTATTTCGTACAAATAAATTACAGACTCTACAGATTCCCTTTGCGAAAAATAGAAACTAAATTTTTGTCCGCTTTCGTTGGTATGTTCTCGGTTAAACCAATGGTCTAAAAGTGCTTTTGTAGTCTCTGTCGCACCTTCATACTCGCTGTTTCTCCATTCTTCAACTGCTTTTCTGACCTTGTGTACAAGTGGTGCAAGAAGCATTTCATATTTATTCTTGAAAGCGTCAAGTTGAGCTTGTCCTGGTGCCCATCTTTTGTCGGGCGTTAAAATCTCAAAAGGTTTATTGTTCATCTATATATTTTCTATTCGTGTCAAATTTACTTTTTTATGTCTGTTCGTCTGTCCGTGCGTTGGCAAAAAACAGCTCTTTTGATTTTTTCAGCGTTGGCTCGTGTGTCGGTAAAAATCAAATGTGCTGTTTGTGCGGTTGGCTTTTTACACTGAGCGATAACTTGTTTATACCCGATTGAAAACTTCGCTAACGAATCCATTTTGGGTGTATTGCCGCCATAAAATGGCTTCTGCTAATTTCCAATTCTCCACTCCCAAATGTAATTCTTTTATCATAAATAATCAAATGGCGATTTAATTTGTCGTATACTTTTTGTGCTTACATGGGTATATATCTCAGTCGTTTTGCTACTTTTATGTCCTAATAATTCCTGTATGTACCGCAAATCGGTGCCATTTTCCAATAAATGGGTGGCATAGCTATGTCTTAACCAGTGCAAGGTAACGGGCTTTGTTATGCTTGTTTTTGCAACACTCTGTTTCAATACGTTTTGCAAACTGCGTTCATCATAGCGAGTTCCTTTTACTTGTCCTTCAAATAAAAATAGTTTCGGTTTTGCAGCCTTATAGTAATCTCTCAAAAGGGCAACAATTTTTTCGCTAAGCGGAACAATTCTATCTTTTTTCCCTTTAGCGTTCTTAATATGCAAAATCATTCGGTCCGAATCAATATCGTTCAATTTTAGAGAAAGCAATTCCCCGCAACGCAAACCACAGGCATAAATAAGACTAAGCATGGCCTTGTGTTTAATGTTTATAGGAGCATTAAGTATCTCTTTTACATCTTCTTTGCTAAGCACATTCGGTAGTTTTTTTGTACGTTTAGGCCTATGTATATTTTCTATATTCAGGTGCGAATTTTCTACCGTTTTAAAAAAAAGTTTTACCGCATTTACCACTTGATTTTGGAAAGATTCCGAATAATGATTAGCCAAGATATACTCATTGTTGAAAATAATCAAATCCTCGTTGCAGATTTCCTGAATATTCTTTTCAGAAAAAAAGCGAAGAAACGAACGCATCGCATCGGTATACGTCTCAATAGTATTGGGGCTGTATCTTTTCGACCGAAGCCAAAACCTGAATTTTTCTATTTTATCCAAAGCCTCTTTACTTAATTCTTCATTTTTTAAAGTGTCTGAAGTAAAAACCTCCGGCTTTATTACAGCATTTAATTTCTGATGAGCATTTGTAACCTCGCTGTAATCAATCCAAGCCTTGCCCTTAAAAAGGGTAAAAACATCTGATACAGAATACTCTTTTTGCGGAATGTGCCATGCACGCAAAGTACTACTCCATCGTGCATCTTTAAATTTTTTTACTAGTTGAATAAGTTCTTTATCTTTCGGAAAAAAAAGCAAAATACGAGGTTCGTTTTTGTGTTCGGCAGGTACTACTTTAACGGAAATTAATTTTGGCATAAGCAACGATATAATCAAAGCTATGAAAGTAAAAAATATACCGTTTACTACCAAATAAAAACAGCATAATTTATACACAGAGACAAAATAAAAAATCAAAACTCATCGAAAACAAAAATTAATGGTAGGGTTTTAAAAAAATTAGTAATCTTGCGTCCGTTTCATTCACAAACACATTCGGGGCGTAGCGTAGTCCGGTTATCGCGCCTGCTTTGGGAGCAGGAGGTCGCAGGTTCGAATCCTGCCGCCCCGACAAAAGCTCAAATTCCGGTCCCGTAGCTCAGCTGGATAGAGCAACTGCCTTCTAAGCAGTAGGTCACAAGTTCGAATCTTGTCGGGATCACTTTATTGCTTTCCCACAAAAAAATATCAAATTTGCCCCCTATTTCAGCGTATGTGTTTTTTATAAATCCCTATCTTACAAAAAAATAAATGGGCGAACCTTTAATTACTGAAAGCGGACTGCGATACAAAGCGTTTTCAATAGCACGTTTTTGATTGTATGAATAAACAAGTGGTTTACCGCTTGTGTCTTTCTGAAATACAAGCAAATCGTCCGAATGATTATTGTAAACAGGCGGTAATTCGTCAGGTTTGAAAAGGAAATAAATCAAGTCAGGATTTTGAACTTCGTTTTTATCAACTTTTCTAATTGCGTCAAGTTGCCTGTTTTTTTCTTCCTCTTTTTTATTCGTGTTCTCAAACAAAAATCCCGATTGCGGAATACTGTCTTTCTTTAAGCGTTCGCAATCTTTGATTTTCAAAAGCCAATCTTTTGTGTGGAACTCGTAGGGCTTTCCTGCAAATTCAACAGCTTCTTTGTTTTGTTTTCTATCAGCATTAGCAGAAACAACATATTCAAAACCTTCTGAATTAACGTCATTTCCGTCTTCAATGTGTTTTAAAACAAAACCAACGCTACTGCTTTTGTCATTTTGCTTAATCGTAAAAATTATTTCATCGCCTTTTACTTCGTAATTTGAGTATTGAAGTCGCAAAGAATTTTTGGCAATAACTTCTTTTTCCTTTTCAAGTAATTCACGATAAAAACCTAA
The DNA here is from genome assembly GCA_020853105.1 of Flavobacteriales bacterium. Classification (GTDB taxonomy): domain Bacteria; phylum Bacteroidota; class Bacteroidia; order Flavobacteriales_E; family Vicingaceae; genus Vicingus. The sequence goes on along the minus strand of JADYZM010000088.1, from coordinate 9,375 downwards.
TTCATCTCTTACTGCTTTTCGGTTTTCACGAAGTGAAACTTGCTTTTTCTTCTGCTCAAACCATTTTTGAAAATAAGGCGTAAGGTCTGCTTTGTTGTTTGTAAATTCAGTTGTGTAAACGAATTTGAAAGGCAATTTTTTGCCTTCTTTCATTTTTCGTTCTACAATTTTATTGTCAAGTGAGTTTAGCGGTTTTATGCTATTGAATAAGAGTTTGTCTTCCGATTTTACCCAAATCACGCCTTCACACAAGCAATTTCCTATTACAACGTCAACTAAATAATTTGCACCGTCTTTTGGCGAAATGTCAAAAATTGGATTTGATGAATTAAGCAAGTCCAAAATTTCAAAACCGTTGAACGAACGAAAAGCAACTTGCACGGCTTCTGTTTCAGAAGCAACGGCAAAATTTTTCAGCAAGTCAATTACTTGTTGCCAATTCGGTCGGTCAGCGGGATTTTCCGCAAGTAATTTTTGAAGTTGTAAAGTTTCTTGCTCTGCAAGTTGTTGTTGTCGTTCGTCAAAAAACCATTCAACAACTTTTCCGATTGAATAAATGTCAGATTGAAAAGGAAATCCTTTTACAAGTTTGTTTAGTTTTTCGGGTGCTGCAAAACCTCTTGCAAAAATTTCAAGTTCTTTTGTTTGGCTTAAAGTTTTTGTGATGTCGGCAAGTCCAAAATCTACAAGGTAGAATTGTCCGTTTTTGTCAATCAAAATGTTTGCTGGGTGAATGTCCCCATGATTGATTTTGAATTTCAAATGCAATTCTTTCAAACAGTCTGCAAGGTCAAGAAGTCCGCTAATTGCACCTTGCGTTTTAAGTTCATAAACTTTGGTTTCCAAAGTTTCAACTTGTTCCAATAATTCATAAACGATTGCAAAAGCCTTTTGTTCTTCGTCATAGCCGTATTCAATAATGTCTGGCAATGCAGAATGTCTTGCTTTTTGCAAGTGGCGAAGTTTGTCCGCTAAAATTTTTGCTTTTGTATCATTTTTCTCAATTCCTAAAATCCACTTAACCCAAAATCCTTTTCCTTCTTCATTGTAGGCAAGTGAACTTTGCGAATAGCCTCTTTTGTGAGTGTCGTCTTGATTGTATTGATATTTATTGAAAAGCATTTACTCCTGTTTGTTTTTGGGTTCTAACAAAAATGGGGTGGTGGGTGGGCTTGGTGTCCCAAATTGGTTTTAAAAAAAGTGCGGTGGGGAAAAAAGAAAAAACATTGGGTCGGTCAGCGTGTCGGTTTATTTGCTGTCCGATTGTTACATATTTTTTATGTCCTTGTTCACTTTTCAAAATGGTTTGCTTTGTCTGTTTATTTGTCGTCTGTCTTGTCGGTTTGCAGGGTCGTCCTGCCATTGCCACTAACGCCACAATATGTAATGTGCCTTTAGTTTGTTCAATGCTTAAAAGTAATAATTTTTGTGAGGAATCCCTCGAAACCGCACCAACTTAGCAGCGAAATCTTGTCAAGTTACAAAGCAAGGATGAAACTTGCTAAATTGTTTTTAAAAAAGTACTAGCAAAAATTATGGCATAAACTACCAAAGTTCCACAAAGCTAAAATGCTTGCGAACGAGGCATATTATATATTGAATGTTAGCAAATGTTATTTTTCTTCGGTGTGTGTTTAGCATAAAGCTCTTTTACATTTTTGGTTGGTGTAAAGCTTTGAGCGAATGGAAATGTGCTTTATTAGGGCTAGCCATCTATATTACTGATAAACAATTTTTTTCACAACTACTTTGTTATCCGTTTCTAATTTGACAAAATAAATTCCTTTGGGATAATACGAAATATCTATTTTAGTAATATTTTGGGTTAATTTTTTTTGTAAAATGAGCTGTCCTGAAATGTTGTAGATTTTAATTATCGTATTTTCGGTATTATCTAAATCAATACTAAAACTGCCTCTATTGGGATTAGGATAAATATTAATTTCTCTTTCCAAATTAACATTGCCTTCTATTCCTACAATAGCTCCACAAGTATCAACAAAATTGCCACCTGTCCATTTGGCAATGCGGTTAATACTATCTCCGTCTATTGTTAAAAATCCACCTCCTATGTGTAAGGTGTCTTTGTAAATACAACTTGTCCAAACTGTATTATCGAAGCTACTGCCCAAGCCACACCACACGTTACTATCCCAAATTGCAATTTTGCTTGCTGGTATGCCACCAGCACTATCGAGTACACCCATTGCGTATAATTTATTATTGTGTACTAACAATTTCGTAATTTGTCCATTGTTTAAATTTGTTCCACCACCAACATCACTCCAAGTTGTACCGTTCCATTTTTGGATGTGATTACCTACATTGCCGTTTGATTTAAAAAAATAACCTGCTACATATAATTCACCATTGTAAACTGCCATCGAAGCCACCTCTGAGATAGAACCATGAATACCACCACCTACCGAACGCCAATTAACCCCATCATATCGTGCTATTTCTCCGAGGGTATCATTAGGAATACCATTACTAAAATTACCTGCTGCATAAATTTCTCCGTTGTATTCTACAATTGAAAATATCGAGTAAAAAGATTGAAGATTGGGGAAATTAACCCCTGACCAATTACTATCGTTCCATTTAGCTAGACCTGTAACAGGCATCCCTGCAACAGTGTCAAATGTGCCACCCATGTACAACTCGTTATTAATTACTGCCATCGAATTTATACCACTAGTCCAACTTGATTTAAAAGGTTGAATGGATAATGAATCCCAATTATTTCCGTTCCATTTGGCAATATTTCTAGCAGAAACACTTCCTGCTGTATCAAAAGCACCCGCAACATATAAGTCTCCGTTGTACCTTTCCATAGCTAGCACATTCCCTGCACCAACAATACCTGTTTGCATGGTATCCCATTGTAAACCGTCCCAACGAGCTATCTGGCTAAAATATTTTCCGTTGGTTTGGAAATAAAAATTCCCCCCTGTATATAAGTAATTATCAAAGGTGTCGGCATACATTACCCTTACTCCTGTTACATAAGGAATCCCTCCCTGCAAAGAATCCCAATTTTGAGATTTTGCAGAAAGGGATATAATCAATCCAATCAGTATAATAAAAAACTTGTTCATTATTGTTTAACAAACTTTTGGTTAATACTTCCTTGCTCCGTTTGTACCTGAATAAAATAAATTCCTGTACTTAACGCAGAAACATCAAAAATATGGTCAATTTTTCCTGATTTTTTTCCTAAGTCAACCGAGCGAATTACTTCTCCAATGGTATTATAAATCATCATTTTTGTTACAGTATTTTGTTCATTAAAGAAAGTTACTTGTAACTGATTGTTCGTTGGATTAGGATAAATAGAAACAGAACTTTCATCAGGATTGAGTTCGTCAATCCCAACAGCTACCGTTAAATCAAATCGGGTAATACATCCATCAGCTAAACCTGCATGCGTTCCCTGAAAATAAGGAACACCGCCATCATTATCTAACGGATAAACAATAGAACTGCTGTTAGAACTAGCAGTATAACCTGCCACAAACACTTTAGCATTTGCATCAGAAACAACTGTATTACCAACATCAGTAGAACTACCACCTAAATAAGTAGCCCAAGTATTGGTTAAAGAAAAACTACCAAAAGAAGCAATATAAGCATCATCGCCACCAGCGTAAGTTTGACTGTAAGCCCCAGCAGGAGTGACCAAAGGTAGGTTACTACTTTGCGTACGCCCTGTTAAAGAAATGTTTCCAGTTGTACTATTCACATCTATGTCCAAGCCCTCATCAATTCCAGAACCACCATAGTAAGTAGCCCATTGTCGAGACATATCACTCCCCAATTTAAGGATAAAAGCATCACTAACGCCACCAGTACTTCCAATAGTTCCCTGAAAAAATCCAGAACCATAAGGTTGGGTAGGTAAATCATTAGAGAACGTAATACCAGTAATATAAACGCCTAAACCACCATCAGTAACAACTGCATTGCCAATTTCCCAAAAAGAACCGCCAAAATAAGAAGCATAACTTCTAACACCGTTGTTGTTAAATTTAAGCAAAAAAGCATCGCTGCTACCGCCAAGCGTTCCGTCATAATAAGCACTACCACCAGGGTTTAATTTAGGAAAATCGGTTGATGGCGTCCTTCCTGTTACATAAACATTTCCCAACTGGTCAACAGTAATACCTTTACCTTCTTCACTTACCCCTGAATTGGTACCACCATAATACGTTGACCAAACATTATTAAGATTTGAACCGCTGAATTTTACAATAAACACATCTACGTCCGAAAGATAAGGACCAGCAAGAGCTGATTGATAATAACCTCCCGTAAGATTTTTAACAGGAAAATTATTGGCTTCGGTTTTACCAGTAATAAAAACATTACCCGAACCATCTACAGCTATGCTATTAGCATAATCACCACCACCACCACCATAGTAAGTACGCCAAGATGAAGCATTTCCTGCTGAATTTAGTTTAACCATAAAGGCATCAGGAAACCCTGAACCTGCGGAAGTGTTGATACCTGCCTGATAATAAGCTCCGCCTCCGGGATTACCACCTGTTGTAGGAAAATTGGTTGAAGTAGTCCAACCTGTTACAAAAACATTGCCGCTAGGGTCAACTGCAATGCCAGTTCCTCTGTCAACAGCCGCACCTCCAACATAGGTTGCCCAAAGCCTTTCGCCATTAGGCTTGAATTTTAATACCACCGCATCATCAGAACCACCACCAAAACCTTGATAAGTACCAGATGAAACAGGGAAATTATTATTGACGTTGTATCCTGTAATATACAAATTAGAGGCAGCATCAGTATGAGCATTCAAAAATAAATCAGGATTACTGCCACCATAGTATGTACTCCATTCTAAACTAGCTATACTTTGTAATTGGCTATGCCCTCTGTCTATTTGAATAAATAAAGGCATAATTGGGTCGTAATTATGGATTTTAAATTTTACTTGATTAGTTGAACTAGGAATAGCCTCAAACTTAGCTTGCCAAGGCATAGGTACTACATTTCCTGCTGGATTAACTCTATAAGCGTGAGGAGGTTCAAAATCTAAAGTTCCTAAAGGAGTTACAATTTCTAATCCACCACTTGCCGTAACATTAATGGCGGTAGCACCATCAAATTTCATGATAATATTGTCTGGGTCGCCACCGGGTTTTACAATAAAGTAATATTTTAGCCCATCATTATTGCTGTAAAACTGCATATCAATATCTTGATAAACCTCATTACAAACTGCTCTTGAATAGGCTTTGTTGTTGACTACACCGTTGGGGATGTGAGCTAAAAAATAATTGGTAACATCATTTGTTTGTTCCGTTTTAAAAACTTTGGTTGAATTGCCACCAACAAGAGTCATATCCACTCGTTGCAAAGTGTCTGGAGTAGAAGGAATCGTATCAATTTTAGAAAAAACATAAGAAACCTTATCTTCAGCGATAAGCACTTGAGGATTAGTATTAATTGTGTAAAGTTTAATTTCAGGTCTTTGGTTGCCGTTCACATCAACTAACTGTCCTCTGTTGGTAGTGTAAGAGTGGCTAATTGCAGGAGGCTCTATTCCAAAATCTTTAGGAATGATAACGGTAATGTCTTCTACACAAATATCAAAAGTAGTAGGGTTAGAAGAATTGTTGGCTTTACAAGTAGCTTTATCACAATCGGTATGTGTAGCTTTTCTTGCAGCCCTTAGGTAATAAGTCTGCCCAATGACCAACCCCGAAGCGTTTAAGTCGATAGCTAATTCTTTGGCATCAGCAACAAAAGGTAATTCATCATCAGCCACTAAAACAGGACTACTGCAATTTCCAGAATACAATGCCAAGTTGTGAATATGTGTAGCATTGATACCAAATTTAACAGTAACCAAAGAAATATTAACCGTTGGACTAGAGGCCACAAATTTGAGCCAATATTCTGTACCAGTTGTGGTGTGCGTAGAATAATTACAAGTTGCAGTAGGTGTTGTACTTACTGCTGTAGCACAAGTTTGTTGAGCTTTTAAAGCATGAAAACTTGTAAATATTAAGGTAAAAAGTATAAATTTTTTCATGATATTGAAATTTAAAGTTACGTAATAATTGATTTAATGTTCCCATAATTTAAGATTTAACAGTCAAGGAGGGTATTTTCGTAGGATGTCGAGCAGGTCAACCCAAACGAAGTGTGAGGGCAAAAAAGTATAAGTGTACGGAGTACTTTTATGCTTTGTGTGGTTGCCTTTTCTTGCTGTTTTGTTCATTTTTAACCGTTTTTATTCTGTAGGGAATATTTGCTAACGGTTACGGGCTTGGCGAAGGTGGCGATTTTCACCGCAAAATTTCATACGAAGCACGAATTTCAAATTTACGAAAAACTGTCCTACGAAGCACAAATTCGCCACTTTAGCCAAACCCATGTTACCAGTACGGGCGTTCTATCCAGCCTTACATATTTCTGCACTAACAAATATAAAGTTGTCAGAAATTTTTAATAGGCAAAGTAAAACTACTTATAATTCCAAAATGGGATATTTTCAATGTGATTGGGTCTTGATTTTTTTTTGATTTCCATATTTCATCTAAAAGTTGACAGGAATTATTCTCTTTAAACAGAATATTATTGACACCAACTATTGTATCACCCAAATTGAATTTGTCTAAATTAGGTGAGGCGTTTAATTCTTTTGAACCGATGATAATATTATTTTCAGTCAACATGGGAGTAATTCCATAGGATAATGGCTGTTTGTTTTTATTTTTATTTTCCGATATGTATAATAAATTGTTCTTAAAATCAAATATTATTGAACTGTAATTTGCCTGAAAAAATCCTGACCCCACTAATGATTTTTTATTTTTAGATTGTGAAACTACTACGTTAGCAATATTTAAATTAGAACTGTCAGAGAAACTAATGTTGAAATATCTGGTTGTATCAACAATAGTTTTTCCAAATAAGCCAAATGATGAATAGCCTATTGATAAAGAATTTGGGTTGTCTAATATAACTTTAGGAGAAACAGATATTAAATCACTGTTTTTTCCCATATCAATCATAAAGTTTTCTTTTATACCATTGATAAAAAAATAAGCGTATGGTATTCCATTCTTATTAGGATTTAATGGAATGACTTTGTATTCTTGCGATGAAATATTTTCGTTGTTGAAAACAGTAATACTAGTGTTATTGTAATCAACTTTCCAATTATTTAACTTAATTATATTCATGCCCAAAATACCGTCTATTTTAAGGCAGGAGAATTGTGCGTTTTTTTGAAAATCATTTATAAGTGTGCCAACATTATTATAGCAAAAGTTGCCTAAATTAATACTGTCTATAACGCCAACAGACAGTCTTTGTGATGAGCTATGAGCATCACTAACATTAACGCTACTTTGTTTTTCTAATCCAATATTATCTGCTAATTCTTTAGAAACAACAGTAGTTTGTGCCCCTGTGTCAAATACAAAGCGATAAACTTTTCCATTAATTGTTACAGGAATAACTACAAGACCAAAAGAATTATCGTAGCTAATCAAAGTTTGCCCATTAGCCGAACTTAAAAGATCGGCTTTTGAAAGGATGCTTACAGACTTTAATGCACAAGAATTAATAAGAAAAATAATGGCAACGATTATTAACCAATAAATCTTCAACATTATGTTTGGTAAAAACATTTACCACTCTAATTCAATAGTAATCTTTATCTTCGGACATTTTGCACGTGCTGTTGAATGCTCTGCAACTACAGAGTATCTGTTTAAGAATGCTTGGGATAAAACCTCGCCATATTCCTTATAAACATCACTTGAAACTCTATCAATCAACTTTCTTTGAAATTCATCAGGAGAAAAATTTGCATAAATATACCCCTTTAAATCTCTAGCAATTAAACTTGCTTGTTTTTCTAAAGCTTCGCCTTCCAAATTTTGAAGACAAGCTATTTTTTCATTTACTGAATGTACGTCTAAACATGCCATGGTTTCCATTTTTTTATAGTTTATAACAAAAATTTACAATGCAAATGTAAGGCGTAAAAACAAATCAACACAAAGATGTTGATAACTTTTTTTCATGGTTTTTAAATTTACATTTTGTTGAATTGTGGTAATTGATACTAATACATTTAGGAACGACAACTTATTTGTCCTACAAGAAAAAGTCCATTGAGTAATTTGTTTAGAAACGAAAACTTATTTATTGGTCAGAAATTGTCTATGAAAACGGTCTTTACGCCTTACTGGTAACGTTTTTGCGCTTGGCATTCGTGCGGGATTTCAGGGCACAAAACTGTCAACCCAGCACTAAATTTGATTTGAAAAACTGAACTTGAATTTAAGCACTTCACCCCGCATGACGCCAAACGCATGTTAGCAGTAGCTTTTCTTTTAGAAGTGTCGACCATAACAATAATCAAGTTTTACTAATTCTGATTTAAACTTTTGACCGTATATGTCCGCATACTCACAAGAAATACTGATGTCTTTTAATGCTCTTCTGATTTGCATTTTATAGTCATTAAAATCTTTGTTATTAGAGTCTCCCTTTATTTCAATTAATGTTTCTGTTTCGTTTGCAGGAATTACGAATTCTTCAAATTTGGAAAAATTTGTCCATTTAATAGTTTGATGCGAAGGCATTAAGTCAATTAAACTTGTAGCTGTCAATGAATTGTTTTTAATAGTCATTTTATTTCTTAACATTGGACCTGTCCCTGAATTTTTTATAAATACAGCAATGTAATCTTCTGTGTCATAAGGAATCAATTTGAAGATAGGTTTTACAGTTAGCCTATTGTGTCGATTTGTCAAATAAATTACCGCAATAGTAAGTATAAAACTAAGAGCTGCTATGATAAATGAAGCTAATGCGATTTTGTCTGATGTTGTCATTGTTTTGCTTTTATGAGTTTAACCAAGCATTTAAATTGTCTGTTAGTTGTTGTCTGTCTATGCCAGAGATTTCTTTAAAAAGACTTTTTTTAATACCATTAAATTTTTTGCCAACACTTCCACCTTGTAAGTGTTTTGAGAGTTCAATGTTGTTAACAAAGTAGAAATGTTCACTGTCTTCTGAACCTAATATCCATCTTAAATTGGTTTCAAAAAAGTCTGGTCTTTTGGTAAGAATTTCAGGTTGAAAACCACCGCCTTTTCCTTGTCCGAAACCAAGTCTGCCGTGGTTGTTTTTATGATACTTAATTTCTAAAAAGAAAAGTGTTGGTGTCGGCTTGTTCTTGCAAATAACAATATCAACCGCTTTTTTATTTGTAAGCAATAGTAAGTCCGGCTTTTTCGTCAAAATGTCCTGCTCAATTATCTGCCTAATCAGATTTTCGAATTCTGTCTCACTGTTTATATTTTTCACTGTCGTCTTTTTAAAGTTACTGCTAAC
>JADYZM010000087.1 GCA_020853105.1 Flavobacteriales bacterium | reverse complement strand
TTAAGTTGACTTTCTTTGTCGTTTCTAAAAAAACCATCGGATAAATCAAGGTTTTCCCTAACATGAACACCGAGTATTTTAGCTGAGTTTGCAGCTTCTACCAATCGCAACTCTCCACTGCCCCTAGACCCCAACTCACCTATGGATAAATCTAAAATACCAACTTTTTTACCCTGTTGAATGTGTTTTAAAAGTGTCCCTGAACAGCTCAGTTCAATATCATCCGGGTGAACACCGATTGCCAAAATATCAAGTTTCATGAAATTTTTTTATAAAAATACAACAACACAAAACTAAATTTTAATTAAGATATGAACGAGTTTATGAGCTAAATAAATGTAATTTTGAGTAAGTATTATGAGAATAGAATTCAAAGGAGGAGCTAGAACAGTAACAGGAAGCAAATTTCTTGTAACGCTGTTTTCCGGTCAAAAATTTTTACTCGATTGCGGCCTGTTCCAAGGAAAAGATGCTGCCGACTCCAATTACAATAAAAATTTAGGCTTTGATGCATCAAAAGTTGATTTTTTAATTCTTTCACACGCTCACATTGACCACTCAGGAGCAATTCCATATTTAGTTAAAAAAGGATTCAAGGGAAAAATTTATTGTACCCCTGCTACAAAAGACTTGTGTGAAATTATGCTTGTTGATAGTGCTCATATTCAGGAATCTGATGTAAAATACATAAACAAATATCGAATACAAAAAGAACTTGAGCCTATTGAACCACTATACACCATTGAAGACGCATTAGAATCATTGAAATATTTCACCCCTATTGAGTACAACAAATGGATTACAATCAATGATGAAGTTCAATTGTGTTTTACGATAGTTGGGCATATTTTAGGAGCTGGAGCAGTAAATTTAATCATCAATGAAAACAAAACCACTCATCGTTTATGCTACACAGGAGATATTGGACGAAAAGTTCACAAAATAATTAAAAGCCCTGAACCCTATCACAAAGCTGATTATATAATTACTGAATGTACTTATGGAAACAGAATTCATGAAGATTCAACCAACACAGAAAAAAAACTACTCAAAATTGTAAGAGATACATGTGTTGTTAAAAAAGGAAAATTGATTATTCCGGCATTCAGCCTGGGGAGAACTCAAGAAATTGTATTTGCATTAGACCAATTGGAAACCAACGGTTTATTACCTAAAATTCAAGTATTTGTTGATAGCCCGCTTTCAACAAATGCAACCGAAATTCTTAGAAAACATCCGGAAAGCTACAACAAAAAAGTGCTGGAATACATGAAGGTAGATTCAGACCCGTTTGGATTTAACCGCTTAACTTACATTCGAGATTTAGAAGAATCAAAACTCTTAAATAAATTAGAAGAACCCTGCATAATAATTTCAGCATCTGGAATGATGGAAGCCGGCAGAATTTTGCATCACTTAAAAAATAATATCAGCGACGAACGCAATACAGTTTTAATTGTAGGCTATTGTTCGCCTCAAACATTAGGGTATAGAATTGCTCGCGGCGATAAAAAAGTAAAAATATTTGGAGAAGAACACGAAGTGAAAGCCGACATACAAATCATTGATGAGTATAGTGCTCATGGTGATTATAATGAAATGATAGATTATTTAACACAACAATCTCCAAAAAATGTTAAAGAACTATTTTTAGTTCATGGAAACTACGAAGTTCAGGTTGAATATAGAGAGAAACTAGAAAAAGCAGGTTTTAAAAACATTCGAATTCCTGACCTCAATTCAGAATACTTGATTTAAACTTCAAAAAAACATTTTGTTAAAGAAGTGTTAATGGTGTTAACAGAAAAAAACTAAGTAACTAAATTTGATTCATAATTTAAAAAGACTATTACAATGAAAAAAATATTTTTAACACTCGGAATTGCAACAATGACTCTTATCAGTGCCAAAGCACAAGATGCAAAAACCGATAATGCAGTTATCACAAACCCAAATGCTGCAGTAATGACATTTGATTCTGACGTTGTTGATTATGGAACCATTGAACAAGGTGCTGACGGCGTTAGAGAATTTAAGTTTAAAAACACCGGAAAAGAACCGTTAATTATTTCAAACGCAACAGGAAGTTGTGGTTGTACTGTGCCCACATGGTCAAAAGAACCAATTTTACCAGGTAAAACAGGTTCTATCGGAGTAAAATATGATACAAAAAGACTAGGTGCAATTAACAAAACTGTAACCGTTACGTCTAATGCTGCTGAAGCAACAAAAGTTTTGAGAATCAAAGGTGAAATAATTGCTCCTAAAACAGCTCCTGTGAACACTACTTCAGGACCTGTAGAAAAAAATTAAAAAATTGGTTATTGGTTAATTTAGTATTTTATTAAATCAATTTTATACGAGCTGCAAATTGCAGCTCGTTTTTTTTTATAGTAATTCCTTATGATTGAATGTTTCAATAGTTAAAACTTCTTTGTACCTTTGGTTCTATAACATAAAAAAGAATTTAAGATGCCGTTTATTTCAAACAGAGGCAACAAAATGCCTGAATCACCAATTAGAAAATTAGTTCCTTATGCTGAAGCAGCCAAAAAGAAAGGAAGAAAAGTCTTTCATTTGAATATTGGTCAACCCGATATAGAAACTCCAGAAGTTGCCTTAAAAGCGATCAAAAATATAGATTTTAACGTTGTTGAATACAGCCATTCTGCAGGAAATGAAAGTTATAGAAAAGGGCTTTCTGAATATTACAACAAGCTGGACTTAAATATTACTCACAACGATATAATCATCACTACAGGTGGTTCTGAGGCATTGTTATTTGCATTCAACACTTGTTTGAATGAAGGAGACGAAGTAATTATCCCTGAACCATTCTACGCTAACTATAACGGCTTTGCAACAACATCAGGTGTTAATGTGATTCCTGTAACCTCATCAATAGAAACCGGTTTTGGTTTGCCTGAAATTTCGGAATTTGAAAAGCTGATAACTCCAAAAACTAAAGCCATTTTAATTTGTAATCCTGGAAACCCAACCGGATATCTATATTCAAAGGAAGAATTAGAAATTCTAAAAAATATAGTTTTAAAACACAATTTATTTTTGATTGCAGACGAGGTTTATCGTGAATTTTGTTACGATGGAAAAAAACACTATTCCATTTTTAATTTGGAAGGTATTGAAGAAAATGCAATTGTTATTGACTCTATTTCTAAAAGATACAGCATGTGTGGGGCAAGAATTGGTGCATTTGTATGTAAAAATAAACAAGTTGTTGCAACAGCGATGAAATATGCTCAAGCCAGACTCAGCCCGCCCACTTTTGGTCAAATTGCAGGTGAAGCTGCATTGAAAACCCCAACAAGTTATTTTGAAAATGTTGTTAAAGAATATATTCAACGCAGAAATATTATTGTAGAAGGGCTTAATGCTATTGAAGGAGTAAAATGTCCAACGCCTGGTGGTGCTTTTTATGCAGTTGCTGAACTTCCTGTTGACGATGCTGATAAATTTTGTCAATGGTTGCTCGAAGAGTTTGAATACAACAACCAAACAGTAATGCTTGCTCCAGCAGCAGGTTTTTATGCCACAAAAGGCTTAGGAACAAAAGAAGTTCGAGTAGCCTACGTGTTAAACCAAGAAGCTTTGAAAGAAGCTTTGGTTTGCTTAAAAAAAGCGTTAGAAGTGTACCAAGGCTCAACAATTCAAAAAAAAGCCGAGATGAAATTGTAACCATTTAAAATCAAATACCATGAAACAATTATTAATTTCACTGTTGCTTGTTACTCTATGCTTTGAAGCAGCTGCACAAAAAAAATACAAAATCATAACAACTATTGAGTCTATTGTTCCTGGTGGACTTGGGCGTTCAAGAATTATTGAAAGCACCCAAACCATTGATGCTAATCAATTTACAACACAAAGAGTTAATGGTAAAGACAGCAAACAGGAAGATGTTAAAAGAAGTGATGCAAAAATTGATGCAATGAATGAAACCAAAATACTTAACTTTTTCAGTATGGTTGGAATTAATTTTCAAAATATAGCTTCAAATGATGCTATGATAACATCAGTTCTCAACACGATGTCTCAAGAAGGTTGGGAATTATTTACTGTTGTTAGTGGCGTTGAAAGTGATGCCGGAAAAGATGATGGGAACGGTGTATTTATAACACGTTATATATTCAGAAAATAACTATAATAATATTCTCAATAAAAAAAGCCTAGAAAAATTCTAGGCTTTTTTAGTTAATAACTTTGTTGATAAGCTATTCATTACCTGTTATCAAAATTTGATGTATGTTATAAATTTGTATAAACCAAACAAATTATAGTCGTTATGTTTACACTATTCGGTAAGAAAAAAATTAAAGAAGATGTAGCTGTTAATATTTTTATAAACAATTTGTTGGATACTGTTGAAAATGGATTCCCAGAAGTAGCAGGTTTAATAAATGAATCTCCGGAGTTTATAATTTCTCCTAATGTGTCGGAAACAAATTCAGAGAAATTTTTATTAATAATAATTGCTGCCAACCTTATGTATTTACCGGAGCATTTTAATAACAATCAAGAAGAAAGATTACTACAACTGATTTATTTAGAACTTGCTCGAGTTTTTGGGGTTAATGACGAAACACTAAAAAAAGTCATCAAAGATTATCAAAATTATATTGAAAAAGTGAACCAGCCATCTAAAAACACTCTTTATGGAATTGGCAAAGCAGTTTTTGGAAAATACAACCTTAACGATATGCAGGACGAATACTTCAAAGCAATGAAAAGCCCTAATCCGATGTTCTTAAAAAGAATGGATGAGATAATGGAAAATTTCTTGTGGAATTGGTCTGCTTTCAAAGAAAAATACCAAATTGCAAATTAACTTTTATTCTCTTTTCTTTTCATTAAAAAGAAAACATTTATCAGTACTATTACTGAGTTTGTAAGTATTATAGGAACTGAAAAATTTAGTAGTACGCCATATACAACAAAGATTAAACACCCTATTGTATTTAAAACCCTTAGCTTAACAATATCTTTCATTAAAAAAGATAATAGAACAACAGCAGAGCCAATATACCCAATAATATCCGCCATAACTATCCCAAGTTAAAATGTGTTGAAGCCATTTCGCATATTGCATCACCAATAGCTAGGCAAGCTGTTGCTGCAGGTGATGGTGCGTTGAGTACGTGAATACTTTTTCCTTGGTATTCAATCCTAAAATCATCTCTGGTATCACCATCTTCGGCAAGCAACATAGCTCTTACTCCTGCCCGTCCGGGTTTAATATCCTCCATGGTTAATGATGGAATCATGCGTTGAAGAGTTTTTAAAAACAATCGTTTTGAGAAAGCTCTACGGTACTCGTTAATTCCAAAACTGATATTACTCAGAAACAATTTCCAAGTTCCTTTATAAGTTAAAGCATCAATGGTGTCTTTCAAATCAAAATCGGTTTTTCCGTAGCCCTCGCGTTTAAAAGTAAATACTGCATTGGGTCCACACTCAATGTCGCCTGTAGTCATTCGTGTAAAATGAACTCCCAAAAACGGAAAATCAGGATTTGGAACAGGATAAATAAGGTTTTTTACTTTATGTTTGGCTTCCTCTGTTAAATCGTAATAATCGCCTCTAAAACCAACTACTCGTTCTTTTAATTTAACTCCATCTTTTTTTGCTAATCTATCTGCTTGCAAACCTCCACAAAAAATCATGTATCGAGTTTTGTAGCTATTTTTAGAAGTAATTACGGTTGTTTCATTTTCTTGATGTACATATTCTTTAACTTCTTCGCCCAACACAATCTTGCTCTGTGGCTGAATGTTTACTACCAATTCGGCAAATTTTTCGGTAGTTGCTCTATAATCTATAATTCCCGTACAAGGAACCCAAATACCGGCAATCCCCTCTACAAAAGGCTCAATTTCTTTTAAACGCTTTGCATCAATTTTTTCAATACCTTCTGTGTTGTTAGCTACTCCGTTTTCAAAAATTTTATTCATAAAAGGCAATTCGCTTTCATCAACTGCTACAACTACCTTCCCACACACAACGTGTTTTATGTTATGTTCCTGAGCAAATTTTACGAGTTGTTTTCTTCCATCTACACAAGTTATAGCTTTTTTAGAACCTGGTTTGTAATACAATCCCGAATGAATTACTCCTGAATTATTACCTGTTTGGTGATTTGCTAAATGTTGTTCTTTTTCAATTACAATGATTTTTAACTGAGGATATTTCAACTGTATTTTATAAGCTGTTGCCACACCGACTATACCTCCTCCAACAACAGTAATATCGTATATTTTTTGATTTTCCACTACTCTAATTTTTGATTGCGAAGTTAGTAAATAATTAATGTGTCGTTTCCTTTTTAGGTACAGTAAGTAACAACAAAAATCCTGCTATAAAAAAGAAAATCAAACCAAGTATCGATTGCCTTAAATCTCCTGTAAAACCTTCAATATAGCCAAAAACAAAAGTGCCAACTACAATTCCTATTTTTTCAGTTGTGTCATAAAAACTAAAAAATGAAGTATTATCGCGGGTTTTGGGTAACATTTTTGAGTATGTTGAGCGAGAAAGAGCCTGAACTCCACCCATCACAAAACCAACAACAGCCGCAATACTATAAAAATGGAACGGTGTTTTCACAATAAAAAATGCACCCAAACATATTCCTATCCATACCAAAACATTCAAAATCAATGCATTTATATTTCCAATTTTTTTAGATAAAAAAGACATGAAAAACGCACCCGGAACTGCAATAAATTGAATAATGAGAACGCTCACAATTAATCCGGTAGTTTTTTGAGTTTCGTCAACCCACTCAATTTCTTTGGTTCCAAAAAAAATTGCCATTATCATTACTGTCTGAACCCCCATGCTATATACAAAAAATGCAAATAAAAATCGTCTTACTTGTTTTAATTCTTTAAGTTGATTCCAAACTTTATTCAACTCTTTAAACCCTCCTGACCAACTATTTTTTGTTGAATGATTTAATGGAGTGTTCTTGGGTAAATGTTTATATGTAAACTGACTAAATCCTGCCCACCATAATCCTGTTAAAACAAATGAATATCTAGCATCAACACCAAATACTTGAATAAGTATCAAACAAATTATCAATAGAATTGAGCTGCCAATATAACCTTTTGCAAAACCGGAAGCACTAATTCTATCATGGTTTTCAGGTGTAGCAATTTCCGGCAGATACGAGTTATAAAAAACCAAACTACCCCAAAATCCGACACTTGCAAGGAAAATCATTAACATACTCAGCTCGATATAGTTGGGTGAAAAAAAGAACAAAGAAACACAAGCAAATGAACCTAAATAACAGAAAAATTGTAGGAAAAACTTTTTGTTACCTTTAAAATCTGCTATTCCTGACAAAAGTGGAGAGAGTATAGCCACAACAATAAAAGATAGCGAGATGATGTATGAATACAGCTCGGTATTTATAAATTCTGAGTTAAAAAAAGTAATTTTTTCTGGAACAACTTTTTCAAAGAAAATCGGGAAGATGGCAGTAGTTATAACTAGTGGGTAAACCGAATTTGCCCAGTCGTAAAAAGTCCATGCTTTGATTATCTTTTTATTGTTAGATTGCATGTGTTTATTAATTGCAAGTTCCGCAATAAACCTGTTTGATGGAATAATTTTTTAGCAATTGAAAACTCATGTTAGGATAGCCAAAAAGTTTGCAAAATCGTTCTTTATTCATTTTGGAGGCTTTTTCCAACAATTTAATGTATTCAACTTCTGGAACTAGTTTTGTATCGTATATGGCAATTGTCAAATATGTAAATAAAAAATCTTCGTCGTAATCGTTTTTATCAATAAGTGGTTTCATGAGTTCTACAGCCCAACTTATTCGCATTTGGAAAATAAAATAATCACAAATTTTTTCTATTTGTTCTTTGTTTAATTGTGATTGAAGAAGAAGTTTTTTTACTTCTATCAATGCTTTATCTCTTTCCTTAAACTTTTTAGTTTCATAAAAATATTCTGCAGAAATCAAATGATAGTTCAACAGAAGTTGATGAACTCGATAAGGCTCAATATCGGTTCCATAAAGTGATTTTATGTCTTTTAAAAGTTGCTTCAAATCCGACTCTTTTGATAAATCCTCAGCCCAAATCATTAATTGAAGAGCTGTTTTATTATAGTTTAAGTATGGGTTTAGTGGTTCTATGTTCAGTAATATCTGAATTTCTTTAAAAAGTAGTTTATTCAAACTATCATTAATTGAAGTGTGGAACCAACGAAAAGCAATCTGATTGTTGTTCATTCCGCTAGTTTCCTTAAAGTGAGGAATGCTAATTTTAAGCACCTCAGTCTCTCTAACATTTTTTTCTTGAACAGCTTTATACATCAAGGATTGGTAATTTCTTGCCTTTGCATAATCTTTAGTTTTCAAAGCGTTTTTAAATTTTTCAGGATATTCTTTAGATTGGGTTGAATCCATATAAATTCGTTCGACAACCATTGTAATTACAGCTTTTCGTTGGTCTTCCAAATAGGGTTCAATGTTATAGTTTAACGTATCTGAATTTACAATTTTCAGTATAGCTTCTTTGGTTAGTCCGGTAAATTCTTTTTCATAAGGTGAGCCTTTTATCGACTCAAAGAAACCTTGCAAATTCTCTTCTGTTTTTATTGTTGTTGGAACTTCTTGGAATTTGTAATTTTTTATTGCTTTTAAAATACTTTGAGCTCTTCTTTCTTGAAGTCTTTTATTTTCTGCTTCATTACCTTCTAACGATGAATAAGCAACAATATCAATACTTTTTAAGTTATATCGGTTTAAACTTATGGAGTCAAGAAATGGTTCTATATCTTCCATTTTGTAGTCGTACTTCCCTTTTTGAAAGGGAATTGTAAAACTTAGTTTTGTAATTATGGAATCTGCTTTGTTGCTTACCGACATAGTATCCATTACCAAATTCAAATCAAGGGTTTTTAGGTTGTCTCCAGCCAAGCTGTTATACACAATAGTTTGACATAGGCAGTTTGACTTTATAATTAAAAGGGTAAACTCCATGTTGTTTGTATCCACATAACTTGGAATTGGTCCCAACGAAACTTCAACTTGACCTTGGTCTTTCAGCTCGTTTTTGCTAAAAATATAGTTTTTGTTTATGGGTGGCAACAAAACGCCGGTATGTATTTTTGAAGGATATATTCTATTTCCTGTTTCGCAAGAAAACTGACTTTTTGAAATAATATCAATAGCTATTGCATCGTTATTTGACGATAGTACATTTTTAAGCAATTCTAAATCGTGAAAATAAAAATAAAGTTGTCCGTTTTTATAGTCAATGTTATCAGAAAGTAATTCGGGTAAATAGGGAAAGTTTTTTTCTATTTCAAGGCACTTCTCTTTGTTATAGGGTTCTATTTTATAGTCGTCTTTGATTTGTTTTACCCCTTCAGGCATAATAAAAGGCTCGGATCCATAAACTTGTGTTCCAATTATTTTTTTGGATTTTGCATCAAAAACTATTGAAGTTCCAATATTGTAGTAGCTTTTGTTAAATAGAACACTTGGGCTTTCTTTTGCTCCTGCCCAAGCAGATACAAAAGCTTCAGCAACATCTTTGTATGATTTAATTGTTAACCGGGTATTTGTTCCAGGCATTTTAACTTTTGAACCTAAATACGATTGAATACAATTTTCTCCCACTTCACTGTGTAATCCATCATAAAATAGAACTCTGTCAAAAGGAGTTACTTTCTTTTTGTTGGGCTGTTCGTGTTCAACTTTTCCGAATTTTAAGATATGCACCGATTGATCTTCGGCAGCTAATTTTAAAACCTTATCGGGTTTCATCGCCTGTAAATCTTTAGATTTACGTAAATCATTGACTTTTTTTTCTATCAACTGTTCAAGAAACTGAACATTAAACTTCTTAAAATTGATATTATCTTCAGGTTTTTGAGCATATAGAAAGCCAAAGTTCAACAGAAATAATATGGTTAATATTCTACTCAAATGAGATAATTAGATTTTGCAATTTATACAAAAAAATAGTTAACATGATATAGCAACGAAAAAAATACAAACTTGGTTGTATGAATTAGAAAAATCCGATTGAATTTTAGTTATTTTCAATTTTGTTTTCTTCAGAAATTTCGCCTGAAGTATAAACCGAGTTGTTGCGTGAAACTGTTTTTGGTTGAGAGTTTGAATCAGTTTTTTCCGGTGTTGCTTCTTGTTTACTGGTTTCTTCAAAAATCATTTGGTTTACCTTTTGTTCAAGATTTATGGATTTGTTGATGTTTGGTACTTCACCTACGCTTTCCTTAATTTCTTGTTGAATGCCGTCTGTGGCATTTTTAAGCTCTCTTAACCCTTTACCTAACCCCCTGGCAAGTTCAGGGATGCTTTTGGGTCCAAAAAAAATAATTACCACTAAAATAATAAAGAATAATTCTCCTCCTCCTATATTTAAAAACAACAATTGACCCATTATTCTTTTTTTTTCAAAAGTACCAATTTTATAGTTTACGCTGTTTTGAGCAATTCATAAAAAAAAGCTCCAAATTGGAGCTTTTTTTTATGAATTGTATTTTTTTGATTTAGAAGTTATATGCAACTCTTAAATTCATAAAACTTGCAGAACCACCATTTGAACTTACAGTTAAATATCTTACTCCAAGATCAATTTTCTCATTAATAATATACCCTAAACCAGCTCCAAATGTAAAATATGTACCTGAAAAAGAGTTTTCATACGATTTTTTTTCATAAGAATAAGTCCATCCAGTATTAATATTCCAATCTACTTTTTGTTCGTTTCTGGTATAATTTTCTTTATATATTAACGAAGTTACTCCTAATGAAGCAAGACCATATAATCCATTAGTATTATCAGCAAAATAGTATTTAAAATTTGCTAAAATAGGAATCATTGAATAAGATCTTGAATAGCTATCATAGTGTTTTGTACCGTCGGCATACTTATCATCAATAAAATCTGGGTCTTTTGTAGGAAAATAAGTATATCCTGCTTCACCACCAACAGACATTTTATCATCAAGTGCGTAGTCATACCCTAAATTAACACCAAAGCCTAGAGAAATTACATCTCCTACAGTACCCATTGGTAATGCAGCATTTACACCTGCACTAAACTGTGCTTTTGACACTTGTCCAAATGCAACCATACAAACTGTAGCTACAGCTACTTTTAACATTTTCATTTTCATAATTTTTAGTTTTTAGTTTTTAGTTTCTTTTTAATTTAAACAAATGTAAAAAAGAAAAATCGTTATTATATACGATAAAATACGTATTTTTTTAATTTTTCACACGCTCGGAATAAGAACCTGTTCTTGGGTCTAACCGTATTTTATCGCCTTGTTCAATGAATAAAGGAACTCTAACATCTGCACCTGTTTCAACTTTTGCAGGCTTAGATGCATTTGTAGCAGTATCTCCTTTAATACCGGGCTCGGTATATGTTATTTCCAATTCTACATAAGTAGGTAGCTCGCAAGTTAATGGAATCTCTTGTTCTGCGTCAAAAACTATTTCAACAACTTCGCCTTCTTTTAAAAATTTTGGAGCATCAATAATATTTTCATTGATATATACTTGTTCATAGTCTTCTTGATTCATGAAATGATATCCATTTTCATCGCTATACAAAAATTGGTATTTTCTTCTTTCTACTCTAACAGGCTCAATTCTGTGTCCTGCTGTAAAAGTATTATCTAATATTTTCCCCGTAGTTAAATTTTTTAATTTTGTTCTCACAAATGCAGGACCTTTCCCTGGTTTTACGTGTTGAAATTCAACGATAGAATACAAACCATGATTGAATTTGATGCACATTCCGTTTTTAATATCTGCAGTAGTTGCCATAATTTTTAATTGAAATTTTGTTTTAACTTAATTTAAAGGACCTCTAATCATTCCTTTCGTAGATTCTGAAATAAAGTTCAGTATTGATTCTTTTTCTTTTGATTGTGGAGCCTCTTGTTCAATTACACGAACTGCATTGGATAGATTTAATCCTCTTACATAAATAGAACGATAAATATCTTCTATTTGAAGTATTGCTTCTGTAGCAAAGCCTCTTCTTCTAAGTCCAATTGAGTTCACTCCAACATAACTAAGGGGTTCTCTGGCAGCTTTTATAAATGGAGGTACGTTTTTCCTCACGTTTGAACCGGAACCAATAAATGAGTGTTGTCCAATTTTTACAAATTGCTGAACTCCGGCAACACCTTCAATAACTACAAAATCTTCCAACTCAACATGACCTGCCAAATTCACACAGTTAGCAAGTATGCAATGGTTTCCAACAATGCAATCATGACCAATATGAACGTAAGCCATGAGCAAACAATCTGTTCCGACTTTAGTAGTCATTTTATCTACAGTACCTCGATTTATTGTAACACATTCTCTGATAATTGTGTTATCTCCAATTTCTGCTGTAGTTTTTTCGCCATTGAATTTTAAATCTTGTGGGATTGCAGAGATAACGGCACCTGGAAATATTTTACAATTTTTTCCGATTCTAGCTCCATCAAAAATAGTAACATTTGAACCTATCCATGTTCCTTCTCCAATTTCTACTTCACCATGAATGGTTGTAAAAGCGTCAATTGTTACGTTTTCTGCTATTTTGGCATCAGGATGAATACTGGTTTGTGGGTATCTCTCCATTTTATAAAATTTTGCCAAAAATAGTGAAATTAGTGTACTGTTGCTTCTTTTACTTCTTCTTTCTTTTCTTTTATAATTTGAGCCATTAGTTCAGCTTCTACAACCAGCTGACCGTTTACGTAGCCTTTGCCATCCATGTGAATAATACCTCTACGAATTGGAGTTAGTAATTCTAATTTGAATACAAGTGTATCTCCAGGAATTACTTTTTTCTTGAATTTTACTCTATCAATTTTCATGAAGTAAGTCAAGTAGTTTTCCGGGTCAGGAACTGTGCCAAGTGCAAAAATTCCGCCAACTTGTGCCATAGCTTCAATTTGTAATACGCCAGGCATTACAGGATTACCAGGGAAATGCCCGGTAAACTGAGGCTCGTTCAATGTAATATTTTTTATTCCAACAATTGAGTTTTCGTTCATTTCAATTACTTTGTCAACCAACAAGAATGGGTATCTATGAGGAAGTAATTTTTCTATGTCAGTTATGGTATATATGGGCTCTTGAGTTAAATCAAAGTGAACAAGTTGATTTTTTTGTTGATTTTTAATTTCTTGTTTAATAATTTTTGCAAAATCAACATTGCCTTTGTGCCCTGGTCTTGCAGCGAGAATATGACCTTTAATGGGTTTACCTACAAGTGCCAAATCACCAACTATATCAAGCAATTTATGTCGAGCAGGTTCGTTTTGGAAATGCAAGGTTACATTATTTAGAATACCTGCTTCTTCAATTTTAATATGAGGTTTTCCTAATAAATCAGCTATTTCGTCTAATTTTTCTTGAGGAAGTACTTTGTCCACTAAAACAATTGCGTTGTCAATATCTCCACCTTTAATTAATCCGTTTTTAGCTAAAAATTCTAATTCTCTTAAAAATACAAATGTTCTGCATTTAGAAATTTCAGGAATGAACTCGCCAATTTTATACATGTGGGCGTGTTGAGTTCCTAACAATGGAGAATTGTAATCAACCATAACGGTTAAACGAAATTCATCTTGAGGTACGGCAAGCATTTCTGTTTTACGCTCCAAGTCTTCGTATGTTAGGTTATTTGTAATTGTAAAATATTCCTTGTCTGCTTCTTGTTCAACTGTTCCTGTTTCTTGAATAAATTGAACAAAAGGGTATGAACTTCCATCCATAATAGGAATTTCTGCTGCATCTAACTCAATCAGAGCATTGTCAATTTCAAAACCCACAAGTGCAGCCAAAATATGTTCGGTTGTATAAATTCTGACTCCATTTTTTTCTAAAGTTGTTCCTCTTGATGTGTCAACAACTAAATCACAATCAGCATCAACTATAGGAGTTCCTTCAATATCAATTCGTTTAAATTTAAATCCGTGATTAGCTTCTGCGGGGTAAACAGTCATTTTTACCTTGCTTCCCGTATGTAGCCCAACGCCGATAACGGAGAAAGAGTTTTTTAAGGTTTTTTGTTTAGCCATATCTGAATACTGTTTTTTGTATAATTAAACTATTTATTTGTTCTCCAACTTACTGAGCCTGTCGAGTATTTCAGGTAACTTTTTAAATCCAACGTATGAACGTTTATATTCGCCAACTGAAAAAGCCGGAGAACCCTGTAAAATAGAACCTTCTGTCAAAACATTTGAACCAACTCCCGATTGAGCAGCAATTTTAACTCCATCGGCAATATTTAAGTGTCCAACAATACCGACTTGTCCGCCTATCATACAATTTTTTCCAATTTTTGTTGAACCTGCTATTCCTGTTTGTGCGACAACAACAGTGTTTTCACCAATTACTACATTGTGCCCAATCTGAATTAAATTGTCAAGTTTGACACCTTTTTTTATAATTGTTGAACCTAATGTAGCTCTATCCACACAGGTATTTGCACCAATTTCTACATGGTCTTCAATAATTACGTTTCCAATTTGTGGAACTTTTTTGTAATTGTTTTCACTGTTTGGGGCAAAACCAAATCCGTCAGCTCCAATAACCACCCCTGAATGAAAGGTACAATTATTCCCAATTTTGCAATCTTGCATAATTTTTACTCCAGCATAGAGAATAGTATTATCACCTATTTCCACGCCTTCGCCAACAAAACAATTGGGATAAATTTTAACATTTTTTCCAATTTTCACATTATCACTGACATAAGCAAATGCACCAACATAGCAGTTTTCACCAATTTTTGAAGATGGTGAAATGAATGAAGGCTGCTCTACGCCTGATTTGTTATTTTTGATTTGGTTATAGGTTTCTAATAATTTTGCAAAGCACTCGTAGGCATTATCTACTCGAATTAGAGTACAGGAATCTTTAACAGACTTTTCAAGAATAAAATCTTTATTCAAAATAACAACCGATGCGTTTGTTGTATATAGATGTTCTTGATAAATAGGATTAGCTAAAAAGGAAAGTGAATTTGGAATACCCTCTTCAATTTTGCTCAATTTATTTATTTTAACCTCGGCATTGCCTTGAATTTCTCCATTGAGCAAGTCCGCTATTTGTTTTGCAGAAAATTCCATAAAAGTCAAAAGTAAGAGTTTTTGCTTATTTTACTAATTTTTAAACGGTACTTTTTAGTAGTTAACTAAGAAAATCTAATTTTATCGTTGTAAAAATAACTCGAAAGTGTCCCTTATTAAAAGTACAATAATACCTCCCATAAAAACTATTTTCAAAATCTATTTTTTGGGATTACTTTTTTTCTCTTCTTTTAGATTTTTGTTGTTTCTTAATGAATTTAAACACATTGATTCTGTTCCAGATTCTGAAAGAATAGCTGTTTTTTTTCAATCCTTTATAATGGGGATACGTTTTGATTTGGTAATAACGGGATATATATCCATTTTACCCGCTTTTCTATTAATTCTATTGTATCAATTCAATATTCAAAACCAATTCATAAACAAATTCCTAAAAATATATTTTGGAGTTTTGTTTGGATTGTCGTTTTTGATTTGTGGTATAGATATAAGTTACTTTCACCATTTTTTTTCAAGATTTACTGTTAATGGGTTTGTTTGGGCAGACAACACATCGTTCATGTTAAAAATGATTTTTCAGGAATTTGCCTTTTGGTGGGTAATTTTTCCGATTGTATTTAGTATTCTACTGTTCATTTGGATAATTAATCGGTGGATTTTTAATGCTTCCGAAACAAACGAAAGCATTCATTTTACATCAAAATTCAGAATTCAATCCGTTGTAGTATCGTTGGTTGCTTTACTTCTTATATTCATAGGAATTAGAGGAAGACTTGAATCAAAATCACCTATTCGAGTGGGGACTGCTTATTTCAGCAATTATGCATTTCCAAATCAACTGGGACTAAATCCTGTTTTTACTCTCTTGCGTAGTTATTTAGATTCCAGAAAAGAGAAAGGAGAGGAGATAAATTTAATTGAAAACCAATCAGCCATTGAACAGACTCAAAAATATATCAATAGGAAGGGAAATGAATTTTCTCCAATTTATGAATATGTTTCTTTTGACAGCACAAATGAACGTCCGCCAAATATAGTATTGGTGATTATGGAAAGCATGAGTGCTTCAAAAATGGCAAGGTTTGGAAATACCGATAAATTAACCCCATTCTTAGATAGTATTGCAAAAACAGGATATAGTTTTGATAATATTTATAGTGCAGGAACGCATACCTTCAACGGTATTTTCAGCACTCTTTTTTCGTTTCCGGCTCTTTTCACTAAACACCCAATGAAAAGCGTTGAAATTCCTAAGTTCAATGGAATCGCTTCTGTTTTGAAGGCAAACAATTATTCAACTGCTTATTTTACTACTCACGACGACCAGTTTGATAATGTAGGAGGATTTCTAAAAGGGAACGATTATGATTTGATAATATCTCAACAAGATTATCCCAATGAAAATGTAAAAAGTACGTTGGGTGTTCCTGATGATTTTATGTTTGAATTTTCAATTCCTCAACTCAATCGTCTATATAATAAAAACAACCCATTTTTTGCGGTGATGATGACTGCAAGCGACCATGGTCCGTATGTTGTCCCTGAATATTTTAATCCAAAGCACAGCGACGAAAAGAAAAGTATTGTTGAATATGCAGACTGGTCACTGAAGAAATTGGTAGAATTGTCAAAAAAAGAAAAATGGTTTAACAATACTCTTTTTGTGTTTGTAGCCGACCATGGTTCCTATTTAGACGCAAAATTTGATGTTCCACTTAGTTATAATCACATTCCGTTTATTATTTATGCTCCTTTATTAATTTCAGAACCCAAATCATTTAGCAACTTTGGAAGTCAGATAGATGTTTTTCCAACTGTAATGAATTTAGTGAAACTCCCTTATGAAAATTATACACTAGGCATTGATTTATTTAATCATACCAGACCATATACCTATTTCTGTAACGATGATAAATTAGCCGTAATAGACTCTAACTTTTTGTATGTTTATAGAAAGAATTCAACATCATCGTTGTATAAGTTGAATCAAGAAGTTGCAAAAGATTGCATAAATCAATTTCCTGAAATTGCCAGTGGTATGAAAAATTATGCTTTCAGCCAAATTCAAACAGCTGATTACCTCATCAAAAACAAAAAATTATCAAAGAAATAAGTTGATTTTTGAGTATTTTACTACTCTTCGATTACCTTAAAACTGAATTTATTTTGTAGAATATAACTGTAAATTACAGAAATAATTATTGTTATTAATCGTGATGGGGTTGGGTAAATTCTTAAAATATCTACAAATAATTTCATACACAAGTAACTCAATACAAATCCACTCATACCAACTAACAAATACCGAAACAACTGAACTCTACCGGGAATATTTGAATCTTGAAAAGTAACGTATTTGTTCAACGCAAAACCGGTAAAAAAAGTAATTGGAAAAACAAAAAAAAGTGAGGCAATATGTGGACTTAACACCACAAAAAACAAATCAACATTTTGCTTTTGTAGCACAAAATTATAGCACAAAAAATACAACACCATGTCAAACACCAAATTACTACCCCCACAAACCGCGTATCGATATGTTTTTAAGGGTAAAAACTTCTTAAAAATAGGGTAAAACAAATCAATAAAACCGATGAATGTATTTTTCATTTTTTAAACACTATTTGCTTTAAATTTTTGGGCTACACAAAAACCACTTCCGAACAGGCTTTGAAATTTCTGAAATGCTAAGAGTATCAGCTGCTTCAGTAATATCTAAAACGGTATTGTTTTTTAGCAATATGGAAATTCTGTCATTTTTAGAATTGTAGGCATTATTGAAAATGGAATCATGAAAAACAAAAAATGAAACTTCATGTTCGCTCATTTTGTATTTTTTTGAAACTTTGTTAATCAGCTCATCAACTTCATTTTTTTCAAACTTTTTCTTTTGAACTTTAATTCGGTACAACTTTCTGTTTACCATCATTTTGCAAAGCATTGACAATACTTTATCTCCGTTTGTTTGCCACACCTTGATTGAGGTGGTTATGTCATAATCATCAAGTTCTGAGAAAGTAGTTAAAAGCGATGGAGTACTTTTAAAATCTTGCAGAGTGTGCCTGTTATACAAAAATTCTCTAAGAGCCGGTGTACAGAACAATTCATTATTGTTTGAAGCCAATTCCTTGGCTCGTTTTAAAATATTCACCAGCAAATTTTCAGCAGATAAAACAGTTTTATGTAAATAAACCTGCCAATACATTAATCTTCTGGCAATTATAAACTTTTCAATAGAATAAATCCCTTTTTCCTCAATAACCAACTCATCGTTTTTTACTGTTAACATTTTAATTATTCTATCTGTGCTGATTACACCTTCAGAAACACCAGTAAAAAAGCTATCTCTTCTTAGATAATCAAGTCTATCCATATCCAATTGGCTGGAAACCAGTTGGTGTAAAAATTTTTTTGAATATTCATTTCTAAAAATTTTTAATGCTAAGTCTAATTTACAATTAAACTCTTTATTGAGAACATCCATAAAGAGAGTTGAAATCTCTTCGTGAGAAACACCATCAACAATACTATGTTCAAGAGCATGTGAAAACGGACCATGACCAATGTCGTGTAAAAGAATAGCAACACAGACTCCCTCAGCCTCTTCTTCTGTAATTTCAATTCCTTTTGAACGTATAACTTCAACTGCTTTTGTCATCAAATACATGGTTCCCATGGCATGATGAAAACGAGTGTGTAAAGCCCCCGGATACACCAAATGAGTTAGTCCCAATTGTTTAATTCTCCTAAGACGTTGAAAAAAAGGGTGTTCAATTAAGTCAAAAATAATATCATAGGGAATTGTAATAAATCCATATATGGGGTCGTTAAATATCTTTTTTTTATTTTGCTGGCTCACTTGAAAAATGAAATAATTACAGAAATAAACTGCTCCAAAAGTAGTATTTTTGAAGCTAGATTAACTAAATCAACATAAAAATAAAAACATGAATACTATCACCATACTTTGGGCAGATGACGAAATTGATTTATTAAAACCACACATTCTTTTTTTGAAAGAAAAAGGATATCAGGTTTTATCGAGCCAAAGCGGTGATGATGCACTAGAGATATTGTCTGCAAACAGGGTGGATATTGTTTTTTTAGATGAAAATATGCCCGGGCTAAGCGGACTTGAAACGCTAGAAATAATTAAATCAAAAAATCCAACGCTACCGGTAATTATGATTACCAAAAGCGAGGAAGAGCACATAATGGAAGATGCAATAGGCTCGAAAATATCAGATTACTTGATAAAACCTGTAAATCCGCATCAAATTCTACTTTCAATCAAAAAGAATTTAAAAACAGAGCAGTTGGTTAGCGAAAAGTCAAGTTCAAAATATCAACAAGAGTTTAGACAAATTGGTATGCAACTCAATGAAAATCTCGATTTTGAACAGTGGAGTGAATTGTATAAAAAATTGGTCTATTGGGAGCTGGAGCTTGACCAATCGAATGAAACAGGAATGGAAGAAATTCTACAAATGCAAAAAACCGAAGCCAATAACCAATTTGCCAAGTATATTGAGAAAAATTATTCAGAGTGGTTGTCTCACCCCGAGAAATCACCTACAATGTCACAAAGTATATTTAAAAATTACATTATTCCCGAAATTAAAAATGGAGAATCTCCTGTTTTTTTTATTTTAATTGATAATCTTAGATTAGACCATTGGAATGTATTAAAACCACTGATAACAGAGTATTTTTGGATAGATAAAGAAGATATTTTTTCAAGTATTTTACCAACCACAACTCAATACTCAAGAAATGCAATTTTTTCGGGACTTATGCCAAGCGAAATAGCAAAACGCTACCCTGATAAATGGTCAAATGATGATGAGGAAGGCGGAAAAAACTTGGAAGAACAATTTTTTATAGATGAACAATTAAAAAGAAATCAGCTTCATATTAAATTCACCTACAACAGGGTATTGAATCAAAGCTATGGAAACAAAGTGTTGAGCGAAATTCCAAGTATGTGCAACAACAAGTTAAATGTTATAGTTTACAACTTTGTGGATATGCTTTCTCACGCCAGAACCGATACACAAATTGTAAAAGAAATTGCTGCTGATGAATCCGCATATCGTTCTGTGGTAAAATCATGGTTTTTACACTCCCCATTGAAACAAACATTAAAAGAAATAGCTGCTCGCAACGGTAAGTTGATTATTGCAACTGACCACGGTTCAATTCGAGTTAAAGAAGCAATAAAAATTGTGGGTGACAAAGAAGTAAATACAAATTTGCGATACAAACAAGGAAAAACACTCAGTTACAATTCAAAAGAAGTTTTTGAAATAAAAAATCCTGAAGTTGCACATCTACCAAAAATTAACGTGAGCCAAACTTTTGTATTTGCCAAAAACGATTCTTTTTTTGCATATCCAAACAACTACAACCACTATGTAAAATACTACAAAGACACGTTTCAGCACGGTGGTATTTCTTTGGAAGAAATGCTACTGCCGGTTGTAGTTTTATCTCCTAAAAAATAAAAATATCAATGAAGTTTGTTGCTAAAAACATTGAAGATTTGGCTGATATTAGCGAGCAATTAGTCAATCGTTTTAAACATCAAGTAATTTTATTTTATGGCGAAATGGGTGCTGGAAAAACTACATTGATTAAAAATTTGTGTTTGAAAATGGGAGTCAAAGACACTACCTCATCACCCACATTTTCTATTGTTAACGAATATAAAACCAGCAATAATCAAATTATCTATCATTTCGATTTTTATCGATTAAAAAATGAAACCGAAGCTTTAGATTTAGGATATGAAGACTATTTCTATAGTACTAATTTTTGCTTTGTTGAATGGCCTGAAAAAATTCAAAATTTATTACCCGAAAAAAACCATAAAATACATATTGCAATTGACAATTTAGACAATCGAATCATTCATTTTGAATGATTGTGATTCCATAATTTTCAAACAACTGTTTTATTGACAATTCAATACTCATAACTCTCCATCTTTTTCTTGCTTAATTGTCTGCATTCATTATCTTTGTATTATATCTATACAAAACCACATGAAAACCTCTGACGAATTATTAAAATCACTCGCACTCGGATTTTTACCACAAGAAGAAATGCTGGAAGTTGAAAAGAAAAAAAGCAGTCTCCAAATTGGAATGCCTAAAGAACGGTCTCTTCAAGAAAAGAGAATTACTTTGGTTCCTGATGCAGTAGCCGTTTTGGTAAATAATGGTCATGAGGTAATTATTGAAACAGGTGCAGGAGAAGGAGCCAGTTTCAGCGACAGAGAATTTAGTGAAGTAGGTGCACAAATCGTTTACAGCACTCAAGAAGTTTACAAAGCCAATCTGATTCTAAAGGTTGAACCACCAACCCTAGAAGAAATTGACATGATGCAAAACGGACAGTTGTTAATTTCTGCATTACAATTGCCAATTCAACCAAAAGATTTTCTCAAAAAATTGATTTCAAAAAGAATAACTGCAATAGCTTTTGATTATATTAAAGACCCATCAGGTGTTTTACCTATTGTAAATGCAATGAGTGAAATTGCCGGAAATGCTTCAATAATTATTGCCTCTGAATATTTGAGCAATACTACAAACGGAAAAGGACAACTATTTGGTGGTATTTCAGGAGTTTCTCCAACTGATGTTGTGATACTTGGAGCTGGCACTGTGGGTGAATTTGCTGCAAAATCTGCATTGGGTTTAGGTGCAGCAGTTAAAGTGTATGACAACAATACACAAAAACTAAAAAGATTACAAGACGCTTGTGGACAAAGAGTATATACTTCCATTATTCAACCAAACGTTCTTATAAATGCACTCCGAACAGCTGATGTAGTAATTGGAGCAATCAGCAATAAATTTGGACGAGCTCCAATTATAGTTTCTGAAGAAATGATTCAAATTATGAAAGACCGCTCTGTGATTGTTGATGTGAGCATTGATAAAGGCGGTTGTATTGAAACCTCAGAAGTAACCAGCCATAAAAACCCCACTTTTGTAAAACACGGCGTTATTCACTATTGCGTTCCAAATATTGCTTCTCGATTTTCCAGAACAGCATCGTATGCACTTAGCAATGTGATAGCCCCAACATTACTGGATACAGGAGATTTCGGTGGATTGGAAGCCATGATTAAATCCTACTCCGGAATTCAAAATGGAGTTTATTTATACAAGGGCGTATTAACAAATAAGTATTTAGCAGAAACTTTTAGTTTACCCTACAAAGACATTAATCTTTTGTTAATGGCAATGTAATTTTTATATTAACAATTTTGAACTTTTTAGGTCGTTTAAAATATTACTTACTTGGTTTTGGCTTAGGGTGTATTGTTGTTTGGGCAACCCTGTACAAAGATAGAGACCGTCCATCGTGGTTACCACAAGGGAGAATATTAGAATTTTTAGAAAGAACCACAATTAACATGGGAGACCAAGTTAAATGTAAGCTTGAATGCCATCAAATCCCTAATGGTTTTATGGATAAAAAATTTTGGAAAAATGCATCGGTCGATTTTGAAAAAAGTGCCACCAAAAGAAAACCTTGTCCCGAATATTACATAACCGGTACATTGGAAAACAATCAAAAAATTATTTTATATATTGAATCCTGCGAAACTTGTGAAAATTGTTCTCAAGAGGGTTCAGCCACACTTAGAAATTTTGAATTGGAAAATTCATCACAAACTTGTAATTGTGGCGAGTAATTAATAGATATTAATTTTGTTGAAACGTTTTTTATTCAATTCCGATTTTTCAAAAAACACACTGCTTTTAGTTGGTGGTACTATAATTGCACAAGCAGTTCCTCTTCTCTTACACCCTTTTTTAAGACGCTTATATACTCCCGAAGATTTTGGTGCTATGGCTGTTTATTTGAGTGTTTTTGGAATGTTAACAATTGTTTCCTCTCTTCGTTATGAAGCAACCATAGTTCTTCCAAAGGAAAACAGCTTGGCAGCCAATATACTTACCGCATCAATATTTATTAGTTTTTTAATTAATTTGACAGTACTTCTTGTTTCGCTTGTTTTTAAAGATGAAGTTGTTGGCTTTGTCGGTTTGCCGAAAGCTTACTCAAATTACATATACTTGTTACCAATAACAGCATTTTTCTTTAGTGTTTATCAGTCTTTGAACTATTGGCTAATACGACAAAAAGCTTTTAAAGCCAGCTCAGCAAATAAAATAGTCAGGAGAACAACAGAAGGACTTGTTCAGCTTGTTTTTGGTATATACAAACTTCCGGCAGGATTATTCATTGGTGATTTTGTTGGCAATTTTTCAAACACAATCAGCGGTATTCGTCAAGTAATAAAAAATGGTTTTTCAAAATCTGTTATCAGCATAAATCAAATGAAATTAGGCTTGAAAACTTACATTGATTATCCGAAATACAACGTAGTTCCTACACTGTTGAGCAGTGCAGCAAGTTTGCTGCCATTTCTTTTTATCAATAAATTCTATTCAACTGAAACGGTGGGATATTTGGATTTATCCAGAATGGTTTTGTCAATTCCTTTGATATTTATTTCAGCAACAATCAGCCAAGTTCTTTTTCAACAAATCACCGAAAAAAAACACCAAGGAAAAAGTATTATTAAAGAACTAAAGCAAATTCTCTACTTTCTTGTTGGAATTATAGCCGTTGAAGCAGGAATACTTTTTTTGTTTGGCGATTATTTGTTCGGATTCATATTCGGCAATGAATATATTGTATCGAGTATCTATTCAAAAGTTTTGATATTTAGCTTTGCTTTCAATTTTATTACTTCCACTTTTTCTTCTGTTTATCTAACTTTTGATAAAATCAAAATCAACAGTATTTGGCAAATTTGCTATTTTATTTCTGTTTGCAGCTTGTTGTTTTTTAGAAATGTTGATATCACTCAATTTTTAAAAATTTATGTGGGAATTGAAGTTTTAATGGGATTAATTAATATTGCTTTATTAAGTAGAATTGTTACAAATTATGAATCACAAATCAAATCTTGAACAATATAATTCAAACATATACAGATAAAGGCAAAAGAAATGCACTGTTTTTAGTGTTTATGTTTTTCTTCTTTCCGATTGTAGCACTAACAAATTATTGTTTGGAGCTAAAAACCGGGATTGTAAGTCATGCTTATCGTGGTGTTAATTTGCTCATTTGTTCCGTGCTGATTTATGAGTTTTTTAAAGAAAAAAGATACAAATCAATCTTTTCAAATTTTAAAAATTTCGATTTATTATCAACACAAATTGCATACCTTCTTTTTGTGATTTTTTTTATCGTTTATTGTATTCGTCTATTTCTTGATATCGAGATATATCGTATTCATGAAATTACTGTTTTATCACGTTCTTATTTATATTTATTTTCTGTTGGAATCACTATTATTCCAATATTTTCAGTAGCAACAATCAATAAAATTGATTTTGACTATTTTAATAAAAAACTACTGCTTTTGTTGAAAATAATTGGTGTTTTATTGTTTGTCAATTTCTTTGTAGACAAATACATCAATCGTGAGGCAGTTTATGTTTACCGATACATTGTTTCCAGAGAAGGGTTTGATTATTTTGATGCAATTTCTATTGCCATATATGGGGGGCTGCTTATTGTAATGACATTGCTGAACAACGACAACAATTTTCTAAAATACATATATACAGGAATTGGGGCATTTTTGGTTGTTTCAACAGCTTCAAGAGGACCAATTGTAGCAATTATAATAACTATCCTCTTTGTGATAATTTTTAAAGAAAAAAAAATAACTGTAAAATATCTTTATTTCATTATCAGTGTTGCAATTGCAGTAGGAATTAATTTCTTGGTTTCTCAGATGATGGAGAAATATTACAAATTTGGAAATCCCCTGTTGCATAGGTTACAGAATTTTACTGAAGACCAAAGTACAATCAGTCGTTCAAAACTTATTAGAGAATCCATTTCTCAATTTATGGAAAAGCCATTCTTTGGTTCACATTTTTTTGTGATTGAATCCAAAATGTATGCACATAACTTTATTTTAGATGTTTTAATTTCAACGGGAATTATCGGGTTATTGCTTATAATACCCGGAATATTTCTTTTTTTAAAAAAATTACTAATATCATTCCCAGTTATTTCCTTTTGTGTGTTGGGACTGTATTTCTTTTTAAACGCTCAATTATCTGGAGCCATTTATAATTTGGCAGAACTGTGGGCATTTTTTAGTATAATTATACTCTATCCCACAGAACAGCTAAATAAAACAGCGTTATGAGTTATCGTTTTTTAAGAGTTACTGACTACTACGGAGAATTTTTATCTGGCTATTACTCAAAAAATCCTGATATACATCTATCAGATTATAAAACGCAATACAATAATCTCACCGAAAACTCAATAGAGATAGTAAGTTCTTATGGAAAACACATGAGAAAAATGGGTATTGATGCCATTGATTTGATTTCAAATGCCGTTATTCTTCAAAAAACATGGGCAAAAGAACACAACCTGTCAGATTCATTAGATGTTGACAAAATTATTATCAAACAGATTGAGCATTACAAACCTGATATTTTATGGATAGACACAACAAAATATTTGAATGTTGACTGGATAAGGAAAATAAAAATCGAGGTAAAAAGTATAAAAAAAATTGTTGGACACATTTGTGCTCCTTATAATTCAACCATTGGAGCATCATTTTTAGAATTAGATACTGTATTTACTTGTTCTCCATGCATAGCTGATGAGTTGCGTAATTTTGGAGTAAAAAAAGTAGAATTAATTTATCATGCTTTTGATCACACCATTTTGGAAAAAATTGCCAATGAAACCAATCCGTTTGAGCAAAAAGGGTTGATTTTTACGGGGTCAATCTTATCCGGTTATGGACTTCATCAAGAACGGCTAAAATATATTGAAGCATTTATTGAAAATAAAATAGACCTAACAATTTATGGAAATTTAGAAAACCCTAAACGAATACTCATGAAGAAAATACTTTCATCGAGTATAAAAACGCTTAAAAAGGCACATTTGCAACCATTGATTGATTCCGTCCAACTATTAAAATTACACCAACAACATTCGGAAGCCGATATTCAATTTTATTCGAAAAAACTTTTAAACTCTACTCTACCACCTGTTTTTGGTTTAGACATGTATAAAGCATTAGCAAAATCAACTATATGTTTTAATATTCATGGAGATATTGCCAAGAAATGTGGAGGAAATATCAGGCTCTTTGAAGCAACAGGCATAGGGACATGCCTTCTAACTGATTATAAAGAAAACATGAAAGATTTGTTTGATGTTGATAACGAAATTGTTACATATCAATCCATTGAAGAATGTATTGAAAAAATCAAATGGTTGGAAAATAATCCAACAGACAGATTAAGAATAGCCCAAGCCGGTCAAAAAAGAACCATAAAAGATCATACCATAGAAAACAGAGTAAATCAAGTAAATCAAATTTTCATTAACAACTTGAAGAAATTGTAATACTTTTACACATTATTCATGGAAAAATACAAAGGAAATACCATACATCCATCAGCGATAATTCACCCAACAGTAAAAATGGGAATTGGAAACTTTATTGGAGCTTATGCAATCCTTGAAGAAAATGTTGTTTTAGGAGACAATAACTATATCGGTCCACACTGTATTATCGGTGATGTTGGTGAAAGTATAAAGTTTTTTGAATCAGAGCGAAAA
Source organism: Flavobacteriales bacterium (assembly GCA_020853105.1). Lineage (GTDB taxonomy): Bacteria > Bacteroidota > Bacteroidia > Flavobacteriales_E > Vicingaceae > Vicingus. The sequence continues at coordinate 16,279 of JADYZM010000087.1, read as the reverse complement.
GGTGTGATTATTGGTAATAACAACAGATGTACAAAGCAAGTTACTGTTGATAGTGGAACTGTAAACCCTACAGTAATTAAAAACAATACCTTATGGTTAAAAAACGCACATGCAGGACATGATTGCGTAATTGAAGACCATGTTCAGTTGAGATGTAACTCAATAATCGGGGGACATGTTACGGCTCAAGAAGGTTCAAAAATTTATTTGGGAGCAATTGTTCATCCTCGTTTGGTTTTACCCAAAAATTGCATAATTGGTATGGGAACAATAATAACAAAACGTATTGTTTTGGTTGATAAAGGAATTTATGTTGGTAATCCAGGCAGATTATTAAGAATTGAAGAGTAAATGTCACAAATAAAAGCAGTTTTAACCCATCAACTATTCAAACCTTCTATTTTTGGTTTTTTTATCAATCCTTTCTTTTGGGGTAGAAGTGCCATTTACCTAAGTGTAAAAAAGTTCTCAAACCACATTTCCGGAAAAACTCTAGATGTTGGAAGTGGTAGTAAACCCTATAAACATTTGTTTAAAAACGTTACTGACTATATCGGAATGGATATTGAACAATCGGGTCATAAACACCAAACCTCAAACATTGATGTATATTATGACGGAAAAACATTTCCTTTTGAAAATAGTTCAATAGATTCTTTAGTTTTCTTTGAAGTGTTGGAACACGTTTTTAATCCTGATGAATTTCTGTCTGAAATTTCAAGAGTAGTAAAACCGGGAGGAAAATGTGTTGTTACCATTCCATTTATTTGGGGAGAACACGAACAACCCTACGATTTTGCCAGATATTCATCATTCGGTCTTAAACATTTGTTTTCCAAACACGGACTGGACGTGGTAGAACATAAAAAATACTTATCCGATTTTAGACTAATTTTTCTATTGATAAATAGTTATATCTATAGCTTTTTTAAAAGTCTTTTACCCGGTATATTAGCGTGGATATTCATTTTACCTCTTTCATTCATTGGTAATCTTTTAGGATTATTTTTCTATATACTACCTAAAAACGAAGATTTTTACTTTGGAAACATATACGTTTTAAAAAATATTAAAAGTAGTAATCCATAATTCACAATGATAAAAGACCTTCTTCCACCAATTGTTGTAAGCTATTTATCTACTTTTTTTTACGGTTGGACAGGAAATTACAATTCGTGGGCAGAAGCACAAAAAAAATGTTCGGGCTATGACAATGAAATTATTTTAGAAAAAGTAAAAAATTCATTGTTAAAAGTAAAAAATGGTGAAGCCGTTTTTGAAAGAGATTCCGTGCTTTTTGATAAAATTCAATACTCATTTCCATTGCTGTCTGCACTTAGCCATACAGCTTTAAGCTCGAACTCTGAATTGCATGTTTTAGACTTTGGTGGCTCACTCGGAAGTAGTTATTACCAGAACAGAAAAATGCTTTTAAATCTTCATCAATATACGTGGAATATTGTTGAACAAAGCCATTTTGTAGAAGAAGGAAAAAAACATTTTGCCGACGAAAAACTTCACTTTTACTATACTATTTCTGAATGTTTGGAAAAACATCCAATCAATTTCATTTTGTTAGGGTCAGTTTTACAATATATTGAAAACCCATACCAACTATTGAGCGAACTACTTTCTAAAAAAATTCCATTTCTGTTTATTGACAGAACACCAATTTTTGAAAAAAAATCCGACAGAATAACCATTCAAAAAGTTCATAAATCCATCTATGAGGCACAATATCCGTGTTGGATTTTTAATGAAATCAAATTAATAAACTACATTTGTGAGGCAGGATATGAGTTGCTTTTTGAAGCAGAAACTTGTGAAAAAATGAATCTCAAAAATGGAAAATTAAAAGGTTATTATTTCAAACTAAAAAACTAAAAAAATGGCACAACTTTTAAGTTTAAAAACTTTTACCGATGCTCGAGGAAACCTTACCGTTATAGAAAAAGTGATTCCGTTTGAAATAAAACGTATTTTTTATATCTATGGTGTTGATGATTCTGTTCGTGGCGGACATAGACACGTAAAAACAATTCAAGCGGCAATCTGCTTGAAAGGAAGTTGTGTCATTAGAAACAATGACAATGAAACCGAACAAGAATTTATGTTAGATTCGCCGGACAAATGCCTGATATTAGAACCAAAAGATTGGCATGAAATGCATAGTTTTACCGAAGACGCTATACTAATGGTATTGGCATCAGAATATTTTGACCCTGCAGACTATATCTATGAAAAATACACCCATTGAATACGAAAATCTTCGTCGGCTTAACGCTCCATTTTTTGAAGAATATATAAAAATCTTCAATACTGTACTACAATCCGGTTGGTATATTTTAGGCGAACACGTAAAAAAATTTGAAGAAGAATTTGCTAACTATAACAATTCTTCTCATTGTGTTGGCGTAGCCTCCGGGTTAGATGCCATAACACTTTCTTTAACTGCATATAATTTTGAAAGAAACAGTGAAGTAATTGTTCCATCAAATACATATATCGCAACAATTCTAAGCGTTTTACAAAACAATTTAAAACCTGTTTTAGTAGAGCCAGACATTGCTACCTATAATATCGATCCTAAAAAAATAGAAGCCTCAATAACTTCTAGAACTAAAGCCATAGTTGTTGTTCATTTATATGGAAAAGCCTGTGATATGACTCCTATTTTGGAATTATGCAAAAAATACAATTTGAAATTAATTGAAGATTGTGCACAATCACACGGTGCAACTTATAAAAGCCAAAAAACAGGAACTTTTGGAGATTTCGGTGCATTTAGTTTTTACCCCACAAAAAACCTTGGTGCATTAGGTGATGCCGGTGCAATAGTTTGTAACGATGCCGACTTAGATAAAAAAATTCGTCGTCTTAGAAACTACGGCTCTGATGTAAAATATTACAACGAAGTAGTTGGATACAATTCGCGATTAGATGAAGTTCAAGCAGCATTTTTATCGATAAAACTAAAAAAACTGGATAATATTAATACCCACAAAAGAAACTTAGCGTCTCTCTATTTAAAAGAATTGAAATCTGATTTTATAAAACCTGTTGTTGATTCCGACTATTTTGATGTGTATCATATTTTTAACATCAGACACCAAAAAAGAGATGCATTAAAAGCGTATTTATTGGAAAATCAAATAAAAACAGAAATTCATTATCCTGTTTCCCCTAGTCGGCAAATGGCTTTGAACGGATTACTGGATAATTATGATTTCCCTATAAGTGAAGAAATTCATCGAACCACACTCAGTTTACCTATTTCTTATTTTCATACTGAAGAAGACGTGAGCCGAGTTGTTGAAGTAATGAATAAATTTTAGCAGATGTATAATTTTTGTACTTTATTTGATTCATTTTATTTAACACGTGGTATAACCATGTATGAATCATTGGTTAAAACCGGAACATCTTTTCACCTTTATATTTTTGCATTTGACGATTTGAGTTTTGAAATACTAAATAAACTCCAACTGAAACACGCAACCGTTATTTCTCTAAAACAATTTGAAGATGAAAAACTCTTGCAAGTAAAACCCGGTAGAACAAAAGCTGAATATTGCTGGACGTGTACTTCCTCAACCATTTTATATGTACTTGAAAATTTTAAGGTTGAAAGTTGTACCTATGTTGATGCCGATTTATTTTTTTACCAAGATCCAAAAATACTTTTTGATGAAATGGGTAACAAATCCATTTTAATTACTGAACATAGATATCCACCAAAATTCAACAGAATCAATACTTCAGGAATTTACTGCGTACAATTCATAACATTTTTAAACAACAACGAAGGTTTAACAGCTCTTAGATGGTGGAGAGAATCTTGTATTGATTGGTGTTACGACCGTTATGAAGACGGAAAATTTGGAGACCAAAAATACCTCGACGATTGGACAACACGCTTCAAAGGAGTGCATGTGTTACAGCATTTAGGTGGAGGACTTGCCTCGTGGAATGTAGAGCAATGGCCCTTTGTCAGTAAAAAACAAAATTTAATTACTTTTAAAGACCCAAAAACAAACAACACATTTGAAGCTATTTTTTATCATTTCCACCATGTTCGGTTTTATCTGAATAACACAGTTGACTTAGGATGGAGACACCCGACTATGCCCGTAGTTAAAAACCTTTATGTACCGTATATTATTGAACTTCAAAAAACAGAAACTCTTGTTAAGGCAGTTTATCCTGATTTTAAAATAACTCTCCAACCGTTTACTCTAATAAAAACAGGTGGTCTAAAAAACAAATTAAAGTATATCTATAAAAAATATTTGCGTTTCAATGTATTTAACACAGAAAAATTGATTTCTGAATTTGACCGCACAAACTCATGAACGAAAAAAAGAAGTATATACTGATTGTTCAAGTTACCCGCCAACTTAGTATTGATATACTGAACACATTTGTATCTCAGGGCTGCGAAATAGAATTAATAACCGGAGTTATTGAAAGTAATTATTCTCCAATAGACCAGCGAGTTAAAGTTAAATTTCTGAACCGATACAACAATACTTCAACATTTAAAAGAATGTTAACCTGGTCAATTTTTACTTTCCGCAGCTTTTTTATCCTACTATTTTCGAGTTCTAAAAAGGAATTAATTTTTATTACCACTCCACCGTTTATAGTTTTTATTGGTTTGATTTTTAAAAAAATCAAAAACCAGCATTACCATTTGGTTATATGGGATTTATACCCTGATGTTTTAGTTAATTTCGGAGTTTTGAAAGAATCCTCTTGGATTATCAAATTGTGGAAAAAATTAAATACCTCTTGTTTTAATAATGCTTCCACTATTTTCACTCTTGGAAAGCACTTGGCAGGAGCTATTGAAAACTACTCAAAAAAACCAACAATTATAATCCCGAATTGGGTAAACTCTGAATTTATCCTTCCACTAAAAAAAGATGAAAATCCGTTTGCAATTAAGCACCAATTGGTCGGTAAATTAGTAATTATGTATTCAGGAAATATGGGTCTGACCCATGATATAGAATCAATTGTTTATGCTGCCGAGTTACTCCAAGAGGATACATCAATACAATTTGTTTTAGTTGGCGATGGGGCAAAAAAAGAAAAGATAAGCCGATTTGTTGAGGAGAAAAAATTAAAAAATGTTTTAATGTTGCCCTATCAAAGTAATGATGTGCTTCCATACTCACTCAGTTCTGCTGATATTGGAGTTGTAACATTAAGTCAGGGTGCTGAAACAATATCTGTCCCAAGTAAAACATATTATACCTTGGCTTCAGGATCTGTGATTCTTGCATTGGCAGCAATTGATTCCGAGCTGGGTTTATTAATTGAACAATACAAATGCGGAAAAGTATTTGAACAACCGAAAACAACTGAGCTTGTTGATTTTATTCAATTTCTTAAAAATAATCCGGCAACACTGCAACAATATAAAGAAAATGCTCGCAAAGCATCTTTTGAATTCACTCCGGCAAACGCCAAAAAATATTATGATTACATTTACGGAAAATAATAGACTGTATGCTTAGACAAATCTATTTATCCCCAATTGGTATTGTTATTTCATGGTTTTTAAACCTATTTTCCTTTTTTCATAAGCCTTTCATGGTATATGGATTTTTTAATACTGTTGACGGAAAATTTTACAAACACACACGAATTGGCTCAAACGTTAAATTGGTTGACAAAAATAAAATTGATATCAAGAACAATGTTTGGGTGGGATATCACTGTCATTTAGATGGAATTGGAAAAATAACCATCAACGAAGGTGTTAATATTGCATCACACAGCTGTATTTATACTCATAGCAGCCAAAACTCAGTTAGATTGTTAGGTAAATCATTTATAGAAATACCTGCAGAAAAACGAATCGGATATGTTATAGAGCCCGTTACCATTGGAGAATATACCTTTATTGGTACTTCTTGTATTATTTTACCCGGTACTTCAATCGGAAAAGGATGTATTGTTGGTGCAGGAAGTGTTGTAAAAGGTAGTTTCCCAGACTATTCAATTCTGGTTGGCAATCCGGCTAAAATTGTAGGCGATACCCGAAAAGTTGATAAAGAATTGTTTGATTCCGGAATTGATTTTAAGAATTATTATCGCACCTATACACCAAATGAGTTTTCAGCATAAACTAGAAATCAATAGCAACGTGCACTGGAATCAAAAAATAAACTTTTATTTGACATGCTTATTGTCATTTTTAGTGCCCATACACCCTAAAGTTTTGCCAATTGTAATTATTCTACTGTCAATCAATTGGATAATTTTTCCAGCCAATTATAAAACCTCAATTAGGGTTTTAAAAGATAACTTAATTCTTTCTTCAACTGTTATATTGTATTTGTTATACTTGTTGGGTATGGCATATTCAACCAATTTTCATTTTGGAGGAAAAGTATTGGAAACAAAACTGTCATTGTTATTGCTTCCACTTATTTATTCTGCATACGTACCATTAACAAAAGAGAAATTAGTGTTTTACCTGAAATACTTTGTATTCGGAGTTGTTACCTATGCTGTTTTGTGCTTTTCCTATGCAACTTACGCCTATTTTTTGCCATTGGAAATTGACTTGGGAAATGGATTTAGCTTTAACTACGGAGCCAATTACTTTTACTACTCCTATTTATCTTTATTTTTCCACCCTAGTTATGCAGCCATGTATGTTGTTTTTGCTCTTTCATTAATTGTTGTTGGATTAAAAAAAGACACTATAAAATTTAATTTTTTAGTGGTTATACTAATTTTAGTTTTATCGGTTTTTATTCTCCTTTTAAGCTCAAAAGCAGGTTGGATTTGTTTAGCATTACTATCGTTGTACTCATTTTCATTACTTATTAGAGAAAAGAAAGCAAAACTAATTGTTGCAATAGCAATACCTTTAGCATCCGTGTTCTATTTTTTCAATGTGTATTACACTCCCATAGTATCACAACGAATTCCAAAAGTAGAAACTATTAAAAATGCAGTTACCCAAAAAGATCAAAACAACAAAACAGTTACAACCAGTAATGATGGTAATGCTTCACGAGTATTTATTTGGCGAGCATCAGCCGAAGTGTTTTACGAAAACTTTCTGTTTGGTACAGGAACCGGCGACTCAAAAGATGTCTTGCTAAAAAAATACTTAGAAAAAGAAATGAACAATGAGTATCAAAATCAACTAAATTCACATAATCAATTTCTTAATACGGCTGTTTCATTAGGAATTATTGGATTAATTGTATTGATATTTTCTTTTTATATTCCATTTTATCAATCTGTTCAGCAAAAAGATACAGTTACAACCATTTTTGTACTTCTCATTGTAATTAATCTGCTTTTTGAATCTATGTATGAAACTCAAGCAGGAATTGTTTTTTATGCTTTTTTTAATACCATACTTTGTTCTACTTTTGTAAAAAATAAATAAAATGATTCCGTTTTCTCCACCCCATATAAATCAAAAAGTAATTGATGAGGTAACTAAAGTCTTACAATCCGGTTGGATTACAACAGGACCCAGAACCAAACAATTTGAAAAAGATTTAACAGCCTATTGCGGTAACAAAAACACTTTATGTTTAAACAGTGCTACCGCCGGATTGGAAATTATTTTGAGATGGTTTGGTGTGAAAGAAGGCGATGAGGTTATTTTGCCTGCTTATACCTATTCAGCAACAGCAAATGTGGTAATTCACTGTGGAGCAACCCCTGTTTTTGTTGATGTTAATCCTGATGATTTTAATATTAATACAGAAAACATTGAAAAAGCTATAACCCCAAGAACCAAAGTAATTATGCCTGTTGATTTTGGCGGCATGCCTTGTGATTACGACTCAATTAATGCAATTGTCAATAAATTCAAAAACATTTTTATAGCAGAATCACCTGAACAACAACAAATGGGTAGAATATTGGTACTCTCAGATGCTGCCCATTCATTTGGTGCTTGGTATAAAGGAAAAAGGACAGGCTCATTGACTGATGTTTCAGTTTTTTCTTTCCATGCTGTAAAAAACCTAACAACAGCTGAGGGCGGTGCAGTGGCACTCAACTTACCGCTCCCTTTTGATAACTTAGCGGTTTATAACACATTATGCACAAAAACTCTTCACGGTCAAAACAAAGATGCACTTGCTAAAACCCAAAAAGGCAATTGGCGATACGACATACTTGAAGCAGGTTATAAATGCAACATGACCGACATCACGGCTGCCATAGGGCAAGTAGAACTTGAACGATACGATTCTGAGACACTCCCAAAACGCAAATTGATTTGCACTAATTATTCGGAATCTTTTAAAAAATATTCATGGGCACAATTACCCGTTCAAAAAACTTTAGAATCTGAAAGTTGCTACCATTTATATCCACTTAGAATTATTGGTATTAGTGAAAGTCAACGCGATTCCATTATTCAAGAAATATTCAATGCCGATGTTTCTGTGAACGTACATTTTTTACCCGTTCCTGCAATGACCTTCTACAAAAATTTAGGATACAATGCCAATAACTATCCAATTACTGTTGATAATTATTCAAGAGAAATTTCACTTCCTGTTTTTTATGATATGACTGACGAGATGATGAAAACTGTAGTAAAAGCTGTAATCAACTCAGTAGAAAAAGTGATAGCATGTTAAAAAGATTGTTCGACTTGTTTTGTTCAGTTATAGGCTTTGCTATTCTTTTGCCACTTTTTTTCATACTTAGTCTTCTCATAGTTTTAGATTCTAGTGGGGGAATTTTTTATCGTCAAATGAGAGTTGGAAAAAACAATGTTGATTTTGGTTTGTTTAAATTCCGAACCATGAAACCCGAATCAGATAAAAAAGGATTGCTAACAGTAGGTGGAAAAGACCCAAGAATTACAAGAGTAGGCTACTATCTTCGAAAGTACAAATTAGATGAACTTCCTCAACTTTTGAATGTGATTTCAGGAGACATGAGCTTAGTTGGACCCAGACCGGAAGTTCGAAAATATGTGAATTTGTACAATTCAGAACAACAGAAAGTGCTACTTGTTAAACCCGGCATAACAGATTATGCCAGTATTGAATATTTTGATGAAAATGAATTGTTGGGCAAATCAACCAATCCTGAAATAACGTATATACAAGAAGTTATGCCTGCAAAATTAAATCTTAATTTAAAATACATAAAAGAACGTTCCTTTGCGGTTGACTTTAAAATTATCTTTAAAACAATTTCTAAGATAGTAATCAAGAAATAAGCCCAAAAGTGGTAAAAATATTAGCTAAATTTACCGCACAATTGTTATGATAAATCCAATCCGCATACTGTTTCAACATAACATTCCCAGGTGGATAATTTTTTTTATAGACTTAGGAATTTGCTCAGTTTCTTTGATTTTAGCTTATTTGGTTAGATTTAACTTTTCAATTCCTGAATCAGCACTTGTCGATTTTCCATTGGTTGTATCAGTTGTACTCATTATCAGAGCATTGAGTTTTGCTATATCTAAAACATACAAAGGAATCGTAAAACATACCAGCTCTAAAGACTCACAACGCATTTTTGTGGCTGTTACCTTTGGTAGCTTAGCTTTTGTAGTTGTTAATCTAATTTATTACTACTTTATCAACCAAACCTTTCCTATACCGTTTTCAATTTTGATTATTGATTACATGTCGAGTTTGTTCCTAATGATAATCTTACGAGTAGTTTTCAAAGCACTTTATACTGAAATAGTAAATCCATACAGAGAAAAAAGAAATGTTATCATATTTGGTGCTGGTGAATCTGGAATTATAACCAAACGAACACTAGATAGAGATGCAGGGCTCAAATACAAGGTATTAGCATTTATTGATGATGATCCTCAAAAAGAAGGAAAAATTTTGGAGGGAATCCCGATTGTTTCTTTCAAAAAATTAAATGATTTACTGAGTAAAAATGATGTGGCTCACGTTATTATTTCTGTCCAAAACATTTCGCCAACCCGCAAAAAAGCATTGGTTGAAATTTGTTTAAACTACACCACAAAAATATTAAATGTACCACCTGTTTCCGACTGGATTAACGGAGAACTTAGTTTTAAACAAATCAAAAAAATTAGAATTGAAGAACTGCTCGAACGAGAGTCTATTTTACTGGATGTCGAAAAAATAAAAAAACAACTAACTGAAAAAACAATATTAATAACAGGTGCTGCAGGAAGTATAGGTAGTGAAATTGTTCGACAAGTGATTCAATTTTCACCAAAAAAAATTATTTTACTTGACCAAGCTGAATCTCCACTCTACGATATGGAAATGGAGCTCAAAGATGAATACAACCATTTGGGGTATGAAATTGTTATTGGAGATATCAGGAATTGGGAAAGAATGGAAAATGTATTTAACAGTTTTCACCCAGAAATTGTATTTCATGCTGCTGCATACAAACACGTACCAATGATGGAAAATAACCCATCAGAATCTATTCTTACAAATGTATTAGGCTCTAAAAATTTAGCTGATTTGGCAGTAAAATACAATGTGGAAAAATTTGTAATGGTATCTACGGATAAAGCTGTAAATCCAACAAACGTAATGGGTGCAAGCAAAAGAATTGCCGAAATTTATACTCAATCATTAGGGAAAACATCAACAACCAAATTTATTACAACTCGTTTTGGAAATGTATTGGGTTCAAATGGTTCTGTAATTCCTCGTTTTCGACAACAAATAGAAAATGGTGGACCCGTAACCATTACCCACCCCGAAATTACCCGATTCTTTATGACTATTCCTGAAGCTTGCCAACTTGTATTAGAAGCAGGAACTTCAGGAAATGGTGGCGAAATATTTATTTTTGATATGGGCGAATCTGTAAAAATTATAGATTTAGCCAAAAAAATGATTAAGCTTTCCGGACTTGAGTTGGATAAAGACATCAAAATTGAAATTACAGGACTTCGTCCCGGAGAAAAATTGTATGAAGAATTGTTGGCAAATGAAGAAAACACTATCCCTACACACCACAAGCAAATTTTAATTGCAAAGGTTAAAGAATATGAGTTTACTGCCGTTTCTGAACAAATAAAAAAGCTGGTTGAAAGCTTCAGAACTCAAAACAATAGAGAAATTGTTAAGCAAATGAAATTACTTGTTCCTGAATTCAAGAGTAATAACTCAATTTATGAGGAATTAGATTAATAAAAATTACCCAATAATAAAAAAGCCCGTTAATAAAATTAACGGGCTTTTTTAATCTTAAATGTGTGAAGGTTTTATGAATGCAAAAGCAACATAAAACCAAAACCTGCAACATATCCTAGCAAAGCGTAGAAAGCAATTTTTTTCATATACCAAAAGAATGAAATTTTTTCCATACCCATTGCAACAACACCGGCAGCAGAACCAATGATTAACATACTACCACCAGTTCCAGCAGCAAATGCGATAAAGTGCCAAACATGGTCGTCAATTGGAAATTGAGTCATATCAAACATACCCATACTTGCAGCAACAAGAGGTACATTATCAATGATAGCAGATGAAGCTCCTAAAATGAAGATGAACAATTCATTATTGATGGATTGTTGAACTAAATTTCCAAAGTTAAATATCAATCCTAGTGATTCCATTGAAGCAACTGTCATTAAAATACCCAAGAAAAATAAAATTGAAGGCATTTCCACTTTTGATAAAGCTTTTAAAGTAGGGCTACCTGTATGTGAATCTTGTGGTTTTTCCATTGCAGTTACAGGATTAGATAGGTTAATCTGTCTGTTCGATAAAATTTCAGCAACAATAGCTAATAACGATAATGAAAGCATCATTCCAACGTAGGGAGGTAGATGTGTAATAGTTTTAAAAACAGGAACAAATACAATTAAAGCAAGTCCCAAATAGAACATTAGTTTACTGTATGGGCTTCTTGAACTTGTGTCTATAGCTGGGGCTTGAAATGTGCCTTTAAATGTAGGAGCAAAACTAGCAACAGTAAGTGGAACAATCAAACATAAAACAGATGGAATTGCCAAATATTCAATCAATTTTACAGCAGTAACTTTCTCTCCCATCCATAGCATTGTTGTAGTAACATCGCCGATTGGAGTCCATGCACCACCAGCATTAGCAGCAATGATGATGAATCCGGCATACCACATTCTCAATTCTGATTCATTTTCGGGTAAAAGTTTTCTTAAAATGGTAATCAAAACTATAGTAGAAGTTAGGTTGTCTATAATTGAAGATAAAAAGAATCCTAAAATAGAAACAACCCAAAGTAATGTTCTTTTACTGTTGGTTTTAATATATCCTTTAATGGTTGAAAATCCATCAAAATAGTCAATCATTTCTACGATAGCCATAGCACCAATTAGAAAAATTAAAATTTCGGCTGTTTTGCCAAAATGGTGTAGAAGAGTGCCTTCCAAAAGGGACATTCTATTCTCATGACCCATATCCGTAAACCCTTCCAATACTTTTCCTGCATGTGAATCAAACCAACCCGTAAATCCGTCCATACCAAAAGCAATAATGGTCCATGTAAAAACCATCATTAATAACGCCGGAATAAGTTTATCCAGCTTCAAAGTGTGTTCCATCGTAATGGCAAGATAGCCGAGTACGAATACTATTACTACAAGTGTTTCCATAAAAATAATAAATTATTGAATTAGATTAATTTTGAGCGAATGTAGGTCAAATTAATTGTTTTAAAGCAATTTCAAAAGAATTTTTTGCAATATTTGTTGTAGAGCTATTTTTCTGATAATTTTTGAGTATTGCTGACTTAATAGTTGCTGACGTATCAGAGAATATTTCATGGTCATCTAAATGCTCAATATCATTGCTCATCAAGTATGCAAAAATACGAGCCATTCCACAATTTGCAATAAAGTCGGGGATAACACTTATCTTACTGTCAGTATATTCAGCTATTGGACCAAAAAATATTTCTGAATCAGCAAAAGGAACATTAGCTCCGCAAGCTATTAGTTCCAATCCTGATGCTATCATTCGCTCTACTTGATTTTGAGTTAACAAACGTGAAGCAGCACAAGGAATAAATACATCTGCTTTTACATCCCAAATTTTTGTGTTGACCTCCTCAAACGAAAGCATATAATCCGCTTTTAATTTGTTCCCATCTTTATTTAAAAATAAATTTCTGATTTCTTCAAAAGAGAATCCTTCTTCTTTGATTAATCCACCAACTACATCTATTATACCTACAATTTTTGCTCCTTGTTGTGCTAAATAATATGCCCCGGCAGAACCAACATTTCCCCAACCTTGAACAATAATTTTTTTACCTTCAAGTTTTCCTCCGTAGATTTCATAATAATGCTTAACGGATTCAGCTACACCAAATCCGGTAATCATATCGGCAACCACATATTTTCTACTCACATCGGGTGTGTAATTTTTGTCGGCAATAACTTTTAACACTCCATTTCTAAGTTGTCCAATTCTTCTAATTTTTTGAGATTCTTTGGGTTGAAAATGCCCATTAAAAACACCTTCTTGTGGATGCCAAACGCCACAATCTTCGGTAAAAGGAATAACTTCGTGAATTTCATCAACATTCAAGTCGCCTCCTGTTCCATAGTAGTGTTTTAAAAGAGGTGTAACGGCTGCAAACCAACGTTTTAGTACTCCTTCTTTGCGAGGATCTGTGGGGTCAAAATTAATCCCAGATTTTGCTCCACCTATTGCCGGACCGGCAACGGTAAATTTAATTTCCATTGTTTTTGCCAACGATTCTACTTCACGTTTATCTAAACCCTTTCTCATGCGAGTTCCACCACCTGCTGCTCCACCTCTAAGCGAGTTGATTACTACCCATCCCTTAGCTTCGGTTTGCGAGTCGCTCCATTCAAAAACTATTTCAGGGGTTTTATGTTCATATTTCTCTAGTAATTCTTTCATGTTTTACCTTATTTTTTTAGATTGAAGTGCAAAATTAAAAATTAATGTGACTATTCAACCTTTGTAAAATAATTTTGATTTTATATTGTTTTTTTAAATTCTATATCATTGCTCATTGTTGGCAATATGAAATTTGTATAATTTAGCTTCACAAAAAATAATTCACTATCAATTTATAAAAAATAAAAAAAATAAGTTATTATGAAAATTACAGTCGTTGGAGCAGGTGCTGTTGGTGCTAGTTGTGCCGAGTACATTGCCATTAAAAATTTTGCATCAGAAGTGGTGCTGGTTGACATTAAAGAAAATTTTGCCGAAGGAAAAGCAATGGATTTGATGCAATGTACTACACTCAATGGTTTTGACACTAAAATTGTTGGGAGCACTAATGACTATTCCAAAACTGCTGGAAGTCAAATTGCAGTTATCACTAGTGGAATTCCTCGTAAACCCGGTATGACTCGTGAGGAGCTCATTGGAATCAATGCTGGGATTGTTCGCTCTGTTGCTGAAAACTTAATTAAACATTCGCCAAATGTAATTATCATTGTGGTGAGCAACCCTATGGACACCATGACTTATTTGGTTCATAAGGCAACAAACCATCCTGCTTCCAAAATCATTGGAATGGGAGGAGCTTTAGATAGTGCTCGTTTTAACTACAGATTGAGCGAAGCACTTGGAAGCCCGGCTTCTGATGTTGACGGAATGGTGATTGCGGCTCATAGCGACACCGGCATGCTACCTTTAACCAGATTGGCAACTAGAAGAGGTGTTCCTGTTAGTCAGTTTTTAAGCTCTGAAGTATTAGACAAAGTTGCTCACGAAACCAAGGTTGGTGGGGCTACATTAACTGCTTATTTGGGAACAAGTGCTTGGTATGCACCAGGTGCTGCTGTTTCTTCAATTGTTCAGGCAATTGCTTGCGACCAAAAGAAAATGGTTCCATGTTCGGTAATGTTAAACGGAGAATACGAACAAAAAGACATTTGTTTGGGAGCTCCTGTAATTTTAGGTAAAAACGGTATCGAAAAAATTATTGAAATAGAATTAAACGATGCTGAAAAAGCTAAATTCAAAGAAAGTGCTGACGCTGTTAGAGTTGTCAACGGCGATTTGGCAGCTGTTCTAGCTTAATTCACAATATAAATCTAAAGCAATCGGGAATCAAAAGTTCCCGATTTTTTTTCTTTCTAAAATGATATATACATTACCGCTTGTAGTTCAACCCATAGAAAATGATAGATTCCATTTGTTGACTACCATTTTAATCAACAACAAAAAAGCTTTAGTTATCATTGATACCGGTGCAAGCCGGTCTGTATTTGATGAAACTCGGATTGTGAATTTTTTAGAAAATCAAGAGTTTACCAATCATGAAAAACTATCTTCAGGCTTAGGAACCAACACAATGACCAGTAAAAAAACTATTTTAAAGTATTTAGACTTAAACGGACTTAAAATTATGGATTACGAGGCTACAATACTTAATCTTCATCACGTTAATCAATCGTATGAAAAGATTGGACTATCTCCTATTGATGGAATTCTAGGTGGCGATATTTTAACTGAATATAAAGCCGTTATAGATTATAAAAATACTAAACTTGATTTAAGTTTTTAATCTCCTAAACCACCCTCGCTCCTGCAAGGCTATGCCTTGTAGTTTTTAATACCACTAGCGAGACGCTCGCGGTAGCTGGGGTTATAAACAAAAACCTCGAAAAAAATTACGAGGTTTTTGTTTTTTAGGGAGTATATCATCTACTTCTTCACCATTTTCTTAGTAGCAATCAATTCGCCATCGGCAATTAGACTGTATGTGTAAACTCCGTTTTTAAGGTTAGCACCATAAACAGTTAATTTACTTTCGCCACGTTCTTCAATAACAAGTTCTTTGATGATGCGACCGTTTAAATCGTAAAACATGAGTTTGGCTTCTGCAACTTCTGTTGGAATGTTGTAATTGATTACTGTGTTTTCTGCAAAAGGATTGGGCAGGTTTTGGTCTAAAATGATGCCGTTGGTATTGATTAACTCAATGCTTTTTTGGTTGATTCCTGAGTTCGAATTTTGATTAATGGTTCTGTTACCTTCTTCGCAAATGTTAGCATTTCTGATACAATTTTCAAGGTAAGCTAAACGAGCCTCGAGGTTTTCTATAATTGAATCCTTAGACTGAATTTTAACGTCTAGCTCTTTTACACTTTCTACCAAAAGAGGAGCAACACGGTCATAGTTTACGTGTACCAAACTCGAATCATCAACAAAAGTTAATAAGGGTTCGATAGCAGCAACTTCTTGAGCAATAAAACCAATGTGTTGTAAACTATCTAAATTCATGTTGTTTTGAGCATCATTACTCCACTCGTAAGAAACTCCACGCATTTGTTTTACTTTATCCAACG
>JADYZM010000086.1 GCA_020853105.1 Flavobacteriales bacterium | reverse complement strand
GGAAGATTCATTAACAAAACTGAGGGAGCTAGGTGTTATAGATTATTAATCACAAGCAGAGCGGTTAACAGAACAAATTGGAATTGCTTTGGTACAAGGAAAATCCAGTGTAGCAAGCCAACTGGAAGAACGAATCAAAACATTGTCAAAATACGGTGGGGCTTATGTATCTATTCGCGACCAACTGGAGTTTGAAAAAAAACAACTTTCATTAATTCACTCCAAATACGAAGAAGCAAAGGTTGATGCAGAAAATATTTTGCAACACAAGTTTATTGTAAACAATGCAGTTCCTTCAGAAAAAGAATATTATCCGGTAAGATGGGCGATAATTTTCATATCTACAACTGGTTCATTACTACTGACTCTAATTTTACTCTTAATTTTAAAAAAATAAAAAATAAATTCATCATGAATGATTTTAATTCTTCAAACAGCACATTGATAGAAGTTTTGTTAAAAAATAAAAAACTATTTATTATAGTTGGCTTTTCTGCAGCAGTACTATCTGTTGTTTTTTCTTCGTCAACATTCATTAAGCCTCGGTATCAATCTCAAGCTATTGTTTATCCTTCAAACTTAGGTGAATATTCAGAAGAAAGCCCAATTGAGCAAATGATGCAATGGTTTGAATCTAGAAGTATCAAAGACAAAATGATTGCCGAATTTAATTTAGCAGAACATTACAATATTAACATTGAAAACGACAAACTTGGCATGTACTATTTATTAATGGAATATGATAAATACGTGCAGGTGAATCAAACAAAATATGAATCGGCTGAAATTTTAGTTCAAGATACCGATCCTCAAAAAGCTTATGAAATGGTTCTTTCCATAATTAAACATTACAACGAAACAGTTAGAGAAGAGCATAAAAAAAGAGCTCTTGAAGATTTATTAACCATGGAAAAACAATTTAACAGAACCAAACACGATTTAGATTCCGTTAGCCAAGAGATGAAAAAAATTAGAAAAGAGTATGAGATTATAAATTATAGCTCTCAATCTCAAGAGGTTACAAAAGGATTTTTAAGAACTTTTGATGGAGCCAGTAAAACCTCAGTTAATGATGAAGACATTAAAAAATTAAAAAACAATTTAGAAGAAAAAGGTGGAGATTTTATTGTACTCGAAAATAGAATGTACCAAATTTTAGAAGAATATAAAGAAAATGAAATCGATTACAAAGAGGCATTAAAGGTGTATGATAGAGAAATGACATATACAAATTTGATATCTGCACCTGCTGTTTCATACAAAAAGGTATATCCGGTTCGTTGGTTAATAGTTGTTTTATCCACTTTTAGTTCAGTTTTCTTTGCCTTAATCTTTGTTATGGTTCAACGAAAAATTTCCAAATAATATTGGTTTGATAAATATTTTAAAGCCATATTGGGTTTATTTTTTCAGTTTTTTGTTTATTGCATTAAATGGGTATTTTGTAGTAAAAGAATTCTACTATATTTCCTTATTACCCTTTGCAATTGCATTAATTTTCATGGCTTTTTATCACTTGGACAAGCTCATGTGGTTTATAGTTTTTACAACACCATTATCGTTAAACATAGAGGAAATGGATTTTGGAGGTATTGGAATGTATCTCCCCACCGAACCATTGATGTTTGGTGTTATGATACTTTTTTTTCTTCGCTTGATATATGATAAAGGGTTTGATAGCAAAATTGTTTTTCACCCAATTTCTAAAGCAATTTATATTTATTTGCTATGGATGCTGATAACAGTTCTGACAAGTGAAATGATTGTTATATCCTTAAAATTTATGTTGTCAAGACTTTGGTTCATTGTCTGTTTCTATTTTGTAGCCACACAACTGTTAAAGAAAGTTGAGAATTATCGAATATTTTTTTGGTGTTATCTTATTCCTTTAGTAGGAGTAGCAATCTATACATTAGTACGGTTTATTCATTTTGATTTCAATGAAAAAGCAGCACACTGGGTGATGGAACCATTCTATAAAGACCATACTTCTTATGGTGCAATATTGGCTTTGTTCATTCCAATAATTTTTATTTTTATAAGCAAAACGGAAAAGAAATTTGTAAGAATTTCTGCTGTTTTATTTTTAATTGTGTTGTGTATTGCAATTATATTTTCATATACTAGAGCAGCTTGGGTTAGTTTGATAGCTTCATTTGTATTAATGTTGGTATATAAATTAAGGATTAATTTCAAGCAGTTATCAATTTTTGGACTTTCTATAATCTTATTGATATTGTTAAATTGGAACAGTATCATGATGGAATTAGAAAGAAATAAACAAGACTCGTCACAAAATCTCTCCGAGCATGTTGAATCAATTTCTAATGTTTCAAGTGACGCATCAAATAAAGAAAGAATCAACAGGTGGAATTCGGCTTACAAAATGTTTTTAGAGAGGCCATTCTTTGGATGGGGTCCAGGAACCTATGTGTTTCAATACGCTCCATTCCAGTCATCAAAAGACAAAACAATTATCAGTACAAATATTGGAGATAATGGAAATGCACACAGTGAGTATATTGGACCGCTTGCAGAATCTGGGTTGTTTGGTATGCTTTCGGTATTCTATTTATTTGGAACTGTTTTGTACTGTGCTTCAAAATTATTCCACAAACTTCCAGTCGGAAAAGTAAAAACAGTGGTGTTATGCACTACGCTTGGTATTTTTACCTATATGATTCATGGGTTTTTAAACAACTATTTAGATACAGATAAACTCTCTGTACCTTTTTGGGGTTGTATAGCTTTATTGGTAGCAATTGATGTTTACCATTCAGATAGAATTTTACTTGAATCGGATACCAAGTAGAGCAATATCATCGAAGTATTCTGAGTTGGCTTTAAACACATCTAGCTTTTCAAATACAGAATGAACCAGTACTGATATTGGATTTTCTTTGTTGTTTAGAATAGATAATTTTAAGTTTTCTGTACCAAACTCAATATTGTTTGTATTTATTTGTTCGTTGACACCATCTGTGTAACAAACTAAAATAGAATCTATTGGAACATAAATGTTTTTTTCAGTTACACTTGGTAATCTGTTAAACATTCCGATTATAGTACAGCCTTCCTCCAATTCGATAAATTTATGTCCCACCAATAATAATGGTGAATTATGCCCAGCGTTTATGTACTGAAGATTCCGAGTAACACAATTGTATTTTCCAATAAATGCTGTGATAAATTTTTCGCGTTTAGCAGTAGCAAGAATATTTTCATTCAATTCTGAAACCATTTCAGACAAAGATGATGTTCTTTTAATTAAGGCTCTGAAACTTGCCTGAAAGTTAGACATTATCAGTGCTGCAGGTACCCCTTTACCCGAAACATCAGCAATACAAAATGCAAACTCATCACGATTTAGTTGCACAAAATCATAATAATCTCCACCTACCAAATGGTGGGGAAGATACTTGGCATCAACCTCTATTTCATTATTGTTTGGAAGTTGGTTTGGAAAAAGCATTGCTTGCATTTCTGCTGCAAGTTCAATTTCTTTTTGAATTGCAATCTGTTTTAAACTGTTTTTGTATAATCTTTTATTTTCTATTGCAACAATGATAATATTTGTAAAGGTTTGAATAAAAGTTAAATGTTTGATGATTGGACTTACTTCAATTTTTTCGTCAGCAAAATCTCCTATTAGCAAATATGCCAATGGATTTGACTTATGAAAAACAGGAATAATTACATCAAATTCTTGAAGGCTTTTGTTACTCATAGTATGAGTACTTACTATATCTCTTATATCAGATAAGTCTTTCGCAACATCAATTTTTATTTTATCTATACCTAAACTAAATTCTTGATTCCAAGATTTACCATCGAAAGTGAACAAAACTAATTTTCCGATATTAAGTTCATCAATTAAAACTTCTTTGAAAATTTGATAGAGTTCAGCTTGGGGTAAATTATTATTAATGCCTTTTGTTACTTCCAAAAGCTTGTCTAGCTTGAATTTGCTGAGCTGTAGTCTTTTATTTATATTGCTTGATTTACTCATTTTTTAATCTTGCTAGCTTCATAAATTTCAGGTAAATGACGAATAAGTGCAAGTTCTTTCAATTTTTTTCTCGACTCTTCTGCCGGGCTACCAAAGTAGGATTTTCCTGATTCTAAAGATTTTGTAACGCCAGACTGAGCTTGAACAACTACGTTATCTCCAATGTGGATATCACTAGGAATACCAACTTGCCCCCAAAGGGTTACATTGTTGCCAATTGATGAACAACCAGCAATGCCTACTTGTGAGGCAATAATACACATTTCTCCAATCGTTGTATCGTGCCCAACTTGTACATGGTTATCTATTTTTGTATGCTTACCAATAGTTGTTGATCCTGTAACTCCCTTATCAAGGGTAGTGCAAGCACCTATTTCTACAAAATCGCAGACTACAACATTTCCTCCAGAATTTAACCGTTCTCGATGGGAAACTCTGTTTTTATAATAAAAAGCATGTCCACCGATTACACTGTTTGCATGAATAATAACATTATTGCCGATAATGCAATTATCATAGATGACCACATTAGGAAACAAGATACAGTTATCGCCGATAACAACGTTATTCCCAATTGAAACAGTTGAGTGTATTTGGCAATTTTTACCAATTTTTACTTTTTCTGAAATTTTATTGGTGTTAAAACTGAAAGGGGAAAAATAGTTGATGAGGAAGTTAAAATCTCGAAATGGATCGCTGGAAATTAGTAATGCTTTTCCTTCAGGGCATTCTACATTTTGGTTAATAATAATTGTTGTTGCATTAGAATTTAAAGCTTTATCGTAATATTTGGGATGATCTACAAAAACCAAATCACCTTTTTCAACCAAATGAATTTCATTGATACCTTCAACCAAATGTAACTTTGATCCAATAAAATCACATTTGATAAGACCAGCAATTTCTTCGATGGTTTTTGGGCTAATTTTCATCGTATTATTTTTTAATAAAGGTAATAAATTCAATTAAAACAAAAAACCCTTACAATTTGTAAGGGTTTTCTTGAATTATTCTTCTTTATGGGTTAGTTTGTTAAAATCGTAGGTTAATAATGAAGCTACAAATATCGAAGAGTAGGTTCCTACAACTATACCAACTAATAATGCAAATGCAAACCCTCGAATTACTTCACCGCCGAAGAAGAATATCATCACCAATACAAATATGGTTGTTAATGATGTATTAATGGTTCTACTAAGAGTACTATTAATTGCATCATTTATCAATACGTCATTATCACGTTTTTTGAATGCTCCCAAGAATTCTCTAATTCTATCAAAAACTACAACAGTATCGTTGATTGAGTAACCAACAACAGTTAAAATTGCAGCAATAAATGTTTGATCTATTTCGAGTGAGAATGGTAGTATTCCTGCAAAAATAGAGAATACAGCAAGTGTGATAATTACGTCGTGCATCAATGCTATCATAGCACCTATACCGTATTGCCATTTTTTAAATCGGAATACAATATATAAGAACATAATAACCAATGAGAAGATAATTGACCACAACGATGAGGTTTTTATATCATTAGCAATAGTTGGTCCTACTTTTTGATAGCTCATTACTTCAAATTTTGTTCCTAATGATTTCAACCCTTCGTTTAATTTTTCTTCAACAATTCCATCAGCATTTTTATCGGTACTTTCAATCATGTAAGTTGTTGTAATTTTCACTTGATTGTTGTCGCCGTATGTTTTGGTTTCAGGAGCTGTTTCGAATACACCTTCAAGCGATTTTGAAATATCTAAAGTGGAAACTTTTTCATCAAAACGTACAACAAATGAACGACCGCCTCTAAAGTCTATACCATATTGTAATCCTTTTGTTGCAAGCGAACCAATTCCGATTAAAATAACAATTCCGGAAAGCATATAAAATTTCTTTCTATTGGAAATAAAATCGAATTTGATGTTTTTAAAAGCTCCATCAGTAAACTTCGTTGAGAAACTAAGTGGTTTGTTTTTGGCAAGTTGATATTCAAAAATAATTCTAGTTATAAAAATTGCAGTAAACAATGATGTTAAAATACCAATTACTAATGTTTTTGCGAATCCTTCTATTGGGCCTGTACCAAATACCCATAAAACGATACCCGTAAGCAAGGTTGTTACGTTTGAGTCAATAATTGATGAGTAAGCAAACTTATAACCATCATCAACTGCTAATCGCATGCTTTTTCCTGCAGTAATTTCTTCACGAATACGCTCATAAATTAACACGTTGGCATCAACTGACATACCCATTGTCAGGATAATACCAGCAATACCGGGTAGTGTTAACGCAATAAGTTGCGGCATTGATGCTAAAATTCCAAAAATAAAAAACATATTTACCAATAAGGCTACGACAGAAGCAATACCTGCTTTAGAGTAATAAAATGCCATAAATGCAAATACTACTAAAAGAGCGATTACAAATGAGAAAACACCTTTATCAATCGATTCTTGTCCAAGTGTAGGTCCTACAACATTTTCTTCAACGATTTTTGCAGGTGCAGGAAGTTTTCCAACCTTTAAAATGTTGGCAATCATTTTGGCTTCTTCAATATCAAAGTTTCCGGTTATGTTTGATTGTCCTCCAGCAATTTCACTTTGAACGGTTGGATAGGAATATACCAAATTATCTAATGCAATAACTACTGATTTTCCAATATTATCAGCAGTAATTCTTTTCCATTTATTAGCTCCTTCGCCGTTCATAGTCATGTCAATTCTTGGACTACCGCTAAATTGGTCAAATTGTTGTGATGCATCAACAATAACATCACCTTCTAAAATTGCTTTTCCGTCTCTGTTGTCAATTTTAATTGCTAAAAGTTGTAAAAACTTTTTCTCATCATCATAAGGTTTTGCAGTCCACATAAACTTTATTCTTGGAGGAAATAATGCTCTTACGTTTGGCATTTCCAAATAAGAATTCACTTTAGCAGTATCTTTGATGGCAACGTATCCTATAACAGGGCCTTGACCAGGAAAATATTTTCCTTGTTCGTCTTGATAAATAGCTGGTCTTAAAACGGCAAAAAGAGGATGTTCTTTAGCATATTCTTCAAAGGATTGCTCAGCTGCTACTTTTGAAGTGTCTTTTGATTCACCTTTAGCACTATCTAGTTGGTCTAACAAAGATAATGAAGTGTCATTAGAAATTGTATCTGCAGAAGCAATAGTATCAGTAGAAATAATTGCACTGCTGTCGGTAGAACCTGTGTCAATTTTATTTGCAGTACCTAAAAGCTCATCGGCACTAGCCAACATAGGATAAATTTCTTGGTTTTCAAAAGTTAACCAAAATTCTAATTTAGCTGTACCTTGAAGTAATTGTCTAACTCTTTCTTTATTTTTTACACCGGGTAATTCCACTAAAATTCTATCAGAACCCGGAAGTTTTTGAATGTTAGGTTGAGCTGCTCCAAACATTTCAATACGTGTTCTCAATACATTGAATGAACGGTCAATTGCATCATTGGCCTCTGTTTTAATAAATGAAATTACTTCATCGTTTGTAGAATTTGGGGAAAGTCTTTCTTTATTATCTAAAGTATAAAAGATAGTTGCAAGCTTTCCGTTTGGATTTTTCTCTTTGTATGACTCGCCAAATAAAGTAACAAAATCAGCATTATTAATTAATTGCTTAGCTTTTGCATCAGCAATAGCCTGATTAAATGCTTGATCTTTACTGTAAGAAGCTAATGCTCTAACAACTTCATCAATTTGAACTTCCAAAGTAATGTTCATACCACCTTTCAAGTCCAATCCCAAGTTTAACATTTTTGTTCTCAGTTCACCATACGTGTATCCAATTACAGGATAAACCTCTTCTGAAGCAATTGAATCTAAATATGCATATTCTAATTCTGAATTGCCTTTTGCATATTCTTTTGCATCATCTTCAACACTGCTTGCCACGAATGTTAACGAAAGTGAATATAAAGATGCTATTACGAATAATACTGTAAATGTTGTAAATAAGCCTTTGTTTTGCATTTTTTGTCTGTTTTGTTCTTAATTTTATAAGCCTGCAAATATAGAATTTCAATAGTAAAAAATCAACAGATTAGATAATTACTTTTTTATGTAATTCAATCCTTGTAAATTCAGTACTTTTGGCATGGTTAATATATGATTTATGAAAAGGCGTTTAAAAAAAATAATTTTAACTTTTGCTTGTTTTTCACCGTTATTGATGTTTTGTCAGGAGAATTTTGTGAGAAATACCAACGTGAGTGTTCTTGACCAATCAAACAATATACTTTCAAAACCTTGGGTAGGCGGATTTAATCATACACAATTTTCAGAAGTAGATTTAAACTTAGATGGCAGAAATGATTTATTTGTGTTTGATAGAGCCGGAAATAAAATTTCAACATTTATTAACTCCGGAATTTTCAATTCGATTTCGTATCAATTTTCTCCACAATACAAAGACAGTTTTCCTGCCTTGCATGATTGGGTTCTTTTTCGTGACTATAATTGTGATGGTAAAATGGATATTTTTACATATTCTTCTGGTGGAGCAGCGGTTTATAAAAATATTTCTTCAACCAAGCTTGAATTTGAACTGACAACAAACCTAATTTATTCAGATTTTCTTCCTGACGACACTCTCAATAACCCAATAAACCTTTATATCAGTTCTGTTGACATTCCTGCAATTGATGATATTGATAATGATGGTGATTTGGATATAATCACTTTTAGTATTTTAGGAACCTACGCCGAATATCATAAAAATATGTCGAAAGAAGTATATGGCACGTGTGATAGCCTGAATTTTAAATTGTCGAATAAATGCTGGGGTTATTTTTCAGAAAACTTATCCAACAACAGTGTAACCCTTAATGATACTTGCTCCGGTAACATTTTGAATCCACAGCGACTTCAACTTTTTAATGAAGCTCTTATCGAAGAGCAAATGGGATATAAAAAACACAGCGGTTCAACTCTTTTTACCATTGATTTAGACTCAAACGGTTCAAAAGAATTGGTATTAGGAGATATTTCTTTCAATAATTTGACGGTTTTAATCAATGGAGATACTAGCATTAACCAAATCAAATCATCGATTGTATCTCAAGACATGAGCTTTCCTGCTAATACTATTTCTACTACTGCTGTAGATATTGATATTTTTCCAACTTGTTTTTATATCGATGTGAACAACGACAATGTGAAAGATTTAATTGTAACGAATAATTGTTTTTCAGGATGTGAAAACACCAAAAGTGTATGGTTATATCTAAATAATGGTTCAAACAATAACCCTCAATTTGTGTTTCAACAAGATAATTTTTTACAAAACGAAATGATTGAAGTAGGGGAAAGAGCTTTTCCCGTTTTTTTCGATTATGACGATGATGGACTTAAAGATATCGTAATTTCTAATTATGGTATATATGACAAGTCAACAGCACTTTTATACAAATCATCGTTGCATCTTTACAAAAATGTAGGAACAATAACCCAACCTGCTTTTAAATTAATTGATACAGATTTTGCAGGATTATCCGGATTGAATCTGGATTTAGTAGGAAATAAACCCGTTCTTGGAATATATCCCACATTTGGCGATTTAACAGGCGACGGTGCTGAAGATATGATTATTGGTGATTATTTTGGAAATCTTCATTATTTTGTAAATACTGCAGGCGTTGGAAATCCTGCTGTTTTTGTTTTGAATCAGCCTAAATACGCTTCAATTGATGTTGGAAATTATGCTGCACCTCAGTTGGTGGATTTAAACAGAGACGGAAAATTAGATTTAGTTATTGGAAAAGAGAACGGATATTTTTCATATTATCAAAACTCCGGAACAATCACAACACCATCTTTTATAAAAATTACAGATTCATTGGGAATGGCAAATACTAAACACCCTATGATTTTTAAAGGAAACAGTGTTCCGAGTGTAGTTGATGATAACGGCAGTTATGTTTTGTTTGCAGGTTCTGCAAGTGGAAACATTTTTAAATTCACCAATATTGACGGGAATTTAAACGGAACTTTTACACGGGCAGATACCAATTTTTTATTAATCAATGAAGGTATAAATTCAGCATTTACTATTTCAGAACTCAATAACGACAACCATTTTGAAATGGTTTTAGGAAATCAGTCGGGTGGTGTTAGCTTTTTTGATGGAGCAGAAGCAGTAATTTCTGTTCAAGAACTGGAAAATAACATTTCAATGAAAGTTTATCCCAATCCTGCTTCAACTGTTTTAAATATTGAAATAAGTCAAAATGAATTAAAAAACACAACTGCAGAAATTTTTGATTGCTTAGGAAAATCAGTAATGAAAGTTGGATTAAACAGAAGCTACACTCAATTACCAATTAATAATATTAGGTCCGGAATTTATATATTAAAAATAAATAACAATCAAACAAGCACCACATTAAAATGGATAAAACAGTAAAAATGTAGAATTAAAACCTACATATTTCTTCTGTATTGACCACCTACTTCAAACAATGCTGTTGTTACTTGACCTAAACTGCAATACTTTGAGGCTTCCATGAGTTGTTCAAAGATGTTTTTATTTGAAATAGCTGTATGTTGAACTAACTTCAATTCATCTTTAACTCGATTTGAATTACCGGCATGAAGTTCATTTAACATATCAATTTGGTATTTTTTCTCCTCTTCGGTAGCTCGAATTACCTCTTTAGGTAAAACTGTTGGTGAGCCTTTGCTGCTTAAAAAAGTGTTTACTCCAATGATTGGAAAATTACCATTGTGTTTGAGAGTTTCATAATACAAACTTTCTTCCTGAATTTTGCTTCTTTGATACATGGTTTCCATAGCTCCAAGAACACCGCCCCTTTCTGTAATTCTGTCAAATTCAGCAAGCACAGCTTCTTCAACTAAATCAGTAAGTTCTTCAATGATAAAAGCGCCTTGCAAAGGATTTTCATTTTTTGCTAATCCCAATTCTCGATTGATAATCAATTGAATTGCCATTGCTCTTCTTACGCTTTCTTCTGTTGGGGTTGTAATTGCTTCGTCATAAGCATTAGTATGGAGTGAATTACAATTATCATAAATAGCATACAGAGCTTGTAGAGTGGTTCTTATGTCATTAAAATCAATTTCTTGTGCATGTAGGCTTCTTCCACTGGTTTGAATATGGTATTTCAGCATTTGAGAACGAGCGTCTGCACCGTATTTTTTTGCCATTGCTTTTGCCCAAATTCTTCTGGCAACTCTGCCGATTACAGCATATTCTGGGTCTATTCCATTGCTGAAAAAGAAAGAAAGATTTGGTCCAAATTCATTGATATCCATTCCTCTGCTGAGGTAATATTCCACATAGGTAAAACCATTAGCTAATGTTAATGCTAATTGAGTTATTGGATTTGCACCGGCTTCAGCAATATGATATCCGGAAATTGAAACGGAATAAAAATTACGAACACCATTTTTAATAAAATATTCCTGAACATCACCCATCAACCTCAAAGCAAATTCTGTTGAAAAAATACATGTGTTTTGTGCTTGATCTTCTTTTAAAATATCAGCTTGAACAGTGCCTCTTACACTCTTTAGTGTTTCAGATTTTATTTTTAGATAAACTTCTTCCGACAAAACCTGGTCACCTGTAATCCCCAACAAGAATAAACCCAAACCATCGTTTCCTTCGGGTAAATTTCCTTGATAAGATGGGCGTTTTACTCCTTTATTTTTATAAATAGAATCAATTTTTGCATTGATTTCTTTTTCCAAACCATTGGCTTTGATGTATTTTTCACAGTTTTGGTCAATTGCTGCATTCATAAAAAATCCAAGCATGATAGGAGCAGGACCGTTAATAGTCATACTAACCGAAGTCAGCGGATGGGAAAGATCGAAACCTGAATATAGCTTCTTTGCATCATCTAAACAACTGATAGAAACACCTGAATTTCCTATTTTTCCATAAATGTCAGGTCGAATATTTGGGTCATTTCCATAAAGAGTTACAGAGTCAAAAGCAGTTGATAGACGTTTTGCGGGCATTCCTTTGCTGACATAGTGAAACCGTCTGTTTGTACGTTCAGGTCCACCTTCTCCGGCAAACATTCGTGTAGGATCTTCACCTTCTCTTTTGAAAGGAAATAATCCGGAAGTATATGGAAATTCACCGGGTACATTTTCTTGTAAACTCCACCGTAAAATATCGCCCCAAGATTTATACTTTGGAAGTGAAACTTTTGGAATTTGAGTGTGTGATAAGCTTTCGGAGTGGGTATCCATACAAATCTCCTTGTTTCTTACTTGAAAAGAAAAAACAGGATTTTTATATTTTTCAACTTTTTTACTCCAATTTTCAATAATTAACCAATTTTTAGGGTCTAAATTGAGTTTTAAATTATCAAATTCTGCTTTCAGTACTTTGATTATAGATTCATCTTGTTGTGAAAGGGAAGAAATTGTTTTGTTTATGGCAAAAAGTTTTTCAGCAATTTCGGCTTGATTTTCAACCCAGTTATCATAATTTCTGTTGTTTTCCGAAATTTCGGATAGATATCTGTTTCTGCTTGGTGGAATTACAAATATTTTCTCAGACATTTCATTTGTTATCTGAAAAGTTGAGTTGAGATTTGCTCCTGTTTTTGTTTTTATTTTATCAATAACAACTTTATAAAGTGTATTCATTCCCGGATCATTGAATTGAGAAGCAATGGTTCCATACACTGGGATTAAATTCTCGTCTTCATCAAACATCTGGTGGTTTCGTCTGTATTGTTTTTTAACATCACGCAACGCATCGAGCGAACCTTTTTTGTCAAATTTATTTACGGCAACAACGTCAGCAAAATCCAGCATATCAATTTTTTCAAGTTGTGTAGCAGCACCAAATTCAGGTGTCATTACATAAAGTGACACATCAGAATAGTCCATTATTTCAGTGTCGGATTGACCGATGCCGGAAGTTTCTAAAACAATTAAATCATAATCTGCTGCTTTGAGTACTTGTAATGCTTCTCCAACAAAAGCACTAAGTGCTAAATTGCTTTGTCGGGTTGCCAAAGAACGCATATAAACACGTTCATTTTTTATGGAATTCATTCGAATTCTGTCGCCCAATAAGGCTCCACCCGTTTTTCGTTTAGAAGGGTCAACTGAAACTATGGCAATGGTTTTATCATTAAAATCTAATAAAAAACGGCGTACAAGTTCATCTACCAATGATGATTTTCCCGCACCACCGGTTCCGGTAATTCCAAGAACAACACCTTTGCCGGTAGATGGCGTTTGCTTAATTGTTTTAAAAATAGTTTTAAATTCTTCGTTTCTATTCTCAGCTATTGAAATCAAACGAGATATTAACGGAACATCTTTCTCTTTGATTTTATTTGATAGTTCATCGTTACTTTTTAATGGTGGAACCGGGTTATCAGATCGTTCTATCATATCATTAATCATTCCCTGTAATCCCATTGCTCTTCCATCGTCAGGATGATAAATTCTGGTGATACCATAATTTTGAAGTTCTTCAATTTCAGAAGGCAAAATAGTTCCACCGCCACCACCAAATATTTTGATATGTTCACATCCCTTTTCTTTCAATAAATCATACATGTATTTGAAATATTCAACGTGTCCTCCTTGATAGGAGGTCATAGCAATTGCGTGAGCATCTTCTTCTATTGCACAATTAACAACTTCATCAACACTTCTGTCGTGTCCCAAATGAATTACTTCAACACCTGTGGCTTGAATTATTCTTCGCATGATATTTATGGCAGCATCATGACCGTCAAATAAACTGGCAGCCGTTACAATTCTGATTTTATTTTTTGGAATGTATTTTTCAACTATATCCATGTGTGATTCTTTATTTTCTGAGTGTTGCGAAATTACAAATTTGACTTGGTTTACCAAAACAGTTATTATTAAAACAAAAAAAGGCTGCCTTAGGCAGCCTTTTTAAGTATTCAAATTTATATTATTTAACTATATTGAATTTTTCGGTGAAAATAATATTTTCTCCGTCAATTACTTGGTAAATATATAATCCTGTTGGTAAACTAGAAACATTTATGTTAACAATTCTGTCATATACTGCTTCGTTTTTAACAACTTTTCCGGTCATGTCTGTAATTCTGATTGAAGATGCTTTTGTATCGTTTAAAGCTACTTTTAAGTTTGAAGTAGCAGGATTTGGATATGCTGCAATTCTTTCTGAATTTTTAACTTGATTGATTCCTACAGGGAAGTTGATTTTAATATCATCAACCCATAACACAGTACCCGGTTGAGGTAATGATGTTTCAAAAACACCGCCAACACTTGATGCCATTATCACAATTAATGTATCAGGGGTATCTGGAAGAACATAGTTAAAAGGGATATTTACTGTAGTCCATGCTGCAACATCTATAGGAATAACTGTAGCAGCTTGTCCAATAACATCTTGATCATTGTTTCCAACATTCCATTTGGAAAGTTGAAATAAAATAAGAGCAGAGTCATTAGGCATAACATCTGATTTTACTAATACATCAACTGAAGCAGGTCTTCCTGGATAAGCAATACCTCCAATAATATTTCCGCCAATTAAATTGCCGTTTAATGTTAATAAACCTGTAGCTGTGTCTTGTTGTAAGACACCACCGTAACCGGTTTTTGTTTCTAGTCGAGCAGAAATAAGTCCTTCACCCGGATTTCCTGTTTCTTTGGTTACACCTGCCGGTCCGCCAAATTTATCAACGTTAAGAGTTTCCCAACCGGTTGGGTTGTTGTTACTTGTTGTTGTTGGTCCCCAAGTTTCAAACTTTGTGTTTGATTGAGCTACAACGTTTGCAGAAACTAATGCCGCAATTGCTGTTAAAGAGAGTAATTTTTTAATCATAATTTTAAGTTTTAAGAGTTTAATTTTTGTAAATTTAGTTTAAGTTTTCGATAAGATAAAATGATTTTAGATTTTTAACAATTTCTATTAAAGTGTTAATATTTTATTTTTTCAAAAATTATCGAGAAGTTATTTCCATCAGGTTTTTAATGTCTTTGTTGTTTCCATAAATTACCATAATGTCGTCTTGTTCTAAAATTGTATGTTGAGAAGCTACACCTTTCACTTCTGTGTGGGAACATTCTTGCCCTAAAATATTTGGTTTTTTTATTACTTTGATGGTTGTAAGCACTACTACGTTGTATTTGTTTATAAAACCTGCTTCACCAAGGGTCTTTCCTACATAATTATTAGGTACGCTAACTTCTATAATGCTATATTCACCGTTGAGTTCAAAAGAATCGATAACACCTCTCATGCATAATTTTTTAGCCCAACGCTCAGCAGTTTCTTCCTCAGGGTGAACAATTTCATCAACACCCATAGTACGCAAAACTGTTTCGTGTAAAGGTGTGATTGCTCTACTGATAAGTCGTTTAACACCTAGTGTTTTTAAAACAGCAGTAGTCATGATGTTTGCACCAGGGTCTTCGCCAATTGCAACAATAACCACATCAGTGTCTTTTAATGGTAAACCTGACATGGTGATTTGATCGGTAGA
This sequence comes from Flavobacteriales bacterium, assembly GCA_020853105.1. Classification (GTDB taxonomy): domain Bacteria; phylum Bacteroidota; class Bacteroidia; order Flavobacteriales_E; family Vicingaceae; genus Vicingus. The sequence goes on along the minus strand of JADYZM010000086.1, from coordinate 45,819 downwards.
ATTTATACAAATGGTATGAGAAATACGTTCTTTAAAAGCATCTACTTTTGCCATGTTACTATCAATTCCAATAACTTCATTTCCTTGTTGAGTGAGTTTTTCAGCGAGTGATGAACCAAAACTGCCAAGTCCGACAATGATATATTTCATAATAAAATGTGTTTATAAATTGAGTTAGTTAATTAAAAGTTCTTCGGTTGGATATCTATAATATTTGTGTTTTTCTTTTTTTACAAGAGCAATTAAGATGGATAGCATGCTCACTCGCCCAATAAACATCACTACTACTAAAACCAATTTGCTGGCATCGGTTAGTTTTGGAGTTAGTCCAATGCTTAAACCAACTGTGCTGAAAGCCGAAATACATTCAAAAGCTATTCCCATTAAATTGTTGCTTTTTTCAAAAATTACCAACAGGAAAATAGCTATGCCTATAATTATTAAAGATAGAGCAATAGTGGCAAGTGCTCTACGAACAGTAGAGTCAGCAATTTCGCGTCTAAAAATTTCAATTCTGGTTTTGCCTCTTGCAATACTGATAAAGTTAAGAATGGCTATGGCAAATGTTGTTGTTTTTATACCACCACCTGTTGAAGCAGGAGAGGCACCAACCCACATTAAAAAAAGGATTATCATTAATGTAGGGAATGTCAATGCTGCGTTATCAACAACATTAAATCCGGCAGTTCTGGGAGTTACTGCTCCGAAAAAAGAAATAACTAACTTTCCAAATCCTGAATGTTCTGCAAGCGTGTTGTTATACTCAAAAATGTAGAAGAAAAAAGTTCCAAAAACCAGTAAAAAAGTAGATGTAATCAAAACTATTCTTGAGTTAAGATTGATAACCCATGGAATATGAGTTACTTTTTCTGAACTGCTGAAAGAAATAATCTTTTTTATTATATGTTTTACATATTTCACAATGTTAAAAACTATTGGAAAGCCTAATCCTCCAAATGTAATTAGCATCGCAATTGTTAAATGTATTGGGTAATTAAAACGAAATGTGGATTCGTATAAATTATTTGGAAGTGTTGAAAATCCTGCATTACAAAATCCGGAAACACTATGAAATAAAGAAAAATAGATGCGGTCTATAAGTTCAGGGATTACAGTGTCGCTGATATTTATAAAAATCAAAATGGCACCAATCAGTTCAATGGTAAAAGTTACAACAATAATATTTTTAAGGGTACTAAATACCTCTCCCAGTTTATCAACATTAGACATGTCACCGAGCATCAAATGATTTTCGTACGAAGTACCGCCTCTGAAAAAATAGCTGAAATAGCTTGCAAAAGTTAAAATTCCTAATCCGCCTATTTGAATTAAAATTGTAATAATTGTTATTCCAAAACCAGTGAAATAGGTTCCTGTATCTACCACAGAAAGTCCTGTTACACAAACAGCACTGGTAGAAGTAAATAAAGCATCAACATAAGAAATTCCATTTGTAGTTGCATTTGGCAATTTAAGCAAAAGGCTACCGGAAATGATGATGAATAAAAAGCTAAGAATGAATATTTGTGCCGGATTCAGTATGGCACGTTTGTAAACAATATGAAGTGCTGAAAATTCACGTACAAATACCAGAAATACAGAAGTATGCAGCAAAATATTTATCGTGTATTCATCGTGAAAAAAATTTTTCTTTACAATTCCGAAGCGTAACAATAACAAAGCCCCAAAAAAGAGAAGGCTCATCAGGTCGAATAAAATTACTTTAAAACTTCGAACACTTTTTTGTAAAAGAGCTTTAACAATTAGTGAAACTATACCTAATGCTGCATTAAAATAAAAGAAATTATTTATAATGTATTGTTCTTCAACGCTTTGGTTAAACCCCATGTCATAAATAGCCAACAAAACAGCTATTAAACTGATGGTGATTGGTGTTTTAAATATGATAGATTTAAAGCTATTCATATTGTATGATTTGGAAATTTACCAATTAAAAAATTAGCAGCAAAATTATACTATTATTAATGGATTATTTATCATTACGTTCAAACTTATTTTTAATCCTTAAAAATGGCAAGAAATTCCTTTCCATGACAGTTTTTGTACCCCCTATACATTCCCATTGTATTAAACGGCATAGCTATATTGCCATTTGCATCAATTGCAATCAAACCACCTGAAGCTCCTTGTTTTGCTAATTTGTCATTGATAACAAGATTTGCGGAATCATCAAGCGACATTTTTTTATATTCCATTAGTGCAGAAACATCATAGGCGGCAATATTTTTAATAAAATACTCACCATGACCAGTACACGAAACAGCACATGTTTTGTTATTGGCATAAGTTCCGCTGCCAATAATAGGCGAATCGCCTACTCTTCCAAATGTTTTGTTTGTCATTCCACCGGTTGAAGTAGCTGCTGCAATATTTCCGAAACAGTCTAGAGCTACAGCCCCAACTGTGCCGTATTTGTGGCTGTTGTGTTCTTTTGAATCACATACAGAATGGTCGAGTTGGGTTTTTTGAGTTTGTTTTATCTTTTGCAGTTGTTCAAAACGCTTTTCATCATGAAAATACTTTCTGTTAACCCATTTCATGCTGTTCAGTTTGGCGAATTTTTCTGCTCCCTTACCGAAAAGAAGGACATGTTCAGACTTTAACAGGACTAATTTGGCTAGTGAAATTGGGTTTTTAATTTTTGATATTCCTGCAACAGCTCCTATTTCTAGATTTTTACCGTTCATTATTGCAGCATCCATTTCATGAGTGCCTTCATGGGTATAAACAGAGCCTTTTCCTGCATTGAATAAAGGTGAGTTTTCCATGATAATTATAGCAGCTTCAACTGCATCAACCGAGTTTCCACCGTTTTTAAGAATAGAATATCCTGCATCAATTGATTCTCTCATCTTTTCTTTGTACAACTTTTCTTGTTCTTTGGTACAACTGTTTCTTAAAATGGTACCTGCGCCGCCGTGAACAGCTATTGCAATTTTTTTTCGCATGGATATTGAGTTTGGATTTTCAATCTCTATCAAAGATGATAGTTATGTTAACCAAAGTTACTACATTTACTGAATGATTTCTCCTGTAGTAGATAATTTCGAACAATCAATGGTTTTAAAATTTGTAAACAATACAAATCGCCATGTATTTTTAACAGGAAAGGCAGGGACAGGAAAAACTACATTGTTGCATAAAATAATTCAAAGTACATTTAAAAAGGTTGTTGTTGCTGCACCTACAGGAGTTGCGGCTATTAATGCCGGTGGAGTAACCCTGCATTCCTTATTTTTTTTGCCGTTTGGCTCTTTTATACCTGACAATTCATTTAATTTTTCAGGCAATGAATCATCTCGGATTATCACTCAAAGGAATTTATTGGCGAATTTGCGATTGAGTTCTGCAAAACGAAAATTACTTCAAGAAATGGAGTTGTTGATTATTGATGAAGTGAGTATGTTGAGGTCAGATTTGCTTGATGCTATTGATTTGATACTAAAATCGGTGAGAAGAAATTCAGCTTCTTTTGGAGGGGTTCAACTCCTTTTTATAGGAGATTTATACCAACTCCCACCTGTAGTAAATGATGCCGAATGGTCTATTCTTAAAAATTATTATAAAAGTTCATTTTTTTTTGATTCAATTGTTTTACAAAACAATCAGCCTGTATATATTGAATTGGATAAAGTTTACCGACAAAAAGATGTTCAATTTATTGAAGTTTTAAATAACCTCAGAGCAAACAAAATTCAATTTTCCGATATTGAAATGTTGAATAGGTATTACAAGCCCAATTTTGAGGTGTCTGAAAATGAAAATTATATTAAACTAACCACTCATAATTCAATAGCCAATTCAATGAATAGCAATGAATTGGAAAAAATTAATGATAAAGTATATACGTATAGAGCTGAAGTAGTGGACGATTTCAATGAAAATGCTTTTCCGATTGATTTTGAACTAAAACTCAAGAAAGGAGCTCAAGTTATGTTTGTTAAAAATGACTCTTCAGGTAAACAGCGATTTTACAATGGAAAAATCGGGAATGTTTCATTTCTTGACCAAGATAAAATAGAGGTTACATTTAAAGATGACCCAAATCAAGTAACTGTTGAAAAATATACATGGCAAAATGTTCGATTTACTGTAAACTCAAAAACCAAAGATATTGAGGAAGAAGTACTAGGAACTTTTACTCATTTTCCTATCAAATTGGCATGGGCTATAACCATCCATAAAAGTCAAGGCTTAACTTTTGATAAAGCTATTATAGACACACAAAACGCTTTTGCCCCAGGACAGGTTTATGTTGCTCTCTCTCGATTGAGTTCTTTAGATGGTTTAGTGTTGAGTTCACCCATTAATTTTGGCAGTCTAAAGAATGACTCATCTGTATTTTCGTACACCAAATCAAAATTAGATTCAGTTAGTCTGTCTCGACATTTTAAGTCTGAATCTGCCAAATTTGTTGAGAAATATTTGTTACAGGCATTCAATTTTTCAAATCTTGCTGCTGCCGTAAAAGAACATCATTCAAGTTATTTTGACAATTCCGAAAAGAAAAAGTTGAAATTAAAATACAAAGACTGGGCAAAGCAATTCGATGTTGATGTTAAAAATACATCTGAAACTGCTGAAAAGTTTTGCAAACATATTGAAGGATTTTATTCTGCTGAGCAGCCCTATCAGATGGATAGAGTAAATGAAAGAGTAGAAGCTGCAAAAGAGTATTTTTTACCTCTGTTAAAAAGCCATTTTGAAACCATTAACAATCAAATTGAAACTGTAAAAACCAATAAGAGAATAAAAGGATATTTGACCGAATTAAATGATTTGAAAACATTGTTTTATCAGCAAGCCATTTCAATTTTTAAATCGTTTTTAATTTTAAAACATTCAGAGAGCAATACTGAACTTTCAAAGGACTTAATCAATAACGAAATAAAAAAAGAATCTTTTTTTACAAAATGGAATACTCAAAACAATGACGATAATTCAAAACCAAATGAAGGAAAATCTCCGAAAATTGACACAAAAAAAATGAGTTTTGAAGCGTATAAATCAGGAAAAAATAGTGAAGAGATAGCAAAAGAAAGAGGATTAACTAAATCAACCATTGAAGCACATTTAGCCGAATATGTTGGGCTAGGATTAGTTCCGGTTACTGATTTTATTAGTCAATCCCAATTGGATTTGATAATTAAAACATCAAAAAAATTAGACACTTTGTTGTTGTCAGAAATTAAACATCATTTAGGTGATGTGGTAAGCTATACAGAAATTAAATTTGCAATGGCTTTTTATCAAAATTGTTTTAAAGAAAAGAATGGATAAACTGAATTTTTTATTCAATTATTTGAAGTATAAAATGTTCGCTAAAAATGAGCATGGAATTCATTCTCCATTTGTTTTTGAGTTGTATTGTTCTGTTTTTAAAGAAACAATACCGTATTATATTTTTCGAGATATCGAATCCATACGTTCAAAATTGTTGTTGAGCAATTTAGAAATTGAAGTAACAGATTATGGAGCTGGTTCAAATCGGTTAAATTCCAGCAAACGCAAAGTAAATAAAATTGCCAAGTATTCATTAAAACCTCAAAAGTATGCTCAATTGTTGTTTAGATTAGTTAATCGGTTTAAACCTCAATTGATAGTAGAGTTTGGTACGTGTTTGGGAATCACAACAATGTATTTAGCATCTTCTAACTCAAAATCAAGAGTAATTACTGTTGAAGGATGCACAAACTTGTCAAAAATTGCCAAAATAAATTTTGATAAATTGGGTATAAAGAACATTGAGCTGATTAACAAACAGTTTAATGATTTCTTGATTCAAAATCTATCTGTGTTAGATAATGTTGATTTTGTTTATTTCGATGGAAATCATACAGAGGAAGCCACAATTAAATATTTCAATGAATGTTTATCAAAAATCGAAAATCATTCGGTATTTGTGTTTGATGATATATATTGGAGTAGGGGAATGACTAAAGCATGGAATACCATTAAAAATCATGAAAGAGTTACTACAACGATTGACTTGTTTAGTATTGGAATTGTGTTTTTTAATCCCGATTTGAGTAAAGAAAATTTTGTACTGAAATTTTAAATTAAATATCAGTTTCAAATGCACCATTATTTGCTACATTCCATACTTCTATCGATAATAGAGCTGCTTCTTTACAGAGTTTATTACCAACATAAGTTGAGTTTGAAGAATCAATAATCAATTTTTTAAAATTATACATCTTTGCTACTTTGTTTAAGGAAACATTTGAATTTTGAGTCCAAATCAAATAATCAATTTTTAATGGCTTTTTAGGAATAAAGACTTTAAAATTTTGATTCACTATTGCCATTTTATGATTGAAAAACTGAAAATGGTTTTTGTCTAAAAATAGGTTGGTATTATTGATTTTGTATAGATTTGAAATTGAGTTTTCACGTTGTAATTGCTCTATCTCAAACACTTTTTCTTCCAAAACTCCTTTGTTAATCCAATTGTTGCCCACATGAAATTTGACTTTTTCACTACTCAAGCTTTTGTCAGCTAATAAAATGTTTTCATTCCCATCAATAAAGTTGATTGCTGTGTGCTTTGGGATATTATAAACGACCAATTTTTTTTGATTCAACAGATTAATTTTTTCAAAACTAATTCCTATTAATAATACAATTGTTCCTAAACACGCAAGAATCGAATATCTATACTTGCGAGTTGAAAGTAGCAATAAAAGACAACCGATAATGAAATATACAAGAATTGTATCAGTAAAAGAAAATTTAATACGGTCAGTTATAGCATAAGGTAATTTATCAATGAATATGACGGATTCATTTAGAGCCATTACCGAATATTTTAACAATAACCCTAACCAACTTGCCAACAAAGGATAAAATGAAAAACACAAAGTCAATAAACCCAGGCATAGCACAAAAAATGAAATCGGAATTACCAATAAATTCGCTATTAAAAAGTAGTTTGGAAACTGATGAAAATAATATAATCCCAATGGTAATGTAGCTATTTGAGCTGCCATTGAAACCGTTAATAAATCCCAAATGTATTTATTCAGCCAGGTTTTAGGTTTTAATAACACATCAAACCAAGGTTGAATCAAAACTATACCGATAACTGCCGAATAGGAAAGTTGGAATCCGATATCGAATAACATATTAGGATTGATTAAAAGCAAAAGCAAAGCTGATGCAGAAAGTGTGTTGAAAAAATTGTTTCTTCGGTTGACCATTTCGGCAAGAACAATAAAACTAAACATGGCAGCAGAACGAAGTACAGAAGGCGAAAATCCGGTTATTAAGGCATAAAACCAGATGACAGCCAGCAGAATGCCCCCTTTGATTATTTTTCCAAATGATATTCGTTCAAAAAATTTTAGTAGAAAGTTGACAATCATGTAAACAATAGCTACATGCAATCCTGAAACTGCCAAAACATGCATGGTACCTGAGTTTGTATAAGCACTTTTGAGTTGGGCTTCAATGTTACTTTTGTATCCCAAAATCAAAGCTGAAGCAACATCTAATTCATTTTCAGTTAAACCGGCGTCTTGAAGCCATTTTACCATTTTCCTTCGGATATTGTCAGCCCAACTAAAAATAGAATTGTTGGTTGACTTTTCAATCAATTTCCAGTCTGATGATTTTAAATACGCTTGTTTAAATATGAGATGATAAGCCAAGTATTTTTTATAGTCAAATTCATCTGGATTTTTTGTGTTTTGAATTTCCTTAAATTCCGGAAAAAATGAAACAATATCGCCCATTTGTAATTGTATTGATTCGTTGTTTTTTTGAAAAAATACAACCACCTTACCATCAGTTTTTATCCAAGCATTATCTGACTGAATGCCGGTTACTGTTAATTGGCATTTTACAATTTTATCTTTAATTGCAGGTTGTTCACTAATTTCACCGATAATTAACTGGGCTGACAATTGTGAAAGCTGCGTGTATTTGCTGTAATTTTTTAAATGCGAGATCAAGTTTCCCAATACAAAAAATTGTAAATAGATTAGTAATCCGAATATCCACCTATACATATAGCTGGCATTCAGATTTTTTATTAATGAAAAAATAAAATATAAGACAATTAATATCCCTAAAATCCAATAATAATAAAGAGTTTGAATAGCAACGTATTGGGCAACAACAATTCCTAATAGCAAAGGAAGTAATATTCTCAGTATAGGAATTTGATTAAGTACATTCATAAGGTTCCTAAATTATTGTAATTTTAACATGATTTTTCAGCCTATGCGAAAATTTCTTTTTATTTTTTTATTTTTTCCATTCTATGTGTTTTCCCAAACTGTTGAGGAAAAGATTAAAACATTACAACAACAAATTAACATTCTTGATGAACAAAAAAATCAGTTATTTGAAGAGTTGTCTATTTTTAAACTTCAAAAAGTAAGATTAGATTTAAAAGATATTGGGCTTCCTAAGACAAATTCTAAAGATGAAATTATTTGTCATTCAGCGATGTGTTTGGTGTATGACGAAAACCACGAACAAGCAAAATGGGTTGCTCATATAATTTTACCGGATATCATCAATGGGAAAGAGGGGCGAAGTAATGATTTCAGGCGAGATACTTTAATCAAAACCGGCTCTGCAGAAGAAACCGATTATTTTACTAAAACTAAGGGCAATGACGGTAAAATTAAATACAATGGGTTTGGTTACGATAGAGGTCATTTAGCCCCATCGGCAGACTTTAAATGGTCAAAAAAAGCATTATCAGAATCGTATTTATATTCAAACATATCGCCTCAACTTCCTGATTTTAATAGAAACAAATGGGCTGACTTGGAGGCTATGCTACGCGAATACGTAGTTTCTCATCAAGAAACACAGCTATTTGTTGTTACCGGTCCTATTTTGTATGACACACTTCCTGTAATAAGTCAAGGAAAAAATCAAGTTACTATACCTGAATTTTTTTATAAAGTGGCGTTAGATTTAACTAACCATAGAGCAATAGGTTTTATTATGCCGAATAAAGACGCTAATTATCCTGTTCCATCATATTCTGTAGCTGTAAACGACATTGAAAAAATTACTGGATTAGATTTTTTTTATCAACTCAACGATTCGCTAGAAGAAGCCTTAGAATCTCAGAAAACTATTAGTGATTGGCTACCAAAGGAACAAAAAAACGATGTGCCGCCAATTATTCAATCTTTCCTTCAGCCGGGTGTTTTTAATACAGTTTCTGCAAAAAACCATATTAATTCAAATAAAACAATCAGTGTCGTAGGAACTGTAGTTGAGGCGAGAGAAACCAGAAATGGACATTTACTTTTTCACTTGGATAAACATAACCCAAACTCTATTTTCAATTTGATGATACTCAAAAAAAACATTGTAAATTTCAGCTATAATCCATTGAAAGAACTTTTATATAAACCGATTCGAATTAAAGGAAAAATAGGTGATTTTGATGGAATTCCTACTATGTTTTTGGATAAAGAAAATCAAATCTCTTTAGAGCCAACCCCTAAAATGAGGTTGATTTTAGAATAGTAGTTTTATGGGTTAAAATTCTTCTTTAAAAAAGTCTAAAGCCTGCAAATCTATCATGTGTACATCCTTGTAGTAGAAGTGCAAAATTTCCACATAAGAATAACCCAATTTAGCCATTTTCATAGCTCCTTCTTGACATAATCCAACACCATGACCATACCCTTTTCCTTTCAAAATAACTTCATTTTCAATCTCTTCTACATCAAAAAGGGCTGATTTCAGATTCCAGTCTTTACGTAAATCAACAAATGGAATACGAATGTTGTTAATTTCAAAATGCTGTTCCCTTCCACATTGAAAGTAATCTAATCCACATTCTTGCTCAACCTGTTGCTGTGGAAATTGATATGTGTTAGTCAAATATTTTATCCAATCGGTCTTAGGTATTTTTTTTGTCCAAATCGCATTATTTTCTTTTATACAGAAAGTATCTCTTATCGAACGGAGATAATAAATGGGTTGTTTCCACACATCTTCTGAATTTGCAGTTTGTCCGCCGCAATTAGAATAGAATGTAGCAGAAATCAAATTGATATCGCTATCAACAATTACTACATTCTTTGTTTCAAAAGCTGCTTGTTTAATAAAAATAGATTTTGGTTCGCCGTTGTATGCTTGACAATGAACTTGATCACACAAACTAAATCCTTCTGGCTGATGTCTGTCAATATTTTTTAATGCATACGTCCTGCAAATAATTGCTTGAAGTTTAAAATATTCATCAGGTGGGCTTTTCCCAACTTCTGATTCAACAACACCGGCAATATAACTGTCAATATCAATATTATTAATAAGTTGGAGTTGATTGCTGTAATTTTTTATGTTTATCCAAAGATTATCTTCATAAAATGCAATTTTTCCTTCAGGAATATTGGTTTTCAATTTAAATGAATTTTTCCAAGAAGTACCTATAATTTTAACCTTATTAAAACTTCCGTAGTCTTTGTCTAAACTTTTAAGTAAAATTTTTTCTCCTGAAATAGAAACCTGAACTATATCTTCGATTGTGATTTCTGCAAGTTTTCCAGCTTCTGTATAAATAGTGTAATTACCGGTTTGTGGCGAAAAAATAAATGAGGTTACTTTTTTATTATTTAAAATGCCAATATTCAATACTTCTGACCGATAAGATTTAAAGCATAGAAAAGTTAGTAGTAAAAGTATTGATTTAATATAATTCACAAAGCAAATTTAGAGTATTGAAAAGGTTTTGGCTGTGATTCAAAAACTCAATTATCCACAATCTGTTATTAATTAGTTTCGTTTAATCGAATTGAAGGTTCTGTAGCCGATAAGTTCGTCGTAAAAAAGTATAGGATTTCTGTAGTAAGTTAAAATAGAGTAATCGTTTTCTGTTTCAAAAAAGCTACCTTCATATTGAGTCATATCTCCCACATTCTTAGAGCCATCTTTAACAACGCAATACATATAATTATAGTATCCTTGTTTTAATAAAACTTCCTGCTCATATACGTTATTTAATGTGTCGTATTTCATTTTGAACTCTTCATTGAATTTCCAGTCAGAAAATTTCCCAACAATATATACGTTTCCTTCTTTTAATTCAGGATATTGTTTCAATGAAAAATGAACTTTAACATAAGCAGCTTCAATATCACTATCGGTTAAACTTTCGTCTTTTTTAATTAAGAAGTTTCCGTTCAAGTCAGGAGATGTTATATATCTTTTATACGAGCGATTTTCATCATCAATCAAATACACATGAATTAATTTGTCTTTTTCATTGTACATAATCCGTTTGATGTTAATGGTTTGAGATCGTAATGATTTGATGTCGAAATTTCTAAACTCATTTCCTCCATCAAAAACATTATCGGTTTCGTAATTATAATCCAATGTTGTACCGTTGATAAATCGAGGTACTAAGCCTGTTATTGCATTATCCCATCGATAATTTTGCATCAATACAACTTTGAAATTGTCGTAAGGATTTAAAATAGAAGTGTTTTGATAATCAATTGAAAAATCAATTTCTTGGCGGGAAAATCGTTCTAATACATTTGTTGCTTCTTTTACTGTCGGATAAATTTTTACTTTATTATTAACAACCATAAATCGTTTGGTAATAACTACATCATCGCTATTAAAATTGGTGTAAACTTTTAAAATATAATTTCCACTTACTATGGGAGCTATATTTTCATTAGGAAATTCGGCTGAATAATTTATATATTGTAAACCACTGCTTAAAGAATAACTATACTGCTTAATTTCATCTTCAAAATTTCCGGATATAAATTGCTTGGGCAATAAATCCGATGGTTGCCAATTTGCATTGCAATGTATAAAAGTGAAGTTAAAATACCTTAATTCATTACCCAATACATCAAAGTTTATTTTTAACTTATCAGTACCATCAATGCTAATGATTGGGTAACTCATGCTGCTCTTTGAATTGTATAATTGAACAGTCTTAATTTTTGAATCATAAACATGGTCGTCGTATCTAAGAAAATTCGTGTCAGCATACATCAATGTGCTATCATTTGGTAATTCGGCATAAGAAGTACCGGTAACACAAATCAAGCAGAACAACACAAGGAGCACTTTTGGTGAGAAAAAAAAGGATAAATAGTTGGTTTTCAACGCTAGATTAAAATTAATTATCACAAAATTAATACTTTATATGAAGTTTAGTATTAAGTTCAAAATATTGGTGATAAAAAACTTGCTTTCAATTTTCTAATTTCTAAATTTGTTCCCGATTTTATAAAGCATGACAAATGTCAAAAGAAATTAAAATTCGAAAAGGAGTTGATATTAAACTCAAAGGCGTAGCTGAAAAAATATACGCAAACCCCGTAAATGTTTCTGAAATAGTTCTAAAACCTGAAAATTTTCCGACTCTTATCCCAAAATTACTTGTAAAAGTAGGCGATAAAGTTAAAGCTGGTTCACCATTGTTTTGTGATAAAGAAAACGATAAAATACTATTTACATCACCAATTAGTGGAGAGGTAGTTGAAATTAACAGAGCTGAAAAAAGAAGAATTGTTGATGTGAAGGTTAAATCTGACGGTCAATCGTCCTATGAATCATTCAAACAAGCGGATACCAGTTCGTTAACCAGAGAAGAGATTATTGAAAATTTATTAAAAAGTGGTGTATGGCCATTTATTCGTCAACGTCCTTATGATGTTATCGCTAATCCTGCTGTTAAACCAAAAGCAATTTTCATTTCAACTTTTGACTCAGCGCCATTAGCACCGGATTATAGTTTTGTTGTTCATGGTCAAACAGAAATTTTTCAAGCAGGATTAAATGCACTTGCAAAATTAACAGACGGTAAGGTACACCTAAACAACTCTGGTAATGACAATGTTGATGCTGCATTTTCTGGAGCTAAAAATGTTCAAATAAATAGATTTTATGGACCACATCCGGCAGGAAATGTTGGAATTCAGGCTCACCATATTGATCCTGTAAATAAAGGGGAAGTAGTATGGGTGTTACGAGCATTAGATGTGTTGACTATAGGAAAATTATTTAAAGAAGGTAAGTTCGACGCATCAAGAACGGTTGCTTTTGTTGGATCAAAAGTTAAATCACCAAAATATATTAAAACCGTATTAGGAGCAAAAATCACCGATATAGTTAGTGGAAATGTTGAAGATGGGGGTAGATTTATAAGTGGTAACCCACTATCAGGATCACAAATTTCTGCAAATGGACATTTGGGATTTTATGATTATCAATTATCTGTCATACCCGAAGGTGGAAATGATCAGTTTTTTGGTTGGATTGCTCCAGGGTTTGATAAATTCAGCTTGTCAAGAACATTTTGCTCATGGTTAACACCAAATAAGGAATATGATTTGAATACGAACTGTAATGGTGAAGAAAGGGCTTTTGTTGTTACTGGTGAATATGAAAAGGTATTCCCAATGGATATTTATCCCGTGTATTTGGTTAAAGCTATGATAACAGAGGATATTGACAGAATGGAACAACTTGGAGTTTATGAAGTTGCTCCCGAAGATTTTGCTTTGTGCGAATATGCATGTACTTCAAAAATTAGCACTCAAAAAATTGTTAGAGAAGCATTGAATCTAGTGAAAAAAGAGTGTAGTTAATTGAAACAGACGTAAAGAATTAGAATTATCAATATAAAACATTAAACGACATAGATTAATGAAAGCTTTAGAAAGTTTTATGCAAAAAATCAAACCTAAATCCGATGGTAAGTTTCCATTGGCATATACGGTTTGGGATGGTACGTACACTTTTTTATTTGTACCGGGTCATACTAATCACAATGGTGTTCATATCAAAGACGGTATTGACTTGAAAAGAACCATGTCAATGGTTGTTTTGGCTTTGATTCCGGCATTGTTATTTGGAATGTATAATGTTGGTCATCAACATTTTCTTGCTATTGGTGAAATTACCTCTGCTGATAATGTATGTTCAATGTTTTGGGATAAATTTTTCTATGGAGCAAAATTAGTTTTACCAATTGTTATTGTTTCCTATGCTGTTGGATTAGGTGTAGAATTTATTTTTGCTACAATAAATAAACATGCAATTCATGAAGGATTTTTAGTAACTGGGATGTTAATACCATTAATTGTTCCTGTTGGTGTTCCATTGTGGATGGTTGCAATAGCAACAATTTTTGCTGTGGTTATTGGAAAGGAAGTATTTGGCGGAACAGGAATGAATGTGGTTAACGTAGCACTTGTTGCTCGAGCATTTTTATTTTTTGCGTATCCAACTAAAATGTCCGGAGACCAAGTATGGATAAGTTTAGGAGAAGGAAAGGCAATAGATGGTTTTTCTGGAGCAACTCCATTAAGTAATGTAATTGAAGGAGGGGTTGAAGCAATTCCAAGTCTAATGGATTCTATTATTGGCTTTATTCCAGGTTCAATTGGTGAAACATCAGTTATTGCAATAGGGTTAGGCGCTTTGATATTAATTGCAACAGGAGTTGGCAGCTTGAGAATTATGTTATCTATGATAGCAGGAGGGTTTTTAACCGGTCTAATGTTTAACGCTGTAGGAGGTAATCCATACTTTGAGTTACCTGCTGTATATCATTTAGTATTGGGTGGTTTTATGTTTGGAGCTGTATTTATGGCAACAGACCCAGTTACCGCTTCACAAACCAATACCGGAAAAATTATTTATGGTTTATTAATCGGAGTTATGGCTATCCTGATTCGCGTTGCAAACCCTGCATATCCGGAAGGTGTAATGTTGGCAATATTACTTGGTAATGTTGTTGCACCATTAATTGATACAATAGTAGTGAATTCAAATATCAATAGAAGATTAAAAAGAATTAAAACAGCATAATTATGGGATTCGACAGAGAAAGTAATATTTATACACTAACTTTTGCTACTATTATGGTAGTATTGGTTGGCGGATTGTTAGCCTATGTTTCTATGAGTTTAGGACCAGCTCAAAGTGCTAACATTTCAAACGAAAAAATGCAAAATATATTACAAGCAATTGGAATTTCTGAGACAAAAGGAATTCAACGAGAACAAGCTGGTAAAGTGTTTAATGACTATATAAAGAGAAGAATTACTATTGATTATCAAGGTAATATTTTGAGCGATAAAAAAAGCACAGATCCAATTTCTGCAACAGATAAGTTAGATGCATTCAATATAGATTTAAGAAAAGAGTATTCAAAGTTCATAAAACCAATTATGAACCAACACAAAGGAAATCCGGAAGCTACTAAAGAAGCATTGAGTAAGTCAAAAGACATCCATTTTCCAATTTTTGTATGTGAATTTAATGGAGCTACTTATTATGTACTTGCAGCAAGTGGAAAAGGTTTGTGGGATGATGTTTGGGGTTATATTGGATTAAACTCTGATTTAGTAACTATCAGTGGTGCTGTATTTGACCATAAAGGAGAAACCCCAGGTTTGGGATCTAAAATTGTTGAGCCGTGGTTTCAAGAAGAGTTTATCAAAAAGAAAATTTCTGACGGTACTAAATTTGTTCCAATACGTGTAATAAAACCAGGTAGCCATGAACCTAATGAATTTGAAGTTGATGGTATCAGTGGTGCTACTTTTACAGGAGTTGGTGTTGGTGAAATGTTAATTAGAACAATTGAAGTTTATTATAATTTTTTCAAAAGTCATCCTGAATTTTCAGGTACAACAACTGTTGTCGCTACAGCTACTGATAGTACAGATGCAGCAAGTGGAGCAACAGCTGCTGTTGCAAGTGATACAACTTCAGCTAAATAATTATATAATCGCAAAAAAGTAAATAGAAAATTATGAGCGAAACAAAAAGCGAACCTTTATTTTCAAAGAAAAATAAAGAACTTATAACAAGCCCGTTAAACAAAACAAACCCAGTTACGATTCAAATATTGGGCATTTGTTCAGCTTTAGCAGTTACTGTTCAAATGGATAATGCCTTGGTAATGGGTTTTGCAGTTATGGCTGTAACTGCATTAGGTAATGTTGTTATATCTGCAATGAGAAATTTAATTCCCAGTAGAATTAGAATCATCGTTCAATTAGTGGTAGCTGCATTCTTGGTAATTTGTGTTGACCAAATTCTAAAAGCGTATGTATATGATGTAAGTAAACAATTATCCGTATTTGTTGGTCTTATTATCACTAACTGTATTTTAATGGGTCGATTTGAAGCTTTCGCTTTAGGAAACAAACCTTGGCCTTCATTTTTAGATGGTATTGGAAATGGATTGGGATACAGTATGATTCTTGTAATAGTTGCATTATTTAAAGAAGTAATAGGTTCCGGAACCATTACATTACCAGGTATTGGTAAACTTTCAATAATTCCCGAAAGTGTATATCAATTTGGTTATGAAAATAATGGTTTGATGTTGTTACCGCCATCATCATTGGTAATCGTTGCAATGATTATTTGGTTCCAACGAGCAAAAAATCCTGATTTAATAGAAGCATAATATATAATCCACAATTAAATTTAAAGCAAAATGGAATTATTTAAATTATTTATCAAAAGTGCTTTCATAGAAAATATGATTTTCACATTTTTTCTTGGCATGTGTTCTTATTTGGCAGTTTCAAAGACCGTAAAAACAGCTGTTGGACTCGGTGCGGCTGTAATATTTGTATTAGTTGTTACTGTTCCTGTGAATTATCTTCTAGAAACCTTAGTACTAAAAGAAGGTGCATTATCATGGATGGGAGAAGAGTATGCAACAATTGATTTGAGTTTTTTAAGCTTTATTTTATTTATTGCCGTAATTGCATCAATTGTACAATTGGTTGAAATGTCAGTAGAAAAATTCTCACCATCATTGTATGGAGCTTTAGGTATTTTCTTACCTCTAATCGCTGTAAACTGTGCAATTTTAGGAGCAGCTCTTTTTATGCAACAAAAACAATTTAATAATGTTGGGGAAGCAACTATTTATAGTCTAGGCTCTGGTTTGGGTTGGTGTATTGCTATTGTTTTATTAGCAGCCATCAGAGAAAAAATTAAATATTCTCATATTTCTGCTCCATTGAGAGGTGTTGGAATAGCATTTGTTTTAACTAGTCTAATGGGATTAGCATTTTTAGGTTTCTTAGGTTTCGAACTTTAATATTTGATATATGGATTTTGGATTAATAATATTAGCAGCTGTAGTTTTTCTAATAGTTACTTTAATTCTTGTAAGCATACTTTTGTTTGCAAAAGCGAAATTAACTTCTTCCGGAAAGGTAAAAATTACTATTAACAAAGATAAAGTTGTAGAAGTAGATGGAGGTAATTCATTATTATCTACTTTAGGAAATGCAGGAATATTTTTGCCATCTGCTTGTGGTGGTGGAGGAACATGTGCTCAATGTAGATGTCAAGTAATCAGTGGTGGTGGAGAAATCTTGCCAACTGAAGCCCCTAACTTCTCTAGAAAAGAAATTGCAGATAACTGGAGATTAGGATGTCAAGTGAAAGTAAAAGAGGACATGCAAATTCAAATCCATGAAGAAATTCTTGGAATTAAAGAATGGCAAGCTACGGTTGTTTCAAATTATAACGTTGCAACTTTTATAAAAGAGTTTATAGTTGAAATTCCAGAGGATATGCATTATCAAGCAGGCGGGTATATTCAAATAAAAATACCGGCTTGTACAGTTAAATATTCTGAAATGGATATTACGGCACACCCACAAGATCATCCTGGAGAACCAGATAAATTTAAGAAAGATTGGGATAAATTCAATCTTTGGCCTCTTGTGATGAAAAATGAAGAAGAAGTTGTGAGAGCATATTCTATGGCTTCGTATCCTGCTGAAGGTAGAAAAATTATGTTGAACGTTCGTGTGGCTACACCACCTTGGGATAGAGCTAAAAATGGTTGGATGGATGTTAATCCTGGTGTTGCATCTTCATATATTTTTAATTTAAAAGTAGGTGATAATGCAACAATTTCTGGTCCTTATGGTGAATTCTTTATCAATCATTCAGAGGCAGAAATGCTATACATTGGTGGTGGAGCAGGAATGGCTCCAATGCGCTCTCATCTTTATGAATTATTTAAAACCTTAAAAACGGGAAGAAAAGTATCCTATTGGTATGGCGGTCGTTCAAAAGCTGAATTGTTTTACATTCACTATTTTAGAGACTTAGAAAAAGATTTTCCAAACTTTAAGTTCTATTTAGTTCTTTCTGAGCCGTTAGAATCTGATAATTGGAAAATTAAAAAAGATGTTAATGATAAAGAAGGAGATGGGTTTACTGGATTTGTTCATCAGGTTGTTATAGATCAATATTTAAGTAAACACGATTCTCCGGAAGATATTGAATTTTATTTCTGTGGTCCTCCGATGATGAATAATGCTGTTGTGAAAATGTGTGATGATTGGGGTGTTCCGAAAGAAAATGTACGTTTTGATGATTTTGGTGGATAATTTTTCGCCTTTCAGATAAAAAAATAGCTCAAGATACTCTTGAGCTATTTTTTTTATTATATGTTAAATCTATTTGCTTTTGAAAGATTGAATAGCTTTTCTTGTAAAATCTGAAACAACGAGTTTACCACTCATTGCAGCTCTTTCTAAAAGTAAGTCGTCCCAGTGCTCAGTACCTTCCCAAAATACTTTTTTAAGCATTTTCATTGCCTCAGGATTTGATTTGGATAATTTTATTGCTAATTCATCAATAGCAGTATCCATTTCGTCAATAGTATTAAATATCTCTGCATAGAGTGATTTTTCTTTTGCCCAATTTGCAGAATACCATTCAGTGGCATTTATAGTAAGCATACTCATAGCTGATGTTCCAATTTTTCGTTCCACTGCCGGACCAACAACAAAAGGACCAATGCCTACTGCTAACTCACTAAGCTTTACAGAAGCTTGTGTTGTGGCATAACAATAATCTACAGCACTAGCCATTCCAACTCCACCACCAACAGCTTTTCCTTGAACTCTTCCAATGATGAATTTTGGACATTTTCTAATTGCATTGATTACATGAGCAAATCCTGAGAAGAATTGTGTTCCTTTTTCAATTTCATTAATAGAAATTAATTCATCAAAACTAGCTCCGGCACAAAATGCTTTATCACCAGAAGATTTTAAAATTATTACTTTTATTGTATCATTGCTACCGGCGGTCTCTATTGTTTTAGCAAGTTCTCCTAATAATTTTCCAGGTAATGAATTACTCATTGGGTGATAAAATTCTATTGTTGCAATACCATTTTGATTTATTGATATTTCAACTTTACCTTGTTCCGTTATTGTCATTCTTTAGATTTTAAGAAAATTAAATTAATTTTTTTCTTCTGAAAATGTCAAAATATAGCCATTGATATCAATAATTGAAAATTCAATAGTATTATAGAATGTGCTTTCTAAATCTGAAATAATTTCCACATCGTTTTCCATAAGTTCTTCGTGCAATTCAGTTATTCTATCAACTTTTATATAAAAAGTTAAACCACCACCCGGTTTCTGTGATTTTAATTTGGGTAATTCATTTTTCAAGCTTTTTGAAGATTGAAACATAAGAATTACTTCATTTCTTTTAACCATTGCCCAATCTAATTCTCCTTTTTCAGGTATAGTCTTGAGTAGCGAAAATCCTAAAATGTCTATGTAATATTCAATTGTTTCTTCAACATTATTAACCATTAAGTTAGGAGTGAGTGATCTTATCATAATATATTCAATAAAAGTATCTGTTTTACAAAAATCTACTTTATTAATTTAATTCAATAAAAAAACTAAATAATTAATCTTGATTTTTAAATTTTACCATTGTTAAGATTGTTGCTAAAGCTACGGTTTCTCCTGTTTCATCATAAACATCAACTAAAAATTTAACAATTCCTTTTTTGATATCGTTTTCGTCTTTTTTTTCTTGGGCAATTTTTTGTTTTGCTGTAAATCGGACTCCTATTGTCATGCCGGGATAAACTGGTTTTGTAAATCTGCATTCATCTAATCCATAGTTAAGTAATACCGGTCCTTTTTTTCCATCAACAAACAAGCCGGCAGCTTTGGATAGAACCCAATAACCGTGAGCTACATTTTTTTCAAATATTGTACCATCGAGCGAAGTGGCATCTACATGTGCATAAAAATGGTCGCCACTTACGTTTGCAAAATTTATTATATCTGCTTCTGAAACCGTATGTTTTCTAGTAACTACAGTTTCACCAATTTGAATTTCTTCGAAATATCGTTGAAAGACGTGTTTGTCGAATTCCAATTGCTCGCTACCATATTGATATTGGTTAGTAACCTTTGTTATCATGGTTGGAGAACCTTGAATAGCAGTTCTTTGCATGTAATGTAAAATACCACGTTTACCACCCATTTCTTCTCCACCACCAGCTCTACCTGGACCTCCATGAGTTAGTAGTGGCATTGGTGAACCGTGTCCGGTACTTTCTTTTGCGCATGCTGCATTTAAAATTAAGATACGACCATGCATACAAGCAGTGCCAATCACAAATTCTTTGGCTATTTTGTCGCTATTCGTTACAATTGAACAGACCAACGAACCTTTACCCATTTTTGCTAGTTCGATAGCTTCTTCAATATTTTTGTATGGTATTATGGTTGAAACTGGTCCGAAGGCTTCTAAATTATGGCAATCTGTATTTTCAAAGGGCTTGGGGTTCAGAAATAAAATAGGGGACATAAAAGCACCCTTATTTTTGTCTGCTCCAACTACTTCAAAATTGTCTAAATCTCCAAATATAATCTGCTGTGATTTGGATAGTTGTTCTACTTTTTCTCTAACTTCTTTTACTTGAGCCATTCCAGCCAAAGAACCCATTCTTACACCTTCAGATTCTGGATTTCCAACTATAGTTTGTGAAAGCCTTTTACCTAAAGCAATTTGAACATCTTCAACCAATTTTTCAGGAACAATTATTCTTCTTACAGCTGTACATTTTTGACCTGCTTTTACTGTCATTTCTCTTTGAACTTCTTTTATAAATAGTTCAAATTCTTCAGTTCCAGGTACAGCATCTTCACCCAAAACAGATGCATTAAGTGAATCTGCCTCCATATTGAAAGGAACAGCTTCTTCTAAAATTCGAGGGTGTGATTTAAGCATTTTTCCTGTTGATGCTGATCCAGTAAATGTTACTACATCTTGATTGGTTATAAAATCTAAAATTCCATTTGCTGACCCACAAATAAGTTGTAATGCACCATCAGGTAAAATCTTCGACTCTACAATATCTTTTACCATTATTTCGGTTAAAAAAGAAGTCAATGTAGCCGGTTTCACAATGGCTGGCATACCTGCCATAAAGTTTACAGCAATTTTTTCTAACATACCCCATATTGGAAAGTTAAAAGCATTGATGTGAATTGCGACACCTTGTTTTGGAACCATGATGTGATGCCCAACGAACGATCCTCCTTTTGACAGAGGAACTGTTTCTCCATCAATGTAAAATGATTCGTCCGGAAACTGTCTTCTTAAACTTGCGTTTGCAAATAAATTACCGATTCCACCTTCAATGTCTATCCAGCTATCTGTTTTTGTCGCACCGGTTTTTGAACTTACTTGGTAATATTTTGCTTTTCTATCAATGAGAAATAAGGCAAGTTTTTTTAACATGATTCCTCTCTCTTGAAAAGTCATTTTACGTAATGCAGGACCACCAACTGTTCTGGCGTATCTCATCATTTCATTAAAGTCTAAGCCGCCACTTGATGCTATAGCTATTTGTTCGCCTGTTATCGCGTTGTACAAAGGGGTTTCTTTTCCTTCTCCAGGTATCCAACTTCCTAAAGCGTAATTTTCTAGTTTCATAAATTTATAATATCCGATTTTGACTTAAAATTACTTGTTTGAATTATATTGTACAACATAAAATCAATGTTGTTTAATTTTAATATATTATTTTTATCGTTGTGAAATTTTTTCTTGTTTTACTAAGTAAGTTAACTATATCCTCGATTGATAGGTGAACAAATGGAAATACCTGCCTTCTGACTTAATTAATTCGTCGTGTTTTCCTTTTTCAAGAATTTGTCCATTTTCTATCACTAAAATTTGATCAGCTTTTTTTATTGTGCTCAAACGATGTGCAATAACAATTGTGGTTCTTCCGGCAGTTAAGTTTTCAAGACTTTTTTGAATCAGCATTTCACTCTCACTGTCAAGACTTGAGGTTGCTTCATCAAGAATAAGTATTCTAGGGTTGGCAATAATAGCTCTAGCTATAGCCACACGTTGCCTTTGTCCTCCCGAAAGTTTTATACCACGCTCTCCAATCACAGTGTTGATACCTTTTTCAAATCTGTCTGTGAATTCATCGACATAAGCTTGTTGAATAGCTTGTTTTAACTCTTCATCAGTTGCTTTTGGCTTGGCAAATAGAATATTGTCTTTTATTGTTCCTTCAAATAAAAAGTCGTCTTGCAAAACTAAACCTAGTTGACTTCTGTATGAATCAACTGTTATTGTTGATAAATCAATATCATCAATTAAAATTGAGCCTGAATTTGGGTTGTAAAAAGAAGCAATTAATCCAGCAATTGTTGATTTTCCTGAACCAGATGAGCCAACAAGAGCAATAGTTTGACCACTAGACACATTAAATGTAACGTTTTTTAAAATAGGGTTATCATCATGATAGGAGAAGCATACGTTGTTGAATTGAATCTCTCCAACAATTTTTCCAATATTTACTTTGCGTTTCGGATTTGATTCTTCTGATTCCATGTTCATCAATTCTTCTGTTCTATCTAATCCTGAAAAAGCTTCAGTAAGTTGAGTGCTGATGTTACTCATCTGAACAATAGGTGCAACCATAAAACCTAAATAGAGTGTAAAAGACAAGAATTCACCCATAGTTAATTCATTAGTCATGATTTTATATCCTCCAATTCCCATGATGGCTAATGATGCAAAACCTAACAGTAGAGTGGCAATACTATATATTATTGATGTTGCGGTTAGTGTTGATTTAACATTGTTAAAAATGGCTGTTACTCCTGTTTTAAAAACTTCAATTTCGAATGAAGCAGCATTGAATCCTTTAACAATTCGAATTCCACCCAACGTTTCTGTCAACCTTCCTGTTACTTCAGCTTCGATTTTTCTTCTTTGCTTAAAGACAGGTCTGATTTTTTTAAAAGCAAAATAAGAAATGATGCCAAACACCAGCACCGGTATTAATACCATTAGTGTTAATGAAGTGCTGATTGTAAATAAAATGAATAATGAAATTGATGATGTTATTATACCTCCGATTAATTGAACCAAACCTGTTCCTACGATATTTCGTACGCCTTCAACATCATTAATTACTCTTGAGACCAGTGTGCCGGATTTGTTATTGTCAAAAAAAAGTATCGGTAACGATAATACTTTTTGTTGAACACGTACTCTCAATTCAGAAATGAAACGTTGGGCTTCAACACTCATTATTCGAGTTAATAAAAATGATGTTATGGATTGAACAACTATGGCACAAGCGACAACAATCAACAATAATTTTAAAAGTTTAAAATCATTTTTTTGAATTACCTCATCAATCAAATATTTTGATGCACCCGGTAATATCAGTCCGGAAATGCGACTGATTATAATCAAAATAAGTCCAATAAAAATAGTCTTCTTATGAGGATAGATAATCGTTTTTATTATTTTAGAATATGAAATTCGTTCTCTATTCATCAGTTGGTTTTAGCTGAGTTAATTTTTTATAGTAAAAAAGCAAAGGTAAAATTGAGAATAAAATAAATATTGCTCCAATTAGATACGTCCAAATTATATTATTTCCATGATGAAAAAAGGGAATACTGAAAATACCAACAAAAACAAATCTAAGAAAAGTATTGACAGTGTTAAAAACACTGCCTGTTCTTCCCATAATATGGTTTGGCACGTGATTAAACAAGTATGTAATTCTTAAAATTCTAGCACCTGCATTTGAAATTCCCAAGATAAAACTAACAAGCATGAGTATCAGTAAACTTTTTGTGAAGAAAAGTAATCCAAAACAAGCTGAGCCCAAAATCATTAGTATAATAACTGCAAAAACCGTGTTTTGGTTTCTAAATATCCAACGAATACCTGCACCTGCTAATAAGGCACCAAATGCATATATCATTTCAGCCAAGGCATAAGTACTGGAGTCTGAATGCAGATGGTTGTTTACATAAATCGGCATCAACTGATGAACATGAATCAAAAGAATTACAAAAATTGCTAAAGAAGCAACTCCAAATTGAAACAACATAGGATGAACCTTTAAAAATGAAAAACCTTGAGAAAAACGATTCCAAACCGAACTTTTATCAATCTCATTATATTTTATTGGTTTGTATTTTATGAATAGAATTAAAATAAAAGCTACAGAATAAGTGATTCCATCTAAAAAAAATATTTCATATAGTTTCCATGGGTTGATTTGAAAATCAATATTCACAATTCCGAATGTATTCAAAAATTCCGAGTTTACACCTGTGAGTAATAGTGCTGCAAATACTCCCGAAACTATACTCGTGATTTGTCCTACAATTTCTATTTGAGAATTTACTTTTCCATAATTTTCTCGCTCTGAAATTTCTTGACCAAAAGCATACAAAGTTGGGTAGTGCATATTGTAGTTGAAAATGGTGAAGCAAAATACCAGAGCTATTAACAACATTGGAACTTCTCCTGTTTTTAATCCAATAAAAGCTACACCATTCAGCATCAAAAAGCTTACAACACAAAGACTTAAAAAAATAGTTTTCCTGGAATAACGGTCAATAAGAGTGCCGGCATATAGTCCCCAAAATAATGTAACAATAGTAGTTGCAGCGTAGATAATTCCAAAAGTTTCACTTTGGTTAATCACAGATGTAAAATACCATGGTACAGCTAACATGCTTATCCCTTGAGCAACTCCTGAAATTGCATTTGCAACAAATAACAAATAAAGTGCTTGCTTGTTTTTCAAATCTTTATTTTTGAGGTTCGCAAAAATACTCCTAAATGTCCAAGTTTTTTAAAAATATGTCGTACGACAGAGCTCTTGAGAAAGCTCTTTGGTATTGTTCTTTTCAGGAACGATGTGTTTTTGATGTGGAAAATAGACTTAGGGCTTGGAATGTGAAAAGAGAAGACTGGGATAAAATTATTGATTTGCTACTTGAGCAAAATTATTTGAATGAAAAACGCTACATTGAGGCTTTTGTGAGAGGAAAGTTTGTAATAAAAAGGTGGGGTAAAATTAAAATTGTTGCAGAGCTTTATCAGAAAAAAATCTCAGGTAAAATAGTCTCAGAAGCTGTAGAAAATGAAATTAATGATGATGATTACCAAGAAGCAATTGTTCAACTGATTGATAAAAAGAAGAAGTTGCTGAACGAAGATGACCCTCATAAACTCAAAGAAAAACTGTATCTCTACCTATTAAGCAAAGGGTATGAATCGGATTTGATTTTAAAATTTCTTTAAAAATTTCTATTATTTGTTATTTTAGTAAGTTGTTAATAACAAACCATCAATTTTATACATTAAAAATAAAAGCATTAATATTTTTACTCTCAAATAATTTAAAATGAGTAACTACAAACAACCTACTTTATTTCAATCGTTAATTCCGATTTGTGTTTTAATTGGATTATTGGTAGTTAATGTGTTACAAGTATTTGGAAATGATGCTCTTGATGGAGCAAATCAATTGGCACTTTTAATAGCTGCGACAGTAGGTGGGATAATTGCATTGACGAATGGAATGGATTTTGAAAAAGTGATGGAAGGTGTAAACAGTAGCATCAATTCTGCAATGTCTGCCATAATAATTTTATTACTTATTGGAGCATTAGCTGGAACTTGGATGTTGAGCGGAGTAGTTCCGGCAATGATTTATTATGGACTCGATATTTTAAATCCTAAAATATTTTTGTTTGCTACTTGTACCATTTGTTCAATAGTGTCGATGGCAACAGGAAGTTCATGGTCAACTGTTGCAACAGTTGGTATAGCTCTTCTTGGGATAGGAAAGGCACTTGGAATTGGTGAGCCTATAATTGCAGGAGCAATAATTTCCGGTGCTTATTTTGGAGATAAGATGTCTCCGCTTTCAGATACTACAAATTTAGCACCAGCAATGGCAGGAACAGATTTGTTTACACATGTCAAATACATGACATATACTACAATACCTTCAATTTTAATTACATTAATAATTTTTCTAATTATAGGGTTGTTTTATACGGCGGAAGCACAAGGAAGCCAAGTAGAAGAACTGCAAACAGCAATTGCTTCAAAATTCAATGTTACTCCATGGTTATTTGTAGTTCCCGTTGTTGTTATTTCACTGATATTGTTTAAAGTTCCGGCAATACCTGCTTTGTTTTTCGGAAGTTTGCTTGGTGGAGCCTTTGCAATCCTTTTCCAAGGACAATTAATTAATGAACTTTTTGCAGATTCAAACGTTTTTAAATCATCATATAAAGCAGTTGTTAATTCTATGACAACTGAAGTTTCTATTGTTACACAAAACGAATTAGTAAATGAACTTCTATCTTCAGGAGGAATGAAAGGTATGTTGAACACAATTTGGCTTATTTTATGTGCAATGATTTTTGGAGGAGTTATGGAAGTTTCAGGAATGTTAAAACGCATTACTAAATCAATCATTGGTTTAGCAAAAACTGATGGTTCATTGATTGCTACAACGACTGCTTCTTGTATTGTGTTTAACGTAACTGCATCTGACCAATATTTAGCAATTGTGGTTCCCGGAAAAATGTTTGCAGAAGAATTTAAAGAAAGAAACCTTCACCCCAAAGTATTGAGTAGAACTCTAGAAGATTCAGGAACAGTTACATCGGCTTTAGTTCCATGGAATACTTGTGGCGCATATCATACCGGTGTGCTTGGAGTTGCAACAGGAGATTATTTTATGTACAGTTTTTTTAATATCATAAGTCCAATAATGACAGTAATTTTTGGTTACTTTAACATTAAAATAGCTAGAATAAACGAATCAAAACAAAAAAAATAATTATTTTTATCGGCATGAAAAAGAACTTATCTATACTACTTTTCATACTTTCTAATACAGTCTTCGCTCAAAATGACTTAACCGACAAGAGCTTATATCATAACATGTATGAACCAAAAGATGTTATTGATGAAAAATACGGTATTGTAATGTATGAAAAACTAAATATGATGTTGGGAAAAGACTCTGTTAGAAATGGAGCAACTGGGTATGCTGCAAACGGTTTTATTGAAGACTACTATAAATCTGGACAGTTGTTACACAAAGGATTTTATGTTGACGGACAACTGAAAGTATATAAAAACTATTATCCCAATGGCAATGTAGAACGTAACTTTAGAATGGTAGATATCAAAAAAAGTAAAATGACAACCTATTACGAGTCAGGTGCTATTAAATCAGATATTACCTATATCAATAATGAGGCATTATCATGGGTTGATTACTATTCAAACGGCAATATTGAGTTTGAAGAAATTTACGATAAATCTTTTCAATACTACGAAAAGAAAGCAGCTTATTTTGAAGATGCAAAACCTGAAGACATACTTTTATTAGTAGATAAAGGAAAATTGATATACTCGTATAAAGCATACCATAAAAATGGAAATCTCAAAGAGCAAGGAAGTGTGAAATACGATAGATCTCTTTTTGATTATCAACGTTTCGGAGAGTGGAAACTGTTTAACGAAGACGGCTCACTTTCAAAAACACAAAAATACGTGAACGGAGTTGTTCAATAACCAAGTTTAAACCGTGGTTTTTTCCACAAACTAATATTCTTTCTATGCAAATCAATAGCTTAGCAGACTTTTATTATTATCCATTACAATTTCAACCCAAATCCGATGCTTTTACACAAAAAGAGAACAGCAAATGGGTTTCTTTATCATCAAAAGAATTAGTTGATAAAGCTATTCAGTTAAGTAAAGGGCTTCTTGAACTAGGTGTTAAAAAAGGTGATAGAATAGCCATGATTTCTAACAACAGAATAGAGTGGCATTTAACCGATTTAGCAATACAACAAATTGGGGCAGTGAATGTTCCTATTTATTCTAATATTAATCCAGAAGATTACGATTATATTTTAAATGATTGCGGAGCAAAATTATTGTTCTTGTCAGATGAAGAAATACTTGGCAAAATTTTATCCATTAAAGCAAATGTTCCATCGTTAGAAAAAATATACACATTTAATAAGATTTCTGGTCAAAGCCATTTTTCAGAATTGTTAAATTCATCATCTGTAGAAGATATTGAACGACACAAATCTCAAGTTAATGGTGATGATTTAGCCACATTAATATACACATCGGGTACAACAGGAAAGCCAAAAGGAGTTATGTTAACACATAAGAATTTTATAAGCAATGTATTAGCTTCCGAGCCTCGTTTGCCTATTGCCAAAGAACAAAAAGCATTAAGTTTTTTACCACTTTGCCATGTTTTTGAGCGTATGCTCGATTATTTATACATCTACAAAAGTGTGTCAATTTATTATGCTGAATCGATGGAAACCATTGCCGATAATTTAAAGGAAGTAAAACCTCAATTATTTGCAACTGTTCCTCGATTATTAGAAAAAGTTTATGATAAAATTGTAGCAAAAGGAACAGAGTTAACCGGTATTAAAAAGAAACTTTTCTTTTGGGCTTTAGAATTAGGACTTCTATTTGACCCTAATGAAGACAAAGGTTTTTGGTATAATTTTCAATTAAAATTAGCAAACAAACTTATTTTTTCAAAATGGAGAGAAGCTCTTGGAGGCAATGTTATTGCTATTGTTTCTGGTGGAGCAGCCCTTCAACCCCGATTAGCAAGAGTTTTCTCAGCAGCTCAAATTCCTGTTTTAGAAGGATATGGTTTAACAGAAACTTCACCAGTAATTGGTGTAAATTGCTTGTTGCCTGGTGGTAGTATGATTGGAACCATTGGAAAACCATTGGAAAACTTAGATGTTAAAATTGCCGATGATGGTGAAATTATAGTTAAGGGACCAAGTGTAATGAAAGGTTATTACAATAAACCCGACATTACAAAAGAAGTTATAGATGAAAATGGATATTTTCATACCGGAGATATAGGTCAGATGGTGAATGGATTTTTGAAAATAACTGACCGTAAAAAAGAAATGTTTAAAACCTCAGGAGGAAAATATATCGCTCCACAGGTTATGGAAAACAAATTCAAAGAATCTCGTTTTATTGAGCAGTTAATGGTTATAGGAGATGGAGAAAAACATCCGGCAGCAATAATTCAACCCGATTTTGTTTTTTTGGAAGACTGGTGCAAAAGAAAAGAAATTCAGTATTCATCAATCAACGAACTCATCAAAAAAACAAAAGTTGTTGAAAGAATACAAGAAGAGGTTGATGAACTAAATAAAAACTTTCCGAACTACGAACAAATAAAAAAGTTTGAATTAGTAGATTCACAATGGGGAATTTCTACAGGAGAATTGACTCCAACATTAAAATTAAAGCGTAAATTTATTTTATCAAAATATCAACATTTGGTAGAAAAAATTTACAGATAATGACTCCAAAAATATATAATATTCGAGTTATTCTTTTTTGCTTGACTGGAATTTTTTATTTATCCACATTTGGTCAAAACCCGTTTTCAGACTCAGAAAAAATTTCAAAATCTGAATCGAAAATTTACCAAAAGTATAACAATAATAATTTTAAATACACAGTTGAAACTGAGAATTACGATTTAAAATACCACCGATTGGAATGGGAGATAAACCCAGACACAAACTATATACAAGGAAAAGTAACGTCCTATTTTCAAGTTTTAGTATCCAATTTCAATAAAATTTATTTTGATTTACACACATCTCTCAATGTAGATTCTGTACTGTATAATGGGTTAACACAACCTTTTAGTCATTTATCTAACAATGTGTTAGAGATTAATTTGCCGACAACAATTCCCATTTACGAAATCGACTCAATAACTGTTTTTTATCAAGGAATACCAACAGGAAGCGGATTTGGTTCTTTTGTTAAGTCCACACACAATAACCAAAACATTATTTGGACATTATCCGAACCATTCGGAGCTTTAGAATGGTGGCCATGCAAACAAACTTTGAATGATAAAATAGATTCGATTGATGTGATTGTTAAAACACCAAAAATCAATAAAGTTGCATCACAAGGCATTTTAACTCAAATTAACGACGATGGAACTTATAAAACCTATCATTGGAAACACAGATATCCGATAGCAACCTATCTTATTTCATTAGCTGTTACCAATTATGCTGAATTCACAATAAACGCCAATTTAACAACAGGGTCTTTACCAATTTTAAACTATGTTTACCCGGAAGATTCAGCCGCTGTTTATCCATCAATCAGTTTAATTCAACCGATAATAAAATTATACGATTCACTATTTACGCCATATCCATTTCAGAATGAAAAATACGGTCATGCTCAATTTGGTTGGGGTGGAGGAATGGAGCATCAAACGATGAGTTCAATGGTTTTTTTTTCGGAACATTTAATGTCTCATGAGTTGGCTCATCAGTGGTTTGGCGATAAAGTAACATGCTCAGGGTGGTCTGATATATGGTTAAATGAAGGGTTTGCAACTTTTTGTACTGGTTTGTTTTATAAGCATGTTGCAACACCCTGGTGGCTTTCTTGGAGAGAAAATACGGTTGCATCTGTTACTTCAGCACCTGACGGATCAGTATATAACCCTGATTCAACAAATGTTTCACGTATATTCAGTTCCAGATTAACCTACAATAAAGGAGCAATGCTGCTGCGAATGCTGGAATGGAAATTAGGTGATACGATTTTTTATCCGGCTGTTCGAAATTACTTAACCGATACAAATATTTCCTACGGATTTTCTACAACACAACTGTTTAAACAACATTTGGAGCAACTAAGCTCAGTAGATTTAACAGAATTTTTTAACGACTGGTTCTATGGACAAGGATACCCATCGTATCAAATAACATGGAACCAATTAGGAAATACACTGAATTTTTGGGTTAACCAATCTCAATCACACAATTCTGTTTCTTTTTTTGAAATGCCAATACCAATTTATCTTTCTGGACAGGGATTTGATACAACCTTGATTTTTAATCATACTTTCACAGGTGAATATTTTACAGCAACTATCCCTTTTACGGTTGATTCTATTTCATTTGATCCCGAACTATGGATAGTATCTAAAAACAATAGTTTTAGTGTTGGAGTTGAAGATATACTGATTGAAGATAATTTGGTTATTTACCCAAACCCTACATCCGATAAACTTTATATTAAAACAAGTTTAAATATCAAAAATATTGTTGTTTTTGATGTGTTGGGTAAAAAAATAGAAACTATAGAATCAAAACATATTATTGATTTAACAAGATATAAATCAGGGGTTTATATCGTAGGAATTGAATCAAATAATGGATATTTTAGAAAATTTATAAGCAAAAATTAAATAGAATTTGAAAAGTTTTATTATTCATTAGTTCCACCAATTTTCTCTCAATATCTATAAAATGAATTGACAAGAGACGAAAAATATTCATCACTCATTAAAAAGAAAAAAAATACTAGTCGTTTTTTTTAAAGTTAAATAGGATATTTGTAACACTGAAAAAACAAAGGTAAACTATGAAAAAAATTTTAATCGCAGCATCTATTCTTTCAAGTTTATTTGCTTGCAAAGGTGGTGATAATACTGAATATAGCACTGAAATTATATCTAACCCAAATTCTGCATCAGTAGATAGCACTGACAAAGACAAAATGCCTTTTTTTGATTTTGTGGAAGAGGTTATCGACTTTGGTACAATTACTCAAGGAGAAGTGGTCTCTACAGCTTTTAAATTTAAAAATGCCGGTAAAACAGACTTAATCATATCATCAGCCCAAGGAAGTTGTGGGTGTACAGTTCCTGAATGGCCAATGGAACCCATAAAACCAGGTAGTGAAGGGATAATAAAAGTAACATTTAACTCTAGCGGAAAACAAGGCTTGCAAAATAAAACCATAACTTTGGTGGCTAACACAATACCCAATACCAAGGTGATTGCACTTAAAGGAAATATCTTAGTGCCTGAAAACACAACAAAAAAGTAATTCAAAATTAAAAAATATAAAAAATGAACAAATTAGCAATTTTATTGATGTCACCTCCTGAAGGCGGACAAAGTGGTGGAGCACTTCAAACACTAATAATGTTTGGATTAATCTTCGTGGTTTTCTATTTTTTTATGATTAGACCTCAAGTTAAAAAACAAAAAGAACAGAAAAAATTCAGAGAAGGATTAAAAAAAGGAGACAAGATTGTAACAATTGGCGGTATTCATGGGAAAATTGAAAATGTGAATGATGATACGGTTGTTATTGAAGTAGAAGGAGGTACTCGATTAAAAATTGAAAAATCAGCTATAGCAAAGGAATTCTCAAGCGAAGAAATGGAGAAAAAGTAAAAAACGTTGAATAGATTATTTTCAAATCTCAAGGACAAATTCAGTAAAGCTTCTGTAAACAAGAAGCTTTACGTGTTTTTGGTATGTGTGTTAATTTCTACATTATATTGGATTGTTACTATTCTTGGAAACACTTATGAAACAAACATGAATATTGAAGTAACTTACCAAAATCAACCTAAAAATAAAATTATTTTAAGTGAATTACCAAATGATATAAATGCTCATATATCAGGGTCGGGATACTCTTTATTATTTTATTCTCTGGGTTTAGTTACTCCAGAAGTAAAAATTGATTTATCAAAAATTCAAATGAACAAATCAGAGAGTAGTTCAACTGTGAACTATAGTAATTTTAAACAATCAATTGAAGCTCAGCTTGGTAGTAGAATTCATTTATTGTCTCTTACTCCGTCAAATATTGAAATAATTACAGATAATATTACTGAAAAACTAGTGAAAATTGAACCTGTATTTGAGTTTTCGGACAATAAGCAATTTCAATTGTCTGAGTTGATTCAGATAGAGCCTCAAAAAATAAAAATTTCTGGTCCTAAAAGCATAGTAGATACTATTCAAGAAATCCCAACCGAACTGGTTCGCATACAAAATAATCAACCAGCAAAGGAAATTGAAGTTAAGATCGACCCTATTTTTATGAAGTCAAAAAAGTTGATGACTGAAGATCCTAGCATCAAGATAAGAGCAAAGATTGATAAATATACAGAATACACTTTAAAAGTTCCTGTTATGATAACAAATATCCCTAATGACATAGAAATTTCAGTTTTTCCCAATCAAGTTGAGATAAAATTTATGATTTCAATCGGTAAATTATCAATGCTTAAAAAAGAGGATTTCTTAGTTTTAGTAGATTGCTCCGAACTTAATATTCAATACAAAAAATTAAAAGTTAATATTGAAAAGTATCCACCGTTTGTTACTTCTATATCTATAAACCCTGCAAAAGTTGAATATGTTCTCAGAAAAAAGGATAGATAGTACACCTTTAATATTAGGTTTAACAGGAGGCATTGGGTGCGGAAAATCTACTGTTTCAAAGATTTTTTATGCATTAGGGTCAAAATGTTACAATTCAGATATAGAAGCAAAAAACATTCTTAATTTCGATACTGAAACTGTTTCAGATATAAAAAAAACTTTTGGTAAAGATTTTTATAATTCAACAGGATTTAACACAAAAAAAATGTCAGAATTAGTATTTTCTGACAAATCTGCCTTAGAAAAATTAAATTCAATTGTTCATCCTCGAGTAAAGTTGCATTTTGAAAAATGGGTTGAATGGAATAAAAATGAAAAGCTTCTAATAAAAGAAGCTGCAATTTTGATAGAAAGTGGTGCATATAAAGGGGTTGATAAAATTGCAGTTGTTACTGCACCTGAAGAATTAAGGATAAAAAGAATTATATCAAGAGATTCATTAAGCAAACAAGAGGTCGAGAAAAGGATAAAAAGTCAATTGAGTGATGAGGAACGTTTAAAATACGCAGATTTTATTATTTCAAATAATGAAAAAGACTTGGTTATTCCCCAAGTCTTAAACATTTTTAACAAGCTTTCAATATCTTAGTATTCAGTTTTAGATTCTTCTTCGCTGTAGAACTTTCTAATAATTTTATCATCTTCTTTCGCTTTTTCTTTTCGCTCTTCCATTTTTTTCTTATCCAACTCATCCGGATCAAACTTTTTAAACACTTCAACCAGTTTTTTTGCTTTAGCAGCATTTTGAGAGTCGCCTTTTTGAGTTAAATATTCACTTACGATAAGCATTCCATGAGCAAGCACTCCGGCAGTAACCGGTGAAGGTTTGAAGTTCTCATCAATTTTGTTAAGTGCAGTTATCATATTTTTATCGCCTTCTGCAAAATTTTTAGATTTTACTTCACCGATAGATTGCCAAAGTAGCAAAATTGGGTCATTTGGCAAGGCTTTAACTGCAGCTTTATATGCTCCGGCACTCTTGCTGTATTGTTCCATTAAAAAATAGTGTTGACCAAGCTTATTAGATGTGTCTGATAATAAGTCATAATATTCCAAATAACTATTGTAATGCTCATTTGCTTTAGCATCTTTTTTTACAAAAGAAGCAAGGTATTTTTGAGCATTTTTTAAAGGATTTTCATATTTACCACCTTTTGCAATATCATACTTTGCAGGAAGTCTTGATATTTGATAATAACCCATAGAGGCATAAATGAGGGGTAATGGATTTTTTTTATATGCATCTTGGTCTGTGAGTGCCAATGCTTTATCAACTACTTTATCGTATTTTTCATCTACGTATAAAAACATTAACTCATCTATTTTTTTATCTTTTTGGGCATTCAATCGAATTGAAAACGTTATTAGAACAATGCTTATGATTAAGTATTTTTTCATATTCTGTTGTAAATTTTGATTAAAAGTAAATATTTTGTGTCTTATAAACAAACAAAGATAATGCCCATTTTGATATATCTGCCTAATTTTACAATTGAATTTAGATTTATAACATGAAGGATAGGATTTTATTTACAAAAAATAACGATGGAATAGAAATTACAATAAAAGCTTTTAAAGACACAAATAAACAAAAGGGATTATTGGCTTGGATTGTATTATTTTCACTCTGTGGTATTGCTATTCTTAGTCAATTTTTTTATGATTATGACAAGTCAAGCAAGCTGTTTTTTGCCTTGTATTTGGCTTTCTGGTTTTATTTTGAATTTAAGGTAATTTATGCTTTCCGATGGAGAAACAGTGGGGTTGAGAGAATTTTGATGAATTCAAAACAGTTGATATTAATTAAGGAAATCGGAAAGAGAGGTGTTACTCAATATTTTGATAGAGAAAAAATAAAAGAATTACAATATTTCGAGTCTGAAGCAAATGGATTTATTAAGGCTATGATTTCGTCGTATTGGAATATTAATAAATACGCTTTAGCGTTTTCTTATGATGGGGTAGTGGTTCCCTTTGGGATAGATTTAGATAAGAATCAAGCTAAAAAGATTCTTACTGAGGTAGATAAATTATTAAAATAGCTATTCTGAAATTTTAAAAACGGCTGTTTTCACTCGTTTTGTTTTAATTCCTTCAATTTTTTCTTCTAATATTAGAGCTTTAGCTTCTTTTTCCTCAAAAACTTCTTTTAAATTTTTAATGGCACCTGCTGGAATTTTATTTGCTAAAAATTTGTTCATTATTTCCTTTCGAGTAAATTTTTTAAAGTATGGAATCAATAGCTGTTGAAGTTCATTTCTATTTATAACCCGCAATTGATTGGTTGCAAATTGTTTTGATGATTTCAACGTATTAATTCCCAAAATTTCCAACATACTTTCAAATTGCTTGTCGCTACCAATTGCTAAAACAATCATTTTTTTATCTTTTGTTTGGAAAGTTTCTCCATAAGGTGCAATGTTAGGGTGAAGTGAACCAACAGTTTCTGGTATAACCTTGTTCATCAACCAATTTCCTGCTTGGTTTTTTAAGGCAGATACAGCTGCATCAAATAATGATACTTCAACAAAACATCCTTTTTTTGTTTGTTCTCTTTTTAAAAGAGCAAGCAAAATACCTTGTTTTAGCTGATGTGCTGCCAAAACATCTATCAAAGCAACCGGCATTTTAACAGGTCCACTTTCTTTTGTTCCATTCATTGACATATACCCGGTTTCTGCTTGCAAAACAACATCAAATGCTGTTCTCTCTGATTTGGAGCCAAATCCTGTTATTGAACCATAAATAATTTTTGAGTTTAATTTTTTTAGGGATTTATATTCCATTCGGAATTTTTTATCGTCTCCCTTCTTGAAGTTAGTTATTACAATATCTGCTTTTTGAATGAGTTTTTGAATTTTTTTTTGTTCACTTTCGTTTGAAAGGTTAGCAAAAATATACTCTTTGTTCCAGTTAACAGATGAAAAATAGGCTGATACTTGGCAATTTTTACTTTCTGATTGATGTTTCCAAGTACGTGTAATATCTCCGCCGGACAGTTTGTTTTCGACTTTAATAACACGAGCACCTAGCTCGGCAAAAAACATTCCGACATCAGGACCGGCTAAAACACTTGCTAATTCTATAACAGTTAAATCTTTTAACATACTTTAATCCGGAAATCTACCACCCGAGTAGTAATATTTTTCATAATAGGGTTCACTTAAATGGCTGATTATAACACCACTTTGAGTGGTGGCATGTATAAACTTTCCATCTTTTAAATATACTCCCACATGTGAAATTTGGTTGTTTCTAATCTTAAAAAATACCAAGTCGCCTTCAATCAATTCAGATTTATTTTTTACCGGTACAATTTGGTCATAAATAGTTCTGCTACCGCCTTCTAATTTTAAATTGTAAATTTTTTCATACAATTTTTTTGTAAGTCCGGAGCAATCAATTCCGGAAGTAGAATTTCCGGCGTATTTATATGGAGTGTCAATCCATTGATATGCTTCTTTATAAAGTAAATCATAACTACAAGAATCAATAGGAATACCGTTCTTACAAAAAAAATCTTCGATTAACGGCTCAATATAGATACTTTGGCTCTTTGATCTAGGTATATTCAACATTAAGAAGAAGAGGAATATGGTAATTTGAATTTTCACTATTTTTTAGATATGTTAATAAACAATTCTCTGTCTTTTCGAGGAGGGATTGAATTGTAGGCTTTTTCAAGTTTATTGAGTTTAAAATAGGGTTCAAAGATTTTAATATATTCTGATTTTGACCCTCCGAACGGAGGTTTGTCGTCATTCAATTTATCATCGAACAGCAGTCCAACTAATTTTCCATTTTTGTTCAAAAGCTTGGCAGTATGTTTTGCATATTGATTTCTCAGTTTTGGGTCAATTGCACAAAAAAAAGTTTGTTCAATTATTAAATCGTATGAATTGTTGTGATTAAAAAAATCGTTACATATTAAATTGTCGTCTGGAAAGTCAGGAACTCTAGCTTTAAAATTTTGTAAAGCCAAAGGAGATAAATCAAGTAAGAAAAGATTAGAAAATCCTTTTTTGAAAGCATATTCAGCTTCGTGTGCATTTCCACAACCGGGAATTAAAATTTTAATTGTTTTATCAGTAAGTTGGTCGATATACTCTTTTATGGGTGTTGAAATATTACCCAAATCCCAACCAGTTTCATTGTTGATATACCTATCGTTCCAAAACTTTTTATCTAGGTTTTTCATTAAAGATTGAGTAAGTATTTGATGAAATTAAATTAGCCTCAAAATTACCCAAAACAATCCTATTTTACACATCTTTTAATAAACAAAAAAGCACCAAAACATTATTGTTTTGGTGCTTTTTTTAATTCAGAAAAAATTCTACAAATAAGTTTGTAGATTATTGGTTCTTGAAAGTCTTCTCATTCTTCTCAACCCTCGTTCTTTAATTTGTCTGATACGTTCTCTGGTCAAGCCAAAATGACTTCCAATTTCCTCTAAAGTCATTTCTTTTCTACCGCTTAGACCATAAAATAATCGAATTACTTCTGCTTCCATACCTTTTAAATAGGAAAGCGTTCTTTCTATGTCGGTTGATAGAGATTCATGTATTAAAGTATCGCTTGGAGCGGGTGTTCCGTCGCTCTCAATAACACTAATAAGGCTGTTGTTATCTTCGTCATTTGCCATCGGGGCATCAAGTGAAGCTTGTTTTTTTGACATTTTTCTGGAATTTTGAACTTTTTCCAAATCCATATCTAAAATTTCTGCCAATTCTTCATCGGTTGGTTCACGCTCCATGGTTTGTTCAAAATCGCTTGAAGCTTTATTTATTTTTTGAATTTCTCCTAAGCGGTTGTGTGGCAAACGAATAGTTCTGGAGTTGTCAGCAGCAGCTTTTAATATACTTTGTCTAATCCACCATACAGCATAAGAAATAAACTTAAATCCTTTGGTGTGGTCGTATCTTTTGGCTGCTTCAATTAATCCTAAATTACCCTCGTTGATTAAATCTTCAAGAGTTAACCCCGTGTTTTGGTATTGTTTTGAAACGCTGATAACAAAACGAAGATTGGCTCTTACAAGTAAGTTTAAGGCTCTTTCGTCACCATCTTTGATTTTTTGAGCCAACTCAACCTCTTCGTCAGCAGTAATCATTGGCTCACGAGATACCTCTTGCAAATATTTTTCAAGAGATTTGCTTTCTCTTTTAGTAATTTGTTGTGTAATTTTTAACTGTCTCATCTTTTTCTTACTTTTTTATGGCTATTGACTATCAAAAACCATGCAAATTTTTAATTGTTGTTTTATGTTTGTTAATGGAAATACTAATACGTATGATTTAATTAAAATGTTGCTTCGTTATTTGTGATTTTAACTATTTTTAACTGATTTTGGTATTTTGACAATATGACATACAACATAAAATTAACTTATCTTTTTTATAATTATTTTATCTGGAGTCGATATAGTTGTCCAATGGTTGTCAAACACCATAGAAATATATCTACAATATAAATTCAGTCTTACGTTTTTATTTTTGGCTTTTTCTTTTTCACTTTGTTCACCGGTAAATTCAAATAGATTTACGTTTGGATGTTCAGTTTTGTATAGGCGGACAACTTCAACAATTGTTGCCATCACTTGATATACTTCACCTTTGTTTGTTATACTGTATTCTTCTCCTTCATACTCTTCATTGGTTACTCCAAAAACTATAGTGGCGTTTAAAATGTTATCTTGTTTTCTGCCGAAACGTACTTCGTAGTTAACCCCACTATCTGTTGTGAATGAATATACATTCCCGCTTTTAATGGCCGGTGGGAAAATTTGATATGGAGTAATATCATTCATTTTGAATCTACGAAGGTTTAACTTTTTTATGAAAAAAAAAAATAAATTATATTTGAATTTGAAATATTTATTTTTGAAAAAAAACAAATGGCAAAATTTGGTAAATGGTTAGGAGGTGGTTTAGGTTGGGCTTTTGGTGGTCCGATTGGAGCAATTTTGGGGTTTGCCGTAGGTTCCGCTATTGACTCTGTTGTTAGTGTTGATGGTGAGGTAAAATATGGTAATAAAAATATTCGTACAGCTCCCAATGATTTTAGTGTGAGTTTGTTGGTCTTGATTGCTGCTGTAATGAAGGCTGATGGGAAAATACTAAAATCCGAATTGGATTATGTAAAGAAGTTTTTTTTAAAACAATTTGGTTCTGAGCACACTCAGCAATTAGTATTGACGCTCCGTGAAATTCTGAAAAAAGAAATCCCTGTTCAAGATGTTTGTTTTCAGATAAAAACATATATGCAATACCCAGCCAGATTACAATTGATTCATTTGTTGTTTGGTGTTGCGTCAGTTGATGGTCATGTTCAAATAGGAGAACTTGAAGTTATTCAAAGCATTGCTTCGTTTTTAGGTATTAAATCGGCTGATTTTGCTTCGATAAAGGCTATGTTTTTCAAGGAAGTTGATGGTGATTATAAAATTTTGGAAATTGAAAAAACTGCTACCGATGAAGAGGTGAAAAAAGCATATAGAAAAATGGCTGTTAAATATCATCCTGATAAAGTAACGCACTTGGGTGAAGAGTTTCAGAAATCAGCTAAAGAAAAATTTCAGAAAGTACAAGAGGCTTACGAAGCCATAAAAAAACAGAGAGGAATTAATTAATCTGCTTTTCGTTTAATATCTTTCCTTAAAGATCTTACAGTTACTGTATCTATAGAAGGTTGTTTATAATCTATTTGGTAAAATTTAAATAAATTGAAATCGTATTTTTTAAGGTTAACTTTTCCTTCAGAATTTACTTTATTAATAGCTTGAGAGTAACCCTTGGTGGTAATTAATCCCAAAAATAAAGTAAGTATAATAAGTTGGACTTTCATTGTTAAAAATTTATTTTTACCAAGTTAATACAAATAGTATTCCTAATTTTAAAATTAACAGTTTTTAACTACTCATGACAAATTTTCAATGGCACTGTTATAGATAAGTATTGTTTATGAATATTGACAAGGAAGAAAAAAATAGATTAATAAGCTCATTATATTTTC
Organism: Flavobacteriales bacterium; assembly: GCA_020853105.1. Taxonomy (GTDB): domain Bacteria; phylum Bacteroidota; class Bacteroidia; order Flavobacteriales_E; family Vicingaceae; genus Vicingus. The sequence goes on along the minus strand of JADYZM010000086.1, from coordinate 5,371 downwards.
CTTTGATTTTGGTATTGACCATTATTATTGTTGAGGCATTTCAATCTTATTTTGCATTAAATTTGATAAAATATGGAATATATCCTCAAAAAGTTTCTTCTTTAATAGGTATCATTTTTACACCATTTATTCATGCAGATTTCAATCATGTTTTTAATAACTCTATTCCCTTATTAATTTTAGGTACTTCGTTGTTCTATTTTTATAAACCGATTGCATTAAAGCTTATTGTATTGATTGTGCTAATGGGTGGATTTTGGACATGGATTTTAGCTCGAGAATCTTATCATGTAGGAGCCAGCGGATTGGTTTATGGATTATTTTCTTTTTTGCTTGTTAGTGGGTTTATAAGAATGAATAAACAATTAATTGCTTTATCTCTATTTGTAGTGGTCGTGTATGGAAGTTTAGTTTGGGGTATTTTCCCAATAAAAGGAAATATATCTTATGAGGCTCATTTTTGGGGATTCTTCTCCGGTATTATATTGGCTATATTTTACCGTAAACATGGTAAGCAAAAAGAAGTTTTTGTTTGGGATGAAGAAGAAGAAGAAGAAGAAAATAAATATTGGGAGTCTGGCTACAACTCAATAGACGTAAACCTTACAATAAAAAAAACAAAAGAATAGATTATTTTTCTTGTTCTTTATAAATTTTCAGTAACCAATCAATTGCCGGTGCAAATTCTGCAAACACTTTTGTCTTGCTGTGAGATCCTGTAAGTTTGGCATAAAAACTTGCTAAAATTCGATTGTGCAAACTATTAATTACTAAAGCTTCAGCCAGGCGAATCCCTTTTGTTAAAGGGTCTTTTGCAAAATGATCCATTGCGGCTTTAGAAATTTGACTTCTAACATTAAAAGTGTCAACCAATGATAAAAATGGTTTTCCTTCAGCTAAATCGTACATCGTTTGGTTTGCAATAACTGCATCTTCCAATTCAAAACTGATATTTGTTAAGAAACGAATTTTTACAATACGATTATCGTAAAGAGTGATTACAGACTTTTCTAATTCTATTTCTTTGATTTGGTTCACTTTATCAAAAGTAAAAAAAATAAACTAAGTATTAAAACCAATCAAACCGCTATTTTCACCATTAGTGTAATTTTTTTTTTCAATTCCTTATAATATGATTACTTTAGCCCAATTGAAAATAATAATAATACAATTTTTTATCCTATGAGAAAAATTTTAATGTCGGCAGTTTTGTTTTCAATAGCAATAGCTGCACAGGCACAAAACAAAATTGAGTTTGAGCAATACAAACTTAAAAACGGATTAAACGTTATTCTGCACGAAGATCATTCAACGCCAATTGTTGCAGTTACTGTTTTATATCATGTTGGTTCAAAAAATGAAGATCCAAACAGAACAGGATTTGCCCACTTCTTTGAACATCTTTTATTTGAGGGTTCAGAAAATATCAAACGTGGAGAATATATGAAAATAGTTCAAAGCAATGGAGGTATTTTAAATGCAAACACATCTTTTGATAGAACTTTTTATTTTGAAATATTACCTTCCAATCAAGCAGAACTTGGATTATGGTTAGAGTCTGAAAGAATGTTACATGCAATTATCGACGAAACAGGAGTGGAAACTCAACGTGAAGTTGTTAAAGAAGAGTATAGACAACGTTTTGATAACCAGCCTTATGGAACATTTCTTCCAAAACTTTGCGAAAGAGCTTTTCAAGATCATCCATATCGTTGGATTACTATTGGTTCTCTTGAACACTTGAATCAAGCTAAAATTGAAGAATTTAGAGAGTTTTATAAAACATACTACGTTCCAAATAATGCAACCCTTTCAATAGCTGGAGACATTAATAAACCTCAAGTTAAAAAATGGATTGAAAAATATTTTTCCGATATACCTGTAGGTACAAAACCTATGAACAGACCAACTGTTAAAGAGCCTATTAAATACAAGGAAGTTAGAGATACAGTTTATGATAACATACAACTACCTGCTGTTATGATGGGATACCATACACCAGCCCAAAACACACCCGATGCTTATGCTGTTAGCATGTTGGCTCAATTATTATCTCAAGGAAAAAGTTCAAGAATGCAAAAAAGCATTGTTGACCAACAACAAAAAGCCATTTTTGTTGGAGCTTTTCCTTTTCCAACCGAAGACCCGGGTTTAGCAATTATGTTTGGTGTAACAAATATGGGAGTTTCAGTCATCGATCTTGAAAAATCAATCAACGAAGAAATTGAAAAAGTACAAAAAGAATTGATTAGCGAAGAAGAATTCCAAAAACTAAAAAACCAAATTGAAAGTGAAATGATTACTGGTAATGCCAAAGTAGAAGGGATAGCTGAAAGCTTAGCTAATTATTTTGTGTATTTTGGAGATGCTAATTTAGTTAACACAGAGATAGAGAGATATATGAAGGTTACTAGAGAAGACATTAAACGAGTAGCAAACGAGTACTTCAGAAAAGACAATAGAGTGGTATTGCATTATTTACCAAAACCACAACCAACTAATTAAGACATTAAATTTCAAAGCAATTATAGATACAATGAAAAATATACTATCAATAGCAATTGCCTCACTTATAATTGGTGGAGCAGCTCAAGCTCAAAAAAGCACTAAACTTGACAGAAGCATTAGACCAAAAGCTACTGCTGCACCTGTTATAAATTTAGGAACACCACAAACATTCACACTCGATAATGGGTTACAAGTATTTGTGGTTGAAAATCACAAACTGCCTCAAGTATCATTTTCATTATCGTTCGATAATGACCCTGTCTTAGAAGAAGAAATGAAAGGTTACGTTGATATTACAGGAGAACTTATGAGAACCGGAACTAAAAACAGAACGAAAGACCAATTGAATGAACAAATTGATTTCATTGGTGCAAGTTTTCATACCGGAAGTTCAGGAATTTATGCATCTTCCTTAAAGAAGCACCAAGAAAAAATCTTGGAAATCATGTCTGATGTATTGATGAATCCAAACTTCAAACAAGAGGAACTTGATAAAATCAAAAAACAAACCATATCGGGAATTCAAACATCTAAAGACAGCCCTGATGCAATTGCCGGCAATGTTATATCTTCTCTTCTTTATGGAAAAAAACACCCCTACGGAGAAATAAGTACCGAAAAATCGGTGGAGAGTATTACTTTAGAAAAGTGTAATCTATACTTCAATACTTATATGAAACCAAATATTGCTTATTTAGCTGTAGTTGGTGATATCACCCTTGCTGAGGCAAAACCATTAGTAGAAAAATATTTAGCATCGTGGCAAAAAGCCGAAGTTCCAATTCATAAATACAAGGCACCATTAGCTCCTGAAAAAACTCAAGTAGCATTTGTGCATAAAGATGGATCAACTCAGTCATTAATTAACATTTCATATCCGTTAAACTTAAAGAACAACAATCCGGATTTAATTAAAGCGAAAGTACTTAGCTCAATATTGGGAGGCGGTTCAACATCTCGCTTATTCTTAAATATTCGTGAAAAACACGGATATACATACGGAGCATATTCTTCAATCACCCCTGACGAGTTGATTGGTAGTTTTAATGCATCAGCTAAGGTAAGAAATGAAGTAACTGACAGCGCTGTTATTCAGTTTATGTATGAGTTGAGAAGACTTTTGACCGAAAAAGTAACAGAAACAGAGCTTCAAGACATTAAAAACTACATGACAGGTACTTTTGCTTATTCTTTGCAAGACCCTCAAACAATAGCAAATTTTGCTATCAACATAGCTAAATACAGATTACCATCTGACTATTACTCAACGTATTTGAAAAAAATAAGTGAAGTAACTGTTGATGACATTAAAGCAGTTGCAGAAAAATATATCAAACCTGAAAACGCTTATATAGTTGTTGTTGGTGATAAATCTGTTTCTGAAAAATTATTGCCTTTTGACGCAGATAACAAAGTGAATTTCTACGATAATTTTGGTAATGACTATGTAGAAGCATTAAAACCTGCTCCTGACGGAATTACATACAAAACCATTTTGGAAAACGCAATCAAAGCAAAATACGGTATGCCGAGTGGAAAAGCTTTAACTAAAAAGTTGAGTAAAATAAAAGATATTACAACCAAAATGAATGCATCAATTCAAGGTCAAACTATTGGTGTAACTAAATATCAAAAAGCACCAAACAAATTTTCTATGGTGATGAGTATGGGTTCTATGGTAATTCAAAAACAAACTTTTGATGGAACTGTTGGCAAAGTGAGTGGAATGCAAGGGAACAAAACTATGGAAGGTAAAGAATTAGACGAAATGAAACTTAACGCTGTAATGTTTGCTGATTTAGAATATGATAAGTCAGGGTATAAATATACAGTTTTGGGAGTTGAACCATTAGATGGCAAAGAAGCATATAAAATTGAAAAAATTTCTGCTTCAGGAGATAAAGTGTTTGACTGGTATGATGTAGCAACCGGATTTCAAGTAAAAACTGTTTCTACTGAAACTAATGAGGAAATGGGAGGAGATTTTACTGTTACAGGTATATTTAGTGACTACAAAGATGTAAACGGAATTAAACTTCCATATAAAATTATTCAAATATTTGGTCCTCAATCATTAGATATGGAAGTTACTTCTATTGAAATGAATACCAAATTGGGCGATGATATTTTTAAATAATTTAAACAGTTAGAATTCTTGTAAAAAGAAAAACCTCGTAATTTTTTACGAGGTTTTTCTTTTTCAAGTGGTATATCATCTACTTCTTCACCATTTTTTTAGTGGCAATTAACTCGCCATCGGCAATGAGGCTGTAAGTGTAAACTCCGGTTTTAAGGTTAGAGCCATAAACAGTTAATTTACTTTCGCCACGCTCTTCAATAACGAGTTCTTTGATGATGCGTCCATTTAAATCGTAGAACAAGAGTTTAGCTTCAATAACATCAGCTGGTATGTTGTAATTGATAACTGTGTTTTCTGCAAAAGGGTTGGGCAGGTTTTGGTCTAAAATAATGCTGTTGGAGTTGATTAACTCAATACTTTTTTGGTTGATTCCTGAGTTCGGATTTTGATTAATGGTTCTGTTGCCTTCGCCGTAGCAAATATTAGCAGTACGCAAACATTCTTTAATAGTATTAATTTCATTTTGTAGATGATTAATAATAGAATCTTTAGCCAAAATTTTATCGTCTAACTCTTTCACACTTTCTACCAAAAGAGGAGCAACACGGTCGTAGTTTACGTGTACCAAACTCGAATCATCAACAAAAGTTAATAAAGGTTCGATAGCAGCAACTTCTTGAGCAATAAAACCAATGTGTTGTAAACTATCTAAATTCATGTTGTTTTGAGCATCATTACTCCACTCGTAAGAAACTCCACGCATTTGTTTTACTTTATCCAACG
>JADYZM010000085.1 GCA_020853105.1 Flavobacteriales bacterium | reverse complement strand
GGGAAAAGACTAATCCACCACCAAACTTTTCTTGCAGATATTTTACATATTCGACAGAGCAGATAATTTGGGCAAGAAAAAGCGAAAAAGTTCCTCATTATTTTAATTACGAATTAATGAAGCAACTTAATGGCGACAAACAGATGAAAGATGTTTGGAAATTGCCAGCAATTGCACCTTGGGAAAAATCGTGTGGTAAACACCCAACACAAAAGCCTCTTTCAGTTTTGACAAGACTTATTTTGGCTTCGACAAAGCCAAACGCTTGGATTTTAGACCCATTTACAGGTAGTTCGACAACAGGAATTGCAGCAAATTTGGCAAACAGACGATTTTTAGGTATTGACCAAGAAGAAGAATTTTTGACAATAAGCAAAAACAGAAAGTTTGAAATTGAAAACCCAAAAACAGCAGCTACTTACAGACAAAAAATTGGTGGTTTCAATGACAAAAAAGAACTAGAATTATTCTTAGTAGAAGAACCAAAAGAAGAATATAAGACAGAACTAAACTTAACGAAGAAGAGCGATTAGATAATCGAGTAGTCATCTCCGCCAGAAACTGATGGAGTGCGACTCTCACACCACTGAACGTACGGTTTACAGATAGATTGGTTTGCTCTGTGTGAACATCTAACAAACTCAAGTATTTTTTTGAATAATAACAAATACAAAACTTTAGTTTTGATTAAAAACAACTAATTTCGTGTCGAAATAAAATTATAAAAATCATGTCAAAAGTACTTATTATTGGAGCAGGAGGAGTGGGGCAAGTAGCAACATACAAATGTGCAATGAACCCTGCAATTTTTACTGATATTGTTTTAGCAAGTAGAACAAAATCGAAATGCGATAAAATTGCTGAATCAATTAAAAAAGATTTAGGTGTAAACATTACTACCGATCAAGTTGATGCGGATAACGTTCCTGAATTGGTTGCCTTGTTTAAAAAACATAAACCGGTAATTTGTTTGAACTTGGCTTTGCCATACCAAGATTTAACCATCATGGATGCTTGTTTAAAATCTGGTGTAAATTATTTAGATACAGCTAATTACGAGCCTTTAGATGAAGCAAAATTTGAATACAAATGGCAGTGGGCTTACCAAGATAAATTCAAACAAGCCGGATTAACTGCTATTTTAGGTTGTGGTTTTGACCCGGGTGTTTCTGCTATTTACACTGCTTATGCCGCTAAACATCATTTTGATGAAATACATTACTTAGATATTGTTGACTGTAATGCAGGCGACCACGGTAAAGCATTTGCTACCAACTTTAATCCAGAAATCAACATCAGAGAGGTTACTCAAAAAGGAAAATACTGGGAAAACGGCAAATGGGTTGAAACAGAACCGCATCAAATTCATCAACCAATTAATTATCCAAACATCGGACCTAAAGAATCGTATGTGATTTATCACGAAGAATTAGAGTCGTTGGTGAAAAACTTTCCAACACTAAAAAGAGCACGCTTTTGGATGACTTTTGGTCAGGAATATTTAACTCACCTAAGAGTAATTCAAAACATTGGCATGTCACGTATCGACCCCATTATGTATGAAGGAAAAGAAATTGTTCCCATTCAATTTTTAAAAGCAGTGCTCCCAAATCCGGGCGATTTAGGAGAAAATTATACCGGTGAAACTTCAATTGGCTGTAGAATAAAGGGAATAAAAGACGGTAAAGAAAAAACATATTACGTTTACAACAATTGTTCGCATGAAGTAGCTTTTAAAGAAACAGGTACTCAAGGGGTTTCTTATACCACAGGTGTTCCAGCAATGATTGGAGCAATGATGTTCCTAAAAGGCGAATGGAAAGGTGCCGGCGTATTTAATGTGGAAGAATTTAATCCGGATCCTTTTATGGCTGAGTTAAACGTTCAAGGTTTACCTTGGCACGAACTTCATAATATTGATTTAGAAGTATAATTTATAATTAATACGATTTAAAGCTGAGTGTTTATTTACTCAGCTTTTTTTATTTTTGATATCATGTCTATAGATTTAAATAAAATACCAGAAACTTGTTATATCATCGAGGAAGATTTGCTTAGACGAAATTTATCGTTGATTAAAAGTGTTGCAGAACGAGCTGATGTGGAAATTATATTGGCTTTTAAAGGTTTCGCAATGTGGAGTACGTTTCCAATTGTTAGAGAATATATTAAAGGAGCTACGGCAAGTTCTCTTTTTGAAGCTCGACTGTGTTTTGAAGAGATGAAAACCAAAGCCCATTCGTATATTGTTGCTATTTCACCCGATGAAATAGATGAAATTCTTGAATATTCATCGGTTTTGACTTTTAATTCACTCTCTCAGTTTGAACAGTATAAAGAAAAATGCAAAGCAAAAGGGGTAAGTATTGGTATTCGTGTCAATCCGGAATACTCGGAAGTTACTACTGAATTATACAATCCTTGCTCGCCAAACTCTCGTTTAGGCGTTACAGCCGAACATTTTGGAGAACAACTACCCGAAGGCATTGATGGTATTCATTTTCATGCCTTGTGTGAAAACGATTCCCATACATTAGAAAAAACTTTAGAAGCTTTTGAGAAAAAGTTCGGACACTTAATTAAACAAGCCAAATGGGTAAATTTTGGTGGTGGACATTTGATGACCAGAAAAGGGTATGATGTAGAGCATTTAATTACTATTTTAAAGGCATTTAAATCGAGATACAAACACATTTATGTTATCTTAGAACCAGGTTCTGCTTTTGCTTGGCAAACGGGTTATTTGGTTTCGAGAGTATTGGATATTGTTGAGAATAACGGAGTAAAAACGGCTATGTTAGATGTTTCGTTTACCGCTCACATGCCCGATTGCTTGGAAATGCCATACCGCCCAAAAATATGGGGAGCTACTGACCCTGTAAAAGGTAAACCTACATTTAGAATTGGTGGAACCAGTTGCTTGTCTGGCGACTATATGTTTGAATATTCTTTTGAAAAAGAGCTAAAAATAGGTGATAGAGTTGTGTTTGACGATATGATTCATTACACCATGGTAAAATCCAATATGTTTAATGGCGTTTCTCATCCATCAATTGCAATTTGGACGAAAGAAAACAAGTTTCAGTTGGTTAAAAAGTTTAGTTACGTCGATTATAGAAACCGACTTTCGTAATTATACCCGAAAATACTTTATTTTTGAGAGAAACAAAACCTCAATTTATGTTTATTGATATTGTTGTAACTTTTCTCATCAGCTTATCACCACTAGGAGAGGCTCGTTCGGGCATTCCTTACGGAATGATTAACGACATCAGCCCTGTCATATCTTTTATTACAGGTACATCAGCTAACTTATTGGTTTATCCGTTATTAACCTTACTCATTCATTTTTCAAATAAAAAGTTGTGGAATATTCACTTCTACAGAAAATATGCAGTAAAACTTGCTCGTCGTTCAAAACGATTAATGGGAAATAATATAGATAAATATGGAGCATGGGGATTAATGGTATTTGTATTGGTTCCGCTTCCTGGAACAGGTGCGTATATGGGCACAATTGCAGCCTATATTTTAAATATCAAAAAAAGAGAAGCCTTTATAGCTGTTAGTGTTGGCACAATAGTATCATCTCTGATAGTTGTTTTTACTACACATTTTGCCATGTTGGGTGTTAAAATGTTCTAAAAAATGAGCTCGAATTCGAATACTGATTTCGAAAAAATCACTAAAAAACTACGTAAAGATACTTGGAATGCCATTGTGGACTATAATTTAATCCAAAATGGTGATAGAATTATGGTTTGTTTATCCGGAGGAAAGGATAGTTACACATTATTGGATATTTTATTGCATTATCAAAAAAATAGCAACATACAATTTGAACTGGTTGCCGTTAATTTGGATCAAAAACAACCAGGATTTCCTGTAGATGTTTTGCCAAAATACTTATCGGAACTGGGTGTTGAATACAAAATTGTTGAACAAGATACATATTCTGTAGTTAAAGAAAAAATTGCTGAAGGAAAAACCACTTGCAGCTTATGTTCGAGGCTAAGAAGAGGAAGGTTATATACAACAGCTGAAGAGTTAAATTGTAATAAACTGGCTTTAGGACACCATCGCGATGATGTAGTTTCTACCTTTTTACTGAATTTGTTTTTCGGAGGGAAATTGGAAGCTATGCCTCCAAAATACACGACCGATGACAATAGATTTGAGGTTATCAGACCCTTGGTTTATTGCAAAGAATCTGAAATTGAAAAATTTTCAGAATTTAAAAATTTTCCAATTATCCCATGCAACTTATGTGGCACACAACCGAAGCTACAAAGACAGGAAATAAAAAAAATGGTATCGGAATGGGAAGAACAATATCCGGATCGGTCTTCAATCATTCTAACGGCTCTTAAAAATATTTCACCATCTCATTTGTTAGATAAAAAATGGGTTGATTTTAAATAACCATAGAATTAACAGTTTCTAGTTAGCTACTTTTGTTTTATCCGATTTTCTTCTATAGAATTACGTTTACTTTTGCTCATTAATGAGTTCAAAAAATCCATACGCAGCACTAAAACACAGGGAGTTTAATTATTTTTTGCTTATTCGTTTTGCATTGGTATTTGCATGGAGTATGCAGTTTATAATTATTGAATGGGAGGTGTATTCCCTTACAAAAGACCCTCTTTCTCTTGGTTTGATAGGATTAATGGAAGTCCTTCCTGCATTGTCATTAGCCCTTTATGCAGGACATATTGTTGACCAAAAAGAGAAAAGAGGTCTGTTGGCAAAATGTATTGTGGCTTTTATATCTGTTTCTTTGGGATTGTTTATAGTTACAAACCCTAAAATTCAAGCCTTATTTTCAAATCAAGGGCTAATTTGGTTAATCTATTTTTTTGTATTTGCAGGAGGGATTATTCGTGCATTTGTTGGTCCGACAATATTTACACTTTTTGCACAAGTAATACCCAAAAGTGATTATGCAAATGCAGCCACATGGAGTAGTTCTGCTTGGCAAATAGGCTCTGTTCTTGGTCCTACAGTTGCCGGATTTTCTATTTTATGGATGGGCGTGAATTTATCCATGTTGCTCGTTTTACTATTTGCACTGATTTCGTTGGTTTTTTTATTTAAAATAAAAAAGAAAGCAATACTCAATCCGAAAGTGGGTGAGCCTGTCATACAAAGTTTATCCGAAGGAATAAAATTTGTTTTTAAAACCAAAGAAATATTAGGAGCAATTACCCTTGATATGGTTGCTGTTTTGTTTGGAGGTGCAATTGCTTTACTTCCTATTTTTGCTCAAGACATTTTGCAAGTAGGTCCGAAAGGATTTGGAATCTTAAGGGCAGCTCCGTCAGTAGGGTCATTCATAACCATTTTAACAGTGGCTTATTTTCCATTAACTCGAAATGCAGGAATAAAATTGTTGGGTGCAATTTTTGGATTCGGGTTGAGTATTATTTTGTTTGGAGTTTCTACAGTATTTTGGATTTCCTTGATAGCCCTATTTTTGAGTGGTGTATTTGACGGTGTATCGGTTGTAATTAGGCAAACTATTTTGCAACTTAAAACACCTGATGAGATGAGAGGTAGGGTAGCATCAGTAAATTCTATGTTTGTTGGTTCTTCTAATGAGCTCGGAGCATTAGAAAGTGGAGTTGCTGCAAAATTGCTTGGAACAGTTCGTTCTGTGATTTTTGGTGGCAGTATGACTTTATTGATTGTGATAATTACAACTTTAACATCGCCAAAATTGAGAAATCTAGATTTGTTTGACGAAAAGAAATAGATTGTTTAATATATATCGCTGAAAGTATATTCGAACTTTAAGCCATTCGCTTCATAGCTTTTTTGAACAGGAAAATTAATATCAAACTTTACGGGATAACTAAAAATAGGACCGTCGTAACAGAACGAATGAAATTCCCCATTTTCTCCACACGGGTCAACACTTTTAGGTAATTGTTTAATAAAATTTGAATTGAAATCTTGGGCAATTAAATGTTCTGGTATTTTAGCATTGTCGATAGAACAAATATGAGTTTTAAACCCTGATTTGATAAAAGTTGATGCTAATTTATTTGTTTGTTTATTCCATAACGGAAATATTGCTTTCATGTCAATTTCTGCTAGCTTTTGTTCACGATATTCTCTTAAATCTTCAAGAAAAATATCTCCAAAAGCAACAGTTTCAATACCTTCACTTTTAATATCGAGTAAAAAATTTCTGGTTTTATTTTCGTAGTCATTTTTGTTTTTATCGTTGAAATACAGCTTCTTAAGTGGTAGCCCAATAGATTTTGCTTGTTCAGTTATCAAATGCTCTGGAATTCCATGCATTGCTACTCTTTTATTGGGTAAAAAGATTGTAGTAAATAAATATTTCACTTGGTATTTTTTGCTTTTATTTAGTTGATATAAAGCATAAGCAGAATCTTTTCCGCCACTCCAAGAAAATATAATTGGTATCTTTTTCATTTCTTAGTGGATAAACCAAAATTTTGAAGGAATTAATCCGGTTGTGAAATATGTTATCAAACTTCCTGAACTTGAGTATCTGAATACAATTCCATTTTGTACATAATCTACTGCATCGGCAACATAAATATCATTGTTTTCAGGGTCTATACCTAAACCATAAAAAATATTTCCATTGGTTGAAATAATGGGAGTTGCAGGAATAACTGTATCGGAAATTAAAACCTTGTAAACATGATTATTTATAAAAAAAAGTTCGTCTTTATTTCCACTTGCACACAATGAATTCGGTGAATCGTTGATATTGCTGAAAGTGAGTATTTTTTCCACAGATCTGTTGCTTGGATTGAATTGAAACAATCTGGCATTTTCTTGACTGAAGCCACCGCTACACAACACCCAAATTTGATTGTTTTTATCTAAAACAATGCTGTTTGGAGAAATTCCAACTTTAATACTGTCAATCAGTTGGTCATTATTAGCATTAATTAGAAGAATATTATTGTTTTTCATATCACAAACATAAGCCGTATCATTCAACAACACCAATTGCTCTGTCCACCCCGGTGTTGGAATATTTCCGACGATAGTATTTGATTGAAGATTAACAATTTGAATAAAAGATGAGTACAAATCGGTAACATAGGCTTTTTGGGAGTTGATTTTTAGCATAAATCGCGGAGAATTAAATCCATTAATTGTCGCAACAGATTTGAAGTCGTTTGTATTTACTACTTCAATTTTACCGGAATTGTTTACAACAATGTATCCTTTGTCGTCTATTTGCAAGAAAGATTGAGCAACGTCTCCCAAAGAAACCCCATTGTTTGCATTTTTAAAAACGTTGTTGTGTAGGGAATGACTTTCCTTGTTATAAATTGATATAGAGGCGTTTGACCATCCAAAATTTCCCTCATTCAGTATCAATACATCAGAAGAAGTTGTGTTTGTAATAGGAGTTTCATCACACGAAATACATTGAGGTCCAAGTTCTGTTTTTTTGCAGGAAAATAGTAGAGAAATACAGCATACAACCCAAATACTTTTTACCCGGTACGTGTAGGATTTAATATTGTATGTTTGAATACTTTTCAAAATTTAACGGATACTGAAAATAAATAATTTCTTCCTGGCATTGGTCTATATGCCATAGCTTGATAATCTTGATTCAACAGATTGGTTATTTTAAAATTAACGATAAAAGCAAGTTTGTTCCACCTTATTTGTTGGCTCACTCCAATTTGATGCAAAAAATATTCAGGCATATACCAGTTGTTATCCGTAGAAATATACCTACTACCGGTAAAAGAATAGTTATAAAACAAGCTCGTATTCTTAAAATTAATAGTTGCCGTTGTATTTAATTTATGAAAGGGAACATATATCAATTGTTTGTCAAGCGAATTGTCAAATTCACTATTGGCTTTTGTGTTTGTTGATTTGGTGTAGGCATAATTCAAATTAAAGGATAGCTTAATTTTTTTGTAGGTAGAGGTTGTAGATAACATAGCTTCAAATCCTTTGTTTTCAACTTCCTTTAAGTTTGCCGGTAACCAATAGCCTGATGATGTGGGTGTCCATAGAATCCAATTGTTTACAAAGTTGTAAAACCCTAAAACATCAAGTTCTACTGAGTGATTTTGAAAAGATTTAGAATAATTGAACCCAACATCACTCATTTCTGATTGTTCGGGTTTTAACATTGGATTTCCTCCTGGGTTCCAGTACAAATCATTCAGGGTAGGGTAATGATAATTAATGCCGACATTGGCTTTGATAAATAATTTTTCCTTAAATAGGATTTGATGCTTACCACCAAAACTTGGTGAAAGTGCATTTACTTGATTATTCACAACTAAAAATCGATTGATTGCATTAAATTGTGTTCGGTCAAATTCAAAAACCACTCCGGTTAACCAACTGCTGTGAGTAGCTTTTTTTGTTTCTGAAAAACCAGAAGAATTAGCCGACTCAAAGCGTAAGTTGAATTGATTAATTATATTTAATTTTTTATTGAGATTAAACATTGTATTAATCGTATTATCAATTAGATAAGATTTGCTTTTGCTAAATAATTTTGTACTCTTGTCTTCGTAAATTAGATTGTCGTTTACAAACCCTGTACTTGCCTTTAAACTGAATTTATTTTTGAATATTTGATATTCCAAAACAGTTCTTATTGATTGGTCTTTTTGTTTTTCATTCGCATAGGCTTTAGTTAAAACAGAAGGTAAATTTCTGTTGCTGTCAAACCACCAAACTCTACCTCCAATCCAACCTGATTTTAATTTTTTGTAAATTCCTTGCTGAACACCGTATTGAACCATTTCAGCATTTTTTTGTTGTTCTACTGGAAAATTAAGCTTAGAACTGTTCTTGTATTCAAAATCGTTTTGTGCTGTAAATGTATACACTTGGTTTTCCAAAAGCAATCCATTGGTATTATATGATGTTGAAACTTCCGTTTTAAAAGTTCCAAAACTTCCAACAGATTGACGAACCAATCCTGAATATTTTTTCTCAAAATTTGGTGTAGAAAAAATGTTAACACTTCCTCCTAATGCACCGTTTCTATCCAATAAAGAAGTAGCTCCATGATTTAATTCAACGTTGTTGTAGAATACTGTAGGAAATAATGAGAAATCTATTTGACCATTCATAGGGGAGTTTAGCAAAACACCGTTCCATTGAATTTGAGTGTGTGAAGCCCCTGTACCACGAAAAGAAATACTGGATAATCCCGACGGTCCGTAGTCTTTTATAAAAACGGAAGAATGATTTTGAATTACTTCAGATAAATTTTGGCTTTCATGAATTGAAACACTGTCAATCACTGTTTTTTTGTAATGCTTTGAAACTTTCTTGTCAATTAATTCGAACGTTTTAACCGTTATTGTTGTGTCTGAATATTTGTTTTGAGCAAAAGTCAGTACAGATGAAATTAAGCACAATATAAGCACTCCAAATCGTCTCATCTTTTGATAAATTTCAACGTATTACTTTCAAAAAAATTAAAAACAGTTACAAAATAGACTCCGGATTTTAGTAGAGAAGTGTTAATCTTTTCTGTGTTGTTTGTTTTTAGAATTTCAACACATACATTACCAAATATATCAGTTATTCTAACCGAAAAAATTTCATGAGTTTTATTTTCAATCACCAGATGGTCTGTAAACGGATTTGGATAAACTTGTGTAAACAAGTTGGTATTCTTTTCTACTGAAGTAGCTGAAAAATGGATTACACCAACAGCATCTAAATCAAATCCACAGGTTGCAAATGGAGTAGGGAATGGGTCGTTGATAATATTGTTTTGGCTATCAAATGTTCCAAACAAAGGATTTATGCTGCCAACAACATCAATCACTCTCACATGAGTAACTTTTGATATATCCAAACCGGAAATTCCCGACAATTCTGCCAAATCAAACGGAACTCCATACCCAGCTTTATATTTCCCGGCAAGATTATGGATATTTGTGGCGTTCATTTGTGCACTGTTATCGAGTTGAACTCCTGTTTGGGTTAAAGAAACCGCATCAAATCGAAAAAAATCCATACCGTTGGAGCTGACTTCAACAAATGCAAGTTCTAAAAAAAGCCCGTCAAATGAGTTTTCAAAAACTACAAAATCTGCTCCAATGTCGTCGTATATGAATCCATTGAATGATACAGTTGCTTGACCTCCGTCGCCTAGACTGATAACTCCATTTGTTAATGGGAGTCCAACGGGTGAAATACTATCTCCGCTGCTTGCTTTACCAAGTGTTGTGTCTGAACAGTTTTGCCAGCCGCGTTCGCTGTAACAGTGTGTTGCCCAAGCTTGAAACACCAGTGAATCTTTATGAACTGCCGTTGAGCCATATTCACCTGCTGCAGGTGAATATGGTCCTTGGGCATTTGCACATAGTCCAACTAAAAAAATCGAAATAAAGTGAAAGCCTTTCATAAATTTTATTGTTTAATCAGGCGTTGTGTAGTTTTTTTCTCGTTAGTTTCTGTTTGAATACTATATACACCCGAATTTAAACCGGACAAGGATAGTTTAAACTCTTTGGAATTCACATTATTAATAGCTTTTACAATCCGACCACTTAAATCTAAAATTTGAATTCGATTGATTAAGTCTTTAGATTTTAGATACACATTATCACTTGCTGGGTTTGGAAACAATTCGAATCTATTTTCATCAATTTCAGCTACAGAAACAGGCGTTTCATTAATCCTTCCGATACAAAAAAATGCAGGAGTATTCATTCCCCACATGCTGTTATCGGTTGATGATAAAGAAAAATACAAGCTGTCAATTGGATTGAAAGACGATAAATCAATTGTTTTCCATGTGTCCACAATATAATCGTTAGAGTTGTCCGTAAATCTGTAGTCAGCTAAATAAAAATCAACGCTATCTTTAATTGTGTTCATGTAATAGGCATAAATGGTTATTTTGAACCAATCTTGTTCGTCGCCTGAAGTTCCGCCAAACTTTTTAGCAAAACCATCGCCATTTTTCATGCTCCAGTAGGCATAGGTAGAATTGGTTATCACAATTTCATTTAAGTTAGGAATGTTGCCGGGTAAATCAAATTTTATATAGGAATTGTTGGTAGAAACTAAATAGTTCGGCAAGTTATTTTCTCCACTTCCTGTAATAGCACTGTGTTTGTTAGAAGGTCCTTCCGTTGTATTGTCAGTAATATTTGAGTAAGCAAATCCTCCCAACCAATACCCCGGGGCACCCCAAGAGGTGTCAAATTCATTTTTAAATGTTATGTCGCCACTGATAAACTCAGAACTGAAAATACCGGAGTTATGTGTACCGCTCAAATCAGAACCGTCCCAGAAACTTTCTGGTGTTAACACTAAGTCTTGAAAATTGGTGTACTGTGCGTTGATGTTTGTTATGGATAGCATCAATCCAAGCCCAAATAGAAGGGCGTTTTTGTAATTTTTTCTCATCGGTTTAAATTTTTAAATGAGTTAAACAATAAATTAAACCGGGATAGTAAACAAATACAGTTAATGTGAGGTATAACCATTTTGCTTTTTTTCCCGAAAGCTTTTCGAACTTAAAAGTTCAAACATTGGTGGCAGGTCTTCTGACTCACTCCGTATTTTTACACCTTCCCACCGATTTGATAGCTCGGCAGTGGTAATTGTAAAAACTATAAGAGTTTACAGCTGCGGGTACAGTACAGGATTTTCACCTGATTCCCTATTATATTTGAAAATAATAACTTTTCAAATAACCAACAACGACACAAAATTAAATATCTTGATGAGGATAAAAAATGAAATTGTTTATTTTTTTGAACAAAAATATTAACCCTAAGTAAAACTTGCAGTTTTCTTGTCCATTATCATGATATAAACGTGTTCTTTTTTTATGTTTGAAATGTCTAATCCAAAGTCCATCACTTTTGAATGTTGCATTTTAACTAATTCCAAATGATTTTCATCGTGAAGTGTGAAGATAAAAAAGTGTTTATCATCTACATAATTCAACAATTTTGTGATGATTTGAAGGTCTATTTCTTGGATTTCACCTCTTCTTTGTTTAAAATCTTTGAATGGTATTTTATAACAGTCTTCAAAAATAGTTTTTAATACTTCGTTTCCTTTAAAAAAAGCATCCATGTTTTCAACGTCCCAAACCATGAAGTTTTCATATTGAAAACAAGTTTCATTAAACTCATTTGCTAGCATCTTTATTTTATTGTGGAAAAACTCCGGCAGCTTTTATCATTGCTGCATTAAATTCTTCCTGATTAATATTACATTTAATTTGAATTGATTTGAAAAAATCGACTAAGTTCTCAGTCGCCATATTTCCTGTTAGCTTATCTGTTGCCATAGGACAGCCTCCATAGCCTTTAATAGCTCCATCAAAACGTTTACAACCATTTTTAAAAGCAGCTTCAATTTTTTCTTTCCAAGTTGTTGGGGTAGTATGCAAGTGCGCACCAATTTCTACAGTTGAGAGTTCTGGAATTATTCTGCTAAACAGATAACTTATATTCTCGGAATTGGAAATACCAATAGTGTCCGACAGAGCAATGATTTCTATACCCAAAGAAGCTAGTTTATTTGACCACTCAATAACAATGTCGCTATTCCACTTGTCGCCATAGGGGTTCCCAAAAGCCATTGATATATATACCACCAATTTCTTTTTGTTGACAACACAAAGATTTTGAATTTCTTCAACTGATTTTAACGATTGTTCTATGCTGGAATTTGTATTCCGTTGTTGAAAAGTTTCAGAAATCGAAAAAGGAAAACCTAAATAAGAAATTTCGCTAAACTGAACAGCATCTAAAGCTCCTCTATTATTGGCAACGATGGCTAAAAGTTTACTTTTTGATTGGTCTAGATGAAGTAAATTAAGTACTTCAGCGGTATCTCTCATCTGTGGTATTGCTTTTGGAGAAACAAAACTTCCAAAATCTATAGTATCAAAACCCACTTTTAGCAGTTGGTTGATGTATGCTGCTTTAGTTTCTGTGGGAATAAACTCATGCAATCCCTGCATTGCATCTCTCGGACATTCTATTATTTTAATCATTTTCCTATAATTCTCTTTAAAATTGCTTTTACTAGCACAGGTCCTTCGTAAATAAATCCCGTATAAACCTGTACCAAATCTGCACCAGCATTTAGTTTTTCAATAGCGTCTTCAGGCGAATGTATTCCGCCAACACCAATTATTGGAAATGCTTTGTTTGATTTTTCTGCCAAATAGCGTATTACATCTGTTGACCTTTCTTTTATTGGACGACCACTTAATCCTCCATTAGCAATTTGCTCTATAATTTTTTTGTTGGTTTTCAGCCCTTCTCTTGTTGTTGATGTGTTTGTAGCAATGATTCCATCTATCTTTGTTTGTGCAACAATTTCAATAATTTCATCTAATTGACTGTTGTTTAAATCAGGTGCAATTTTTAGTAAAATAGGCTTAGGTTTGCTGTAGGTGGCATTCAGACTTTTTAGCTCTCCCAATAAAGACATCAAAAATGGGGTATCTTGCAATTTGGTTAAATCTTTTACATTGGGACAACTGACATTTACAACAAAATAATCAACGTAGTCGTGTAATGTTTTAAAGCAAAAAACATAATCTTCGAGTGCATTTTCATTAGAAGTAGCTGTGTTTTTACCAATATTTCCGCCAATAATTAGTGATGAATTTTTATCCCTAAGTCGTTTTACTGCATCTTCAACTCCAAGATTGTTAAATCCCATTCTGTTTATCAATCCATTGTCCTCTGGAATTCTAAATAATCTAGGCTTTGGATTTCCAATTTGTCCTTTGGGTGTTAAAGTTCCAATTTCAATAAAACCAAATCCAAAATTTGCTAATTCATTAAACCATCTGGCATCTTTGTCAAAACCGGCAGCTAATCCAACCGGATTTGGAAAGTTTATTCCAAACAATTTACGTTCTAATTTCTTATCTTCAACACAATACAACCCTCTAATTATATTGCTAATACCGGGTATTTTACAAAAAAAAGAAAGTAAATCGGTTACTAAATAATGAGCTTTTTCAGGCTGTAGAGCAAATAAAAAAGGCTTAATGAGTAATTTATACATGATTGTTTAGAATGATGCAAAATTACTAAACTCAAATTATAATCTTACTTTAAAAATTCTTCAAATGAATTATCGCTGTAAAAAACTACAATTTTTTGTATAGCTTTTTCTTTTGAAGGTTGGGGTAGAGGAGGAGGTGAATTTAAAACAGATGATTCTGAAGCCGGCTTAGGTGTTTCAGCTATAGGAATCAAAGGTTCATTTTGGATTTGTTTGCCGGATATTAACCAATCGGCATTCACTTTTGGAAATGCAAAGATAACCTTTTGTATCAATTCTAAACTGGGTTTGTTTCTACCGGATAATAAATGTGAAACACTGGATCGTTGAACATTTATTTTGTCTGCAAAAGCAGATGGAGATAAATTATTCAGTTTCATAATATACATCAATCTTTCGATAATTTCCATTTTCTTTAATTTACATTTGTAAATATTTTTTGTGTAAAAATAAATAAAAGTATTGCATTTTATTAAAAATACAAGTGAAATTATAAAATATTTTCACCATTAATCATAAATATATACTATAACTAATTAGTTTTTAAATACTGATTATCAGATATTTAAAATTTCAATACACAAACTATTTACAATTGTAATAAAAACACGCATCATTTTGACCAAACAGAGTTGAATTTACTATTTACATTTGTGAAACACATGAATCTTTTGCTAAATAATTTTAGCATATAAAATTGAAGGACACAACATTAATTTCTAAAAAACAATCTTAATATTGCAGCCTTAAAATTTTTATGGAATCAATACGAAATATAGCAATTATTGCACACGTTGACCACGGAAAAACAACCATGGTAGATAAAATCATTGATCAATGTAAAGTGCTTGATGACAGGGTGGAAAGAACTGAATTGTTGCTTGATAATAATGATTTAGAACGTGAACGCGGAATTACTATCTTATCTAAAAATGTGAGCGTAAATTACAATGGTGTTAAAATAAATGTTATTGACACGCCTGGTCACGCTGATTTTGGTGGTGAAGTGGAGCGAGTTTTAAAAATGGCAGATGGTGTTTTATTGCTGGTAGATGCTTTTGAAGGTGCTATGCCTCAAACTCGATTTGTATTGGGAAAAGCTTTGGAGTTAGGTTTAAAGCCAATTGTTGTTGTTAACAAAGTGGATAAAGATAATTGCACACCAATATTGGTACAAGAATCTATATTTGACTTGATGTTTAGCTTAGGTGCGACCGAAGATCAATTAAACTTTGAAACTCTTTTTGGCTCAGCAAAACAAGGTTGGATGAGTACTAACCATGAAAAACC
Organism: Flavobacteriales bacterium; assembly: GCA_020853105.1. Classification (GTDB taxonomy): domain Bacteria; phylum Bacteroidota; class Bacteroidia; order Flavobacteriales_E; family Vicingaceae; genus Vicingus. The sequence continues at coordinate 178 of JADYZM010000085.1, read as the reverse complement.
AACAGATAATATTGTTCCTCTTTTAGATGCTATCGTAGCTAATATTCCGGAGGCACCCTACAAGCCCGGCGATGCACAAATGCAAATTACGTCATTAGATTATTCAAAATTTGTCGGAAGAATTGCAATTGGTAGAATATTTAGGGGAGATTTAGAAGAAGGAAAAGATTATATGTTG
>JADYZM010000084.1 GCA_020853105.1 Flavobacteriales bacterium | reverse complement strand
TTGAGTTAAATAATTGTATGCCAATTTATATTTCGTTTTTTCAGAAAATAATTTTGAGAGAACAATACAATTCAGCACTTCAGCTTGCTCGGATTTATTATAATGAAGCAACAGTAAGCTTTTATTGACTTCGTTCAGCAACCTGTTTTTGAGCCGATAAAACGAATTTTTATCCAAGTGATTTTTATACAGTTTTTGTATAATATTTTCTTCGACAATATTTTCTTTATTTTTTTTAATAAAATCAAGTAATGCAAGGTCTTTTCGGTCTGGAGTAGGGTTAAACCTATTCAATAAAATTGATAAATTTCGAACCTCTTCTTTGTTTAGATTTGAAATTAAATCGTAGATTTTTATCATTTTGAACGCGTAAGAATTTGATAAAAGTAATTCTATTTTGTAAATAATTAAAAATAATTTAGCTTAGAAACTAAATTTATTCGAATCATGAAAAAACAAATTCCCCTGCTTATACTCTTGATATGCTGGATATTTCCAAACTTGGGAAAAGCTCAATTAATAGGGTTTGATTCAACAGCCACTAATATGGGATCACTTCCTGATACCATAAACTTAGATGACATAATTCCGCACAGAATAGTTATTATGAATTTTGACGCAGGTGTTTATTCTGGAGCTATTCATCTTGTTTCAGCTATTGATAGTAGTGGAACATTGATTTCAATAGATACTATCGGGACAATATCTGTGACAAATTTTGGTAATTCTGATACTGTTTCAGTGCAATTTACAGAAACTTACAGCAATTCTAATGGGTATAAAGTAGGTGACAACATTGTTGTAGTTTGGCCTGTTGCAGGCACATCAACAATTAAAGACACAATCAGGCAAAACGTGTATATTGCCTATCCCAATTCAATACAAGATTGGAATGTTAGTAATGAATATTCATTTTTTCCTAACCCATTTAGCTCAAAAATTACTCTCATCGGATTGAATAATAGTGATGATATAAGCATTATGGATTTAACCGGTAAAATTGTTTATCGTTCCGCAGCTTTTTTTAACCCTCTGGTTCTTAATACTGAGGAATGGAGAAAAGGACTTTATTTTCTCAGAGTTACAAACTCCAAAAAGAGTACTTTAATTAAAATAGTAAAGCATTAACGAGCTACTGAATTAACAATTGTAGAACTTTTTGAGGCTCTGTTGAAGTTGATATAAAATATACGCCTTGCATAAGTTCCAGGTGCATAGACAATGAGTTGGAATTCAAAAGTTTAGAAAACACAACTTTGCCACTTACATCTTTTATAAATAATGTTGAGCCTAAAAATTTATTTCCAACAGTGATATTCACTATTTCAGTCGATGGATTTGGGAAAATGAAAATACCAAGTTCTTCTTGGTTAATGTTTTCAATTCCTACAGAAGTTACAAGAATGGTTTGTTGAAAGGAGTCTATTGTCCCACACATATTAGCATATAGTGTAATCAAATAATTTCCATTAGCAGTATAGGTATGTGACGGATTTTCAGTTGTTGATGTAGTTCCATCACCAAAATCCCAATAATAATCGGTGGCATTTGTTGAGGTGTTTGAAAAATCAATCTGACCGTTGTTTAGTTCTGAAAAACCAAAGTTAGCAACAGGGTCATATTCGCCCACATGCCATTGCAGCAAAGCATCATAAACAACATTTTTTGTGGCTGAACGAATGTTTGCAGCGTCAATTGATGATAAAGTAGAGTTGTAGGGTATTGAAACTGGGTCTTTTCTAAAGATTACAGTATAAAATGCACATGCAGCAGCATAGGTTCCGGCAACTGACGGATGACTTTCGTCCGACTGATACAATTCAATTGTTGGAAAATTTTGTCTGATGTATTTCCAAACGGCTCCAACAGGTGAGAGTATTGCTTCATTACTGTCAGCCATCATTCGGTATCTTAAACTCAGTAAACTATCCATGCCTTGATATGTACAAACAGGAGCCCAGCCCGAGCAATTGGAGGCATCACCGTTTTTTCTTCCCCATGTCATATAAAATACAGTTTCGGCACATGAATTTTCTGCGTTGATAATACTGTCTAACTTTTTTGCATACGGGAAAACTTCAACTTCTACTTGAGAGTCAGGAAATGATGGCAACTGACTTTGTTCTTGGAGGACTACAAAATCCCAGTTTCCAGTTCCAATTTTTGTGAGTGATATGGTGTTTGTAGAATGTCCGGATAGGGTATATCCACCCGGTGTATTGCTGTCAAATATTACTGTATCATTTACAGAAGCGGCAATATTTGCAACCATTTGAGGTAAGTTGTTTGCTGCTGTATAGCTGTTTCCTAAAAACAGTACTTTTTTTGATGAGGTTTGCGAACTAATAACTTTACAGAATACTGTTAAAATAAATAAAAGCTTAAATTTCATGTGTCGATTGAGATTAACGAAAGCAAAATTGAACAATAAGACGAAAACTTTATGTGGTGGGTTGATTATTTCAATCCAATTTTTTGAATTATAGGATTAAATGCTTTGGAAGCAACAATTACTTTAGAACTTATCGATATTCCTTCTATTTCTTTTTCTGTTGCAACAACTTTAATAATGCTGTTGCCGACTAAGACTTGAACAACATACAAAAAATCAGTTTTTTCAATCGCAAGAACTTCACCTGTTATTTTAAATTTATTACTGATTTTGTTGTCTGTAAAAACCTCTGTCGGACTTCCCATTTTCTGAATTGAGCCACTGTCTATTAGACAAACTTTATCAGCAAGTTTGAAAATTTCAGGCAAATGATGACTGACTAAAATTGTTGTTAAATTGAATTGTTTATGAATTTTTAAGATATAATCTTGAAGTTTCTCTCGCATTTCATCGTCTAGTGCAGATAGAGGTTCATCTAACAGTAAAATCTTAGGTTTTCTCACAATTGCACGTGCTAGAGCCACTCGCTGTTTTTGACCTCCTGAAATGTGTTGGGGTTTACTTTTTTGTAACGATTGAAGTTGCATTAATTCAAGAAGTTCGTCAATAATTTTATTGCTTTCTCCATTTGGAAGTGCGTATTCAAGATTCTCTCGTATAGTAAGGTTTGGAAATAGTGCAAAATCTTGAAAAACAAAGCCAACAGCTCTTTTTTGTGTTGGAAGGTGCAACTTTGTTTCGGTGTTGTCCCAACATTCTCCTTGAACAACAATTCGTGATTTTTCAGAATGGGTTAATCCTGCTAAAATTCTAAGTAATGTAGTCTTTCCGGCACCCGAATTTCCATAAATAGTTAACAAATTTCCTTGTTCCAATTGAAAGGAAACTTCTAAGGGCATTTTACCTTGAGCAGTCTGTAAGATTTTATAGGCATAAAAATCAATCATTCAATGGGTTTGTTTTAGTAAAAGTTTGGTTAATAAAATAAACACTCAATAGAATTACGAATGTAAAAACGAACAATATTCCTGCATAAAAATTGGCATTTTCATAATTCATTGCCTGAACTTCATCATAAATACTAATAGAAACAACTTTAGTTTCACCGGGAATGCTGCCACCAACCATTAGCACTACACCAAATTCTCCTATAGTATGTGCAAAAGTCAGAACTAAGCCTGTAAGTAATGAAGGTTTGATGTTTGGCAATAAAATTTTAAATAGAGTAGTTGTTTTTGATTTACCTAAAGTATAAGATGCTTCTCTCAGTGATACAGGCAAATTTTTTAATCCCGACTGCAACGGGTGAACCATAAATGGCAAACTATAAATAACAGAAGCAATAATTAGTCCTTCAAAAGTAAATACAAGTCGGGTATCAAAATAATGGTCGAGAAATTTTCCAAATTCATTTTCCGGGCTGAATGCGAGCAACAAATAAAATCCCAGAACTGATGGAGGAAGAACTAGCGGAAGGCTTACAATTGCTTCAATAACTACTTTAAATTTAAAATTGCTGAACGCTAACCAATAACAAAGAGGAATTGATAAAACAAACAAAATTGCAGTTGTGATTAGAGCTAATTCTGCAGTAAGCCAAAGTGGAGACAAATCAATCATGGTAAGAGAGGCTAATTTCATTTGTTTTAATCAATGCTATAACATTGTCGTTTACAGATAGCTTCAAATCTTTGCTGGAATTTGTTGTAATGATTGAGGTTATTTCATGTGTTCCGCACTGTAATTCGATTTGAGTAAAAATAGCACCACCCAGAATCGATTTTATTGTACAAGGAATCCGGTTTTGGATACTGATTTTCTGAACCTCTTCTTTTGAAATGCTTACCTCTGTTTCTTTAAAAAGAATTGATACTTTGCTTCCAATTTGTAAATACTTACAAGTTTCCGGAGTATCAATAATTACACTGGAAAATAGTATGTTTTCGTCTGAAATAACTTTAACCAACGAAATGCTCTCGTGCGTGTCAATGTCTTTTATTTTTCCACTAAGTTGATTCATTCAAATTAATTCTTTTGCGAATATCCGAAATAAGTTAAAATGTCAACTGCACTTTTTGATGAAATGAACTCATAAAAACGTTTGGCAACAGCATTTTTATAACCATGTTTCAAAATAACACAGCCCTGGTTTAGTGGGCTGTAGCTCTCTTGTGGAATGAGATAATAAAAGCCGTTTTCTTTTTTCATTTTTGGAGATAATGCATCGGATAACGCAATAAAACCTGCATCAGCTGCCCCAAATGCCACGAATTGTGCAGTTTGAGCTATATTTTCACCATAAACCAATTTATCCTTTACTTTATCGTAAATTTTATAGTAGTTCATGCTTTCAACTGATTTTGCTCCGTAGGGTGCAGTTGTTGGGGTTGCTATTGAAATTTTCTTTATCTCTGGGTCGGTTAGTAAATCTATTTTTTTTAGATTGGGGTTTGTGTTTTTACTCCACAATACAATTTTTCCAATAGCATATAATTTAACACGAGTAATTGCTTTTTTATTTTTAATTAATTTCTCGGGGTAGTTCATATCTGCAGAAAAGAAAACATCGAAGGGAGCGCCATTCATAATTTGCTCATAAAATTTACCTGAAGAGCCGTAAGTAACTACTATTTGGTCGTTTGGGTATGTTGCTTTGTAAATCGAAACAATCGAATCCATTGCTGATTTCATATTTGCTGCAACCACAATATTGGCTTTTTGCTGGCTATATGCAAACAGTCCGATGGTATAAAATGAAAGAGTTAAAATAATTCTTTGAAACAACATAGTTTATATCAATATGTAAATTAAAGCATAACGCAAAAATAACTTGATATTGATTGAAGAAACAATGATTAATGTCATAAACAATTATTTGTTGAACCCGATATGAAAAATTGCGTCTCCTTGATACACAATGGGAGAGTGGTTTGAGCAAATAACAATACCGTTGTGTTTGGCAATAACTCTTTTTTCAAATTCGCCAAATGGGTCGGATATTGTACCTAAAACCATTCCTTTTTTAATGGTTGTACCAATACTCACAGATGTTCTGAACATGCCGGAATATCTGGCTCTCATCCATGTGGACTCAGTGAGAGTGACGGGCTCAGCGTAGGGCTGTTGGTTGTTGTTTGAAAGTTCTTTTGTAAAATCTCTCATGCCCAAATGCTGCATTACCCTGAGAGCACCTTTTACGCCTATTCGAGTAACAATTCTGTCTAAATCGAGAGATTTTCCGCCTTCAAAAAGCAAAACACTTACTCCAATTTTTACAGCTTCGCTTCTTAGTGATTTCGGTAATTCTTTTGAAAGTAGAATAAATGGAGCCCCAAATACTTTTGCCAATTCGCTACTTTTAGGGTCAGTACCTTCAATTCGCAAATGTGTATAGTTAAATCTGCTGCTTGCTCCTGTATGATAATCAATGCAATATTCAACATTTGGCATAATTTCTTTCATCAAATAATATGCAAAACGGCTTGCTAGGGAACCTTCTTTTGACCCTGGAAACACACGGTTCAAATCTCTACCATCAGGAAATTCACGTGATTTGTGCAAAAAACCGAACACATTCAGAACAGGAATGCAAACCACAGTGCCACAATCTGGATTATTATATCCTTTTGCAATGATTTGGCGTACAATTTCTACTCCATTAACTTCATCACCATGAATACCTGCATTGAGTAATAGAATTGGTCCCGGTTTTTTTCCTCGAGATACAATTACCGGAACTTCAATCATAGTTCTAGTATGGAGCCTGGCAATATCCAGCTTTAGAGTTACGCTTTGTCCACGTTTTATTTTTTTTCCGAGAAGTGAGAATATATCGCTATCCATCTTTTTATATTAAACGTGTCGCTCTATGTAACGAATAATAGCATTAGCTATATCTTTTCCTGTAGCTCCTTCAATTCCTTCTAAACCGGGAGATGAGTTCACCTCCATAATTAAAGGACCTTTTTTGGATTGAAGCATATCCACACCGGCTATACCGAGTCCTAATACTTTAGCTGCTTTTAAAGCAGCATTTTCTTCTTCGTCTGTTAATTCTATGATTTGGGCGGATCCGCCTCTGTGCAGGTTTGAACGAAATTCGCCTTCCTTTGCCTGTCTTTTCATGGCTCCAACAACAACACCGTCAACAACAAATGCTCTAATGTCTGCTCCACCGGCTTCTTTTACAAATTCCTGAATAATTACACGAGCTTTGAGTCCGTTAAAAGCTTCTAAAACTGATTCAGCAGCATTTTGATTTTCTGCTAAAACTACTCCAACTCCTTGTGTACCTTCTAAAAGTTTTATTACGCATGGAGCCCCTCCAACTATCTTTAATACATTTTTTACATTTTTTGAATAATTTGTAAATGCAGTTTTTGGCAACCCCAATCCGGAACGAGAAAGAATTTGTAAGCTTCTCAGCTTGTCTCTTGAGCGAACCAAAGCTTGAGATTCTGTTGCAGAAAAAACTTTCATCATTTCAAACTGCCGAACAACTGCTGCTCCATAAAAGGTTACAGATGCACCAATTCTTGGAATTACAGCATCTATTCCTTCTAAAGGTTTTCCTTTATATAGGATTTGAGGGTTTTTTTTCTCGATAACCAAGTCGCATTTGGTATGGTCAACAACCAACACTTCATGTCCTCTTTTTTTACCTGCTTCAACAATTCTCCTGGTGGAATACAAGTGGGGATTTCGGGATAAGACAACAATTCTCATATTATTTTGGGAGGGTTAACAGTTTATTTTTAAACGATAGATTTTTTATAGCGGTGTTGATTATAAATTTTTTTGATAGAAATTTTCTACCCAATAAGACACTGAATCTCATGTTGGCTCGTTCGGTTAATGTTAGTTCAATGGGATAAAATTGATTAAATAACTTGATTTTTGTGATAATGGAATATCTAGTTTCAACTATTCCATTCGAACTTTTTACTTTTCTTTTTTTGAATGCTTCAAATATAAATTCTTTTTCGTGGTAATTGGAATGTTCAGGGTCTAAAAAATTACATTTTATTTTTTTTACTTCATTTTCAACAAATTCTGATATGTTATGGCAATGAAGGCTTGAGGTGTATGCTCCGGAGTCTATTTTCACCGGAAGTTCGTATAAATTCAATTCAGGAAAGTCCGCAATATCTTGTCTGCCAATGAGTATTCGTTTTTTCATAAATTAAATCAGCTTTTACAAAAATGCAAGAATCTTTTATTTTAGATGAAAATTAGGCTGAAATTTAATAGCTGCGTTGATTTTTTCCTTCAAAGTAATTAATAAATGAGTTGTTTACTACTTTATTTCCTCCTGGGGTAGGGTAATTTCCTGTAAAATACCAATCTCCTTTATGATTTGGGCACGCATCATGTAGTCCTTCAATGGTTTGAAACACAATTTCTACTTTTGCTTTCAAATGGTTAGGAGTTAACATTTCAGCTATTTTTTCAGAAATCTGTTCGGCTGTAAAAGGTTTGTATATGTTTTTTACATGGTTAACCAGTTGTTCTTTGGGTAAGTTTTCTTGTGCTTTACATTGATTGTAAGTGTCTTGAATAATATGCTCCTGATTGGTGTCTTTAAGTAGTTGAATTGCGGCTTTAAAGGCAATAAAATCAGAAAACTTTGTCATATCAATGCCGTAACAATCCGGATAACGAATTTGTGGTGCCGATGAAACTACAACAATTTTTTTAGGGTTTAGGCGGTCTAATATTTTTAAAATGCTTTGTTTTAGGGTTGTGCCACGAACAATTGAATCGTCAATTATAACCAAATTATCAGTAGGATAAACACTACCGTAAGTGATATCGTAAACATGGGCAACTAAATCGTCTCTGCTGTTGTCTTGAGTGATAAAGGTTCTTAGTTTAGCATCTTTTATGGCAATTTTTTCTATCCGGTTTCTTAATGCCAATATTTGTTTCAAATCTTCATCAGATGGGTTTGGTCCTAAGGCTTTTATTTTCTCTAACTTAATTACATTTAATGCGTCTTGAAGTCCTTTCATTAATCCATAAAATGAAACTTCGGCAGTGTTTGGAATGAACGAAAATACTGAGTTTTTAAGGTCGTTATCAACTGCTTTCAATACCAAATCACAAATGTTTCTACCCAATTGCTTGCGCTCTTTGTAAATGTCTTTGTCGCTTCCTCTAGAAAAATAGATACGTTCAAAAGAACAAGGTGTTTTCAACGTAGGAGTTTTTACTAGTTCTTCGGTTACTTTTCCGTTTTTCTTGATTATTAACGCATGCCCGGGTTGAATTTCTTTGATGGTTTCCAACGGAACATTAAATGCTGTTTGTATTACCGGTCTTTCGGAAGTTACAACAACAACCTCCTCGTCTTGATAATAAAATGCGGGTCTGATGCCTGATGGGTCTCGAAGCACAAATGCATCTCCATGACCAAATAAACCGGACATAACATAACCGCCGTCCCATTCTGATGAAGAATGTTCTAATATTTTTTGCACATTTAGTTCTTCCGCTATTTTTTTGGAAATTTCTTGGTTTGACAATCCTTGTTCTTTGTATTTATCAAATATTTGTTGATTTTCTACATCTAAAAAATGTCCAATTTTTTCAAGAACAGTTACTGTATCTGATTTTTCTTTCGGGTGTTGACCAATGGAAACCAAGAGATTAAACAATTCATCTACATTAGTAAGGTTAAAGTTACCGGCAACTACCAAATTTCGGGTCATCCAGTTGTTTTGTCGCAAAAAAGGATGGCATTGTTCTATGCTGTTTCCTCCATAAGTCCCATATCGTAAGTGACCTAGATAAAGTTCACCGGTGAATGCAATGTTTTCTTTTAGCCATTTGGCATCTTTAACTTTATCAGGATTCTTGTCGTAAGCCGTTTGAAATTTATTGTGTACCTTCTCAAAAATATCTTTAATAGCATGTGTTGTATTTGAACGATAGCGGCTAATGTAACGCTGACCGGGTTCTACATCAAACTTAATATTTGCTAAACCGGCACCATCTTGCCCACGGTTGTGTTGTTTTTCCATCAACAAATACATTTTGTTGATTCCATAAGTTGCAGAACCGTATTTTTCAATATAATATTCTAATGGTTTTAGCAGCCTAATTAGTGCAATTCCGCACTCGTGTTTAATAGCGTCGCTCATGCTTGTGGTTTATGCTGATTATTTTCAGTTTGCAAATTTAATTTTTTTGATGGTTAAATAGGTATTGCGATTTAGAAATATTGATGTTGATGGTTTTGTTTTTTTTATGTTACATTTGATTTTTCCAACTTTTTTAATTGTGTTTCGACATCAGGGAAATACTAGAACATTTAAGCACAATTTGAGTGTGGCTTCGCTTTTGTCGTTTGTTGCCGGGCTTGTTAATGTTGTTGGTTTTTTATCTGTTCAACGGCTAACTACTAATGTTACCGGTCATTTTGCTTTTTTTGTTGATGAAATGATTCAATTCAACTTTAACCAAGGGTTAATCTTTTTTCTTTATACTGTATTTTTTTTGTTGGGCTCTTTTTTTTCAAATTTTATCATTGAAGTTGTTTCTCGAAAAGAAACTCATATTGAATATATTGTTCCGGTAATACTTGAAAGTATAATTCTTTTTTTGGTAGCTTTTGCGGGTAACTATTTTATCAAAATTAATCCTGATATTTTGGCGTTTTCTTTACTTTTTTCTATGGGAATGCAAAATTCATTGGTTACAAAAATTTCCAACGCAACAGTTAGAACTACCCATCTTACTGGACTTTTTACCGATTTAGGCATAGAGCTTTCTCAACTCTTTTTTTATAAAGAAAAAGAGCAAATTACCCAACTAAAATCCTCAATTAAATTAAGAATGACAATTATTAGTTTCTTTTTTGTCGGAGGTGTTGTCGGAGGTGTTCTATTTACTTCCTATCAAATAAAAGTTCTTTATTTGGCCTCGTTCATACTGATTGGGGGACTATTGTTTGAAGACATCTTGCTCAAACTGGGCAGGTTAAACCAAAAGATAAAACAGAATATAGGTAAGTAATGAACAGAAAATTCAAACAAAAAGGGAGAAATGTTGGTTAACTTCATTCATAATTTTTTAGTCGCTCTTTTATTTCTTCAATTCGTTTAGACTTGTTATCGTTGTTCAGTTTTATGGCTGTTTTGGTGAAGTATTTATGAGCTTCTAAAAATTTAATCTGCAACTCGTCCCACTGTTTGTCTGTCTTAACTATCTCTCGCTCCATCAGTTCGTGTTTCAACTTCTCAGAAATGGGGTGAAATTCACCACCTCCCAAATAATCTAAGTCTGCATCACACATTATTTCTTCCAATTTATTGTTTGGTTTGTGTGGTATTTTGGTTGCATTGATCAATTGATGAATTACTTCAATTTGCTCATCGGTATATCCAAAACGGGGCAATACTTCTTTGGCTAAATCCGCACCAATTTCTTCGTTGTTGGAGTATTGTTTTACAAACCCGGCATCGTGATACAGAGCGGCTGTTTTTAACAAGAAAATATTATCGCCTTCAACTCCTTCCATTAATGCAAGACGTTCAACGGCAGCACACACATCGAGTGTATGGCGAAGGTCATGATAGTATAGATTTTCAGGGAGTTCAACTTTAAGCCTTTCAACAATGTATTTTTCTGCTTTTCTATAATTGATTCCTGAATATATATGAAGGTTTACATATTTATAGAACAATTCGTTGGGTACTTTTCCTTCGCCATTTACCGATAGTTCTTTTCGTATTCGGTGAACGAAGTACATATCGATATATCCTTTGTTTTTTGCTTTTACCTTTCCTCGATATTCGCAATCAAAGAACTCTTTAACTAAAAAATAGGTTGTTCCTGAAATGTTTACTTTTCCTACTTCACCGGCAGCTTCAATTCTACTGGCAATATTAACGCTATCACCCCAAATGTCATAAGCAAAACGCTTGATACCAACCACTCCCGCAATTATTTCACCGGTATGAATTCCAATTCTTAGTCCCCACGGTTTTTCACCTTTTTCAACTTTCTCGTTATGCACTTTTTGCATGTAGCGTTGAATATCTAAACCTGCAAGTACAATATCAATGGGATTGCTTTTGTTTCTGATAGGAATACCACCTGAACACATGTAGGCATCTCCAATGGTTTTTATTTTTTCAATGTTGTACTTTTGAATTATGCTGTCAAACTCAATAAAATAGCGGTCCAATTCGGCAACCAAATCTTGAGGATTGATTTGTTCTGCAATTTTAGTAAAGCTTTTAAAGTCTGTAAACATAATGGAAGCAAGCCTATATTGTCTGGCGGTTGCTTTTCCTTTCGATTTAAGCTCTTCAACTGTTTCTTCCGGAAGAATATTGAGTAGTAATTTTTCTGTTTTTTCTTTTTCTTCTTCAATCAGTTTTTTCTGATGTTCAATTTCTTCTTTTTGTTTGATTACTTCATAGGTTCGTTCTCTAACTTGTACTTCAAGCAATAATTTCTGGGCTTTAACTCTGTTGATTCGAGTGATATAATAGGCGTAAATAATTGCTAAAATGAATAAAATTGAAATTGTTCTAAACCACCAAGTTGCCCAAATTGGTGGTAATACAATTATTTTGATTTGAGCAATTTCATTATTCCAAATGCCATCATTGTTTGAAACTTTTACTTTAAAAATATACTCACCAGGGTCAAGATTGGTGTAGTTTGCAATTCTGTTGTTTCCTATATGCACCCAGTCGTCATTAAAATTTTCAAGTTTATAAGCATGTTGGTTCTTTTGTGGGTGTGAGTAGTGTAGTGAAACAAATTCAAATGAAATTACATTTTGGCGATATTTTAAGGTGATTTCATTTAATTCAGATATGTCTTCGGGTAGAATTGAATCAGCTCCTCCAATTTTCACCTGTTTGTTAAACAAATAAAAGTTTGTTATTAATGGTTTTGCTTGGGTATTATTGACATGAACGTCTTTTGGATAAAAGGCATTGAAACCATTTATGCCGCCAAAAAAGAGTTCGTTATTTTTATTTTTATAGAAAGCTCCAACATTAAATTCGTTGCTTTGAAGTCCGTCGCTTTCGTCGTAATTTTTAAAATGTTGTGTTTTTGTATTGAATGAAGAAAGTCCTTTGTTTGTGCTAATCCAAAGTGTATTTTTTTCATCAATTAAAACGCCATAAATCACGTTGTTTGCTAGCCCGTCTTTTTCGGTAAATCGAACAAATTCCTCGGTTTTAGTATTGAATTTATTCAAGCCGCCACCAAATGTGCCAATCCAGATATTGTTTTCGTTATCAACAAGCATGGAAAGAACGCTGTTGTTACTTAAGCTATTTATATATGCTGGATTATTGAGGTATGTTTTAAATGCAATACTGTCTCCTTGCTCAATTACTTTTGAAAGACCACCACCGTCGGTACCAATCCATATATTACCGGATTTGTCTTCTGCAAAGAAGCGTATTAAATCAACTTTTAAATCGTTTTTGTCCGGTGAAGAAACAAAACTTTTTGTTGTTTTTCTGTCGGCAGAAACCAGTAACAATCCTTCTCTGGTGCCAATCCAAAGCCTGTGTTTTTTGTCTTCTAAGATGGAATACGTTCTGTTTCTTTGTTTTGAATTTAAGAAATCTACGGCAATAAGGGTATTGTTGACATATTCAAAAATTCCGCCATCGGTTCCGATATAAATTTTTTGGTTGTGGTCTTTACAAATGGAGTAAACACTTTCATTTTTTATAACGGAAGAACCTTTGAATATCGGTTTTACAAAAGAAATCTTATTTCCTTCGTAATTAAAAATATCCAATCCCTTATTTGTGCCCACAAAAAGTCGTGAAGTAGCATCGTCTTGAAAAATGCTCCACACCATGTTGCTTGAAATGGTATTTGTGTTGTTTGGAAGTAATTTAAAATGTTTAAAATATTGTTTTTGCTTGTCAAATTTATCAACCCCCGACTGAGTTCCAATCCATATTATTCCGGAGTTGTCTTCATAAATGTGGTTAATCTTATTGCTGCTCAAGCTGGTTGAGATAGTTGCGTCGTACAGATAATGATCTATATTGTCAGAAGAGTGAACTTTAAATAAACCATCTTGCTCGGTTCCTATCCAAATGATACCGGACTTGTCTTCAAAAATTTCAGTAACCGAAGCATTATTTATGGCTTTGTTTATGATTGGATAATCAATTATTTTTTTTGATTTATTTTCAATTACACAAATTCCTTTGTTTGTTCCAATCCACAGTTGATTTTGAGACAATTGAGAAATACTTAATACGGTGTTATTTAGCAGTTTGCTATTTTCGGTTGTGTATTGGTGATTGGCTTTGGTTTTTATATTATAAACTAAAAGTCCGTTTCCTTCAGTAGCAATAAAAAGTTCATTTCCGATCAAAACTAAATCACGCACTTTTAAGGTTTTATTTTTAAGTGCATTTTCAATTGTAATGGTTTCTATTGAATAATTCGTTTTATGAATTTTAAGAAGTCCTTCATCTGTTCCAGCCCAAATATAATCATCATTTTCAGCCAATGCCCAAACATTATTTTTTGATTTGCCTAGAAATTTGCCTTTGATAATATTTTTAAACGAACGGTTTTTTCGTTGGAAAATATTTAATCCGTTTTCGGTTGCTGCCCATATTTGTCCATTATTATCTTCGTGCAATTCATGAATAAAACTGTTAGAAATGGATAATGAATCTTGAATGTCTTGAGCAAAATTTACAAATTCAAACCCGGTGTATTGATTAAGCCCATCTTGGGTTCCAAACCACATAAGCCCTTTTTTGTCTTGCAAAATAGTCAACACATCACTTTGAGAAAGCCCGTCTTTTATGCTTAAATGACCAAATTTTATATTGGTTTGTTGTGTTTGTGCCACTTTAAAAGTGAACACAAAAAAAAGAAATATGATTCTTCTATAAAACAAGCTTCATTCGATTGAGTAAGTAAAGGTACAAAAATTAATATCTTTTGATAATCTTAATTTCTGTTCTTCTGTTTCTTGCTCTTCCATCCGGATTATCACTGCCGTCAGGTTTTGAGTTTGGTGCTATGGGTTCTTTTTCTCCTAATCCTTTGGCAGTTATTTTATTGGAGTTGATTCCCTTAGAAATTATATATTTTCTGGCAGATGACGCTCTTTCTTGTGAAAGTGTATAGTTGTAATAATCACTTCCTATAGAATCGGTATGAGATGTTAATTCAATACCTATTCCTTTGTTTTTAGATAAAATCATCACAATTTTATCTAATTCTAAAGCTGATTTTTCATTTACTTGAGCGGATTTGTAGTCGTAGAAAATTTTTGAAATAACAAATGTATCGTCTTCTGAAATTCTAATAACTTCATCTAGTTCGTTTATTAAAGTAATCACGTTTTTGTCATCAACAAGTCGTTCATACCTGAATTTTCCGTTTCCTAATTTGTTGGTTCCTCCAATAATTTTTCCATGTTCATCAATGATGATAACATTGAGTCCTGCATCATCTTCGCCGAGCATAAACAGATATTCTTGGTCGGGAGATAATTTTTCAAACACAAATTTTCCATCTTTATCGGTTCGTGTTTTTCCAATTACTTTTCCATTTTCATCAACAATTAAAATTTCAAGTCCTTCGCCATAGTCACCGGGTAGTTTCTGATAAACCTGCCCAAATACTTTTATATTAAAAATACTTTCATCTTTTTCTTCTAGTAAAGGCAGTTCATCGTATTTTTCATAAGGTAGGGTTTGAATTTTGTATTTTCCTTTAGCAAAATTTTCTGCCAACAGAACTTTTTCTCCCTTTGAATTTGTAATATATAACTTGGCTTTTTCCAAAACAGAATCGTCTGTTTCGTCAATTCTAAAAAAGTAGTTATTATCAATTTTGAGTTTGTCAAATTTAAAATTACCGTTCTCATCAGTAACCGTTTTTCTCAACTCATTGTCGTTTTCATCATATAAGGTAATTCCCACGTTTGATGCAGGGAGTTTGTCATACTCAAGTTTTCCGTTGATAGCTGTCTCGTTAATGACTTTTTTATAAACAAATTTATAAATGTCATCTTTTCCCATGCCCCCTTCTCTATTTGATGAAAAATAACCGTTTTCGTCATCAATAAAAAAGATTCCAAAATCATCTTTAGAGGAGTTTAATTGTGTTTTTAAATTTTTGATATTTTTCCAATTGTCGCTTTGATATACGGAGTAAATGTCTAATCCACCATAACCGGAAAGTCCGTCTGAAGAGAAATACAAAATATCTTTTCTAAAATAGGGAAACACTTCGTTTTCAGCTGTGTTAACTTCATTTCCAAGATTAACCGGAGCTCCCCACTTGTCGATTTCTTTTGTACACATATAAATGTCCATTTTTCCAAAACCTCCGGGCATATCCGAGGAGAAAAATAAACGGTTTCCATCGTCAGAAATCCACGGGTGAGCCACACTATACGTAGGACTATTATACTTGAATTCGGTAATTTTTTTCCATTTTTTACCCTCTAGGGTTGCCCAGAAGATTTTTAATTTATTTCCAAGTTTTGCTCCTTTTTCGTTTTTTTCTGCACGAGTAAAATACATTGTTTTTCCATCGTTTGATATACATGCAGGTCCATCATGAAATTGTGTGTTTATTTGGTGAGAAAATGGTTTCGCTTTTTCATAACCTTTAGATTGTTTGGCAAAATAGATAGATAAATAGGGTTGTCCTGAGAGTTGGTCAGTACTTTCGTTTACCAAATCAATACCTCTTTCAGAAACAAATAAAATTCCGTCTTTATATTTAACCGGCGAAAAATCTGATGATTCCGAATTAATTTTTGAAAATGGTTCTACCAAAAATTCTTTTGGGTCTGCTTCCCATAATGTAACATCATCACAAGATTGGAGCATTAACTTTCCTATCAAACTATTAGGATTGCTTTTTAAAAATGCTTCAAATTGTTTTTTTGCTTCATTAAACTTTCCATTGTTTTTTAATGATTGTCCGTAATACAAATGGTTCGATGGCTCGGAACCATTAAGTTCAACAGCTTTTGCATAATGAATCTCAGCTTTTTCGTAGTTTTTTAACTTTCGGTAGCAGTAGGCAATATTTTCATTAGCAGCAATATTGTTAGGGTCTTTTTTCAATACTTTTTCATAGTTGGAAATAGCATCAAAATATCGTTCACTTTTAAACGCTTCGTTTGCTTGATTTATTTGGGCTACAACTTTGCTTTGGAACGTTAAAATGAATAACGCAAACACAAATAAATTTACTAATTCTTTTTTATAAAACTTTCCCATTAAAAATACCTTGGCGAAGTTACTCTTGTTTTAAATAAGCTTAGGTCATATCCTAAAAATATTTCGTGTGACCCGCTTCCTGTCGCCTTTGTTAATTCACTGTAATTATAATCAAATGCATAACCGATTCTGAAATTTTGGTTGATGTTGTATTCGGCTAATAGGATTACACTTTTTCGTGTATTAATGGTTACTCCAAATTGTATGGTTTTATTAAGTAAAATGCTGGTATTGATGTCAATATTTCCGTTCCCTTGTCTGTCTGATCGAATAAGTGCCGAGGCTTTTAAAACCATATCTCGATTTATAATAAATGCTTTACCTATCGTTCCAATGATGTGTGAATATACATGAGCACCGTTATTGGTATTTACCATAGCATTTGTAAAACTAAATTGAGATTCATTCAGATGTTCGGCAGATAATCCGGCATAAAATGTGTTTGTATTGTAATATAATCCAAAGTCAAAGGTTGGAATTACAAAACTTCCAACTGCCGTTGTTGGAATTTGATCTTCTTTGTCTTTATATTCTATCGCATTCCAGTCGTAATTATAATTTTGAATACCTCCTCTGAGTCCGAATGCCAATTTTCCGGCACCAACACGTATTCTGTATGCATATACAGCTGTGGCAGTAATTATACTTTTAGGTCCAATTTTGTCGTTAGTAACGTTTAATCCTAACCCCATGGATTTATTTTTTAATGGGCTGTTAATTGCCAATGCTTGAGTAACTGGAGCACCTTTTAATCCAACCCATTGACTTCTGTGTACTAAAATTCCGCTCAACACTTCACGGCTTCCGGCATAACCCGGATTTACCCCCAGCGGATTAAACATGTATAAACTGTATTGAGGGTCTTGCTGTGCAAAACCTGTCATCACAGTTAATAGGGTGAGTATGAGTAGATATTTTTTCATTACTTCTTTCTTTTTCTATCGGGTTAATTCAACCCAGCCTTTATAAATTGTTCCGGCAACATCTGCTATATAAAAATAGGTCCCGTCGGGTAAATCTTTTCCCGATTGATTAGTTCCGTCCCATATTTTTTCTTTTTCGTTGGAATAGTTACTTTTTTCCCACACCAAATCTCCCCATCTGTTGAAAATTTTCACATCATTTATAGGAAATTGTTCTATATTATCCACATACCACGTGTCGTTATCTCCATCGCCATTTGGAGTTAAACCGGAATAGAATTTAAGCTTACAGCCTTCGTCGCTGTCTATACCTACTGTGACAAGTTGATTATAGGTACATGATGTTGCTCCAACAATTTTTACAATGTATTGTCCGGCTTTTAACTTGGTTTCATCAAGAGCTGTGGCTGTATCGAAAACCGAAACAACAGTTATCGAATATGGTCCAGGACAACCCAACACATTTGATATATAAACCGAACCATTCGCTGCTCCTCTACAGCTTTCGTTAATTATTTCATACGTAACAATATTGTTGTTAAACGAGTTCGGTTGTTGAAATCCTTGTGTTAATATTTTGGATACAGAAAACAATGTTTGCACAACTGCTTCGCCCACTGTTGATGATAAACTCATATTGGTGCCAACTACATATCCACCTGTGCTGCCAATTACTTGTCGCTCTAGCACTACCTGAGCGTTTGCACTACAAGTTAAAAGTATAAATATGTAAAGGAGTTTTTTCATTTATTTTTCTTTAATAGTTTTCAGAGCTTCAACTTCTTTTTTCAAATCGTCAATCATTTTTTGTTGTTCTTTGATTGCGTTGATTAGCATGTAAGTCATAGCACCGTTATCTACTGCTAAATAAGTTTTGGCATTACTATAATCAGGAACCTCTTCCTCTTCTATATTTTTGTTGTCTCCTGTTTTTACTTTCTTTGTTGGAGTATAAGTCCAATCACTAACCATGTATGGAGCCACTTTTTGGAGTTCCTGAGCTAATACGCCAACATTTGTTTCTTTAGGCATTCCTGCTTCTCCGGTATAGGTAAACCAAACCGGATGAATTGCTAAAACTTCTTTCAACCCTTCAGAATAATCACGAACATTATTTTTTAAGCGAGCATCTGAGGCAATTGTCCAAGTATTTGATCCTGGTTTGGCAGCACTATTTTGGGATAGTTGTAATAGATATGCAGGTGCGGTGGTTCCAATACCGAGTGAATCAGCAATATATACTTTTCCGTTTGGAAAATAACCAGCAAAATTGTTTGTTGTTCCTGAATTTGCGTTACCATATACAGCATAGTTGGATGTTCCACCTAATAAATTACTATATACACCATATTGAGATGACAAACCTCCTGAAATATTTGAATACAATCCTATTCTGGTTCCTGCAGAAGCTGCTGCAGTGTTGACCTCTACCAGTAACCCATCGGCACCCGCAGTTCCAGTATTTTTAAAACGACCGGCATATGTTGTTGTTAATGAGCTAACGTCTAAATCATATGTAGGGGTATTATCATTAATACCAAGTTTCCCTGAAATATAGGCATCACCAATGAAATATGCAGACCAGTTTGTTGTTCCACCAGATGCTGTAGCTCTTACACCTATATTAGTTCCTGTCCCTCCACTTGCATCAAAACTACCACCTCTTTTTTCACCTCCTCCAGCACCAAATGCACCTGCATACAATCCGAATGTTGTTGATGCTGTATTTGTACTGTTATAAAAATAGGCTGTTCTATCTTCTGTGGCGGTTGTTACATATAATGGAAAAGATGGTGTTGTGGTACCAATCCCCACATTACCGCCACCACTGGGCACCACAATAGCATTATTACTTGTTCCACCTGATGCTGTAAAATAACCGGCAGTATTGGTTCCTGTACCTGAAGCAGTACTATAAACACCAATTTTTGTGCCTGTATTTCCTGATGCAGCACCATAAACTGCATAGTTAGTACCTGAACTTCCAGAAGCATCAAAAGCTCCGGCTGAGTTGTTCCCTGTTCCTGTTCCATAAGCCCAACCATACACAGCCATCTTGGGTGATGCACTACTAAATGTATTAGTGAAACGAGAAGTAGTAACTAATGTTGAGTTTGCAACATCTAGTGTTGTTAAAGGAGATGTTCCAATACCCACAAGTCCACTATAATAATTCATATCTTCACCAGTAGAATATACTCCGTATTTTGTGCCGGAGCCTGAAGAACTCAGGTACAAGGCATATTTAGCAGAGGCTTGGGTTCCTCCTGTGTACACCCTAACCCCATAATTAACCCCAAAATTTCCATTAGAGAATATATCTGCACCGGTGTTTGATGAGGTACTGTTTGAAGCAGAAGCTACTAAACCTCTGTTCTGTCCACTTGAGCTGCCAGAAGTTGATACAAAAATACCATTTTGTTGACCTGTTCCAGTCCCTCCTACTTGTACCTCTAAACCAGTTTTTTGGTTATTACC
The DNA here is from genome assembly GCA_020853105.1 of Flavobacteriales bacterium. GTDB lineage: Bacteria > Bacteroidota > Bacteroidia > Flavobacteriales_E > Vicingaceae > Vicingus. Next base: position 3,683 of record JADYZM010000084.1, on the reverse strand, counting down.
TGCTGCTGAAACAGATATTCTGCCACCTTTGGTTCCCGAAACTGTAGATGTGACACCATCGGTTTCGTTTTCAACCAAAAAGGCATTATAATCTACTAAGTTTCGAGTTACACTCAATTGAGCATTTACTGATGGTACTGCTCCAACACCAACATAATCAGTTAATGTTGTGGGGTATATGTTGTTTCCGCTTTTTGTCCAAGCAAATGAACCATTGGGTAATAGATTGTTTATATTCGTCCAGCTTGCATTCCCGGAATTATCGGTTTTTAGGATATTATTGTTAACTACATTGGTATCTACAAAACGAAACGAACCAACAACATGTAAATCAGCAGTAGGTGCATTTGTTCCAATACCTACTTTGGCATTATTACCCAAAATCAATGAGTTGCTTTGTGCAACAGTTGCTCCATTACCAATAGCGGTTGCATTGCTCAGATTATTAACTGTAGCATCAGCATTATAACCTAAAAATAAATTGTTTGAACCTGTTGTATTTGTTTGACCGGCATAAGCTCCTAAGCTTGTATTACCACTGCCAGTAGTTCCCCAAAAAAGTGCATAAGTTCCAACACCTGTGTTGTTGCTACCCGTATTGTAGCTTAATGCAACACGACCAATTGCAGTGTTGCTGGTTCCAGTTATATTATTGTTAAGGGAGCCATAACCCAAAGCAGTATTCCAATTTCCTGTTGTGCTATTCGAACCTGAAGAATTACCGATATAAGTATTTTGTCTGTTCGATAAATCATCAAAACCACCTGCACCTCCTCCTAAGAATACAGAATTTCCCATATTAAATGTTTCTAGCTGACCCTTTTGGGTAAGAGTAAGTTTTAGCAAATTATTAGTTCTAAACCTTAAGTCTTGCGCATCTGTTGTACCGACAAAATTTGAGCTGTTTGTACCTGAATTACCTGTTAATTTCCAATTGTTGTTTGAGTTAGTACCAATTGGATTCATCATTTGCCAACTAGTTCCATCATAAACTACTGTTACCACTTGCCCGCTAATAATATCTCCTGAAACAAGTGGTAATAAACCTCCGTTTTTTAAAATTAACCGAAAGCCTGATGAAGAAACATTAAGTGCAGCAGAATCCTGACATGTTATATGGGCTTTAAAAGTAACTGATAATCCTGGTGTTAGAGTGTAAGTTCCACTAGGCACTGCAACAGAATACATATATCCGGTTCCAGTTGATACAATTTCTACCTGAGCTTTTAGATATGAACTTATTAAAATAAGCGATATAAAAAATAATTTTTTCATTTTTTTATTTGATTTAATAATTATCTTAATAATACTGTTGCTTGACCTGCTGATTCATTTGTTATAAACACTCCTATACTTGTTCCGGCACTTGGTGATACAATACCTCTGGCTCTTCCGGAGATATTTCCTGTTATACAGTGATTGCCAATTGCTACACTTGTTGGTACAACGTTGACTTTCACAACGCCCGAAATTGCAATTTTTCCTACAGCACCTAAAGGAATTACTTCAGTTGCTACACCTAAAACAGAATAACTGCCATTAGCATTAGTAGTAGCACATGAATTATCAGCCCCACCTGTTACTACTATATCTCCTGCAGCTATGGCTGAAGCTCCTGTGTTTTGTAATATAATTACGATAGCATTATTTGTAGCCGGGGTACCACCAAAACCGATATCTCCATTTACATTAACTTTGCTTTTTCCTGTAAAGGTATTAACAAGTAAGGTATCTTTAATATAAACATTACCGTTTTCAAAATAACCTGCCCAGTTGGTTGCTGCACCAAATGCTTCAAAATAGCCACCAATATTGGTGTTTCCTGTTCCTGATGCAGTAGAAAATGTTCCATACTTATTGCCACTGCTACCTCCGGCATGAGCTTGTATTGCATATTTAGCTTCAGCAGCGTCAGAGGTGGTAATAGTTACTTGACCTAAAGTTCCGGTCATATAACCCGGTCCAGAACCACTATTAAAATTACTGATAAATAAATTTGCAGGTCCATTTGGGCTCAACCAATTAGAGAATATTTGTCCGTTTGTGATGTGGAATCGTGCACCAGGGGAAATGGTTCCAATACCTATACTATCATTAGCAACGGTTGGATAAATAATATTTCCTGATTTTGACCATGGTCCAGAGAACATTGATGATGGATCAGTCCAAGTCATGGTTCCATTATTATCAGAAACGGGGATATATCCAGTTGTCGCACCTGTTCTCATAGTTATTTTTCCAAAAACGTCAAGTTCTGAATATTGTGCGTCACCGCCAATTCCAACATTGTCTGTATTAGAAATATTAAATGGATTAGAACTATTGGTATTATTTTGTATTCTGAAAATACCACTCTGATTTGATACCAAAGCATATTGTGAACTACTTTCCATGACGATAGTAGATCCATTAGCTGGGGTTGTCTCTTGAATATATAAAGTAGGACTATTTGCTTTAGAAAGATGTAACAAACTGTTTGGCATTGAAGTACCAATACCCACATTTGCGTTATTACCTAAAATTAATGAGTTACTTTGAGCAACAATAGTATTTGCTCCAATTGCTGTTGCATTGGTTAAGTTAATATTAGAAGCATCTGCATAATAACCAACAAATGTATTTCCACTTCCTATTGTATTTGATTGTCCTGAAGCTACTCCAATTGCAGTATTTTGCATACCTGTTGTATTAGCAAGTAATGAATTTGTACCCATTGCAGTATTTTGAGTTCCTGTGGAAATCACATCTCCTGATCGATAACCAAAGAAAGAATTGCTGTTCAATGGGTCAAGTTTACCCGAATTAAAATTATTAGTTCTAAAACTCAAAGCTGTATTATCAATTGTACCAATAAAATTATTGGTTGGGTTTGTGCCAGTATTACCATTTAATGACCAATAGCTATTATTGGATAAACTTGACAAAGGAACAGCCCAATTTAGCCCGGCTTCATTTATAACTAATGAATCTAATGTTCCGTTAAGCCCAAAATTTGTAATTACCTCATTTGTTGTTGAAGAATCAGCATCGGCAACACTGAAAGATACTGGTGTTCCACCAGAAATATTTACTGTTTGTAAATTACCTAACTTACCTCCATTTGATAAGTTTTGATTATCCGTTAAGATACCATTTACTGCAAGAGGATTACCTGATGTACCATCACCGGTTAATGTAGCATTTGTAACTACAGTCTGAACACCCCAGTCATCTCCTGGTTGAGCTGGCAACACCACTTGCCCGCCATTACTTAAGTATAAGGTGTCTCCTGAAATACCAAGAGTTTGAAGTTCATTGGTAACTGAAGAGTCAGCGTCAGCTACGCTAAATGAAACGCCTGTTCCACCGTTAATATTAATGGTTTGAACATTACCAACTTTCCCTCCATTTGATAAGTTTTGAAGCTCATTTGAAGCAGAAGTATCTATAGCTGAAATTAAGTTTCCTCCAATTGTAATTCCAGACCCTGCGGTGTATGTTGGTCCAGTTAAACTGCTTAAATCAACTGTTCCACCACCATCTGATAGTGTAAGATTTGGAGAGGTAAAAGATATGGTTTGAATTTCATTGGTAGAATCCGCATCCGCATCGTTGATGTTCGCATCAAAAGTGATAGGCGTACCGGTTTCATCGGTATAAGTAAAAGTACCGTCAGCATTATCCACAAGAGTAGAAGTAGTTTC
>JADYZM010000083.1 GCA_020853105.1 Flavobacteriales bacterium | reverse complement strand
TGGAGGGCTTGCCGGAAAGAAATTTAAGTATAAACAATTGCAGGAATTGTTAATCTCCATGTCTGCCGAGACGATGGCTGCACAAAAACAAAAGTTGAACGAAGTTTTCGAAGAATGGAAAGGAAATTTAGAGCAGGTTGATGATGTAACGATTGTTGGGGTGAGGGTATAAGCTTGTGTTGTGGCTGAAAAGCAATCTATCAAAGCAGATTTAACAACCGAAAAATCTAATTCTCTTTTTTTGTTTTGAATTCCAAAGCTGTGATTAATATTTTTTATTCTACGATTAAAGTTGGCTTTACTTTTTTAACTTTGTAATCTTTACAATTTTTAACACATCAAATTTAGCTATGAGCGACGATAAGAAAGTAATATTTTCCATGAACAAGGTTAGTAAAACTATACCTTCTGGAAAAACAATCATCAAAGACATTTATTTATCTTTTTTCTACGGTGCCAAAATTGGTATTATAGGGTTGAACGGTTCGGGAAAATCTACCCTGATGAAAATTATTGCTGGAGTTGACCAATCGTATCAAGGAGATGTAACATTTTCACCGGGTTATAAAGTGGGCTATTTGGAGCAAGAGCCAAAACTCGACGAAACCAAAACAGTTAAAGAAATTGTACAAGAAGGAGCTAAGGAAACCATTGATGTTCTTGCCGAATACGAAGCAATAAATTTAAAATTCGGTGAGCCTGAGGTGTATGAAAATCCGGATAAAATGGACGAACTCATGAAACGTCAAGCAGAACTTCAAGATAGGATTGATGCCTTAGATGCGTGGGAATTGGATACAAAGCTATCACGTGCTATGGATGCACTTAACTGTCCGCCCGAAGATGCTTTAATTAAAAACCTGTCGGGTGGAGAATTGCGTAGAGTAGCACTTTGCCGATTGTTGCTACAACAGCCTGATGTTTTGCTTTTAGATGAACCGACAAACCACTTGGACACAGAGTCTGTATTTTGGTTGGAACAACATTTACAACAATATCAAGGAACGGTAATTGCAATTACTCACGACCGTTATTTTTTGGATAATGTTGCCGGCTGGATATTGGAATTAGACAGAGGTGAAGGCATACCGTGGAAAGGAAACTATTCGGAGTGGTTAGACCAAAAGTCGAAACGATTGGCTCAAGAAGAGAAAACGGAAAGCAAACGTAGAAAAATTCTTGAACGTGAGTTGGAATGGTCGAGAATGAATGCCAAAGGTCGTCAAGCAAAATCAAAAGCTCGTTTGAGTAACTACGAAAAACTGTTAAGCGAAGATTCTAAAGAAAAAGAAGCAAAATTGGAGTTGTTTATACCCGACGGACCTCGTTTGGGTAACGAAGTTATTGAAGCCACAGGAATTTCAAAAGCTTTTGAAGATAAATTACTCTACGAAAATTTAACATTTAAACTTCCTCCTGCTTCGATTTTAGGAATCATTGGACCAAACGGTGCAGGAAAAACAACACTGTTTCGAATGATTATGGGTGAACTTGCACCTGATGCAGGAACTTTTAAGGTTGGAGAAACCGTAAAAATTGGGTATGTTGACCAAGCACACGCTGAACTTGATCCGGAAAAAAATATTTTTGAAGTGTTTTCCGGTGGGGTAGAGATGATGGATTTTGGCGGAAGAACAATCAATGCAAGAGCATATCTTTCAAAATTCAATTTTGCCGGTAGCGACCAAAGCAAGAAAGTTGGTGTTTTATCCGGTGGAGAAAGAAACCGACTACATCTGGCAATGACCATGAAACAAGAAGCCAATGTGCTTTTGCTTGACGAACCAACCAACGATTTAGATGTAAACGCAATCAGAGCCTTGGAAGAAGGGATTGAAAATTTTGCAGGTTCTGCAATTATTATTTCTCACGACAGATGGTTTTTAGACAGAATTTGTACACATATTTTGGCTTTTGAAGGAAATTCAGAAGTGTATTTCTTTGAGGGTTCGTATTCTGAATATGAAGAAAACAGAAGAAAACGATTGGGGTCTGAACCACAGCGTTTCAAGTACAAAAAATTAGTCAAGTAACAACATGAGTCAGAAACCAAGCATACCAAAAGGAACACGAGATTTTTCGCCAATTGAAATGGCTCGAAGAAATTATATTTTTGATGTGATTAAAAAATCGTTCAAAAAATACGGTTTTCAGCAAATAGAAACTCCTGCAATGGAAAACCTGAGCACATTAGTCGGCACAGGCGGAGAAGAAAGTGATAAGTTGATATTTAAGATTTTAAACAGTGGTGATTATTTAGCTAAAGTTGATAAAAACGCATTTTCCACACAAAACTCATCAATCATCACTCATCAGATATCTGAAAAAGCCCTTCACTACGATTTAACTGTCCCTTTTGCTCGTTATGTGGTACAAAACCAAAACGATATTACTTTTCCGTTTCGCAGGTTCCAAATACAACCTGTTTGGCGTGCCGATAGACCACAGAAAGGACGTTATCGCGAGTTTTATCAATGCGATGCTGATATCATTGGCTCGGATTCGTTGCTCAACGAGGTGGACTTAATCAAAATGATTGACGATGTTTTTACGGAACTTTTTCAGGGAAAATTAAACTATTCCATCTCAATCAATAACAGAAAAGTGTTGAGTGGAATTGCTGAGGCAGTCGGTGAGAAAAATAAACTAACCGATATAACTGTTGCAATCGATAAGTTGGATAAAATTGGTGTGGATAAGGTTTTGGACGAATTAAAAGAAAAAAATCTTAGCACAGAATCCATTCAGAGTTTAAAGCCATTGTTTGAATTACAAGGAAACTCAACTGAAAAAATAATGTTTTTAGCCGGGTTTTTAAGTTGCTCTGAAATTGGTAAAAAAGGAATAGAAGAATTGGAATTTGTTTTTGAAACCTTACAAAAATTAGGTTTAAAAACAGCAAAAGTAATTTTCGACCCCACGCTTGCTCGTGGCTTAGGATATTATACAGGAACAATTATTGAGGTTAAGGTAGAAAATTTTCCAAGCATCACAGGTGGCGGTCGTTATGATGATTTAACGGGTACTTTTGGTTTAAAAAATGTTTCGGGAGTAGGTATTTCGTTTGGTGCCGACCGTATTTACGATGTTTTGTTGGATAACAATTTGTACCCTGAATTTAAAGGAGATTCAACACAAGTGTTGTTTACCAACCAAAGTTCAGCCGACGAATCCCGTTTTTTGCCCATGCTCTTTGCTTTGAGAGATGTCGGTATTAATGCTGAAATTTATACCGAACAAGCCAAATGGCAAAAGCAAATGATTTTTGCCGATAAAAAAGGTGTCAAATACATTGTCTCAGCGAATGAAAAAGGAGAAACTTTCATGAAAAGTAACGACTCAACAGAAAAAATTCCATTTAAAACCATTAACGAACTTATCTCTTTCATAACAAAATAATCAAGATTATGGATTATCACAGCATAGATAAAAACTGGTTAACCCTTGAAATTATTGAAGAAATTTTAAGAAACAAAAAGCAATTGGCTTTGTCTCAGGAATCTGAAAATGCTGTTGTAAAATGCCGTAGGTATTTAGATGATAAAATGGCTCACCACAATACGCCTATTTATGGTATAAATACAGGATTTGGTTCGTTGTGTAACACTCAAATTCCTCAAGAAGAACTTGAAACTTTGCAACATAACTTAGTGAAATCTCACGCTTGTGGATTAGGAGATGAACTTCCACAAGAAATTGTGAAATTGATGCTTTTACTTAAAATTCAAGGACTTAGTTATGGTCATTCAGGCGTACAATTAGAAACAGTTAATCGGCTTATTGAATTTTACAACAACAATATTTTTCCTGTCGTTTACGAACAGGGTTCACTGGGAGCTTCAGGAGATTTAGCCCCATTGGCACATCTAATTTTGCCGGTTATTGGGTTGGGAGAAGTGAATTACAACGGCAAAAAAATTTCGGGAAGCGAAATAAACAAAAGTTTTGGTTGGGAACCCATCAGACTCAAATCTAAAGAAGGATTAGCATTATTAAATGGAACTCAATTTATGAGTTCAGTTGGTGTTCATAATTTGTTGCGAATTAAGAAATTATCAAAGTTTGCAGATATTGTTTCAGCTGTATCTCTTGATGGATATGATGGCAGAATTGAACCTTTTCATGAATTGATTCAAAAAATAAGACCTCACAACGGACAGTTTATAACCTCCAGAAATATTGTAAAAACAGTAGAGGGCAGCCAATTGATAAATAGACCCAAAAAACATGTTCAAGACCCATATTCCTTTCGTTGTATTCCTCAGGTTCATGGGGCGTGTAAAGATGCAATTTCCCATGTTCAAAAAGTATTTGAAACCGAAATCAATTCAGTTACAGATAACCCGACCATTTTTCCTGAACAAAATGAAATTATATCGGCAGGAAATTTTCATGGTCAACCCTTAGCTATGGCACTGGATTATTTAGGTATTGCAGTTGCTGAATTGGGAAGTATTTCTGAGCGAAGAACCTATAAATTAATCGGTGGTCAACGCGAACTTCCACTTTTTTTAGTTGCAAATCCCGGTTTAAACAGTGGTTTTATGATTCCTCAATATGCCCAAGCTTCTGTTGTTAGTCAAAATAAACAATTTTCAACACCCTGTTCTGTTGACACAATCGATTCATCAAACGGGCAAGAAGACCATGTGAGTATGGGTGCAAATGCTGCCATCAAAGTAAAAAAAATGATTGATAATCTGGAAAAAATTCTAGGAATTGAATTGATGAATGCCTCACAGGCAATTGAATTTAGAAGACCGCTTAAATCATCTGAAATTATTGAAAAACTGTTAACCGATTATCGAAACGAAGTTAATTTTATTCAGAATGATACTGAAATGCACATTCAAATTAAAAAAAGCATTGCATTCGTTCAAAAGTATTCAGGTAGTTTGAGTGTCAAAGATTTTATTTAACCATTCAGTTTATAGCTCCTTGTTTAATGAGCGATAATAACAAGAAACATATCATTTATCGGCTTTCAGGAATGGGGGCTGACTACCGTTTATTTTCAGAATTAAAACCCATTAACGGTTGTGAATTTGTTGATATTGAATGGCAACAATTTTCGAATGTCAAATCTTTATCTGATTATGCAATAGAGTTATCTAAACAAATTGATACATCGGAGCCATTTTCATTGTTAGGCGTTTCTATGGGAGGCATGGTTTGTTCAGAACTTACTGATATAATAAATCCAGAGAAAGCAGTTATTATTTCCAGTGCAAAAACCACAAAAGAAATTCCATCGTCATACAAACGTTTGCAATTTTTAGGTATAACCCGACTTCTCAATAAAGAAAAAATGAGGTATTTGCTCGGAAATCCTGCACGATTTTTTGGTGTTATGAATTCTGAACAGCGAAAACTTTTTTACCAAATGTCTGAAAATATTGATATAGACTTTATTGCATGGAGTGTTAAAGCAATACTGAGTTGGAATAAAAAATCAGCATCATCTAAAATTGTGCATATTCATGGAACAAGTGATGTTGTTCTTCCATATAAAAACATTATCCCAACAATTACAATTGAAAATGGCGACCACATGATGATTTGGAACAAATCTGATGAAATCAATAAAATATTGAAATCGATTTTTGAAAAAGTTGATTCATAAAAAAAGCCAAATGACTGAACTCAATTGGCTTTTTTTATGAAATTTAATGGTATTATTCGATAACAACCTTTGTCGCTGATGCTTGCTGCTTGGTTTTTAAATAAATAAAGTACATACCTTTTGATAGAGGCGATACATCAAACAAAAATTTATTTACATCTGAAGAGTTTTTAAAGAAATAAGTTCTGCAAGTTTCCCCACTGACGTTTTTAATTTCAACAGTGCATTCGCCAATATTTTCAGCAATTTGTAACCTAAATTTTTCTTTTGTTGGATTTGGATAAATATCCATTGTAATTGCAGAAGTGATATTTTCTTTTATTTGAGTAGTTCCGTCTATTGGATTGTTACTAAAGTTTATCATGTAAGCACCAACTCTATAAAATGGGTTATACGAGTCATTACAGTCGTTACAAGTAGTACCACTTACACAATTCGGGTTGTTTGGGTGACAATTGTCAACATAAGAAGGTTGGAACTGATAAATTAATTCATAAGGAGTTGATGAAATATAACTTGACATATCTTTAGTATGTGGGCGGGCAATTGTTCCTGGACACCAGCCTGCTCGGCTATATTGCCATGTACCTTGTTGACCGGTACAACCATCAGGATTCGGGTTGCATATAGTCCATAAATCCTGAGTATAAACTGATGTTCCATTCAACAAAAAGTTATGATAAGCATGGTAAAATTCAGCGGCATTTCCTGTATTGTTGTTTCCCCATCCATGACCGCTTGTTGTTACTCTTAATTTTGCATTTTGTGTTCCTGCTGGGTGTGCATAAGTTAATGTGTCACAAGGTTGTAGGTTTAATGGGTTGCCAAACGAATAATCTCCATGCCATAATTCACTTATTGAAGAATATAAATACGGAGGAACACCTGATTTATAATTAAAATTAAGGTGTAAATTCCATCCGCCAGAACCCCAAGTATCGATAAACATTCTAAGCTCAATTTTTCCTTGTAATAATGAGGCGTAGTCTGTAACATCTATTTTATGATTGCATGCAACTCCATAAGGAGTTATGTAACGGAACAGTTCATACCAATTGCCATCAGGAGCTTTGTATTCAACGTATGCCAATCTGTCCCAGTCATCACAACCACCAGCTACAGCAGGACAAGTTACAGAAAAATTAGCAATAATAGTATCATAAGCTCCTACAAATTGAGGCAATTCATAACTTCCATAAAACCATCTAGAAGCTTCAGAGCCGGTGAAATTAACTAAATTATTACTGAACGTTTGCACATTTTGGTCTGCAATAGAGTTGCTAACTTGTATGGTTAAGGTGTCTTCTTGCACGTTTCCATTTGAAGCAAAAGCTCTGACAATTACATCGTGTGAACCATAACTTGATGGAGTCCAAAATCCTTGGTAATAACCGTTTGTGTTTGTTGCGGTTATAATATTTCCACCTACTTCATACTCTATATTTGTTATCGTGAGAAATTGAGGTAAATCAATTGTTGCGTTTGAATATATTGGATATGCATATAAGTTTGGCATTTCCAAAGGTTTATTTTCTGTTAGTTTTGTTTGGATAGTGGGGTAGTAGGTAGTTAAATCATAAACAGGAAATGTTTGAGTAGATTCAGCTGAATAATAATTAGCGTCGCCGACTTGTTTTGCCTTAATTGTTACTACACCTGCCGTTCCGTTTAAAGTGATAGTGTTTCCAACAACACTTGCCGGTCCTGAAACAATTTCAAAGGTAATTGGTAGTCCTGAATTTGAAGTGGCTGTTGCTGAAAAAGGACTGTCAGTGGTTATTTTTTCTGAAATGGAATTGAAATCTATAAGTTGATTTAATTGACCTGATGCTCCACAACTCGAATCTTGATAAACTTTTAAATCGGCTGTAACAATATAGTAATTATTCGTTTTACTGGTAAGAGCTACAAGTTTTACATATTGAGTATTAACAGCACCAAAGTATTGGAAGCTTTTTTGTGCATTGCCGGAAGGGTTATCATACAAAAAATTTCCTTTTGATTGAGCAGTACCCCAACTCACACCATCATTACTAAGATAAAATTCATAAGCATCAATTTTTCCTGCACCCGAATTATGGCGAGTTTGTATGCTAAATCCATTTACAGGGTAAACAGCCCCTAAATTTATAACGATTTCGTGAGGAAATCCCGGCTGTGCGTTTTGCCATTGCGTGTGCCAAAATGTTGTAGTATCATTGTCTATACAATGAATGGCATGCCCATTATTAGCTCCCTCACCAGTCAATTCTTCGCTGTCAACAGATTGTACTGTCCATAAAGTATTGTTGATAGAAAGTGTGTCGCATTGTGCCCAAGTTGAATTGTTTAGAAACGCAGTTACAAGTATTAAATTCAGAATTTTTTTCATGATTTTATTGTTTTTATATGATTTCTATAATTATTTTTATTTAGTGGCCGGTATGAATGAATAAAGCAAGTTATTGTACAACAAGTTTGTGTGTGTTTCCTGAAAGTTTAATAAAATATATTCCTTTAGACCAGTTTTTTGTATCGATTGTTAGCTCTTTTGAAAGGGGCAAACTTAATACTAAACGACCCATATAATCAAATATTTGGACATAGTCATCAATTATCATTGGATTAAAAATTGTAAAGCTATCTTTAGTTGGATTAGGGAATATTTTTGTTTCTAAAACACATTCTTTTCTATCAATACTAATTATTGAACTTGAATTTTTGCTTCCGTTATAATCAACTTGAGTTAATTTATAATAAGCTATTTCATTGTTTGATTTTTTATCCAATACCGAATAGTTGTTTACTTGGCTGCTGTTTCCTGTACCGTCGATATTTTCAATAGCTTCCCATGATTTTAAATCATAAGAACGTTCTAAAATAAAATAATCGTTATTCAGTTCGCTTTCTGTTGTCCATTGAATTAGATTCCCTTTTTCAGAGCAGTTACCTAAAAAGCTGACTAATTGAACAGGTAAAGGAGTGGTAGCAATATTTGTTGAAGCAACAGTAAAATAATAACCTTTAAGCTGGTCTAGTGGGTTTCCTGTTGGAGTAGTAAAGTCAATTGTAAAATAAGCTAAATCCGTCGTATTATTGTAAGAAGTGGGAGTTAGTGATGTTGCTCCTGTAGAAAAATTTCCATCTTCATCAATTAAAAGTCTCAGATTTGCCAAATCATTATTTCCAACCCAACCAACAGCCGGGTTAGACATATCGCATTCTATTGTGATTTGACCTATTGTTCCTGTTTCTTCTGCACGCCATACTCGAATTAATTTAGATTGTATATTTTCTCCGTTGTCGGTCGTAATGTTTTGAATTACATTTCCATTATTTAATGCTCCATTATCATTACCAATTAGTAAAAATGATTGATTAACACCAATAGCACCAGGAGATGAAAAATTGTTTCCATTAGCTAAAGTAATGATATCTCTGCGTTGACCACCAAATGTTTGCCCGGTAGTTAGATTCACAGAACGCGATTTTAGTTGATTCAATTGAGAAACATCATCTCTACCAATACCAACAATGTCATAATTATAACCATTTGCTTGAGTTTTAATGATATTTCCAGCAGCATTCATATAGTTTAATGAGGTTCCGTTAACCCCTAGCGTAATACCATATTTTACAGCTAAATAGGAATTCACCTTGCTTCGTTCTGAGCTTATTAAAACTCTATCATAAATAATAATTTCACCTAAGTCAATTTGAGGGTTGTTTCTTGAACAAATACCTGAAGTAGCTTCAGGTTTGTAACAATAGTAGTTTCCAACCGAAATAAAACTGTTATAACCACCGTTTAAAAAATTTTCTGCTCTTTTGTAATTAACAAAACTATTTCCAAAAAATGGAATGGTACCTGAATAGGGAAGAGTGCCAGCAACATCATCACCTGTTGAGTTAATATCTGTCAATTGTAAAGTGTTTCCGCCAGGAGAAATATCATATCTAGAAAAGGCTGACTCTGAAAACCCAAATACTGTTGACCAACCAGCTGTACCAAAATCTTTCAAAGCAAAAAATGATTCAAAAGTTGGGTCATTATTAATAACAGGCGCAGCAGCTGAAATCATTTTATCTTGAGTTCCACCATTTAAGAATCGAATCGAATTATTAAAGTTTAGTGTTGAGCTTTGTGAGGATGGCTGTAAATTAACAGTGGCTTGCGAATATACTGATGCTGATTGACTTTTTGATGTCCAGGATGCGGGTGAAAAACTAACATTAGGGTCCATCCAAAGTGTTAAACCGGCAGAAACCCCACCGGGTGATATTACTCCTGCAGGGCAAGCTGCTGTTGATGTTGTTCCGCCTGAGCCTGAATTTCCGGCAACCGGATCTATGTCGTATATTAATGCTGCATGATTCGGACTATAAATTGAAACTCTCATTTCTGCTGGGAAAGAACCTGCTGCTGATTCATATACTCTGATGGTTTGTCCTGCAGAAGCAGAAAAAGTATATACCTCGGGACCATGTCCTGAGGCTAATGCAATGCCTGTTAATACATTTGTTCCATTAACAGAGACACCTACTGTTCCACCATTCCATGCATCACCGTATGTATCGGTTATTATCAAATAGTGAGTGCATTGAGAAAAGGTATTATTAAGCGTGAAATGAAGAATTAAAAGAAGAAGAAATCTGTATGTCATATCCAATTTGGATTTATAATAATTTGCTTTACAAAAATGATGTAGAATAGTTTTTCTTTAAAATATGTAGTGTGTATAAAACGTGTACAATAGTGTTTTTATCGTTAACATTACGTAGTCAAAATATTTGTTAAATATTTTATAATTAATGATTTATGTGATATTTTTGAAAATCATTTGATTTTTTTTAATATGAATAAATATCGCATACTGGTTTTACTATTTTCTTTCGGAATATTTTGTCAAGTATATGCTAAAAAAAGTGTTGTTGACCAAAAAACTCAGTTGGGTTTATTGTTGAATAAAATCTATACCATTCATTCGAAAGGTGATGATCCGGAAATAGGTTTAAAATTTTGTGAGAAAGCTTTATTAGTAGCAGTTGAAATAAATGATGGTTCGGCAATTGCTTCAATTAAATATAATCAATGCAAGTTTTACCGAATGAAAAACCAAATGGATAAAGCAATAAAAGTTATTCTTTCTATAGACCCAAAGTTTGATAACTTTTATACAAACAATCAACTTGGAGAAATATTTCTAGAGATTGGTGATTACAGGCAAGCAATTCCTTACTTAAAAAATATGATAAAAAGTAGTACTTCAAATGAAGGAAATTTTTACAATTATAATTTTCTTGGTAGAGCTTATATTGCTTTGGGAGATTATGAAAATGCAAAAGCAACTTTTATTAGTCAAAAAATACTGTCGCAAAAATTAAATAAAGATGAACTGATTTTTGGCAGCATCAATAATTTAATTTTTTTCAATAATGAATTTCATCGTTTAGAGGAGTCTGAGAAATATGTTAATGAATTTTTATCATACTCAACTGGTTTTATTTCTGGAGTCAATGATACTTTGGCAATTTTTTCATCACTTTATGACAATATTGGCAGATTATTTTTTCTTAAAAATGATTTTAAAAATGCAATTTATTACCTCCAGAAATCCTTGGCGTATAATAAAAATGAAATTTCTTATAATCTTGAAAGTAGCAGTCTTTTTAAATTGCACCAATCCTATCTAAATAACAATCAATACAATAAAGCTATTGAGTTAAGTAAACAATTTAGAAATGCAAAACTTTCTCCTGAATCAGCTTTAATCCTAAATAAAATGATAATCAATGAAAATATATACAAACACCAATTTACTTCAATAGAAAATTTATTGAAAGAAAACGAAAAATATTTTAAGTTGATACAAATTAAAAAAGATTCAATCGCAACGCAAAAAATGGATGTGCTAGGTAAAATATATGTTGAAAGTGCAAAAAATGCATTGCAGGTTGAATCGCTTGAAAAAAAACAGCTTGCCGAAAAACAAAAAACTTCATTAATAACTTTTTCATTTATAATTCTGATTATAATGTTGATGGGCGGTTCGGTATTTATAATTCAACATCAAAAAAGAAAGCAGGCTGAAACTAAAAACAAGTTGCTGGAAATTGAACAAAAAAATAGCACAATTGATGTTGAGTTAAAGAAGAAGGATATTCAATATTTTGCCCTCGATATCAGTCATAGAATACATGAACGAAATCTTTTTCTTGAAGATTTACAGTTAATTAGTAAAGGTGGCGATGAAAATATTAAAGTAAATCTTAGAAAATTGATTTCAAAAATTCAATCATTGGCTCAATCTAGGGCTGGAGTAGAGAAATTAATTCAAAACACGGATTTTGTTGATTTTGCATTTACTAAAAAATTAAACCAACAACATCCGGAATTAACCAAATACGAACAAGAGTTTTGTACATTTATTAAGTTGGGTATGTCCAATAAGGATATTGCCAACTTAAAAAATATCGAACTTGGCTCGGCAAGGACAAGCCGTGCTCGAATTAAAAAGAAATTGAATATAGGCGAACAGGAACTATTGCCCTATCTAAATTCTATTTAGCAGGTTTATTTCTGAACACAAACTCTCCATTAAATTGATCGAGAATTATTTTTGAATCGGGCTGAACTTTTCCTTCCAATATTTGTTTAGAAAGTTCGTTCAACACATTTCTTTGGATAATTCGTTTAATTGGTCTAGCACCAAATTGTGGGTCATAACCTAAATCAGCAATATGATTTACTGCCTCATCGGTAAAGTCTAGCATAATATTATTTTTTTCTAAAAGCTTTGCTAAACCTTTCAACTGAAGAACAACTATGTTATGAACATTATTTTTGCTAAGCGGTGTAAACATAATAGTTTCGTCAATACGATTTAAGAACTCAGGTCTTATGGTTTGTTTTAGTAAGCCAAAAAGCTCAACTTTTGTTTTTTCTATTACATTTTCACGGTCAACTTCTCCCAAATTTTCAAAGTTCTCTTGAATCAAATGCGAACCTATGTTTGAAGTCATTATGATAATAGTATTTTTGAAGTTCACAACACGACCTTTATTATCAGTTAAACGCCCGTCGTCAAGCACTTGAAGTAAAATATTAAACACATCTGGATGGGCTTTTTCAATTTCATCTAGCAGCACAACAGAATACGGTTTTCTTCTAACTGCTTCTGTAAGTTGTCCGCCTTCATCATATCCTACATATCCCGGAGGTGCTCCAATTAATCTAGATACTGAATGTTTTTCTTGATATTCACTCATATCAATACGAGTCATCGCATTTTCATCATTAAAAAGGTATTCGCTCAGGGCTTTTGCTAATTCGGTTTTACCTACACCTGTTGTGCCTAAAAAGATGAATGAGCCAATTGGTCTTTTTTCATCTTGCAATCCGGCTCTGCTTCTTCGAACAGCATCTGATACAGCAGTAATAGCTTCTTCCTGACCAACAACTCTTTTGTGTAACTCATCTTCCAACTTGAGAAGTTTCATTCGGTCGCTTTCTAACATTTTAGTTACCGGTATGCCTGTCCACTTTGAAACTACTTCTGCTATCTCTTCAGGAGAAACTTCTTCTTTAATCATTTTTGAATTGGATTGTAATTCTGCCAATTGATTTTTGAAATTGATTAATTTGTCTTCTGCTTCTTTTATTTTTCCGTATCGAATTTCAGCTACTTTTCCATAGTCACTTCTTCTTTCAGCTTGGTCAGCTTCGTATTTCAAATTTTCAATAAGGTCTTTGGTTTTTTGAATACCATCAACAACATCTTTTTCTGATTGCCATTTTGCTGTTAAGTTGTTTTTTTCTTCAGTAAGATTTGCTAACTCCTCTTTGATTAATGCTAGCTTTTTATCGTCTTTTTCACGTTTTATTGCCTCTCTTTCAATTTCAAGTTGCATAATTTTTCTTTCAATCTCATCTAATGCTTCCGGTTTAGAGTTAATTTCCATTCTAAGTTTAGATGCTGCTTCATCAATCAAGTCAATGGCTTTATCTGGCAAAAATCGGTCAGAGATGTATCGTTGAGAAAGCTCTACTGCAGCTATTATTGCTGAGTCTTTAATTTGAACTTTATGATGCGATTCATATTTTTCTTTGATACCTCGCAAAATTGATATTGCGTCTTCAGATGATGGTTCATCAATCATTACTTTTTGGAATCGTCTTTCTAACGCTTTATCTTTTTCAAAATATTTTTGGTATTCATTTAAAGTGGTTGCTCCAATGGCTTTTAATTCTCCACGAGCCAATGCCGGTTTCAGAATATTTGCAGCATCCATTGCTCCTTCTCCTCCTCCGGCACCAACCAATGTGTGAATTTCGTCTATAAACAAAACGATATCACCTTCTGCATTAATTACCTCTTTGACAACAGCCTTTAGTCGTTCTTCAAATTCACCCTTGTATTTTGCTCCGGCAACTAATGCACCCATATCCAGTGAAAAAATTTGTTTCCCTTTTAAATTTTCAGGAACGTCGCCTTGGATAATGCGATGAGCTAACCCTTCTGCTATTGCGGTTTTTCCTACGCCTGGTTCTCCAATTAAGATTGGGTTATTTTTTGTTCTTCTTGATAAAATCTGCAAGACCCGTCTAATCTCTTCATCTCTTCCAATAACCGGGTCGAGTTTATTTTGCTTAGCTAATTCATTTAGATTTTTAGCATATTTTTTCAACGAATTGTATTGTTCTTCTTGACTTTGAGAGGTAACTTTTTCTCCTTTTCGTAGTTCTATAATTACTGCTTTTAATTCCTTTTCTTTAATACCATTGTCTTTCATCAGTTGAGCGATACTGTCAGAACCTGATAATAGTCCTTGCAAAATGTGTTCAATGGTAACATATTCATCTCCAGTTTCTTTTAATATATTAACCGCTTTATTCAATGCATTATTTGCATTGCTAGATAAGTATTGTTCGCTTCCGGTAACTTTTGGATATGATTCAACTATCTTATCCAAAGTTTGTTTAAAGATGTTGATATTAACTCCTAGTTTTTTTAAAATGAATGGAGTTACATTTTCATCTACTTCCAAAATACCTTTCAAAATATGTCCGGTATCAATACTTTGGTTTTGATTGGTAAGAGCAATTTGCTGAGCATGCTGAATTGCTTCTTGCGACTTGATGGTGAAGTTATTAAAATTCATAATTATATTTTTTTTTCAAAGAAACGGTCAAATCACAATCCAAAAGTTAAATAATAAGTTGCTTCGGAAAAAATGACAGTAAAACGCTTGTTTGACTGAAAAAATGTCGTTGTTTATTATTCTTTAAACTATATTCACATGTTAAATTTACATGGATTTATCCAAATGTTGAAGAATAAAATTTATTCTATCTTTGTTTGAAATGAATAAGCTACTATCAATATTAATAGGTTTCCTGATGCTTGGTAATGTTCAATCACAGCATGTAGATTCTTTACTTTCTGAACTAAAAAAACACAATAAAAATGATTCGATAAAGGCATATCTATTTATTGAACTTGCATGGGAATACTCTGAAAACAAGGTTGACTCAGCGTTAATTTTTGCTAATAAAGCCTTAGAAATTGCAAAATCATCAAGAGACACTGTTCAATTGATTGATGCGTATAATATTACCGGAAATATTTATCGATACCAAAGCCAGTTTGATTCAGCCATACTGACATTCAATTTAGCATTGGAATTACTACACCGTTCAAGAGCTAATTATAAGAAGTTTTGTAGTGTTTATACGAATTTGGCTAATGTATATAACAATACAAAAAATTTTCCGATTGCAATTATCAATTATAAAAAAGCTATGTATTTAGCTGAAAGTAATAACGATAAAAAATATTTACTTAATATCTATACCAATTTAATTGGTGTTTATCAGTCTGTCGGAGAGTTCGAAATAGCTCTGCGTTTTTCTAATAAGGCTCTTGAATTATGTAGGTTTAATAAAGAAAATATACAAGAAGGATATGTATTAGCTAATATGGGGTTGCTGTTTTCAAATCAAAATAAATTTGATGATGCTATTTCAAATTATAAGAAAGCTATCCAAATATTAGAAAGTAACAATCATTATTATGCTTTACCTAATATATTAAATAACCTTGGTATTGCTTATAGAAACAGTAATAAATACAAATTAGCCCTTGAGCAGTACAGTAGAGCGATTAAAATTTATGAAGAGATCAATGATTCTCTATCGATTGCATATATTCTAGAAAATATTTCAATGGTATATTACGATCAAAATACATTTGATAAATCTATTGAATTTGCTAAACGTGCATTATCAATTAGTTCTCAGTATTCTGATACAACTAGCATGATAAAAATTAATAATATTCTTTCAGATAATTATATAAAAATTAATCAATTAAAAAATGCAGAGTATTATTCTAGTAAATCTATACAATTGATTGAGAAGTATAATGATGATAAAACATTAATCTTATCTGTGTTGCAATCGTTACGGATAATTAATATTTACAAAGGAGATTATAAAGCTGCATTGTTTAATACGGATTCAATCATCCTTTTGTCAAAAGAAATTGCTTTGAATGAATACGAAAACAATATTGGTTTGCTTAAGGTAGAACTTGATTTGGTATCTAAAGAGAAAGAGATTGAGATGTTAAATATTCAAAAAGAACTCAAACAAAAAGAAAATGATGTTAAAGATGCAGAATTAAAAACAAGAAGAAACCAGCAATTCTTTTTATTTGGAGGGTTAATAATTGTTTTGATTTTTGCCTGGATAATTTTCGGAAGATTTAAGATTACACAAAAGCAAAATATTACAATTGAACAGCAGAAGCATTTCATTGAAGAAAAACACAAAGAAGTTCTAGACAGTATTAGATATGCCAAACGGATTCAAGATGCTATTATTTCGCCACTCAGTTATATAGAAAGAAGCATCAAACGGTTAAAAGATTCTTAATATCTATTTTACGTTGAAAGTCAATAAATTTTTTCCTTCCAGAAAGCATTCAATTTTATCTCCAATTTTTATGGGACCTACTCCAGACGGAGTTCCTGTGAAAATAATATCTCCAATTTTTAACGTAACAAATTTTGATACATAGGAAATGAGTTGGTTAATCGTAAAAACCATATCTTTTGTATTTCCTTGTTGTTTCGGCTCTCCGTTAATATACAAAGAAAAATTGATATTGTTTATATTTTCAAAATTTTGAATAGCTACAAATTTTCCAACGGGTGCAGAACCGTCAAATGATTTTGCTTTTTCCCACGGCAGTCCTTTTTCTTTACAAATTTGTTGGATATCTCTTGCCGTAAAATCTACTCCAACACTAATTTCATTATAATATGTATGTGCAAATTTTTCTTCAATGTGTTTCCCAATCTTATTAATTTTTACCACAATTTCTACTTCGTGGTGAATATCTTTACTAAAACTGGGATAAACAAAAGGATTTCTGCTTTGAATTAATGCTGTGTCTGGCTTCATGAAAAAAATAGGCTCGTCCGGCATATTATTATTCAATTCTTTTGCATGTTCTGTGTAATTTCTGCCAATACAGATTATTTTCATTTTTTTAATCCTCGAAGTTTAATTTGAGTAAGTACTTTTTTTGTATAAAGAGGAAAGTCTCCGTTCATCATCCAACTGTAATATCCTGGGTCAATCTCAAATACTTGTTCTACAGACTTGCCTTTATGTTTTCCAAAATTGAAAATTTCAATTCCTTTATCATCATACACGATTCTTCCCATCAAATCTACGTTAACAGAGCGTTGTGAAAAGTCAGAAAGAAACTTCACATCGTTTTGCAGTTCTTTATATTTACTAAGTTGTGCTTCAAGAATTTCAAATGTAGCCATGGTATCTGCCTCCGCACTGTGGGCATTTTCTAAGTCTTTTTTACAATAAAATTGATATGCTGCAGATAGTGTTCGTTGTTCCATTTTATGAAAAATGTTTTGTACGTCAATGCATTTTCTTTTTGAAACATCAAAATCTACGTCTGCTCTTAAAAATTCCTCTGCTAACATTGGAATATCAAATTTATTGGAGTTAAAACCTGCAAGGTCGCAACCATCAATAAAATTTGAAATTTCTTTAGCTATTTCTTTAAATGTAGGAGAGTTGGCAATGTCATAATCTGTAATGCCATGAACTGTTGAGGCTTCAATTGGAATTGGAATAGTGGGGTTTACTCTTTTAGTTTTAGATTCTTTATCGCCGTTTGGAAAAATTTTTAGAATAGAAATTTCTACAATTCTGTCTGATGCTACATTAACTCCGGTGGCTTCCAAATCAAAGAAGACAATAGGTTTACTTAATTTTAATATCATTTATTAAATCCTTATGGTGCTAAAACAAAGTCTTTTTCAAGGAAAAGGACAAAACTGCTTTTTCCTAATATGGTAATGGGTATTGATTTGGGCTTGTTCCCAGGTGCAGTTATCAAAATGTTGTATTTTCCTGGTTTTAATATGATTGAAAAGCTTCCATTTTTAGGGTTTGGAGCATAATTTCCAACTTCATCACCTGAGGCTTCTGACATAACACTAATTAATGCATCTTTTATAACAGTTGCACTGTCTGAAGCTAAAACTCTTGCTTTTACAACTGTTTGTCTAGTGTCTGATTCATTAAAAGTAACTTTATAAATATCTTGATCTCCTTTTGAATCGTTTCTCCAAGCTGAAATATATGCACTGCTTTGGTCGTCTGTAAATGAAATACATAAATTATCTTCAGGAGTATTTATCGGATATCCTAGATTTTCTGGCTTAGACCATGTGTTGTCTTCACTATTCCAAGTTGATTTAAAGTAATCATATCCACCCATGCTGTTGTGCCCTTTTGATGAAAAATACAAGGTTTTACCGTCATAAAATAGATTTGGAAAATCTTCATCGTAGGGAGTATTAATTGTATTTCCGAGATTTTGAGGTTCTGCCCACTCTCCTGTAGGGAGTTTTCTTGTCATGTAAATATCTTTTTCTCCTAAACCTCCAGGTTTTTTACTTGCAAAAAATAATATGTTTTCATCAACTGAAATTGTTGCTGAACTTTCAAAACCAGTTGAGTTAATAGCTAGTCCTAATTTTTCAATTTTTTTAAATTTTCCGGCTGTTATTTTTGATTCGTATATGTCTCCAAATTCTTTTATATTATCAAAATAAACAAATAGCCTATCTGCATTGTAAGATAATCCAACAGCTTGTTCGTCAAATGTTGAATTTACCATATTTCCTGCACCTTTTGCTGTTATAAATTCACCATTTTCAACTTTAGAAAAGAAAATGTCTGATGAGTAATATCCATCAAATTCTCTCACTCCACCGGTAACACCCTTTCGTCTTGTTGTAAAAAATAAATAAGATTCATCAGGAGTAATAAGTGGATAATAGTCTGGGTACATGGTGTTTATTTTATCCCCAGCATTTTCAAAAGTTACATCTAAAGGTTTTTTTATTAATTCCATGGCATTTTTAACCATTTCAACTTCCCTGGCAATTTCGTTTTGTTTTGTTCCAGTTCCTGATTTTTTATATTTATCATAAGTTTCTAAAGCCTCTTCAAGTTTTAGATTATAATGATATGCTTTTGCTAAATAATAATCAACATCGGGGTTGGCTTTTCTTTCAGAAGCTATTTCCAATAGTTTAATTGCTTCTGATTTATCTCTGTTGGTATGTAAAATACAATAGCCTGCTTTATAGTGATAATCAGCATTCTTAGGTTCTTTTTCAATTAGTTTTTTATAAACAACAAGAGCATCAACATAATTTTGAAATTTGAAATGTTCTTCTGCATCTGCAGGATCTGCACGCTGAGCAAACAAATCGTTTGTAAGCATAACTGCAATTAAAAGGAATATGTAATTTTTGATAGTTTTCACAACAATTTTTAAAGATACATACAATTTCAATACCGAAATTGTTTACAACAAAAACAAAGTTATATTTCTTTTTGTTTTGTTAATTTAAATGTAACTCTTCTGTTTTTAGATTGATTTTCTAAATTGTTGCTGCCATCTGAATTAAAGTTTGGAAATGCAGGCTGATTTTCACCAATAAATTCAATACTTATTTGGCTATTTTTTATTCCTTTTTGAGTCAGATATTTGGAAACTTGTTGTGCTCTAAATTCTGATAATTTCAGATTATAATCTTTACTTCTGTTTTCAGCAGCATCCTTTGAATATTCCATTTTCTTATTCTTGAAAAGTTTTTTACTCATTTCATAATCACGTTTTCCATCGGAATGTCCTGTAATTGTTAATAGGTATTCCTTTCCTTCAGGGGATTTCAGATAGGAAGAAATTTTTTCTAGTTCAGATTTACTTGCTTTGGTTATGTTTGATTTATCAAAATCAAAGTATATCGGTTCAAAACTAATTAGGTCTTTTTCAGGATTTGATGCTATGAAATCTTCAATTTTTACAGTATCTTTTAAAAGATAGAAGTTGGGTTGATTTTCCGGAGTCAGTTTTCTTGTTTTTTGCATGAATGCCATATCCTCGCTGTATTGATTGTCATTTTCGTCTTTGAAATCAGGGATATATGAGCCGTCATTTGTCGGTTGTGTTGAATTTATGTCAGCTCTGTTAAACAATGAATTTCTGATGGTTGCAACTTGATAAGTTGCACCTTCAATTTCAACTTTATCAAGACTTAGTTCTGAAAAAAGCTGGTAATATTCACACTGAGGGGGAGTAGTTATTTCTACCGTATGAGATGAGTATCCATCAGCTTTCATAGACAGACTATATACGGTTTCTGGTTTAGCTACAATTAAAAACTTACCATTGGAAGTCAACGTGTTCACAGTTGCTTCCTCACTATTTGTTTTTTTGTTGGTTAAGGTTAAAGTAGCTTTTATTGGAGTTTTGAGTTTACTATCGTAAACAATACCTCTAATTTCTGTGTTATCAATATTTTTACATTTGGTTATAAAACCATAAATATCAAAACTACCATTGCCACCGATTCTATCTGTAGAAAGAAATCCATTTTCATTTTTTTCGTCTATAACATAAAAAATATCATCAGAAGGTGAGTTAAAAGGGATTCCTATGTTTGTTGCTTGTCCCCATTCACCATTAGTAAGTTCAGATTTAAAAATATCATAACCGCCAATTGAAGAATGCCCTCTTGAGGAGAAATACAATGTTTTTCCATCTGTAGATAAAAATGGTGCGTCTTCGTCTTCTTTAGTGTTGATATTGGTGTTTAACAGAGTAGGGGTATCCCATTCTCCATTGGATTGTTTAATTGATTTGTATATATCTTTTCCTCCGATTCCATCTTTTTTGGTTGCAACAAAAAATAATGTGTTCCCATCAGGAGTAATTGAAACACTTGGAACATTAAACTTACTGGTATTTACATTTTTATTGAGTCTGTTTAAAGTACCCCAAGTTCCATTCTCAAACACAGATTGCCATACTGCATCTTTTTTATAAGTATAAATACTTTTCCCGTCTATTGAGTATGTAATACTTGCATCGTGTTTTTTTGTATTTACATTTTCAGGAATGTATTTTTTTAATTCATTTTTATCGGTAACCAATACCCAGTTTTCGTTACTCTTTTTAGCAACATAAATATCTTCATAAGGCAAAAGGTCACCTTTATCCAGTTTGTTGCCTTTAAATTTTCTTCTTGAAGTAAAAACGATTACATTGTCTGAATGGTGTGATACAGCAGCATATTCTCTGTCTTTGGTATTAACATTACTTCCAATATTCTCAAGTGTAACATTTTTGTTTTCTTCTAATGTATATTTAATCCCGTTGTTGTTGTAATTAACCTCTCTGTCAATATCAGATTTTAAGAGTTTACCGCTTTTTTTAGGGAAGTCGATGAAATAATTAAAATCATTAAATGTTTTGTTTGATTTTTCATAATCACCAATCAGTTGATATGATTTTGCTAAATAATACTTGAGCTCAGGAATAGTATCCTTAGTTGAGTGTTGTAATGCTGCTTCAAAATAGGGTATTGATTTTTCCCTTTCAAAAGCTGAAAAATAATAACTAAGCCCAGCTTCAAGGTTGTATCTACTGTTTGTAGGCTCTGAATTTAAGATAGATTTATATAGATTTTGAGCATCTTCGTACCTTTCGTTGTAAAGAGCTTCTATTGCTTTACGATGAGTTTTTTTAACGTTTGAATTTTGTGAATAAAGTGAAATAGTTGTTATTGAGCAAAAACAGATAGGTAGCAGTATAAGTTTTGCAGAAATAGAACGTTTCATATATAAAAATTAGTGTTCAAGCGAAATTATTTTAGTGTAATGGAAACGTATTGATACTTTTCATAAACACTTTTGTTTTGAGGGTCAAGATTATATTTAGGACCTTGAACAGAAGATTTTATCTTTTTGAAAGTATAACTATCAGCAGAAATTCCGTTATCAGAAAAAGCTTTTACCAATACTTTTTTAGCTTCTTCACCTCTAAACTTAGCCAACTCTTCATTAGATGCATAGGTTTTAGTAGGAACTTTTGATGCACTGGATTCAATAACAACAGTGAATTTTTTAGAATTAGCAACATGTTCTTTAGCTTTGTTGATAAGCTCAATAAATTTAGCTTCAGATGTGTTTACTTCTTTGATATTGTAGTTCATAAATTCTTGATATGCTGCAAAAACCAAGGCATCATTTTTATCTTTAACTACATCTTTGTCTTTGTCCTTGTCTTTTTGTACAAATTCGGTGTCTTTTTCTTCTAGTAGAGGTAATTTATTAATTTCATGGTTAGGCATAGCTCTGAACAATCTCCTATTTTTAGATTTTTTAATTGCAACAAGAACTTTTTCACCTTTTTCGTTTAATAAATATACTTTAGCGTCATTAATAAAATCAGCTGTTACATCATCAAACCTTATAAAGTAATAATCATCTGGTTTTAACTTCTTAAATGAGAATTGACCTTTTTCATCAGTTTTGGTATTTTCAAGAACGTTATCATTTGCATCAAGTAAGCTAATTTTAGTACCTACTGAGGCTAATTTTTTGTATTCTATCAATCCTTTTAAATAGGTTAGAGCATCTTTGTCGTTTCCAAATACTACGTCTTGTAGTTCAATGCCCCTGTTAATTTCTGTAAATGCTGATACTGGAGGAACATATAAATCTTCCTCAGATTTAAATCCCATAGCTGAATAAACGATGTGATAATCAATGTTCGGTTCTAGAATGATACTAAATTTTCCGTCTTTTTTACGAGGTTTAAAGATTCCTATCAAACTGCCGTCAAGATTATTTGTAATGGTAATTTGTGCATCACTTGGAGTTTCTGGCTCACCAATCACTCTTAGTTTTCCGGTTAAAAGTGTTAAAGGTTTATCTTTTGCATCAATCATAGATATCATATAGATATCTTTTTCACCAAATCCTTTTTCTTGAAAAGATGAGTAATAGCCTCTTTTTCCGTCTGTTGAAGTAACAAAGAAAATATCATCATCTGTTGAATTTACTGGATATCCTAAGTTGACTGGGGTTGACCAAGTTCCGTCTTCATTTTTGGTGGAATAAAAAATGTCATATCCACCAATGCTAGAGTGTCCTTGTGAACTAAAATACATTGTTTTTCCATCAGGGTGAATAAAAATACCATCTTCATCAAATGCAGTATTTAGAACGGAACCTATATTTTGAGCTTTAGCCCATTCTCCATTGGGTAATTTATTACAGAAATAGATGTCTTGTTTACCGATTCCGCCTTTTCTGTCACTAATAAAATATAATGTGTTTTCATCAGGAGAAATAGCAACGTGAGTTTCTTGAGCTGTAGAATTAATATCTGATCCAAGTAATTCAGGAGTTGTCCATGTCTCATTATTTAATGTACTGTGATACAGGTTTCCATTACCGTTATCGTCTTTGTAAATAAAAAGTGTTTGACCGTCAACTGATAAATTAATAGTGGCTTCATGTCCTTCTGTGTTAATACTCAACAATTCAGGTTCAGTCCATGAGCCATCGTAGTTTTGTGATACATATATATCATCATAATACATACCGTCATTTATATCCTTAATATAGTAATTGGAGCTATCTTTTCTTAGTCTTCTTGATGTGAAGTAAATTGTTGATTCATCTAAGCTCAACACGGGGCTATAATCAGGATAAATAGAATTGATATTGGCACCTAAATTCACTACTTCAACAGTGTTAGGTTTTGCAACAGCTTCTTTTGCATTTTGACATTGTTTGATATGGTGTTCTACCTCATTATACAGATAATGTTTGGGTGAGGTTTTTTCTTTGAATTTAGTATAGTTTTCCATGGCTAAATCCAATTCGTAGTTGATGTGATAAGCTCTTGCTAAAAAGAATTGAGTTTCATTTGGTGCTCTTTTTTCCGATGAAGAAAAGGGATCGTAATTAGCTGTGGTATTTTCAGAAGCTTTTTTTAAGTAGTTTAATGCTTTTTTCTTTTCGTTACCGGAATTCAAATAACATACACCAATCTTATAGTTTACGTTATGATTATCGGGTTGCTGTGTATTCAAATCTAACCAAATAGGGAGAGCTATATTAAACATCGACTCTTCCATTAAGGTATTTGCTTCTAGAAATTTTTGATTAAATGAATCCTGAGCATTGGCAAAAAAGCTTATAAACACTGTGGATATTAAAAGGAAATATTTTTTCATCAAGTGTAATTTTGAAGTAAATCTTTACAAATATATTTTATTTATCTAAATTTTAACATTATTTTTTGATATTATTCTACCACGAATTAATTAAAATTCTCGATTAATATCAAAATTTTCAAGATAATCTGCTACTCTTCTAACAAACATGCCACCCAAGGCGCCATCAACAACTCTATGGTCATAGGCATGAGATAAAAACATTTTTTGACGGATTGCTATCGCATCTCCATCGGGAGTTTCTATAACTGATGGGATTTTTCGAATAGCTCCTACAGCCATAATTGCTACCTGGGGTTGATTGATGATTGGGGTTCCCATAACGTTTCCAAAAGACCCCACATTTGTAATGGTATATGTTCCTCCGGAGATTTCATCAGGAGTGAGTTTGTTGTTTCTTGCTCGGTTTGCTAAATCATTAACTGCTTTAGTTAGTCCAACTAAATTTAATTGGTCTGCATTTTTAATTACGGGTACAATTAGATTACCAGATGGGAGTGCAGTAGCCATTCCCATATTTATGTTTTTGCGTTTAATGATTTTATCATCATCAACAGAAATATTAACCATTGGAAAATCTTTAATGGCTTTTACAATAGCTTCAATGAAAATGGGTGTGAAAGTGATACTTTCGTTTTCTCTTTTCATAAAACTGTCTTTTACTTTGTTTCTCCAATTCACAATGTTTGTTACATCGGCTTCTACATAAGAAGTAACATGTGGTGATGTGTGTTTTGACATGACCATGTGCTCAGAAATCAATTTTCTCATTCTATCCATTTCTATGATTTCATCACCTGGAAATACAGGAATAGATTGTTTTTTTACTTGAACTTGTATTGTTTTTTCTTGTTGAGCAACTGGTGTATCTGTTTTTACCTCTGTTTTTACACTTGTTGAAATTGGAGAAACAGCTGTTGTGTTCGTTCGATTAGGTAAATAATTCAATAAATCATTTTTGGTTACTCTTCCTTCGCTTCCTGTTCCTTTTATTGAGTCTAATTCAGCACTTGTAATGCCTTCTTTTTCGGCTATACTTCTAACTAATGGAGATAAGAACTTTCCAGAAGGCGATGTTTTACCCATTTTTTCGTTGCTAATATCAGTAATACCATTTGTGATAGAATTTGAGGCAACAGTTACAGATGGTGTATTTTCTGTTGGTTTAACCGAAGGAGATTCTACTTTATCGCCAGCTGAGCCTATTATAGCTATAGCTTGTCCTACTTGAACAACATCTCCAACGTTGAACAATTTTTTTATAAGTACGCCTTGTGCAGTTGACGGTACTTCAGAGTCAACTTTATCGGTTGCAATTTCAACAACTGCTTCATCAGCTTCAATAGTCTCACCAACTTCTTTTAACCAACTTGTGATAGTCGCTTCTGCAACGCTTTCGCCCATTTTAGGCATTATTAATTCTACTTGAGCCATTATTTTATGTTATTTAAAACCAATTGTGAATTTTTCAAAGGTTACAAAAATAGCTTAAAAAAAACTTTTTTTCAATTATTATAGACTGTATTTTCGTTAAAAAAAATGATGACTTTTTAGATTGGCAAGAATTGTTAGAAATATAATGTTTTCTTTTTTATTGTTTATATCCTTTTTCGGTTATGGGCAAAGTTCTTTTAAGGAGTTTAGTAAATTAAGTTGTCCGGAAAAGACATGGGTAATTTTTCATCCTTTTGTAGCTAAAAAAGCATACAAAATTTCACAAGAAGCAAGAATAGTTACGGCTGAAATTAAACAAAATTTAATTTTAAAAGGTATTGGAAATGGAGATCAAATAGATGCTTTTAGGCACACCTATTGGATGGCAAGATTGTCTCAGGAAATGTGTTGGAGAAAAGCGAGAAAATTGGGAAAAGCACACGAAAGAGCAAATTATAAACAGTTTTTAAAAGGACAAACAGAAGATGATTTTCTACCGGATAAAATTGCTTCAGAAATGGATTTGTTTAATAATGAAATAGGTATTTCAATTGGCAGAAAAAATAAAAATAGGGATATAAAGTTTGATGTAATAAAGGCAATTGACGATGGTTCGTGTAAAATAATAAAGAAAGATTCTTTTGGAAATTTTTTAGATGTGAATAATATAATTATTCCTGATTTTGAATTAAAAGGAAAATGGGAAAACAGAAAAATATTGGTTAACTCAAATGAATAATTAAGCGAGTTCAAATACGGTAATTTCCGGTAAAATACCGACTCTTCCAGGATAACCGATAAATCCTAATCCGCAATTAACATAGAGAAATTGATTGTTTTGAGAGTATAGTCCTGACCATTGCTTATAAAGGTATTGCGAAGGGCTCCATTTAAACTTTGGGATATCTATTCCAAATTGCATTCCGTGAGTATGTCCTGAGAAAGTTGCTGCTATGTCGTTGTGTTCGGGCAATATTTTAGCTTCCCAGTGTGAAGGGTCATGGCTTAAAAGTAATTTAAAATCGGCGGGAAGAAGTCCTCTTTTTGCTTGGTCTAAGTTGCCATATTTTGGAAAACGGTCGCTACTTCCCCAATTTTCTACACCTAAAATGGCTAAACGTTCATTTTCTTTTTGTAAAAGGATATTTTCGTTAAGTAACAATTTCCAGCCAATCTGTTTGTGAATTT
Source organism: Flavobacteriales bacterium (assembly GCA_020853105.1). GTDB lineage: Bacteria > Bacteroidota > Bacteroidia > Flavobacteriales_E > Vicingaceae > Vicingus. The sequence goes on along the minus strand of JADYZM010000083.1, from coordinate 4,721 downwards.
TTTTTATCAAATCGTAGTTGTGTTGTTTGCCTTTTATGTCATCTTTTTGATAGAAGTAGTCGCCATAGTCGTGGTTTCCCAAAATTGAATACACACCCATAGGGGCAGTGATAGTTTTTAATGAATCAATAAATGGGACAGCCTCTTCAGCAATATCGTTTACTAAATCACCGGTAAAAAATAGAATATCTGGTTTTTCTTTTGCAATTAATTTAGAAATTTCTATTATAGGCTCATCTGATAAGAAACTGCCCAAGTGTAAATCTGAAATTTGAACAATTTTTAATCCTTTGAAGGGTTTAGGAATATTGTGCAAAACCAACTTTTGGCGATTAATAGTATAATCAAAAGCTGATTTAAACATTCCAAAAAGTAGGGTGCCAAAAGGAATTGCTGCAGCTATCATTCCAGATTTTTTTAAAAAATCTTTCCGAGATATTGGATTTATTGTTTGTGGTATTTCTTTTTTAACAACTTTTCTCTTTACGAATGTTGTTGCATTTCCGATATCATGTGCTAAAATAAATAGTGAGCCAATTACTTTTGAAACAAAAATAATTAAAACCAGTCCCATAACATAAATACGATAAATTTTTGGTGCAGCAATTTTTTCGACAAAATAAGAGGCAATAAAAAACATGAAAGCAATAGAAAAAATTGTAATTAACCAGTATCCAACACTAAAAGATAATTTGATTTTTTTGTTGTAATTTTTTATAACTGAACGAAAAGATCTGAAAAAATAAATGTCTAAAGCCAGTATTAATAGTGTTGATATCAGAATAAATTTTAGATACATGGATAAATGTTAAGAAATGGAGAGGTGGATTGATTTTTTATTCTTCTTTTGTATTAAAATTTATTTCCAGTTGTTCAGGGAGCAAACGAAAAGTTAGTCGGTGGAGATGGGTAGTCCCATGTTCCTGAATACTGTTTCGATGTTTTTTTGTTGGATATCCTTTGTTGGTTTTCCAATCGTATTGAGGATTTTTGATGTGAGCTTCTTCCATAAAATCATCACGGTAGGTTTTTGCTAAAATTGAGGCGGCGGCAATGGATAAAAATTTTCCGTCGCCTTTAACAATACATTCGTGAGGAATTTTGTTGTAAGCTTTAAATCGGTTTCCGTCAATAAGTAAAAGTTCCGGGGTTGTTGAGAGTGAATCAATTGCTCGGTGCATTGCCAAAAAAGAAGCATTTAAGATGTTGATTTTATCAATTTCATTGTTGTTCACTATTCCTATACTGAAAGCAATGGCATCTCTTTCAATTTCTACTCTAAGTAATTTTCTTTTGGTTTCTGAAAGTTGTTTTGAATCGTTGAGAATTTTGTTTTTGTAATTTTTGGGTAAGATAACTGCTGCGGCAAAAACTGGTCCTGCTAAACAGCCTCTTCCAGCCTCATCACAACCGGCTTCAATCCATTTTTTTTGATAGCAACTTTTAAGCATGTATTGTTTTTTGAATGGAACTCCATAGCAAATCTGAAGTTTTTTTCCAACTGAATTTTTTTGCTTGTTCTAAACTTTTAATTGATAGAGAGTTTCTGAATTCTACGTCTGATGTAACTTTTAATAGAGCCTCAGTAATTTCTTTAGTAGAATTAGGATTAATTAAAATACCTGCATTTTCAGTAACTTCCGGCATTGATGTAACATTTGATGTAATTACCGGAACGCCACAACTCATGGCTTCAACCAATGGAATTCCAAATCCTTCAAAAAGTGGGATATAGGTAAGTGTGTAGGCAGATGCTGTAATTTTAACGAGTTTATCTTCCGTAATTCTGTCAGTAAAAATAATTTCGGTTTTGTGGGTTAGGTTGTTTAGAGTATCTTCCATTTCTTTAGTCCACCACATTTTTCGCCCAACAATCAATAATTTTAGTGGCGATTTGCTTTCAGATTTAAAATTATCGAATGCAACAAACAGATTGATTAAGTTCTTTCGTGGGTGTAGAGTACCGATGAACAGAAAAAAATCGTGTCCATCTGTATATTCTGATTTAATTTTGTTCTGTTCAGCAAGGCTTAATGGTTTAAAACTGGAATTAGAGCCGTTATAAACAACATCAATTTTATGTGTTTCGATATGGTATGTCTTATGAATATCAAGTTTGGAGAATTCTGAAACTGTTGCAATTCTAGTTGCTTGTTTGGCAAATTTTGGATAGTATTTTTGGAAGTAGTTTCTGTAAAGTGTTGGGATATGTTCGGGATAATGTTCGAAACACAAGTCATGAATTACGGCAAGTGTTCTTACCTTACAGTTTAAGGGAATCATTCCGTCCGTTGCAATAAAAATATCCGGCTTAGTTCGATTTAAAAATCGTTTTAATGAAAATTGATACCAAATTTTGAACAACCAAGGGTGGCGAGCCTGAGGGTGAATAACTTTGGCTACAATGTTTTTGGCAAATACGAAATCTGGGTGAGGATTTCGGTCAAAAATAAAAATAAATTCAACTTCTGGATGAGTTGCCACAAGCTCCTTAAAAGTTTCTAGTGTAAACAGTCCAATCCCGTCTAACTTATCTTTTAACAACAACCTTGTGTTTACAGCTATTTTCACGTTTAATTTTTTGCTAAAATAATAATATTGATTTAGATAAGTTATTTTTGTTGAAAATCAAATAATTTGCAACGCCGATTTGTTCTCAATCTAATTTTTTTATTGGCACTTAATTTTATCATTAAGCCTTTTTGGATTTTTGGTATCGACAGAACTGTTCAAAATACTGTGTCTTTTGCAGAATATGGGATGTATTTTACATTGTTTAATTTTTCAATTCTATTCAGTATTTTTTTAGATTTAGGACTAACTAATTACAACAACAGAAACGTTTCACAAAATCATAATCTATTTTATAAATATTTTACAGGATTGCTCTCAGTTAAAGTTCTGCTGTCCGTACTGTATTTTATTATCACATTTTTTGTAGGTTATTGGTTTGGATATGCCTCAGAACACTTTTATATTTTACTATTGCTGACTATCAACCAGTGTTTAATATCACTGATTTTGTTTCTTCGTTCAAATGTTTCGGGTTTACAACTATACGGAATTGATAGTTTTTTGTCTGTTTTAGATAAATTTTTAATGACGATTTTTTGTGGTATTATACTTTGGGGTAATGTTTTAAACTCTCCATTTACAATCATTCACTTTTTGCTTTCACAAACCCTTGCTTATATAATTACTGCATTGACTGTTTTCTTTCTTTTATTTTTCAGATTGAGAAAAATTTCATTTCAATTCAATTCACTTTTTATTTGGGCTACTATTAAACAAACATTCCCCTATGCTTTTTTAACTCTGGTGATGGCATTTTATTATAGAATAGATGCTGTTATGCTTGAAAATCTTATATCAGACGGAGTTCAACAAGTTGCAATTTATGCCCAAGCCTATCGTTTACTCGATGCAGCCTCACAAATTGGAGTTTTATTTGCAGGCTTGCTTCTGCCCATGTTTGCTTTAATGATTTCTAATAACCAATCAATTCTTGATTTGTTACGATTGTCTTTTAGTTTGTTGTTTATACCATCTTCGGTTTTTGCTGTTTTTTGTTTGTTTTATTCTGATGAAATAATGAGTTTGTTATACAATCACACTTCAAATTCCTCACCTAAAATTTTGACCTATTTAATGTTTTGTTTTGTAGCAATAGCCGGCACATACATTTATGGTACACTTTTAACTTCCAAGGGTAAATTATTTCAATTGAACGTGATTGCTGTCGTAGGATTGGTACTTAATGTAGTTTTGAATTTGGTGCTGATACCAAAATTTAAAGCTGAGGGTGCTGCAATTTCGGGTTTGATAACACAATGGGTCATAATGCTTTCTCAAATCATTGTTTGTAGTTTAATTTTTGAGTTTAAAGTGAATTATGCGTATTTTTTTAAAGTAGCATCTATATTAATTGTTGTTTTTCTGATTTCTTTTTTCTCAAAACATCAAAATTTAGGATTGATAAATGCTTTATTAATCGTTGTTTCATCATCTTCAGTACTTATGTTTATTACCAAAATAGTTAAGACTAAAGAAATACTCCAATTGATGAAAAAAAATAGAGTTTAAAATCACACAATAAAATTCATACTTTTACGCTTCTTAAATTTTGCAATAAGTAACAGTGTTGTTTAACGAACAAAACAATTATAATTATTATTCGCTTTTTCAGTTTATTCAGTTGAAAAAGAAAACATTATTAATTGTTGGAGTTTCTGCATTTTTTGTTTCCACAATCGTTTCATTTTTGATTGACAACGAGTACAAATCATCTGTTATTTTATATCCAACAACAAATGCTTCAATTTCAAAGTCATTGATTTCAGAAACAAACAATCGAAAAGATGATGTGCTAAAATTTGGTGAAATAGAGGATGCTGAACAATTGCTGCAAATTTTACATTCGGACGAGATTAGAAATCGTATTATCGAGAAATACAATCTAATGCATCATTATAGAATTGATGGAGAGAAAAAGTACAAATTCACTAAATTGTACAAGAAGTTTGACGACAATGTGGAATACAGATTAACAAAATATTTAGCTGTAGAAATTTCAGTTTTTGACAAAAATGCTGATACAGCTGCAATGATTGCCAATGATATTGCCATGCTTTTGGATACAGTAAAAAACAGAATGTTAAAAGATATTGCAGTACCCGCTTTTAAAATTGTTGAACAAAGATATTTAGCACAAAAAGATTTTA
>JADYZM010000082.1 GCA_020853105.1 Flavobacteriales bacterium | reverse complement strand
GCAGGTGACCAGGTGCCTGGTATTCCATTGTTCGACGGTGTCGGTAATGTTAACGGATCTCCTGAACATATTGGTCCCGGGTTTGTAAAGGTTGGGTCAACTTTTGGATTCACCGTTACAGTCATGTTTGCCGTATTTGCACATTGTCCTACGCTTGGTGTAAAAGTATAGTTCGTTGTTGCTGTATTGTTTACTGCTGGTGACCAGGTGCCTGGTATTCCGTTGTTCGACGGTGTCGGTAATGTTAACGGATCTCCTGAACATATTGGTCCTGGATTCGTAAAAGTTGGGTCAATTTTTGAATTCACCGTTACAGTCATATTTGCAGGGTTCGCACATTGTCCTACGCTTGGTGTAAAAGTATAGTTCGTTGTTGCTGTATTGTTTACCGCAGGTGACCAAGTACCAGGTATTCCGTTGTTCGACGGTGTCGGTAATGTCAACGGATCTCCTGAACATATTGGTCCCGGGTTTGTAAAAGTTGGGTCAACTTTTGGATTCACCGTTACAGTCATGTTTGCCGTATTCGCACATTGTCCTACGCTTGGTGTAAAAGTATAGTTCGTTGTTGCTGTATTGTTTACTGCTGGTGACCAGGTACCTGGTATTCCGTTGTTCGACGGTGTCGGTAATGTCAACGGATCTCCTGAACATATTGGTCCAGGATTCGTAAAGGTTGGGTCAACTTTTGGATTTACAATTACTTGCATTGTGGTTTGAACACCACATTGACCTGCATTAGGCGTAAAAGTATATGTAGTAGTAGCAGTATTATTTACTGCCGGAGACCATGTTCCAACTATACCATTAATAGAAGTTGTAGCTAAATTCAATGGAGCTCCTGAACATATTGGTCCAGGGTTAGCAAAGGTTGGAACTGTTGTATTATTTACAGTAACAGTTACTTGGTCGGTACTAGAACATCCAGGTCCAGAAGTAACAGTTAAAGTATATGTTGTTGTTGTTGTAGGACTTGCAGTCGGATTTGCAATAGTGGAATTATCTAAGCCGGTAGCTGGTGTCCATGAATAAGTAAATGGTCCATTTCCACCAGGTCCACTTACCACTCTAACGGTATAATCTTCAATTTCATCTGATAATGTTAACCATATACCTAAATTTGGTGCCCACCATTGGTTATCACAAGCTTTATCATTTGCGGTAAACACATCATTATCTTTTGATCTAATTCTCATTCTCACATCACCTAATGGTTGTGCTGCAGGGATATTGATAGGAATATTAGTAAAATTAAAATTAGTGCCTCCAGCTCCCGTAGTTGCGACAATTTCACCAGGATTTGAGAATGTTCCGTCGTTATTCCAATCAACCCAAACTCTAACTCTATTCGGGTTTGTTCCTCCTGCGTGTTGCCCAGCAACATTTAACATAAATGAACCACCCGGAAGTCCTTGTACTATATGATTTGTGTAATTGCTATACCATTGACTAATTGTCCAATTCGGCATAATCCCATTCACTAATGTATTCATATTGTTGATATTCACTCCGGCAACGCCTCCTGTTGTATAAACATCATCATAGTATCCACCACCTGCTTGAGTCATGGAAGCAGCAGTACTACAGCCTGGAGCAGCCATTGGAGGCGGTGGAACTACTCCAATCATTACGCTTTGTCCACAATTTATAGTAGCATCACTACCGGCATTTGCTGTGGGTTGATAATTTACATTTACAACCACAGCTGAACGAGGTCCTTCACAACTTCCATTTGTTTCAGCAACATAATAAGTTCCGGTTACAATCGGAGTATTTGTAGGTAATGCAACACCACCAACAGCAACAGTGTACCAAATATAATTTGGACCTCCAGGTACTAAATCTGCAACCGTTGGAATAGGTCCTGTTATACAAAAGTTTTGTGGAGTTGTTACTACAGGAGCTGCAGGTATTGCAGCAGAAGAATAAATTACTCTTACTTCTCCTCTTGCTCCAGCACCACCAGACTGATATTGCCAGCTACTTGCCCATTCATTCAAGTGAATTAAAGCCCCACTTCCACCACCACCAATAGTTAAACCAGGATCTCCTGCATAAGGTCTAGTACAACTTGTACAAAAATTAGCAAGTGTTCTACCGTCTGCACCGTTTCCTCCTAAAGTTGCTCCGCCAATTCCTCCAAGCATTTCAGAAAACATACCCGGATTTGGACAAGCTCTATATACACCATCTCCACCAACGGCTCCAGTTCCTGCTCCACCACCACCAGCACCACTTCTATCCGTACAACTTCCACTATGTGCACCATTTGTTCCAGCACCTCCGTTATACATAGTTGTCCCGTTAGCTGCTCCACCACCTAAACTTCCGGTTCCATTATGTCCTTCATGCCCCCAAGAAGATGAATTTTGGGTACGAGCACCCCCTCCTCCAATACCACCAAATGCTTGTAATGTTCCTGGTCCAACAGTGGAAGGTCCTGAAAACGTACTTGTTCCTCCTGTTGCACCGTTATTTAAATTTGTTCCTGTAGTTCCTGCACCTGCTCCAACTCCACCTGCACCACCTGCTCCTACAACAATATTATATGTTTCACCGGGTATAACCGTATAAGTTCTCGAAGCAAAACCACCACCACCAGCACCACCAGCAGCACTACAAGCTTCTTTTTCACTCCCAGAACCTCCGTTTGAAGTATTTCGAGAGGCAACACCGCCACCACCGCCGCCGCCACCCCATACTTGGACAGTTATAGAAGTTACACACGGAGGAACTGTCCACGTAGTTGCACCAGGGGTAGCAAACTGAACAGTTGTTTGTGCTTTAATACCAATGGTTAAAAGCAATATTGTTACGACTAAAGAAATCTTCTTTATATTCGTATTTATCATTGTTTTCATAGGCTTTGAATTGTTATCTTTAGTTATTTAGCTTTTTAGACGATTAATTTACAACTTAATTTTACTCGATTATTTGATTAAAGTCAATTTTCCTATTAAATCGTGTTTTTTATTTAGAATATCTAAAATTTTAACCTTCCAAACATATACATCTTGTTGGGCAATTTCGCTACCACCTTTAGCTTTTCCGTCCCAACCATTATATAGATTGTCTGAAACAAATATCTTTTCTCCCCAACGGTCAAATATCATGAGTTCATATTCAATGATACCAATTCCAACACCTAAAAACACATCATTTTTTCCATCACCATCAGGTGTAAAAACATTAGGTATGTAAAAAGTAAAATATGGCTCAACTATTATTTCTTGATACTTGGTGTCGGAGCATCCGTAAGCATTCTGAACAGTTAGGTTAACTGTGTAAGTACCCGGATTACTGAATGGATATACAATTGACGGGTTTGGAATTGTTGAATATGTTTCGGGACTGGTTCCAAAAGTCCATAACCATTGCGTTACATCTCCTGATGATTGGTTAAAGAATTGAACCGAGCTATCTCCTTGTAACATTGATATAGTGTTTGAGGAAGCATAAAAGTTTGCTGATGGATTTTGATAAACATTAAGAGTTAGCGGTTGTGAAGTAGCTGAACACCCATTTGCACCCACAACAGTTAGCGATGTCTGAGATTGCCCCGATGTTGTAAAACAATGGGAAGGATTTTGAGTATTTTCCACAGAACCATCACCAAAATTCCAAAGCCAAGAAGATACAGAACCGCTAGAAGAACCAGAAAACTGAACACATAAAGGAGCACAACCAGATGTATCATTTACACTAATTGTAGGTATTGATATCGTGTCAATAGTTACAGTAACAGGTTTAATATCTTTACATCCAGCAGATGTTGTAGATTGGATATAATATGTTCCGCTTGAATTTATTGAAGAAGGGTTTGTTAACGCTATACTTGCGTTTGCATCTTGCCAATAGCTTAAACTACCGTTGCCTGTACTACCAGCAGTAATTCCTAACACAGTAAGGTTAATTGTATTCGGGCTACATACAGATTCAGGATTTGTAATGTTAAGATTAGGTTTTTCATTAATCAATACAGTAACAGGATTAATTAATGAACACCCATCAGCTGTTGTTGATTTTATATAGTAAGTGGCACTGTTTGAAACAGATGAAGGATTAATTAGGCTGTTAGAAGCTGAAGGGTTTGTCCAATATGTAAGTGAAGTTCCTGAAGTGCTACCTGAAGTAACAGAAGTAGCTGTAATATCAACCGTATTTGGGGAACAAACTGGAGTTGGGTCTGTAACAACTAAATTTGGCAGTGGATTTACAACAATGTTCATTGTTGTTCCCACTCCACACTGTCCGGCATCAGGTAAGAAAGTATAAGTTGTTGTTGTTGTATTATTAATAGCAGGAGACCATACGCCGGAAATTCCATTTGTAGAAGTAGTTGGCAACGGATTTAGAACATCTCCACTGCAGATAGGTGAGACAGCAGTAAAAGTAGGTGTTGCATTGGGTTGGTTTACGGTAATTGTTAAAGTCGTTGTTGTTGCGCACTGTCCTGTTGACGGAGTAAAAGTATAAGTTGTAGTTGTAGTGTTGTTTAATGCTGGCGACCATGTTCCATTGATTCCGTTGGTTGATGTTGTTGGTAGAGGAGTTAACACTTCCCCACTACAAATTGATGGAACTGATGCAAATGTTGGGGTGTCGCTATTATTTACAGTTATCGTCAATGATGCTGTATTCGCACATTGCCCAGCAGTTGGTGTAAATGTATATGTTGTAGTAGCTGTATTGTTCAGAGCAGGAGACCATGTTCCAGAAAAACCATTGGTTGACGTTGTTGGAAGAGGATTTAACACTTCTCCACTACAAATTGGAGCAACAGTAGAAAACACAGGTGTTTGAATAGAATTTACAACTATGGTCAAGGCTGTAGTATCAGCACACTGTCCGGCGTCTGGAGTAAATATATACGTCGTAGTTGCCGTATTATTTATCGCAGGAGACCAAGTACCACTAATTCCGTTTATTGAGGTTGTTGATAAAGTGTTTAATGTTTCACCTGTACAAATTGATTGTATTGAATTAAAGCTTGGTTCTATCAAACTATTAACTGTAATTATAATTGTTGCACTATTGGCACATTGTCCAGATGATGGTGAAAAAGTATAAGTAGTGGTAGTTGTGTTATTTATTGCAGGCGACCAACTTCCATTTATTCCATTGGTAGAAGTTGTAGGAAGTGGACTTAGCAAATAACCGCTACAAATTGGAGCAACGGCATTGAAAGTAGGAGTTATTGATGGTGGATTAACTGTAATGGATAATGTTGTCGTTGCTGCACATTGACCAATATTAGGCGTAAAAGTATATGTAGTGGTAGTTGTGTTATTTATTGCAGGCGACCAACTTCCATTTATTCCATTGGTAGAAGTTGTAGGAAGTGGACTTAGCACATCACCACTACAAATTGGAGCAACAGCATTGAAAGTAGGTGTTGTGCTACTGTTAACAGTAATCGTTACAGTTGTTGAACTAGCACATTGTCCCGAATTTGGTGTAAATATATATGTTGTTGTAGTCGTATTATTCAGAGCAGGAGACCATGTTCCTGTAATACCATTTGTAGAAGTTGTTGGCAAAGGACTCAAAGTTTCACCACTACATATTGGTGATACTGTGTTAAAAGAAGGGGTTGTACTATTGTTAACAGTAATTGTATGTGTAGCATTATTAGCACACTGACCAGCAGTTGGTGTAAATGTATATGTCGTTGTGGCTGTGTTGTTCAAAGCAGGAGACCATGTTCCAGAAAAACCATTAGTTGAGGTTGTTGGAAGAGGACTCAAAAAGTCGCCACTGCAAATTGGTGTGCTAGCATTGAATGTAGGTGTTGTTTTCGAGTTAACTACAATTGTTAATGATGCCGTATCGGCACAAGGTCCTGATGGGTCAGGAGTAAAAACATAAGTAGTTGTTGCAGCATTATTGATTGCTGGCGACCATGTTCCGTTGTATCCATTTGTTGATGTTGTTGGCAAAGGAGCTAAAACATCTCCATTGCAAATTGGCGAGATAGGATTGAATGTAGGTTCTGGTAAAGATGGAGTTGTATATGTTATTCTAACCTCTCCTCTGGCACCAGCACCACCAGCTACAGTAGTCCAACTGTTTGGCCAACTATGAAGATGTATCATAGCTCCACCGCCGCCACCACCAATAACTTGTCCAACTTTACCAGGTTTAAACTGTCTGGAAACAGAATATGAAGTAAGAATTTCGCCATCTGCACCATTACCACCACCAGAAGAACCACCAGCCCCACCTGTTCTTAATGAACAAGAATTTGGAGCAGTTCCATTACCACCATTAGCACCTGTTCCAGCACCTCCACCACCAGCACCACTTGCATCGTAGCAACTTGCACTATGTCTTCCAGAAGAACCGTTTCCTCCATTAAACATACTTGTTCCATTTGCTCCTCCGTTTCCAGTCCCGCCGGCACCGTCAAAACCTATATGACTATTAAACCCATTTGAGGTATTTTTCGACCACGCACCCCCACCACCGTTTCCACCGTATCCGGTTAAATCTCCAAAAGGAATTGTCGCAGGCCCATAAAATTTACTTGTTCCTCCGTTTCCACCGTTATTTGCAGTAGCATTTGATGTCCCACCAGGCCCACCTGTTCCGCCTGCTCCAACAACGATAGTATATGTTTCGCCAGGAGTTACGGAGTAGGTTCTTCCGGCAAAGCCTCCGCCACCACCACCACCACCCTGGCTACAGGCTTCATCATCACTTTGATTTTGATTTGAAGCAGCTCCGCCTCCTCCACCTCCACCTCCCCACACATGTACTGTGATAGATGTAACACAAGGTGGGACAACCCATGTGGTTGTTCCAGGTGTTGTAAAGGTTACCGATTGAGAAAAAATGTTATTCCCTGCCGTAAGTAATAAAATAAACAATAAATTTATACTCTTCAAACCCCTTTCCATTCGTGATATTTTTTATATTAATTAATGCTTATAGCACAAACTTATATACACGTAAAAGAAATTTCAAATTAAATTACCTCTAAACTTTAGGAATTCAACCATAATATTATTAGGTTTTTAAAGTTGTATGAATAAAAAAGAATATGCGACGTATTTCTTTTGTAAACAGTTGCTCAATTTAAATTTTTATATCACAACTATCTGATTTTACGTAATATAAATTTTATTTTCTTTAAAATTCAACATGATTATTTGTAAATAATCTAAATTTTAGAGAAATTATTACAAATATTTCGATATAAAAATAAAATCAATTATTAGCTTTACAAATATTTTTCTAACTATGTCACAAGAACTTCATTTATTAATAAAATCTTTGTCTAAGGGTGAAAAACGAGCAATTGTTCTAACAGCTGAAAAAACAGATGGAGACAAGAACTTCTTAGACCTTTATTACGCTATTTCTGCTCAAGACGAATATGATGAGGATAAATTAATAGAAGCAAATAAAGAAAAACCATTTATTAAACACTTAGGGTTTACTAAAAATTATTTACAAAATTTTATACTTAAACAGCTCAGAGGAATTAATTCCGAATATAAATCCAGTATTCGGCTAAAAAACTTTTTAATAGATATTGAGCTTATGTTTTGGAAAGGTCAGTTTAAAATGGCAATTAAACTGATTAACCAAGCAAAATTAATTGCTGAAAAATATGAATACCAATTGGTATTAGAAGAACTCTACTATTGGGAAAGAAGAATAATCACTTCAGGCTCAATGAAAGTACCAAAAATATTGAATTACAGCAAAGATGTTCGTTTTAAAATCATGGATAGTTATTTTACATCGCTGGAATACAAAAAAATTATCAACGATGTTACAGCTATAATGCGAGAATCTGATGAAGTGAGAGATGAGTCTGATTTAAAGAAATTAAACGAAATATTAAACCATGAGTTACTCTCCGATATTTCCAAAACAAAGTCCATTAAAGCAACTTATGATTTTTACGTGTTAAAAGCTTCTCTACATCGATTAATTGGTGATTTTGACACTTCTATACGATACCATAAAGAACTCCAAAAGTTTATAAAAGAAAACCAGCATATTTTTATCGAAGAAAATCCGATATTTTATTTAGGAGCAGCCAATAATATTATGTTAAATGCATTGCAGTGCAACGACCAGCAATTGTTTGACAAAGTGTTTAATACTGTTACCAACATGAAATTCAAAGAAGAGTATTCAAACGTGTATTACAATTCAAGAATTTTAATTTTTATTTTATATTCTGCCATAAACAGTAAAAAATACAGTTCGGTTAAACATCTCGTATTACCTGAAAATATCGTTGTAACGGATTTAATGACAGACGTGGTAAAACTACTCATTCACTACTATTGTGTTGTAATAAACTTTCATTGTGGTGAATTCAAAGAATCGCTACATTTTATTAATAAAATAATTAACTATCAAAAACTAATTCGTGTTGATGTTGTTGGTTCTACATTATTATTTAACATCTTGGTTCATTTTGAAATGGGACATTATGATTATTTAGAAAGTATCGCTATCAACCACATGAATTTTTTAAAAAAACACCGCTTATTGTGTTTGTATGATTCCATTTTTATAAAAGAAATTTCTAAGATTAACAGCTCGACGTCAAAGAAAGAAATGCACAAAAGATTAGTTGACCTGAAAAGTCACATGGAAAGCATTAAAAACAAAAAAACATTTCACTTTGAAATTGACTTGATTGAATGGTTGGATAACAAAATAAAATACCAAAGCCACTAAAATAGTGGCTTTGGTTATATCTTATTTTTCGTCATCATCATCATCGACACCTTCATCTATCGGTTCGTCGTCATCATCGTCGTCATCATCAAACTCATCAACATCATCGCTTTCTTCAACATCATCATCTTTGAACTCATCATCTGCATCAACGTCAGGAATACCTTCTGAAACTCCTTCCAATTCATCTATTTCATCATCTTCATCATCTTCATCTGAAGGTTTGAATTTAGATTTCTTCTCAATATCAACAATTACTAAATAATTGACTTCTTCTCCGTCTAGTTTCACACCTTCTAATAAAAAGCCCTCTTCCAACCCTCCTTGATATGGAAAATTAAAAAACTTAACTTCCTCGTTTTCTAGTTTTTCTTTAACTAATTTTTTTAAATCGAGTGGTAACTTTGAATACTTTGCTACAATTTTTTTCATCACAAATTAAATTGATAAACGGCTCAAATATAAAAGTTATATTAGTTAAAAAAACTTTTTTGTAAAAAAATTTTAAATAGGCAATTCTAACTGTTTTATCGGTAAATATGATGTTTTTATAGGTTATTCTCAAAATCTATTTAGTTATCTGCAAAACTTTTTACATTTACAAAACAAAAAAATAACTACATTTAGTCATAAACTCACTAACAGTTTAACGTTGAAGAAGAAATTTATAAATAAAAAAGGGCTGGCTCCCGGAAACTTAGAATTTCATGGTGAAATAGTTTCTGAAAACAGTTTAGTTGAGTTTATTGAATTTTCTACACATAAATTCAACCGACACGTAAGCTCAAACATTGAAGAAATTAGTTCAAAAATTGACCTGAACAATCAAAATTGGCTAAGTTTTGTTGGGCTTCACAATGTAGATTATTTGAAAATAATTGGCGAAAAATTCAAAATCCATAGACTTCACTTAGAGGATATTTTAAACACCGACCATCGCCCAAAATTTGAAAAACAAAACAATTATTTGTTCTTTGTAGCAAAACTTTTTAGTAAAACTGATGGTACCACATCAAATTATGAGCAAATAAGCATAATTATTGGCAACTCATTTGTTCTAACATTCCAAGAAAAAGAGAGTGATGTTTTTAAAATTATAAAAACAGATTTAGAACGAAATGATTCTAAGGTACGAAATTCAAAATGTGATTATTTATTTTACAGAATTATTGATTCTATTGTTGATAGTTTTTACTACTCACTTGAAAAGGTAAGTTCAGATATAGAGGTATTAGAAAATCAAATTCACGATAACCCAAAATCTGAAAATCACAAACAAATTCAAGAGTTGAAGCGAGAGTTGATATTGCTAAGAAAATCGGCATACCCTTTACGAGAAGCTATTTCAAAACTCCAAAAGGAGTCTTCCGAATTAATTTCACAGGATACTAGCACATATATAGGTGATGTTTATGACCATTGTGTGCAAGTTCTTGATGGAATTGAAACCTATAGAGATCTCACTTCCAGTTTAATGGATTTGTATATGACAAGCATGAGCAATAAAATGAATGAGGTGATGAAAGTACTTACTATTATTTCGACCATTTTTATCCCGATTACTTTTATTGCAGGAGTATATGGAATGAATTTTGAATACATGCCCGAATTAACTCTAAAGTGGGGATATCCAATTGCAATGCTAGTTATGATTCTATTGGCAGTCGGAATGTTGTTTTATTTTAAGAAAAAAAAGTGGTTCTAATAACTTACAATAAAAGAATCTGTCAGCCTATTTTCTCGAATTAATTTTTCTTTCAAAGCCTTAGCTTCATCATAGGATTTATATTTGCCAATGTATATTTTCACCACACCATTAATTTCTTTTTTGTAGGTTTCTAACTGCTTAATATTATAAGCGTTCAAAAATTCTATCAATCGTTTTTCATTAAAAAATTGTAACGAAAGTATTTGTACTGAATATGATTTATCTCCAGTACCGAATTCATTACTTGTTGATGAATTATATCCTGCCGGCATCGATAAAGATTCCTCATTCTTTATTTTTTCTTTGGATTGTGGCTTATTTACAGGAAGTGTTTTTGTTTTCTCTGGTAACATAGCAATTTCTGCCTGTTTAGATTTTTCTTCGTGATATTCACTAATGCTATCCATTTGTTGAATTGGAATAGTTTCATTTGAAGAAAGCACAATTTCTTTATCTATCATTTTCATTATTCCATCAATGGTATATTCTGTATGAGTTGGAATTGCAGCCTCTATTGTTTCTTTAGATTTTTTACTCAATCGAAAATGAATTTCAATGGTATTGCCCGATTCAAAATTGGTATAAAATTTAATTGTATTGTTTCTATTATCAATCAATAAGTTAGGGTCATTATAAAGTTTAAATTCATATTCATCAGGAACAGAAATTGATAGTCGTAATATTCCAGAATTCTCTTTACATGTTATGGTTGTAGAAATATGGTAAACATCATTTTCTGATTTTAAAATTTTGTTTTCAACCTCTACTTCATTTGCATTTGCAATTGAGAACAATGATAAAAACAAGAGCGGTATGTAATTTAGAAGTCGAAACATGAATAAACTCAAAATAAAAAGGAAGCCAATTTATATAAATTCATTCAAACAGCCAAATTTATTTAATTCATAACATTCAAAAACAGAGAATAAATTTTATTGTAAATTAGCCGAATGATAAAAAAACTACTCATTTCAACGGTTTTTTTTAGCATTGCAGTTATTTGTTATTCGCAATGTCCTGTAAGTGTTTCTATCACAGCCAATCCAACGGGTTCTCTTTGTAAAAATACAAGTGTAAAATTCACTGCAAACCCAACAAATGGCGGTTCAAATCCGCAATATTATTGGATAATGGGAGGAGATACTGTTGGAAATGGAACATCTTTCACTACTTCTACAAATTGGGCAAATGTTGGACTCATTATGATTTCAAACAGCGGTTGTCCACAAGATTCTGCCTATTCTAGTTCCAGTATAAACACAATCTCTCTACAAGCCTCATACCAAGTCATTATTGAAGAATGTAACCAACCAAAAGCAGACGTTCAAATAACAAATGTACAGGGAGGGACACCGCCTTACACCTATTATCTACAAACCGATAACGGTCAAATTTCAGGAACAGATTACATGCAAGATGTCCCTGTTAGTAGTTATCCGCTTATTATAACCGACAGCGAAGGCTGTCAGGATACTACTTGGGTTGATGTAAACGCCATTGAATGTCCGCCCATTATTCCACAAGAAGTTTTTACACCAAACAGCGATGGATATAATGACACTTGGACTATAAACAATATTCAATTTTATCCAAAAAACAAAGTGTATATTTTTGACCGATGGGGTCAACGGGTTTTTTACAAATCAGGATATACAAACACTGAGGGCTGGGATGCAAAATATATGGCTGTTGATATGCCTGTATCTACATACTATTACATAATTGAACTTGAATTTGAGAAACAGGAAACTATTATTAAAAATGGTCCCGTTTCAATACTTAGATAATGTTAAGAAGACTATATTGTATATTGGTTATTTTGGTTAATTGCAAAGCAATGGCTCAACAATCTGTTCATTATACTCAATATTCATTCAATAATTTAGGATACAATCCTGCGTTTATCGGAACAACAAAGTGTACTGAATTTAAGGCAGGCACTCGTTTGCAGTGGATGGGTTTTAGGGGAGCACCAACCAGCTCATTTGCCAGTCTTCAACACACCCTTAAACCAAAACATTCAAAAGGAACAGGTAAACATGGAATTGGCTTATATGTTGAACAAGATGAAGTTCATATAACAACTCGAACTTATGTTAAACTGGGTTATGCATATCACAAAAAATTATCAAGTAAATACACCGGAGCAGTTGGTGTTTTTGCCGGTATTCAACAATATGTTGTAAGTTTCGCCACAAGCCCACTAGACCCTGATCCAGTTTTAGCCAGTGCATCAGTATCTGAATTAATGTATCCGGACATTATGCCCGGTATTCTTCTGTATAACAAAAGTACATACTATAGCTTTTCCATTAACCAATTGTATTTTAAAGATTTGCCCGTTGGAAAAAGCACTCAAATCAACCAATATTATATAGGTTGGGGAAACACTACACCCTTTGGTAATTGGGATTGGTTTAAATCCTTTTTATTGAAAGCTGATATTATGGGACCTCCTGCTCTTGATTTAAACATGCAATGGGATTATAAAAACACAATAGGTTTTGGCTTGGGCTACCGAGTTGGAGAAGCTGCAAATGCAAGAATAAAACTTAGAATATTAGAAGGATTAGCTATTGGATATGCATTTGATTTTCCGCTCAACAAAATATATGGAAACTATACTCACGAGTTTATGCTAAGCTTTAGCAGATGTAGTGCTGGCGGAATAGGTGATGGAGGTGGTGCTAAAAACATTCCTTGTCCGGCTTATAATTAAAGGGTTTTAACCAATTTTTTTACTTTGTGATACGATATTTCAACTTCTATAGGTTCTCCTTGGATTTTTTCAATAATTGTATATTTTCCAACTTTTTTGATTGACCGAATATTATCTTCATCAATAAATAAATCACCAAGCTTAATCCATGTTTTAATTTTTGAAATCATGTTATCTATTTTTTAGTTTTGACACGATGTTTGTCTTCGTTTTGATAGAACTGAAATGGTAATAATTTTTTAACCAACTCAGGCCTACCTACTTTTAATAATGCATTTTTAATCCACTGCTGGCTTTCCTTTTTATACCAAAAGAAAAAACGATGCTGGTCTTGTTTTTCTTCTTTAGATTTTGGGGTAAATACAGGTTGAAGTGTGTAGGGATGATATCCTGAGTAATATATCTCAGTTGCAACAGTCATAGGTGTTGGTGTAAAATCCTGAACTTGTTCTAGCTGAAATCCCATATCTTTCGTTTCAGCAGCCAAATTAGCCATATCTTCTAGTTGACAAGCCGGATGGCTTGATATAAAATACGGTATCAACTTTTGGTTTAGCTTGTGCTTAGTATTGATTTTATCAAAAATATTTTTAAACAGATGAAAGTTTTTGAATGATGGCTTTCTCATTATTTTTAGAACAGCATCTGATGTGTGTTCAGGGGCTACTTTTAATCTGCCGGAAACATGTTTTGTTATCAGTTGTTCTGTAAAATTATCTAAGTCCTCTTTATCGGCATTTTTATTAAACTCAGGAACCAACATATCGTATCGAATGCCACTGCCGACAAAAGCCTTCTTTACTTTTGGATGGGCATCAACAGCTTGATAAATATCTGTAAGTGGTTTGTGTGTTGTGTCTAAATTGTGGCAAATTACAGGGTTTATACATGAGGGGCTTATACATTTATCACAAATCTCTTGAATTTTACCTTTCATCCGATACATATTTGCTGAAGGACCTCCCAAATCACTAATATAACCTTTAAAATCTGGCATTTCAACCACTTTATCAACTTCCTTCAAAATAGATTTTTTGGAACGGCTGGCAATAAATTTTCCTTGATGTGCTGAAATCGTACAAAAGCTACACCCTCCAAAGCATCCGCGATGTAAATTAATTGAAAATTTAATCATTTCAAAAGCAGGAATTGTTCCTCTTTTTTCGTATTTCGGGTGTGGGAGTCGTGTGTATGGCAAATCAAACGAAGCATCAATCAACTCCTCAGTCATTGTAGGAAAGGGTGGATTAATTACCAAAGTCTTATTTCCAACTTTTTGCAACAACCTATTGGCGTATAGTTTGTTCGATTCTTGTTCTACATGTTTGAAATTAGAAGCATAGGTTTTTTTGTCTGCAAGACAAGCCTCGTGTGAATTAAGCAATTTATCAGCCCAATTTTTATTTTTAGGTATTGGTGTGTCGCTGTCAACCAAGAATGCTGTTTGTTTAATTGTGGTCAATGACTTAAAAGGGACTCCTTTTTTAAGCAACGTAATAATCTCACGTAATGCTTGTTCGCCCATTCCATATACCAATAAATCGGCATTCGTATCCACTAAAATCGAAGGTTTTAGTTGGTCGCTCCAATAATCATAATGAGTAACCCTTCTCAAAGATGATTCAATTCCTCCAATAACTACAGGAGAATCAGGAAATAATTGTTTGATTATTTTTGTATAAACAGTGGTTGCATAATCGGGTCTAAATCCGGTTTGTCCACCCGGAGTATAGGCATCTTCAGAGCGTAATCTTTTATTTGCTGTGTAATGATTAATCATGGGATCCATACAGCCACCGGTAATTCCAAAAAACAAGTTCGGTTTACCCAGTTTTTTAAAATCCCTTAAATCATCTTTATAATTGGGTTGTGGAACAATTGCAACTCTTAATCCCATACTTTCAATTATTCTACCAATAACAGCAGCTCCAAACGCAGGATGATCGACATAAGCATCGCCACTTATCAAAATAACATCTAAAGAATCCCAGCCTCTCAGTTCTACTTCTTTTTTTGTGGTTGGTAACCAGTCAGTTAATTTGTGCTTATGTTGCATGTCGCAAATTTACTATTATTTAGAATTGAAAAGATTACAATTATTGTTGGTCAGAACTCATAAAAAAGAACCCGAATGAATTCATTCGGGTTCGTGTTGAGGAAACTGGGTATTGGGGCATTAGTTGTCAGCTAAATCATTAACCATCGCTTGGATAGTTATAGCAAAATCTTTATAGTCATCAACATCAAGTGTTTCATTAGAAATTTGAGCCATTACAAAAACATCTTTAACGTCTGCATTTAAAAATCTTTGTCTTGTTTTTAAAACATCTTCTAGTTTTTCAAATTTTCCAATGGAAAATATTTCGCTGTCAGAACATATTTCAATCACTTGTTCATTGCCTAACTGCTCTAATAATTTATCAACTGTTTCGTGTGATTTAACAGGAATTGCTAGTGCATAATAGTGTTTTAGACCTGAACGTTGAACATCTAAAAGGTGATTAACTTCTCGAGTTGATATTTTTTTGCCTTTTGTTCTTTCTTGAGAAGCTTCGTCAGTTAGCATATCTGATTTGTATTGTAAAGAGATTGCCTCAGCAACAGAAATTTCCAATTGATTTTTATAGGCTAGTATCTCAATTGCACTACATCCTTTATTTTCCAACAACATTTTTACTGAATCAATCTCTGAAAATGTTTGGTAATTTCCAAATACATAAACCGATGTATTTCCTTTAATTATTCTTGTTAAATAGGGATATTCTTGTATGACTTGTTGTGATTTTTGAATATCGTTACTGTTTAATGAAATCTGATAAACTATTCCTGTAGGCAAATTTGGATTGAATGCGTTTGCCATTGCAGTTGTTGCCATTAACAACACAGCTGCAATATATTTGTGTAGTGTTTTCATAGCTTTACTTTTTTAGTGTTTAACAATATTAACTCACCTCATCATTTTGATGATTCATTTTTACTCGCATCATTAATTTTTTGGAATTCCTTTGGGTTCTTTTACAAAGTATAAAACAAAAATGTTTCAATTGTTGATAAAACAACAAAAATATTACTAATAATTTTTTTGTTTAAATAAAAACAAACATAATATTCCGTATTTTAAAGCATACGCAATATTTTATTCTATAATAAAAATTAAATATTTACTAAAAAGGACAAATTGTTTAAAAAAGTAAAAAGAATTTGCTATGCGTACTTAGCTTCTACTTCTTTCATGTACTGAGCATAAGTCTTTTTGCGATCTGACTCCCACTGATAACGTCCAAACATTTTCTCGGTTATGCCTTTCCCAAAATATTTTTCAAACATGCGGTGTAAAACAATATCATATTTTCTATGAAAGTTCACCCAGCAGCCATTACAATTGTGCTGGTAATGTTTTTGTGTTGTTTTTGTTTCTTTGCTATTTATGATTTCATCAAGTGTATTTTTAAATATATTTCCAATTTTAACATCTAAATTTTGACAAAGTGGAACGTCTCCATTGGGTAAAATACACAAAGAATCAATTATACTATTACAAGTCATTTTTAAATCTCCCTTTCTCCACTCATCATAAAGAACCAAAAAGTCATAGTTCTCTTTAAATTCTCTGATAATTGCTGGGATTTTTTCTTTAAAGTTATCGTCTTTTAGTTCCGTAGAAATTGCTTTGTGGGTTTCTACCAACACTTCTTCGGGTGAATTTGCATCAATATAATTGGGTATTGGTGCTTCAGCAGTTTTAGTAGCAATTCCTGTTTTATGTGCTTTATCAGTTGTATCAAAAAAACTCATATCGTTATAAACTCCTACACGCATATCAACTCCCTCACGTTTACATACCTCTGCAACATGTCGCATATCATTAAAATTGTTGTAAGGCGACAGAGTGAACATAGTGGAAATCGGCACTATATTTTTTAACTCTTGTATCACACGAATCACTTTTTCATACCCATCTTTGCCTCTCATATGCAAGTATGCTTCTTTATCACCATCGAGAGAGATATACAATCTTTTAGGCGGATATTTTTTAACCGCTTCAATTAAGCTATCCGGTTTTAAGCAATTTGAAAGCAAATCAAAATTGGGATGATTTTTAGAAAACCATTCCATAATTTGCAATGCCTCAGGGTGCAACAGAAACTCACCTCCTTCTAAACCAATTGCTGTATCTTTTGATATGGCTTTACTTTTCATGATTTCTTTAATCTTATCGAAAGACAGATATTTTACCGGGCGTTTTGCCCAAATATTACAATGTTTGCATCTCGAATCACATAAGTCGGTGGCGTAAATCATCAATGTTGCCAACTTTCTTGGGCCTAAATTGGCTTTGTTATTAACAAATTTTTTTGCTCTATTGATGTAATCTTTTAATGCGTACATAAAGTATTTGAAAAATAAAAGCCAAAGTTAATTAAAAAAGAATAGCTTTATTTTTTGAAAAAAGAACTTAAAAAGAAAAGCAACACGTCTAATGAGTTTTAAAAGATATATATTTTGATAAAAAAAATTATAAAATGAAAAAAATTCAATTAAAAGGCAAACTTTCTTTAAACAAAGAAACAATTGCAAAATTAAACGATGAGCAAATGGGAAATGTTGTGGGAGGGGCTGATTCACCTATATCTTCTAAGAATATAGAATGTGGATCGGGTGAATCAAACTGTGTGAGTGGCACAGAACCGCTTACTTGTAGATTCGCATGCGACCCTAGTTAAGTTTAATCAAATTTAAAACTAACCATTAAGTGTACCTCAAGTGGGTACACTTAATATATTTTTTAATTAGTATGTGTAAAAAATTGATACTATTAATAATTCACCTATGTTTTAGTTTATCAAATTCAGCCTCGAATGAGGATAGTTTGAAAATAAAAAACATAATCACTTTCTCTAAAAGTTATGAAATCTTGAGGTACTTCCACCCTGATAGTGATTTTAAATCCCCTAATTGGATTAGCTTCGTTGAATGGAATATTGATACAATTTTACAAAATGAATCTATTCAAATGACAAAATTACTTACTAAGTCATTTTCATTTCTACCAATGATTAATTTTTCAAACAACATATCTGATAATAACTCACACACATTAAATAATTGTAATATAGGATATTATACTAACTTTCATGGTTATGCCGAAGAAAATAACTCGTTTTATTTTTCAGAAAGACTTGAAACGAATAAAAATAACTATCTGAAATTTAAAAAGATATCAAATAACATTTCCTTAACCTTTCCTGCTTTCAGTTGTAAAAAGGAAAGTGTTAATGCTCCATCTACTAAACACCATTCAGGGTCAAAAAAAAATGAATACCTGACCAATTTGATTATGATAAATGCAATTTGTAATCAGTTTTACCCCGATAAAATAAAAGTAGAAAAAATAAATGCTCAGTTTGAAAGCTATATTAAAAAAATTATAGATTCTAATGATGGAGATTTGCTAGATATTTTAAAAAGCTACACAGCATTATTAGAAGATGATCATATTGTACTAAAAGGAACAACTAAGAAAAAGTCTAGTTTATTTCTATTAGGTGTTGATTGGGTATTGACATCAAATAATACTTTAAAAATTCTTCAAACCCACCCACTTTTTAAGGAATTACAAAATACAGAAATTGTAGCAATTAATAATGTTTCGATTGGAGATAAAATAAATTATTACAAGCAAGTTGTATCGAGTGCTAGTCCAAATTCTGTTGTAGATAAATTGATTGATAATTTAAGGGTTGTAGAAGATACAAATAATTTTACTTTAACTTTCGTTAATAAAGATGGTAATACAAAGAGTTTAAAAATCACTAATCACTTAACTTTGGTGGATTATTTATCATGGGAGAATCAATACTTACCCCAAAATAAACAAGAAATAATTAATGATAGTATAATATATGTTGATTTAACAACAAATTCTTTTAAAAATTCAATTGAGTTTTTAAGTGCAAATACTTCTAAAGATGTTTATTTATTCTTAGATATGCGAGGAAGACCATCGGGAGAATGTTATAGCTTTCTATCTTCTTTAAGCACAACAGAGATGGTAGATTCTTTTATGAATATACCAGTTACAAACGTTGATACAACTTATTTTGAAAAAACCTTTTGGAAAATACTCCCTTCGCATGAAAATAAAATTAATTATAAAAAAATATTTGTGCTTATAAATCATAAAACACTTAGTTACGGAGAAAGCATAGCATATTTTCTGAGTAAATTACCTAAATCATATTTAATTGGTACTAGATCATCTGGTTGTAATGGTAATGTGACTACAGCTACTTTAAATGGGCGAACTTTTAGTTTTACAGGTATGAAGGTAGATTACGGTAGTAATATAAAACCTACAGCATTATATCCTAATTTTCAATATCAATTTCTCAATAAAAAACTAACAATTGAAGAATTTTTAACTGTAATTGATAATAGTTTATGAAAGAAGAAATTAGTAGAAAAATATCTGAGATAAATGAACTGTTAATTAATCATGTTGAGAAATCAAATGATATGACCCTATCTCTTATGTTGGGTTTGCCTGGAATCATGTTGTATTTGAGTTAATCTAATGTATCATTTGGTGATTCAATAGCTTTAACTTTTAATAATTTGTTACAAAATGGTGTAGAAGAACTTTCTTATTGTAATGGTAAGATTGGATTAGGTTTTTTTTTAAATAAACAAGATTTAGACATTGTGTAAGTCCCCCCAAAAACTCAACAGTTTAAAAAGTTATAACTTTAAAACTGGAAATATGAAAAAGTCAAAATTTAGTGAGAGCCAAATTACCCAAGCGCTAAAGCAGAGCTTTGGAGAGAAGACTACAACAACAATCATCCGCATGCAGGAATTGGAAATTATACACCGTATGAATTAAAAACAAAAAAAATGCTAATTTAGACCTGTTGAAAAAAGGGGGGACTTACAACACGTCTAATGAGTTTTAAAAGATATATATTTTGATAAAAAAAATCATTATGAGAAATTTTACCCTATTTTTCTTACTGAATATCATCTCTTATTCTACTTCAGCCCAAAATCCAACATGGGATTGGGCAAGTAATCATGGTTACACAAATAATGAACGAGCAGAAAATATTGCTAAAGACTCAAAAAACAATGTTTATATTGTAGGTACTTTTTCGGACAGTATTCAGTTTGGAAGCTTTCGGTTAACTAAACTTTTCCCTTCATACTATTCATCTGTTTTTATTGTAAAATATGACTCCATTGGAAATGTTATTTGGGCAAAATCACCAGGAGGAGAAGCCAATGCTTATGGTATTGCTGTTGATAAAAACGACAATATTATTATTGGAGGAGCTTTCTACACCACTACTTATTTTGGCCCTTCTATCTTTTTAAATAATGGAGGTAGTGCCGATATTTATATAGCAAAATATGACTCAAATGGAAATGCAATTTGGGCACAAAAAGCAGGCGGAGCACAAACAGACTACTGTATCGGTGTTGGTGTTGATTCATTAGGTAATATTTACCAAACAGGTATTATTGGGTATAGTTCAAATTCATTTTTTGGTTCTATAATGCTCAGTAACAGTAATAGCATACCTGATATCTATATTGCAAAATATGATTCTGCAGGAACACCAATTTGGGCTCAGAATATTGATGGACCTTGTACTGCATCTCCTTTTTCTATTGTAACTGATGATACTGGAAATTCTTATGTGTGTGGATGGTATTACAATTCAAGTTTGGTTTTATCCCCTTTTAGCTTACCAAATTCCGGAGGCAGAGATGCTTACATAGCAAAATATAATTCTAATGGAGATGTTGTTTGGGCTCAAAAAGTTGGTGGGAGTGCCAATGATTTTGCTATTGATATAGCACTTGATAAATTAAATAACCTTTATGTTTCAGGTTACTTTGCTTCAAATTCACTCAATATAAATGGAACTCTTTTGATCAATTATGGCAGCAACGACATCTTTCTTTCGAAGATAAACACTTCTGATGGTAATTTTGTTTGGTCAAAACAAATCGGAGGATTTGACTCTGATTTTACCTCATCTGTCTGTACTGACGAAGGAAGTAATGTCTATCTGGTGGCAGATTATAATAGTTCATCTATATTTATCGATACAGCTGAGTTCTTTAATAACGGGACAACCAATTTTGTTGTTGCAAAATTTAACACCAATGGCTCTTTTCTCTTTGCTTTGACAGCAGGTGGAAATAATACTGACTATGCAATTAATTCCGTAGTAAATGATAACAATTTATATATTGCCGGAGATATACAAAGTACAAGTTCCACCTATGGTAGCACAACTTTAAGTTCTGGAGGAATATCTGACGTTTTAGTTGCTAAATTGGATTTAGGATTGGGTTGTTCAACTTTATCTTCAATAGTTATAGATTCTTGCGGGTTAGAGAGTTACACTTCACCCAGCGGAAATCAAACATATACCTTAAGCGGAAACTATTTCGACACCATTCCAAACGTTAATAGTTGCGACAGTTTAATTACCATTTCATTCAATAAAAAAGTAATAGATACCTCTTTAACCACTAACTCAAATTCATTTGTATCAAACGAAATTAACGCAACTTATCAATGGTTCGATTGCAACACTATGAATCCAATTACTAGTGCCAACGATTCAAGTTTCTATCCTTTCTCTGCAGGGAATTATGCTGTAGAAATCACCAAATGGAACTGCATAGCTAACTCCAATTGTGTATATTATTGTCCAGAAAGCAGTTCAACACTAGATATCGAAGTTTGTGAAAGTTATACTGTTCCTAGTGGGAATTACACGTATTCGACTGATGGAACTTATTTTGATACCATTCCAAACTTTGAAGGTTGTGATAGTTTAATAACTATTAATTTAACAATCGATACAGCGAGTTCTGCTTCATTTTATTCATATCTCAATCCTACTGATTCTTTAAATCTAATCATTGTAAACACATCATCTGGAAACATCAGCTCATATTTGTGGGATTTTGGAGACGGAAACACTTCAACGCTCCCTTATCCACAGCATACTTATTCTACTATTGGAAATTATCAAGTCTGTTTAACAATTTCAGATAGCAATTGCACTAAAACTTACTGCGATTCTACATCAGTTTCTAAATCAGCAGGAATAAACAGTATAAATGTAATCGCACCAATAGTTACAGAAATTAGCTCTAGTACTGATGAGAATAAAATTAACATTTACCCCAATCCATCTAAGGATTTTGTTTACATCAGCATCAGTGATGATTATAGCAATTCATCTGTTGAACTCTTAACTCTTTTAGGAGAAGTTATCGTTAAACAAAGCGTGAATACCAGTGTTGTAAAACTAACGTTACCTGTAAATAGTGGAGTATATTTATTAAGAATTACATCCGATAAAAAACAGAGAATTAGTAAGGTAATTAAACATTAGTTTCTCTAAAAGGGATAATTATTGTAAAACAAGTACCATTCTTGCCGGTTGCAAAGCTAATGCTACCATTTATGTTTTCTACTATGTTCTTTACCATAGCTAACCCTAAGCCCATACCTGTTGTTTTGGTGGTAAAATTTGGAGTAAATATTTTGTCATGCAATTCTGCAGGAATACCTGTTCCATTATCGGTAATAGTTATGGTGTAGTGTGTTTTATCACACCGAGTAATAATTTCAATTTTTCCTTGTTGGTTTTCAGGAATAGCCTGAATAGCATTCTTAATTAGGTTAGAAAACATTCGGTTGAGTTGATCTTTATCAGCAATGAGCAACGCATGTTTTTTACACTGGTTTTCAAAAACCAATTCTACTTGTTCTTCTTTATACAAATCAACAATACTTTCCAAAATCTCAATAAGATTAAACTCTTGCTCATTGGCTTTAGGCATTTTAGCAAAGCTCGAAAACTCGTTAGCAATGTTGGTCAATGTATCTATTTGTTCGATTAATATTTTAGCAGTTCGTTTAATACGGTCGGGTAAGTCTGTAGGATTATCGGCTACTGAACGTTCTAAGTGCTGAATACTCAATTTCATGGGGGTAAGTGGGTTTTTAATCTCATGCGCCACTTGTTTTGCCATTTCTCGCCAAGCACTCTCTCGTTCTGACTTTGCAAGCAGCTCAGCACTTTTTTCGAGTTCAAGTACCTTTTTGTTATATTCACTCACCAAACCTCCTATTTCATCGTTAGAATGCCACTCTATCAGTTCATTATTCGATCCAAATTGCAAAGCGCTAATCTTGTTCTTAATTAACCTTACTGGCTCTGAAATATAATTGGCAAAAGCTACTGCAATAAAAATCGAAACCAAAAACAGCAAGGCGTAAATATTAATTAATGCGGTGAAAAATTGAGAAAGTTCCTTTTCCAACTGATTCTGTTTAGCAAAATAGGGCAAATTAAGATATGCTATTACTTGGTTTTCAACATTTCTGAAAGGTACGTATGCTGAAAGATAATTCATATTACCAATACTTTCGTCATGAATAAATGATGATTTTTTTTGAAAAATAAGCGACTGGTATGCGTGTGGATTAATTCGATTGCTGATTAAACCTCGTTCAATGATTTCTGGTCGAGAAGTAGCAATAAGTTTTCCTTCTACATCATATAAATTAATATCTGCATAAAAAATATTAGAGTATTTAATTAGATAATTGGTAATAAAATCGGGGTTTACACCTTCAAAAGTTTCTTTGTCGCCAAAATCAGTATTCAGTTCAGCAACTATTGTTTGGAGTTTCTCCTGTAGGTTTCGAATGTTTTTTTCCACATTTTGTTTTTCTATGTAGTATGATGTACCTAAACCAAACATAACAAACGACAAGAATGTTGAAACAATAATAAAAAACTGTATTTTGGTGCTAAAATCAGTTAAAGCGATTCGCCAATTAAATGGTTCTATGTTAGACATTAAACCAAGTATTAAAATAAAAATACTGCAACAAATAAAGAAATACGAAAAAGTGGTAAGATAATCGAAAAAGGTTTTGTGTATCGAGCTTAAAATAACTACCGTGTTTTTATCGCTTTGATAATATAAATGATGCTGATTATTGGAATGTTGTATCAAATACCCTGCATCATTAAAATGCAAATTTTTGGTCAATTCTATACTAAAATTGAATTCTCCAATTGTGTTTACAAGTTTACCTTTTTTGTATTTAGCAAATGAATATTTAGTAAGGTTTACAGTTGTTCCAATCTCTTTTTCGTTTAATAATAGTTCAGGGTAACCCTCGCTGTTCGACAAAAGTTTTGGCCACAATTCAATAAACAAATTAGCTATTGAAAATGAAGTATCTGGAGATTTGACAACAATATTCCCCAAATAACTCCCTACACCTTCGGTGTTGTATAAAAACTGTATATTTTTATTAAAACTATTTGGGGCAACAGCTTCATTTTCAATTCTGGAATTAAAAAAATCAACACAACCTACCTCTCCATTTTCCGGTTGAACAATCAAAGTATCTTCATCTGTGCATAAATAAGGGAAAACATCATATTTATTCCAGTAGCCTGAAAAGTATTTTTCAATGATATAGCTGTCTATTTCATCTTTTTTGTCCCAATAATTTTGTATGTGTTTTACAATAAAAGTATCGTTTTTAATTTTTTGGGTTAAATCTTCAAACAAATATTCGGTAATAGGATCAACCTCTTTAGATAATTTTTTAATCAAAAACTCTTGATTGAGCAGTTCTTTTTCTTTGGTAAACTTTACAAACCCTACAGTTATGGTAGTTGTAATTAACAACATTAACAAAACCGTTTGATAAAATTTTATTTTGTTGGTTTTGCTAATTGCAAAAATGAGCAACGCCAAGAGTATCCACGCACTTATTTTCCAATCAGTTTCAGAAATAAGGTGTGAAAGCAGAATAGAAAGTAAAGCAACAACCCAAAAAACAGTAAGCAATTGTGTGCGACTAACTTGTTTGCTGGTAAAATAAATTAATCCGTAATTTATTAAAACAACCAGACAGACATATAGAATCATCACAATTATAATTCCAACAAAACTATATACCGATAAATCGAGGAAAAAATTTACATCGAAATTGATATTGGAATTGCTGATTAATCCCTGAAACCAATTAGTAAAAAGTATATTTAAAACTGAAATAAAAACAATAAATAATACCGCTTTAATAATATTGTTTTTTGATGTGTTGTTTTTAAGCTGCTTTACCCATAAAATAGTTAACAATAGAATGGTTAGTGCTGTATATAAAAAATGCCCCAACGATGGTAAAAAGTTAGATTGTCCAAAAATGGTGGGGCTGAATATTTTCTGGTGGTAAAAATTTTGCGGAACAGAAAACAATACAGAAAACACGTAAAATGATAATACAAACAACATACTGAGCAGAACAGTATATTTTTTTAATCTACGGTGTTGTTTACAAAACCAATATACAAACAAAACCATCATAACAAACCCCAAAAAGAAAGTAAAAAATACCCAAACATTGCTCCATTGATAGTTTATTGTAGTAATTTTTATTGAAAACAACCTATTGCCTTTTTCATCTTTAATGTCTTTTGCTTGATCTTGCCTCTGAAGTGAAATATCTACACCATCATTAATTCCAAAACTTTTATGTAAACCTGAGTTGATGTGGTTGTTTTGAATCGTATATTGATTTTTAATTAAAATCAACCCCAAATAGGTGGTCGATTTCTTTTTTATTTTATAGTATTGATACCACCCATTTTTTAAAAGCAAAATACCATTTTCCGCAGTAAAATCATCAATACTGATAAATGGTGCTGTAGAATTTGTCCATGAGATAAGCTTATTAGCTTCAAAAACATAAAAACTAATACCCTCTTCTTTGTTTAGATTTACCAATTCTTTTTCTTGGTAAAAGAAACGGTTGTTATCATTTTCCAATAAACTTTCTAAAACCAACAAAACTTGCTGTTGCTTTTCATTTAATTTATCAGCAAACTTTTGGTATTTTGAATCTGTATTTTGAAAAAAAGAAATAATAGAATAACCAAATAATAAGGCTAATCCAGCAAATAAAAACAAATAACTTTTATTTTTCAAAATAAGAATTCAATACATCAATACAGAATCTTAAAATTAATTTTTTTATATGAATTTTAGTACATTCTATTTAGTTTATTTGAAACAACAACAAAGTCCACTTTCCTATGTTTTTGAAAGTTCCCTTAGTTTTTTAGCTACACTACTGTTGCTATAGCTACTAAGAAAAAATTACACATTAAAACATTCCTGATTAATATGTTTAACTTCGCGTACTCTTATCTTGTTAGATTATTTTACGAAGGTATTTAAAATGCAAAAATATTTTTGGGCTTTAACAGTCTTAATCATACTATCTACCAATATTTTTTCACAAGAAAAATTCACATTAAGTGGAAATATTAAAGATGCAAGTAATGGAGAAGATTTAATTGGAGTAACCATTTTTGTGAAAGAATTACCCGGGGTTGGAACTGTAACCAATGTGTATGGTTTTTACTCATTAACTCTTCCAAAAGGAAACTATACCATTCAATATTCTTATGTTGGCTACAAAACAATTGAATTTAAAGCTGTTTTATTCAAGAATTTAAAAAATAACATTCAAATTTCATCAGGTTCAACCGATTTAAACGTGGTAGAAATTAGTGCTGAAAAAGAAGATGAAAATATACGTTCTACTGAAATGAGTGTTGCAAAAATCAATATGAAGGAAATTGAAAGTATCCCTGTGTTGTTTGGTGAACGCGACATTTTAAAAACCATTCAACTCCTCCCCGGTGTTAAATCTGGGGGTGAAGGAAATGCCGGTTTTTTTGTTCGTGGCGGAAGCTCTGATCAAAATTTAATTCTACTTGATGAAGCTCCCGTTTACAATGCCTCTCACTTGCTGGGATTTTTCTCGGTTTTTAATTCAGATGCCATCAGGGATTTAAAACTTTACAAAGGAGGAATTCCCGCAGAGTATGGAGGACGACTATCCTCTGTAATGGATATAAAAATGAAAGAAGGAAACACAAAAAAACTCTCTGCTACCGGTGGAATTGGGTTAATTTCATCAAAACTAACCATTGAAGCTCCTATTGTTAAAGACAAAGGTTCATTTATCATTAGTGGAAGAAGAACTTATGCCGATTTGTTTTTAAAATTATCTAACGATGAAACTCAAAAAAATACTACACTTTATTTTTATGACCTAAACTTAAAAGCAAATTATCAATTTAATGATAAGAACAGATTGTTTATTTCCGGATACTTTGGAAGAGATAATTTTGGTTTTGCTGACCGATTTGCATTTGACTGGGGAAATTCCACCGCTACAATTCGGTGGAACCACCTGTTTAACGATAAACTATTTGGCAATTCATCTGTAATTTTTTCTAATTACAACTATAAAATTGACATCAAAACAGCAGGATTTGCTATCAACTCACAAATACAAGACTGGAATTTCAAACAAGATTTTGACTTCTTTTGGAACGATAAAAATAAGCTGAAATTTGGTGGTAATGTGATTCACCATACTTTTGACCCCGGAGAAATTACATCAAATGGTGAATCTATTGGTAACACAAAAATTGAAAATCGTTATTCCGTTGAATCTGCCCTTTACATCAGTAACGAACAGAAATTTAACGAAAAGTGGTCTGCTACTTATGGTATTCGTTATTCTAATTTTTCTCAAATTGGACCCGGAGAATTTTATTCATACAACAACAAAGGTGATATTTCTGACACAATAAAATACAAAGAAAACGATATCCTTGTTTCATATCATGGAATAGAGCCCAGACTTGCCCTAAACTTTACCCTGAATGAGAGCACTTCTTTGAAAGCTTCATACAACAGGATGTTTCAAAATCTCCACCTGCTTTCAAACTCATCAGGAAACAACCCAACCGATACTTGGCTCCCCAGCAGCAACAATATTAAACCGGAAATTGCCGACCAAGTTGCTTTGGGTTATTTTAAAAATTTCAAAAACAATGCCTATGAATTTTCAGTGGAAACCTATTACAAAACAGTTCAAAACACAATAGATTATAAAACAGGAGCTGAAATAACACTAAACCCAACGGTTGAAGGTGAATTGCTCTACGGTAAAGGGAGAGCCTATGGTCTTGAATTTTTTATAAAACGTAAAAAAGGATTATTTACTGGATGGATAAGCTATACACTAGCAAGAACTGAAGTAAAATACGACAAAATAAATAAAGGAATCTGGTATCCTGCAAAACAAGACAGAACGCATGATTTAGCAGTAGTTTTGCAATACGATATTTCTGAACGATTAAAAATTTCATCAACATTTGTTTTCTACACCGGAAATGCGGTTACTTTTCCAACAGGAAAATATGTTATTGATGGACAAATTATTAACCTTTATTCCGATAGAAACGGATCACGTATGCCAAATTATCACAGAATGGACTTAGGTGTTACACTTGAAGGGAAAAACTATAAAATAAGACTAAATCCTGAAACCGGCGAAAAAG
>JADYZM010000081.1 GCA_020853105.1 Flavobacteriales bacterium | reverse complement strand
GGTTTTTAATGTTTGGGGAAACGTAGTTTATCAAAGCGAAACCGATTTCTTTTGGGACGGCACATTTAACAACATTCCTTGCCCAACCGGTTTGTATGTGTATCGTTTTTCCTACAAATTCCGAGAAGTTCTGAAACGCGAAGATGCAGGTAAATTTTCGTTGTTGAGGGAGTAATTTTTCCTATTCAATAATCATTCCCGCTCCAACTGTTTCGTTGGTTGCTTCATCAATAATAATCAGACTGCCTGTAGTTCGATTGCGTGAGTATTTATCGTAATACAACGGTTTGGTGGTTCGTATAGAAATTCTGGCAATATCATTCATCTTCACAGTTTTATCGTCTTCAATTCTGTGTAACGTATTGATGTTAATTTTGTATTTTACTTCTTTTACTACACACCTTACATCATTTGATGTATGTTTAATTGCATATTTTCCGTTTAAAACTAAATTTCGAGGATTAAACCAGCAAACCATAGCATCTAAATCCTGATTAACATGAGGCTGATTGTTTTCTCTAACTATCATATCTCCTCTACTGATATCAATGTCATCAGTAAGCGTAATTGTTACAGACATCGGGGCAAAAGCTTCATCTAAACTTCCTGTATAAGTATCAATTGTTTTAATTTTTGATGAAAACCCAGATGGGAGAACAATTACATCATCTCCTGGTTTAAAAACTCCTCCTGCAATTCTACCTGCATAACCTCTGTAATCATGATGCTCATCGGATTGAGGTCGAACAACATACTGTACAGGAAAACGGCAATCTATGTGGTTATAATCACTTCCAATATGAATATTCTCCAGCAGATACATAAGTGTCGAGCCTTGATACCAAGGCATATTATCAGATTTGTTAACTACGTTATCTCCATTCAATGCAGAAATTGGGACAAATTGAATGTCTTTAACCTCCAATTTAGAGCAAAATGCTTCCAAATCTTTTTTAATTTTATAAAAAACTTCCTCTGAATAATCTACCAAATCCATTTTGTTGATACAAAAAACAACATGTGGAATACCTAATAAAGATGCAATAAAAGTATGACGACAAGTTTGCTCTACAAGTCCATTTCTGGCATCAACCAATATAATAGAAAGGTTTGAAGTTGACGAACCTGTAACCATATTTCTGGTATATTGAATATGTCCAGGAGTGTCGGCAATAATAAATTTACGTTTTGGAGTTGCAAAATAACGATAAGCAACATCAATAGTTATCCCTTGTTCACGTTCAGCTCTCAAACCGTCTGTTAATAGAGCTAAATTTACTTTTTCTTCGCCTTTTCGTTTACTAGATTCTTCAATTGCATCGTATTGATCAGCAAATATAGATTTGGAATCGTACAACAATCTTCCTATTAATGTGCTTTTTCCATCATCAACACTACCCGCAGTTGAAAACCGCAACAATTCCATATCTAGGTATGAATTTTTTTCCATCTTTTTTATTTATAAAATATGAAAAGAGAAATCAAAAAAAAGGTATTTCTCATCATTTAATTTCTTTTTTAACTTTTTGTGTAATAGAAGCAAATATTGAGGTCAACTCGACAGCTTCTTTGTTTAAAATGTTTAATTCTTGTTTATTTAATTTTGGTGAATCAGAAGTTTCATTCAGCATATCAAACCAAAAAGAACTCTCATCAGCATCTTCTATAACTACTCCTAGTTTTGCAACAAACTCTTTTTTTGATCTCCCTCTAAAAGCAGCTCTTGTATTTGCTCCAACCGACATACCACTTCTTATTAACTGCTTACCAATTTCTCTATCTCCCGTTGTATTATCTAATTGTTTAATTAACTTAATAACACGTATCGAAAATTTTCTTGTTCTATCTTTTAAGTCTTTATGCTCTTGCTCTTTAATCACTTTGTTTCACATTTAATATTTCACATTTCTCATTTCACATTTCTCATTTCACATTTCATCTTTCTCATTTTTCATTTTAAAAATATCCTTGTTTTTTTCTATCTTCCATTGCCGCTTCAGAGCGTTTATCATCAGAACGAGTTCCTCTTTCAGTTGTTCTAGCAGCTGCTACCTCTTCTATTATTTTTTCAACAGTATTTGCATCAGACTCAACCGCACCTGTACATGTTGCATCACCAATTGTTCTAAAGCGTACAATCATTTTTTTTGTTGGTTCGGTATCTCGTTGTTGAATAAAATCAGTTACACTCATGATAACCCCATCACGAATAAAAACATCTCTTTCGTGAGATAAATAAATGGATGGTATTTCAATTTTCTCGTGTAAGATGTATTGCCAAACATCCATTTCCGTCCAGTTACTTATAGGGAAAACCCGAAAGTGTTCACCAATATGTTTTCTACCATTAAATATATTCCATAATTCAGGTCGCTGATTTTTTGGGTCCCATTGTCCAAATTCATCTCTGTGCGAAAAAAAACGTTCTTTGGCTCTTGCTTTTTCTTCATCTCTACGAGCACCTCCGATAGCACAATCAAATTTGTTATTTTCAATAGTGTATAAAAGAGTAACAGTTTGTAGTGCATTTCTGCTGGCATTATATCCTTTTTCTTCAACAACCTTCCCTTCATCAATAGATTTTTGTACAGAACCTACAACCAATGTTGCTCCAAGTTCTTTAACAAATTTATCTCTAAATTCAATGGTCTCTGGAAAGTTATGCCCGGTATCAACATGTACTAAAGGAAAAGGAATCCTTGCAGGCCAAAAGGCTTTTCTAGCCATGTGTGCAACAATAATAGAATCTTTTCCACCGGAAAACAAGAGTGCCGGATTTTCAAACTGTGCAGCAACTTCTCGCAATACATAAATTGCTTCAGATTCGAGTTCTTGTAGATGAGTTAAATTGTATGATTTCATGTTCAAAAATAATTTCCAAAAGTAACGATTCATTCATGAATAAAAAAAGCATGTAAAGGTTACATGCTTTTTTTATTTAATTGTGCTTATTCTTAGAACTTAGCTCTTGATTTTCTTCGTTTACGTTTTTGTTTTCCTAAAACCCAGTTGTTTCTAGATTTGTAGAATTTACTTCTACCTCTTATTGCCCAACTGAAGTTCACTGTAACAGTTGCATAACTATCGTTATGTTCTGGGTCTCCTCTTTTCTTTCCTGGATTGTACGTTGTAACTTGAGGTGAACCTCCATTCAAATCTGGGTTATCAGCATGTATAGCATTAATTATCTCTTGATTAGCTTTATTAGCAAGTTTAGCTGTTAAAGGGTCTGTATGAGCAACATACTTATCACTTACATCATCAATATAATCAGTAAAAGTTGTTCTCCAACTAGCTTCCAATCCCAATCTGTACTTTCTATCAATAGTATAATAAAAACCAATACCGGCAGGAATTGCCAAGTTAATTAAACTATAACTTTTACCTTCGGTTTGTAGGGGTTGCAAACTATACCATGAACCATCGAGTTCTCCTTGAGGATTACTGTAAAAAGCGCCAACACCGCCAAACACATATAAATTAAAATCAGATGAGTATCTACCGGTACCTCCGACATCATTAACTTTATATAAATAAATTTCAAAATGAGCAGCAGCCTCAATCATATCATTTCTGAAGTTCAAATTTCTACCTCTTCTACCCGGATTCGTGGATTTAGAATCATCACCTGATAAACGCACGTAATTTAAAGTCCCTTTAACTCCAAATCGATTTGAGATTCTATATCTGTAAAACCCACCTAGGTTCCAACGCGTATAATCTAACTTCATATCAATTAAACCATCTCTTCTATTTTCAATACCTCCCCCCATATCTCCCAAATAGTTAGAAGCCCCAACAGAGAAGCCGTAATCCACATTATACTGCGCAAACACAGACAGAGAAAGACTTACAGCCAAAAAAGTTGTAATAATAATTTTTCGCATCATTGCAAATATATACAAAGTTAGAGATACAAAATTCATCTTAATTCAAAAAATATTATGATTAATAGATACAATTTGTACTTTCGTGTTGAAAATACGAGTATTTGTGGTACAAAAAAAAAAAAAAATGAAAAATAATTCAATCTGCTCTTTGTTTAATATAAAATACCCTATCATTCAAGGTGGAATGATTTGGAATAGTGGTTGGAAATTAGCTTCAGCTGTTTCTAACGCAGGTGGATTGGGATTGATTGGTGCAGGCTCAATGTATCCTGATGTTTTTAGAGAGCATATTCAAAAATGCAGAAAAGCAACTGCAAAGCCTTTTGGAGTTAACCTACCCATGATTTATCCACAAATAAACGAAATGCTTGATATTATTATTGAGGAAGAAATTAAAATTGTGTTTACATCAGCCGGTAATCCAAAAACTTATACATCATTCTTTCATGAAAGAGGAATTAAGGTAGCACACGTGGTTCCGGGAGTTAAATTTGCATTAAAAGCACAAGAAGCGGGTGTTGATGCAGTAGTTGTTGAGGGGTTTGAAGCCGGTGGGCATAATGGTAAAGACGAAACAACAACATTTTGCTTAATACAAATGGCTAAAAAGTCAATAGATATACCAATTATTGGTGCTGGTGGGATAGCAACAGGGAAAGGCATGTTAGCCGCAATGATTTTAGGGGCTGACGGAGTTCAAATGGGAAGTAGATTTGCCGCCTCAACAGAAGCTTCTTCACACGATAATTTTAAAAATGAAATCATCAAAGCAACTGACGGTTCAACTATGCTTACATTAAAAGATGTTACCCCAGTGCGTTTAATTAAAAATAAATTTTATCATGAAATCAGTTCTGCGATTTCTAGAGGAGCAACCGTAGAGGAACAAGTTAAAATATTAGGCAGAGGGAGAGCAAAAAAAGGTATGTTCGAGGGAGAATTGGAAGAAGGAGAACTGGAAATTGGTCAAATTGCAGGAATGATTGATTCTATTGAACCCGTTTCGGTAATAATTCAAAAAATTATCAAAGAATATAAAGAAGCTCTAGCTGAAATTACTGACTCTAAATACAATTTCAATGATTGATTTTGAAAAGTTTGAGCTAAAAAATGGACTCAAAGTAATAGTTCATAAAGACACTTCTACACCAATTGTGGCTTTTAACATGTTGTATAATGTGGGCGCCCGAGATGAAGACGAAAACAAAACCGGATTTGCTCACCTTTTTGAGCATTTGATGTTTGGCGGGTCAATAAATATTCCAAATTTTGATGAGCCATTGCAGTATGTAGGGGGAGATAATAATGCATTCACATCTAACGACATAACAAATTACTACATAACCCTACCTAAAAATAATATTGAGACAGCTTTTTGGCTCGAATCGGACAGAATGCTCAGTTTGGCATTTACAGAAAAAAGTTTAGAGGTTCAAAGACAAGTTGTGATAGAAGAGTTTAAACAAACTTGTTTGAATCAGCCCTATGGAGATGTGTGGTCGTTGTTAAGACCTTTGGCATATCAAAAACATCCTTATAAATGGGCAACAATCGGAAAGGAAATATCTCATATTGAAAATGCGACTTTACAAGATGTAAAAGATTTTTTTTATACCCATTACTTACCTTGTAATGCAGTTTTGTCAATTGCCGGTGATGTTACTCTCGATGAAATAAAAAAACTAGCTGAAAAATGGTTTGGAGATATTCCTTCAGGTATAAAACCGAAAAGAACAATTGATAAAGAACCTGTTCAAAACGATGAAAGACGATTAATTATTGAAAGAGACGTGCCTTCAAATGCAATTTTTAAGGCATATAAAATGTGTAAAAAAAATGATCCTGATTTTTATGCAACCGATTTGTTGAGCGATATTCTCTCAAACGGTAGTAGTTCACGATTATACCAAGCCTTAGTAAAAGAAAAAAATCTTTTTAGCGATATTGGTGCATACGTGATGGGAAGTTTTGATGAGGGTTTACTTATTGTTTCCGGGCATCTATCCGAAAATATTTCATTTGAAATTGCTGAAAATGCAATACTTGAAGAATTAAATAAGCTTAAAAACAAATTAATCAGTGAAAAAGAACTCACTAAGGTTAAAAATAAAATCATTTCATCACATGAATTTGCTGAAACAAGTGTACTAAATAAAGCCATGAATTTAGCAATAGCAGAACTTTTAGGCGATGCAAATGATGTTAATTTAGAAAACAAAAAATATTTACAAGTATCACCTGATGATATTTATCGAATTGCAAATAAAATACTCACTTCCAAAAACTGCTCTACACTACTGTATGCAGTAAAAAATAAAAATTAATAGCTTGTATGGACAGAACAAAAGCTCCCGAATTTAAAAAGATTGATTCCGTTTCGTTTATTCAACCCACCCATTTACAACTGAAAAACGGTTTAAAAATTCATGTGATTTCAGGTGGAAGCCAAGATATTGTAAAAATTGATTTTATTTTTAAAGCCGGAACATACTTCCAATCAAAATTACTGGTTGCAGGGGCGACAAACCATTTGCTGAAAGAGGGAACAAAAAGCTATAATTCCTTTGAAATTGCTGAGGGTATTGACCAATATGGAGCATATCTACAAAACAGTTACGATATGGATAGAGCCAGTGTAACTTTATTCACTCGAAATCAATTTTTAAAAGAAGTTTTGGTTTATATACAAGAAGTAATTCTTTATCCAAAGTTTGATGAAAATGAATTCAACCTATATTTCAATAACGCAAAAGAGAAATATAAAATTTCTATTGAAAAGGTTGCCTATGTTGCAAAAAAAGAATCTATGTCCCAAATTTTTGGTTCATCAAATCCTTATGGAGCAAATGCAACAGCAGAAGATTTTGACAAAATTTCTATTTTCGATGTAATTGATTTTCATAAAAAATATTATCAACTGGGGAATTGTGAATTAATTCTATCCGGAAAAGTAACCGATGAGTGTATTTCTCTTTTGGAAAAATATTTCGGAGAAATACCTTTAGCTGACACTAAAATTGATAGTGCCATAGAAAGTACGCAAACAAACACTCCCAACAAAATTTTTATTAATAAGCCAAATTCATTACAATCTGCTATTCGAATTGGAAAAAAAATACCTAACAAATTACACAAAGATTATATTGGTTTAGCTATTCTAAACACAATTTTGGGTGGTTATTTTGGATCAAGATTAATGAAAAACATAAGAGAAGAAAAAGGATTTACTTATGGAATTAATTCGGGAATGGTTTCATTAAGAAACGATGGTTTTTTTTATATATCAACCGAGGTTGGAAGCGATGTTACAAAAGAAGCATTACACGAAATCTACAAGGAAATTGAGTTGCTAAAAACGGAAAAAATTTGCAAAGAAGAACTTACCCTAGTAAAAAACTACATTATGGGAAAAATTTTGAAATCGTGTGATGGCCCGTTTAATATGGCAGAGTTATTTGAAGAGGTATATTTCTATGGATTGGATTATGATTTTTACAATCAATATATCCATAAAATTAATACAATAACACCAGAAGAGTTGTTGAAACTAGCTCAAAAATATTTTGTAGATTTTAAAGAAACAGTTGTTGGAGTCTTAAAAAACTAAAATTTAACAGCCAATCCTGTTCCTAAATAAACACCTTTCAATTCATAGTCTAGAGTCCATTTATAAGCTAAGTTTCCTACTATTGCTTTTCCTGGAGCACTCAGCTCTGGCTCAAGTCCTTTGTAATTGTAAGCAGCGTATTGTAAGCTAAACAAAATTCCAATATGGTCTGAAAAGAAAATACGGTCAGTTAATCCAAAACAAAGATAGCCCCCCGAACCTTCAATTTCATCTAGAAAAATCCCAGGGTTTTCTTGGTATTCCCAATCTCCATAAACAAAGCCAACTCCAAGGGTTAAAAATAAATCGTTTCGTTCGGCATTCAACATGTGAAAATTGATTAAAAAAGCAAAATCTTTTGTAGTAATACTTTTAACGGTGTCCTTATCATCTTTTGCAATTACATGATTACTTGAACCCAACTTAATTCCCAGTCCAAATCGTTTTGATAAACCGTATTCAGCTCCAATTCTAAAAACTCCTGCGGCAGTAGCATCAACATCGGTATCGGTCAATTTTATAGTTCCAAGTTCAACTTTTGATGTAACCATTACGCCATAAGCAGATCCACCCATATCTAAATCTATGTTAATATTTCCTTTATCAAATGCTTGCGAATGGATATTTTCGATGAAACCGATAAAAGATATGAGCAAGATAAATATTCTATTTTTCATAGCTAACAAATTATGTTATACACATCAAAAATAGTGTTTTTTTTAAAAAAGTTAAGTCATGATAAAAAATATCATGACTTAAAAATTAAATATCGATTAGGTATCTAAAAACAATATTTGTTTTCTGAAATCAGTTGAGTTGCAATTCTTCTTCGGGCTTCTTTGATATTAAAAGTTTGTTGTTTTGTGAATCTTTTTAATCCCATTTGCATAATTCTCAGTTCATCGCCTTCTACGAATGAATTGATTGCATCTTTAGCATGTTTATTGATTTTGTCTGCCGCATCGTAAATATATACGTTCATAATATCAACTTGCAATTGGGCTGCTTCTTTGCCTTTTAAATTAGCCAACTTTTCAACTCTTAACAATACCGATTCTGCAATGTAAGTTTCAATTGCCATATCAGCTATATTCATCAAAATTTCTTGTTCTTTAGCTAACTGCATCATAAGTTTTTGTGCCGCAGAACCTGCAACCATCAAAATTGCTTTTTTAAAGTTTTTGATTTGCTTATGCCCTTGTTCAAACACATTGTCAGAAACTGCCCCAAAATCGGGGATACTCATCAGTTCTTTGGCAACTTCTTGAGCAGGTCCCATTAAATCCAATTCACCTTTCATTGCTTTTTTTAGCAACATATCCACTATCAACATTCGATTGATTTCATTTGTTCCTTCAAATATTCTATTTATTCTTGCATCGCGATATGCTCTTTCAACAGGTGCTTCAGCAGAATATCCCATTCCACCAAAAATTTGAACGGCTTCATCAACCACATAATCGAGTGTTTCCGACCCATGAACTTTGAGAATGGCGGCTTCTGCTGCAAACTGTCTGATTCCTTCTAGAGTTGCTTTTTGTTTTTCCATACCTGATGCAACTAAAGATGCTATTGCATCATCAATATTTTGGCTACATCTGTAGGTAGCAGCTTCAGAAGCATAAACTTTAATTGCTTGTTCAGCTAATTTGAACTTGATTGCGCCGTATTTTGAAATAGCTCTGCCAAACTGTTCTCTTTCATTTGCGTATTTAACAGATTCTTTGATTGCACGTTTAGCTCCTCCAATTGCTGCACCAGCAAGTTTAATTCTACCAATGTTTAATATGTTTAATGCAATTTTAAAACCTTCTTGTCTTTCTCCCAGTAGATTTTCAGCAGGAACTTGGCAATCGTTGAAAAATACCTGTCGGGTTGATGAACCTTTAATTCCCATTTTTTTCTCTTCTGGATTTAAAGAAATTCCTCCAAAACCTTTTTCTACTATAAATGCAGATAGGTTCTCATCATCACCGATTTTTGCGAAAACAGTATAAACATCGGCAAATCCGCCATTTGTTATCCACATTTTTTGACCATTCAACACATAGTATTTACCGTCGTTACTTAAAATAGCTTTTGTTTTTCCTGAATTTGCATCAGAACCTGACCCTGGCTCAGTTAGGCAATATGCGGCTTTCCATTCTCCAGTAGCTAATTTTGGTATGTATTTTTGCTTTTGAGCTTCATTTCCGTAATACAAAATAGGTAGAGAACCTATACCGGTATGGGCAGAAATTGAAACTGCAAATGAGTAGCTTCCTCCAAGTACTTCGGTAGTGAGCATGCTGGTAACAAAATTTTTACCAAATCCACCCAACTCTTCGGGTACTGAAATTCCTAGCAAGCCTAATTCGCCTGCTTTTTCAAGGAGTGATGGTGTATAACCTTCTTCCAACTTTTCAATTTTTTCGATATTTGGTAAAATTTCTTGTTCAACAAAATCATTACAAGTTGCTGCAATCATCAGTTGTTCTTCATCAAATTGTTCAGGAATGAAAACTGAATTAGAATCAGTTTCTTTAATTAAAAATTCGCCTCCCTTTAATGTATTTTTGTTTTCCATAATTTTATATTTTATTCTTTATTTTAGTTTATAGTACATTAGTTTGTGTTTACCAATCAGTGGTATATCGTAAAAGTCTCCTTTCGTTTGAAAGCCTAATTTTTCATAAAATCCGACAGCTTTTTCTCTTGCATCGCACCAAAGAATTTCAATTTTTCTATTTTTGAGTTCTTTGCATGCAAATTCAACTATTTGTTTTCCATATCCGGAATTTTTCATAATTGGTAATGTTGCCATTGCTCTTAACCGATATTGTTTTTCTTCATTAAATGTCTTGTTTCGTTGTTCTAAAAATGTGCCAAC
This sequence comes from Flavobacteriales bacterium, assembly GCA_020853105.1. Taxonomy (GTDB): domain Bacteria; phylum Bacteroidota; class Bacteroidia; order Flavobacteriales_E; family Vicingaceae; genus Vicingus. The sequence goes on along the minus strand of JADYZM010000081.1, from coordinate 21,001 downwards.
AGAAACTATTTTTCCTTCTTTCATCACCCCCACATGAAAAGTGGTTTTTATATCATCTGTATCTAATCTACACTCTTTAAAAGTTTTTTTATGTTTCCAAAGCACTTCCAATCGTAACGGAAAAGTCATCTCAGTTGAAATAAACTCAACACAATTGTTTTTTAAAGTATCATAGCATTTCATAAATTCCAGCAGCTCCTTGTCCGGTTCCAACACACATGGTTACCATTCCGTATTTTTGTTTTCTACGCTTAAGTTCATTAAAAATTTGAACACTCAATTTAGCTCCTGTACATGCCAATGGGTGTCCGAGAGCAATAGCACCTCCGTTGACATTTACTTTTGTGGAATCTAAATCCAACCCTTTAATAACTGCCAACGACTGAGAAGCAAATGCTTCGTTTAACTCAAACAAATCAATTTGATTTTGTGTCATTCCGGCATGTTTTAAAACTGCAGGAATAGCAGTTAATGGTCCTACTCCCATGATGCGAGGCTCAAGACCAACAACCTGATAAGAAACCATTCTTGCAATCGGCTTGATGTTAAGTTCATTCACCATTTTTTCCGACATTATCAAAACAAATGCGGCTCCATCAGATGTTTGGGAAGAGTTTCCTGCAGTAACACTTCCTCCTTGAGCAAATACAGGTTTTAAATTAGCAAGTGCTTCAACTGTAGTGCCTCGTCTTGGACCTTCATCAGAATCAACTACATATTTTTTGCTCTGTCGTTTGTTGTCATTACCAACAAAAACTTCATCAATTTCAATGGGTACAATTTCATCTTTAAAGAGTCCATTGTCTATTGCATTTAAAGCTTTTGTGTGTGATTGATATGCAAATTCATCTTGTTCTTGTCGCGAGATATTAAATTCGTTGGCTACTGCTTCAGCAGTAAGTCCCATGCCCCAATAGTAATCAGGATTTGATTTAGCAACTTTAGAATTTGGAACAATTCTCCACCCTCCAAATGGTATGGGACTCATAGTTTCTACACCACCTGCAATAATACAATCTGCCATACCTGAATGAATTTGAGATGCTGCAATAGCTATGGTTTGAATTCCTGATGAGCAATATCTATTGATAGTCATACCTGGAACTTTAACAGTATTTAAACCAAGAATTGAAATCATTCGAGCAACATTTAGCCCTTGTTCTGCTTCTGGTGTTGCATTACCAACAATAACATCATTGATTCTTTCCTTGTCTAATTGTGGAAAGTCCTGTAATAACCTATTGATGACGGCGGCACTAAGCTCGTCGGGACGTGTAAATTTAAACAATCCTCTTGGAGCCTTTCCTACTGCTGTTCTGTAACCTGCTACTATATATGCGTTCATATTTTTATCCTTTTTCGTTTTAATTTCTTAATACTTTTCCTGATGTAATAATGCTTTGTAGCCTTTCCAGTGTTTTTCTTTCAGTACACAATTCAAGGAAAGCTCTTCTCTCCATATCTAATAAATACTGCTCATCTACTTCTGTTGGTACTGATAAATCTCCACCACACAATACCCAACCTAATTTTTCAGAAATTAATTGGTCGTGTTCGGAAATATACTTACCTGATTTCATAGAATTTGCTCCAACATATACGATTCCAAGTCCTTCATTGCCGAGAACTTTTATGTCTTTTCTATGTAATGGTTTGGTATAGCCTTTTTCTGCCATATTTAATGCGGCTTGTTTTGCATAGCTTAGTTGATGTGCCCTGCTTACAATTACTTCATCTATTCCAGGTCTTAAATATCCTAATTCAAAAGCTTCATAAGCTGATGTGGAAACTTTTGCCTGTCCAACAGTTAAAAAACGGTTTCTAAGAACATTTAGTCGAATACCATCACCATATTCATCTGAAGCCCTTAATGCAAATTCTTTGGTACCGCCACCACCGGGGATTACGCCTACTCCAAATTCTACAAGTCCCATATAAGTTTCTGCATGAGCAATAACTTTATCTGCATGCATACTCATTTCGCACCCTCCACCCAATGCTAAATTATGAGGTGCAACAACCACAGGTATCGATGAATACCTGATTCTCATCATGGTTTTCTGGAATGCTTGTATTGCAAAGTCTAATTCATCATATTCTTGTTCAACAGCCATCATAAATATCATTCCTACATTGGCTCCAGCTGAGAAATTATCTCCATCGTTAGAAATTACAAGTCCTCTGTATTCTTTTTCTGCTAAATCAATGGCTTTGTTTATACCCTCTATTACTTCACCTCCGATGGTGTTCATTTTGGTGTGAAACTCTAGGTTGATTATACCATCGCCCAAATCAACAATAGTTGTTCCTGAGTTTTTCCAAATGGTTTTGTCGGCTCTAATGTTTTCAAGCACTAATAATTTATCAGAACCCGGAATCATTTTGTAAGATTTTGTTGTTATATCATAATAGTATTTTATACCTTTTTCAACTTTATAAAACGACTTACATTCTGAATTAATCATATCCTGCACCCATGCGTTTGCTTGATATCCCATTTGTTGCATACCTTTTAATGCTTCTTCTACCCCAATTGCGTCCCAAGTAGCAAATGGTCCAAGTTGCCAGCCAAAACCAGAACACATGGCATCATCTATTTTATATATTGCATCTGTTATTTCCGGTATTCTATTAGAAACATAGGCAAACAATCCAAAAAAAGATTTGCGGTAAAACTCTCCTGCTTTATCTTGTCCTTTTACAAGCGTTTTCATCCTCAATTGAAGGCTATCAATATTTTTTGCTGCTTCAAGTGTTGCAAACTTTACTTTTGATGATGTTTTATATGTTAATGTAGATAAATCTAAAGATTGAATTTCACTTTTACCATTTTCATCTTTCACTTTTTTGAAAAACCCTTGTTTTGTTTTTGACCCTAACCAATTATTTTCAACCATTTTATTGATATAATCAGGAATAGAAAAAATTGAATTTGCTTCATCATCGGGACAATTGGTTCGAACCCCATTGGCTACATGAACAAGAGTGTCCAACCCTACAACATCACATGTTCTAAAGGTTGCAGATTTTGGACGACCTATAACAGGTCCGGTTAGTTTGTCAACTTCTTCAACAGTCAATCCCATTTCATTAACGGTATGAAACAATGACATAATTCCATAAACCCCAATTCTATTGGCAATAAAAGCGGGTGTATCTTTACAAACCACAGTTGTTTTCCCTAAAAATCGTTGTCCGTAGTCCTCAAAAAATTCAATCACAGCTGAATCAGTTTTAGGGGTTGGAATTAATTCTAACAATTTTAAATATCTAGGTGGATTGAAAAAGTGGGTTCCACAAAAATGTTTTTGAAAATCTTCGCTTCTTCCGTCGAGCATTATATGAATTGGTATGCCTGATGTGTTTGATGTAATAAGTGTTCCAGGTGTTCTATATTTTTCAACTTCCGTAAATATATACTGTTTAATATCCAATCGTTCAACAACAACTTCTATAATCCAGTCACAAGTAGATATTTTACTTAAATCATCTGTAAAATTCCCTGTTGAAATTCTACTAATAAAGGTTTTACTGTATATGGGTGATGGATTTGATTTTAAAGTTGCTTGTAATGAATCATTCACTAGTTTATTTCTAGCTGATTTGTCTGTTGATTCTCCACCTTCTTTTGGTATCATATCCAAAAGAAGCACCTCAACACCAATATTTGCAAAATGACATGCTATTCTGGAACCCATTACTCCAGAACCTAACACTGCAACTTTATTAATTTTTCGACTCATAACTTATATAATTATAATTGATTGAAAGCTATACAGCCCTAACCTTTGTTATTTGTTATTTTATATTTTTCTATAGACTTATTAATTGTATCCATAACTTCAAAGAAAACAGATAGTTTACTTTGCGGAATATCTTCTAAAATTAATCCATTAAAACCTTCGACCACTTTTTTCGCAATTTTTCTTTTTTCAACACCTTCCGGAGTTAAGTATATTCTTACCATTCTTTTATCAAGTTCATCTTGTTTGCGAAAAATCAGTCCTTTATCTTCTAAACTTTTAATTATCCTACTCATACCAGTTGCTTCCATACCCATCAATGGGGCAATACTTGTTGCCGGAGTTCCTTCCTTTGCTATTGAAAGCAAAAAGAAGCCAACTGCTTGAGACGAACCATACTTTGCTGCAACCTGATTATACATTTTAAAGATTGCGTGCCAAGTGGATTTAATTTGATAATCTATTGTGTTTTGAATCATTTATTATGTTTGCTTAGCAAATATAAAAAAAATATATTATGTAAGCATAATAATTTTAGAAATTATTTTTTTAAATATCCAACTTTGAGATTAGGATAGAAAAATTATTATTTTGGATTGGCGTACAGTTTAATGTCGGCAGCCGTAATGATTTTATCGCACAAAATAATTAACCGTTCTACAATGTTGCGAAGTTCTCGGATGTTGCCTGTCCAGTTTACATTCTTCAATTCTTCTAACGCAGCCTTGTCAAATGTTTTGTTGGCAATACCGTGGTCTTGACACAATTGTTCTAAAAAGTAGTTGGCTAAAATAGGCACATCATCTTTGCGTTCGTTTAACGATGGAACATGAATAAGGATAACACCCAAACGGTGGTATAAATCTTCTCTAAAATTGTTCTCGGAAATTTCTTTGACTAAATCTTTGTTAGTGGCAGCCAGTACCCGCACATTTACTTTTATTTCTTTTTCGCCACCCACACGAGTTATCTTACTTTCTTGCAAGGCACGCAACACTTTAGCTTGTGCAGAAAGACTCATATCGCCAATTTCATCTAAAAAAAGAGTGCCACCTTCTGCTAATTCAAAACATCCTTTTCTATCTTTAATTGCTGATGTAAACGCACCTTTTTCGTGTCCAAAAAGTTCACTTTCAATTAATTCTGATGGTATGGCAGCACAATTTACTTCTATAAACGGGGCAGATGATCGATTTGATTTTTCATGAATACTGCGAGCAACCAATTCTTTACCTGTGCCGTTTGCCCCTGTTATCAATACACGAGCATCGCTAGGAGCAACTTTAGAAATCATGTCTTTAACTCGTTTTATTCCTTCTGATTCTCCAATGATTTGTGTTCCACCAATTTTCTCGTTAATTTTTCTTTTCAATTTTCTGGTTTCTTGAACCAATTCTTTTTTATCAATAGCGTTTCTAACTGTAATTAACAGCCTGTTTAAATCGAGTGGTTTTGATATATAATCAAAAGCTCCTTTTTTTATAGCTTCTACAGCAGTTTCAACATTACCGTGACCAGAAATCATTACAACAGGAGTTTCAACGCCAATATCCATAATTTTTTCAAGCAATTCTAGTCCGTCAAGTTTTGGCATTTTGATGTCGCACATGATTAAATCGTATTTTCCTGATTTTATTTTTTCTAACCCTTGAATTCCGTCTTCAGCTTCATGTACTGTGTATTTTTCATATTCTAAAATCTCTTTTAATGTATTTCTGATAGATTTTTCGTCGTCAATTATTAAAATATTGGTCATAGTAGTACTTATTATCTTATTGTCTATTCTGCTGATTATCCTTTATAGAAAATCCATTTCCAAAGTTCTTTGTAATTTACTTTTTTTCCATACATAAGTATTCCTGTTCGGTATATTTTACCGGCTACCCATGTGGTTCCAACAAAGCCCAGAATCAGTAACAACATAGATAAAATCAATTCCCATATTTCTACACCAAATGGAATTCGAACCATCATAATTATAGGAGAAGTTAACGGAAATAATGACAGCCAAAATGCCAACGAACCGTCAGGATTCTGTACGACAGTTTGTGCTACAATGAATGAAAAAATTAACGGGATTGTAATTGGCATCATAAATTGTTGTGTATCTGCTTCACTATCAACAGCAGAGCCAATTGCAGCAAATAAAGCACCGTATAATAAGTATCCGCCCATGAAGTAAAATAAAAATGAAAATAGAATTTTAAAAATTGGTATTTCGTTGATTATTTCTTGAATTTGTGTTCCTGTTTCAAGGGTATCAATCGATGCTGCTCCTTGTGTGTTCATTACTTCACCGATCATTGCTTTATCAGTGATTTCAATAGTTTGACTTAAAGCAAGTTGGGCTACAGAAATAATAATACCGGTTAAAACAATCCAGAGAACAAATTGAGTGAGTCCAACCAAAGCAATTCCAACAATTTTTCCCATCATGAGTTGAAAGGGTTTTACCGATGAAATGATGATTTCAACTATTCTGCTGGTTTTTTCTTCAATTACTCCTCTCATTACTTGAACTCCATACAGAAAAATAAACATATATATTACAATTGCTGAGCCAAAACCCAGTACTGTACTTATGGTTGAACTTTTATTTTCTTCAGAGCCATCAGCATTTCTAAAAACTGTTTTAACGGTAACTTTTGGATTTATCTTGTCAAGTTGTTCACGGGTTACATTAAATTGATTTTTTAGTTCTAAATTTCGAATACTGTTTTCTAGGGTGTTTTCAATTTTTGAAACGGTATTTAATCCGGGTTGTTTTTTGTAATACATAACAGCAACAGACTCTTTACCTGCAGATGTAATATGAAGGATTGAAGTGTATTTGCTTTCGTAAAAAGTTTCTTTTGCTGAATCTATACTCACAAAAGGATATTCATAACGTAAGGTACTTGTATTTTCAAATTGATTGATAAATTGTCCTGTTTCATCAACAACTTCAATGTTTTGAAAATCTTGATCTTTCATTCCTAACCAAACAGGTACAATCATTAAGGCAGCCATTAAAATAGGCCCTAAAATTGTCATCACCAAAAAAGATTTCTTTTTTACTCTTGTTAAGTACTCTCGTTGTATGATTAATGAAATTTTACTCATCAGAACCTCCTTCATTTTCGGGTTCAGCCTGTGTTTCTCCTACTTTTTGTATAAAAATATCGTTCATACTTGGGGTTATTTCATGAATTGAAATGATTCTTACGTCATTGATAATTGCAGAAATGAGTGAATTTACATTTTTTGAGTCGTCTGTTCCTTTGACACGAACATAGTTTCTACCTTTTTCAGATTTTGTATCTAGTAATTCAAAACCTGTCCATAGTGCGTTTGTAAAAGCAATCATATTTCCTTCAAAAACAATTTCGTAGCTATTGGAGCGGTATGACTCTCGGATATCTTTTACTTTTCCCTCGAGAATCTTCTTGGATTTATTTATCAATGCAATATGGTCACAAATTTCTTCAACCGAAGCCATGTTATGTGTTGAAAAAATAATGGTTGATCCTTTTTCCTTTAAAGCTAATATTTCTGCTTTTATTAAATTGGTATTAATTGGGTCAAAACCGCTAAAGGGTTCATCTAATATCAATAGTTTGGGTTCGTGCAAAACGGTAGTTATAAACTGTACTTTTTGAGCCATTCCTTTCGAGAGTTCTTCCACTTTTTTATCCCACCAATTTTCAATTTCAAACTTTTTAAACCACTCTTTTAATTTTTGCTTGGCTTCATTTTTATTCATTCCCTTGAGTTGAGCCAAATACAATGCTTGTTCACCTACTTCCATTTTTTTATATAAGCCTCTTTCTTCGGGCAGGTAGCCAATAAATTCGATATGTTTGGGTGAAAGTGGTTCTTTTTCAAATAATACTTCGCCTTTGTCAGGAGCAGTAATTTGGTTTATTATTCGAATTAATGATGTTTTTCCTGCTCCATTAGGACCTAATAAACCATAAATACTTTTTTGTGGCACTCTCAATGACACATTATGCAGAGCTGTGTGGCTCGCATAGTTCTTATAAACTCTTTTTACGTGTAAAATATCCATGATGGTAAAGGTACTACATTATGTTTTTTATTCATAAAAAAAAGGATAATCGGCATAAAAAAAGGGTTATTTTATCAAATAACCCTTTTTTTTTTTAATTTAAGCTAATTATCGTTGGTTAATATCCACATATTGAAGACCGACATTACCAGTATAAATCTGACGTGGGCGACCGATAGGTTCTTTGTTCAATCTCATTTCTTTCCATTGAGCAATCCAACCGGGCAAACGACCAATTGCAAACATTACAGTAAACATATCTGTTGGGATTCCCAATGCACGATAAATAATACCTGAGTAAAAATCAACGTTTGGATATAGATTTCTTGATTTGAAATAATCATCTTCCAGAGCTGCTTTTTCTAATTGTTTTGCAATTTCAAGGATTGGATCGTCAATACCAAGAGTATCTAACACATCATCAGCAGCTTTTTTAATGATTTTAGCTCGCGGATCAAAGTTTTTATATACTCTATGACCAAATCCCATCAAACGGAATGGATCGTCTTTGTCTTTAGCTTTTAGTATGTATTTAGCTACATCTCCGCCATTATCTTTAATTTCTTCGAGCATTTCAAGAACAGCTTGGTTAGCACCACCGTGGAGTGGACCCCATAGAGCAGAAACACCAGCAGAAATTGATGCAAATAAGCCTGCATGTGAAGAACCTACAATTCGAACAGTTGAAGTTGAACAGTTTTGTTCGTGGTCGGCATGTAAGATGAATAATTTATCTAAGGCACTAACAACAACCGGATCAATTTTGTAAGGACCTGTAGGAAGTGAAAACATCAACTGCATGAAATTTTCTACATAATTTTTTGTGTTGTCGTAATAATTAAGCGGATATCCTTTGTTCTTTCTGTAAGTCCATGTTGCAATTACCAAGAATTTACTCATGGTTTTGCAAACGGCTTCAAACATTTCGCTTTCGTTATTTGCATTTACAGATTTTGGATTAAAAGCAGTAAGTGCACTAGTTAACGAAGCCAAAACACCCATTGGGTGGGCTGTTTTTGGAAAGCCGTCAATGATGTTTTTCATCTCTTCGTGAACAAGACTGTATTTTCGGATACCATTTTCAAATTTTTCTAACTCTGTTTTTGAAGGTAATTTTCCAAATATCAATAAGTAAGAAACTTCCAAAAAGTTTGATTTTTCGGCTAATTCTTCAATGGTGTAGCCTCTGTATTTTAAAATACCTAATTCTCCATCAAGAAATGTGATATTGCTATAACATGAACCGGTGTTTTTGTACCCCTGGTCCATTGTTATATAACCGGTCAAATCTCTTAGCTTTGAAATGTCAATGGCTTTTTCTTTTTCTGTACCCTCTGTAACCGGGAATTCATAAGTTTTCCCGTTGAGTTCTAATTTTGCTATTTCAGACATGTTTATTTTGTTTTAGATTTTATCGTTCGAGTCATGCGAATTTAATTAAGGTAATACTATTTTCCAAATATTATAGAGGAATTCCTAAATATTTTTTTTTATAAAAAAAAGCACCAAAAATTTGGTGCTTTTTTTAAAAGATTTTATTGATTTATTTAAGAAATTTTAGGTCTTTGCCTAGGTAACGAGCGTTAGAACCCAATGCTCCTTCAATTCTGAGTAATTGATTGTATTTTGCCATTCTATCCGAGCGTGATGCTGATCCGGTTTTGATTTGACCTGTGTTTAAAGCTACAGCCAAATCAGCAATGGTTGTATCTTCCGTTTCGCCAGAACGGTGACTCATAACTGATGTGAAAGAAGCTCTGTTAGCCATATCCACTGCATTAATGGTTTCTGTTAATGAACCTATTTGGTTAACTTTCACCAAAATTGAGTTTGCCGATTTTTCTTCGATGCCTCGTTTTAGCCTTTTCACATTGGTAACAAACAAATCATCTCCTACTAGTTGAACTTTGTTTCCAATAGTTGCGTTGAGCTTAGCCCAACCCGACCAATCGTCTTCGTGTAATCCATCTTCAATAGAAAGAATTGGATATTTCTTTGTCCATTGTTTCCAATAATCCACCATTTCGGAAGAAGTCAGTTTATCTCCGGTAGATTTATGAAAGTGATAAACTTTTTCTTTTTCCAAATAAAATTCAGAGCTGGCAGCATCCATTGCAATAAACATATCTATCCCCGGTTTATAGCCTGCTTTTTCGATTGCTTTTAATACGGTTTCAATTGCTTCTTCGTTTGATTTTAAGTTTGGAGCAAAGCCACCTTCATCTCCCACATTGGTTGAATGATTTTTGCTTTTTAAAACTGCTTTTAGGTGATGGAATACTTCTGTTCCCATTCGAAGTCCTTCGCTAAATGATGAAGCACCTACGGGCATAACCATAAATTCTTGAAAATCTATACTGTTATCAGCGTGTGAGCCTCCGTTTAAAATGTTCATCATGGGTATTGGGAGCATATTGGCATTAACACCACCAATATAACTGTAAAGTGGCAATCCGGTTTCTTCAGCGGCTGCCTTTGCACAAGCCATGGACACACCCAAAATTGCATTTGCACCCAGATTGCTTTTGTTTTCAGAACCATCAAGGGCTATTAATGTTCTGTCGATTCCGGCTTGGTCAAGCACATAGGCTCCCATCAATTCTTCTTGAATTGCAGTGTTGATGTTATTAACTGCTTTTAGAACACCTTTTCCGAGAAATCTTTTTTTATCGCCGTCTCGGAGTTCAACAGCTTCGTATTTACCAGTTGATGCTCCAGAAGGTACAGCAGCTCTGCCTAATATTCCATTTTGGGTGATTACATCTACTTCAACTGTTGGATTTCCTCTTGAATCCAATATTTCTCGTGCTTGAATTTGTGCTATATAGCTCATTTTTTTATTTTAAATTGTTTGTTACTATTTTTTTTCTCTAACCAAAACTTCGTCAATCATACCGTATTCTTTTGCTTCTTGAGCAATCATCCAGCAATCTCTATCGCTATCTGCCCATACTTTATCATAGGTTTGACCTGAATGTTTTGCAATAATTTCATACAATTCAACTTTTAATTTTTGAATTTCTCGAGCAGTAATTTCTATGTCTGACGCTTGTCCTTGGGCTCCACCGAGTGGTTGATGAATCATAACTCTGGAATGTGGAAGGGCTGTTCTTTTACCTTTAGCTCCTGCACACAATAAAACTGCACCCATTGAAGCAGCCATTCCTGTACAAATGGTGGCTACATCAGGAGCAATGTATTGCATGGTGTCATAAATTCCTAAACCGGCATAGACGCCTCCACCCGGTGAGTTCACATAAATCTGTATGTCTTTTTTTGCATCTACTGATTCTAAAAACAAAAGTTGAGCCTGAATAATATTTGCAACATAATCATTAATTCCTGTTCCTAAAAAAATGATTCTGTCCATCATCAAACGTGAGAAAACGTCCATTGAAGCTACATTAAGTTGGCGTTCTTCTATAATTGTTGGAGAAATATAATCTGCATAAATGGATTGGTATTGGTCATAAACCAAACTGTTTATACCTCTGTGTTTTGTTGCGTATTTTCTGAATTCGTCTTTATCAAACATAATATAATATTTTTTAGATTTAACGAGCCTAAAATTAGCACTTCTCTTTATTTGGTTTTTTATTTTTTATTAAAATATATGAACAAAAAAGCCTCGAAAATTTCGAGGCTTTTTTGTTATCTTTTCGTATAGGCTGTTTTTAAAAAATCTTCGTACGAAATCTCTTTAGGAGTTAATTTTAATTTTGATTTAAACAATTCTATCAATTTGTTGTCGTAAATCATCATATAAATATTACGTGCTTCTTCTTGATTGGTTAAAACTCTATTTGCTGTATCGGTTAAATCTTTATCGTCATCTGTGGGTAGTCCCATGCTCGCAAGTTGTTGTTTTAATAAGTTCTTTGTAAATTCAACAACTTCTTCATATCCTACTTTAATGTCAAATTGTTTGATGAGTTTGTTTTCTATCAATTGCCATTTTAATTGTTTTGCATATTGGTCGTATTCTTCTTCGATTTGTTCCGGAGTTACAGGTTTTTCATTTGTTGCGGCAATCCATCTTTTTAGAAAATCGTTTGGAAGTTCCAGGTTTAATTTACTTATTAATTCATCTTGGATATCGGCTTTGAGCTTTTTGTCGCTTTCTCCAGCCAATCCTTTTGTCATTTGCTCTTCGATTTTGCCTCTAAAATCTTCTTCAGAGTTTATTGTGTTTGCTCCGAAAACTTTGTCGAACAAATCTTGATTTATTTCAGCCGGTGTAATTCTATTGATTTTCTCAACTGTATATTTGAATAAATTGTTCACGCTTGCTAGTTCAGGCATTTTTATCCCAAGTGCTGCAGCCACATCTGAATCATGTTCTGATACTTTTTTAGGGTCTAGTTCAAAATTATCTCCCGGTTTTGCTCCAACCAAAGACTTTTGCAAATTACTGTCAGTTACCGATTTAATTATAAGTACTGATGAATTTTTGATGCCGCCTTCTTTCACTGAACCATTTTCCAGTTCTTCAAATTTTCCAAAAAGCATATCATCTTCTTCAGCAATTTCCGGATTTGACATTTTTCCATATCTTCTTGATAAATCTTCTACATATTTATCAATGTCTGATTTTGATACCTTGATAATGTTTTGTTCTATCTTTATTTTTTCAGAAAGTTCAATTTCAAATTGAGGGGCAAGTCCGATATCATATTTAAATTCAAAATCTTTTTGGTTTTCCCAATCAATTTTTTGTTGTTCGTCTAATTTTGGTAAAGGATTACCCAAAACATCTAGTTTTTCATCTTCAATATATTTTTGTAGCGATTCCGATAAAATTTTATTGATTTCTTCTACCATAGCACTAGTTCCAACCATTTTTTTAACCATACCCATAGGCACATGACCTTTTCTAAATCCAGGAACAGAAGCTTTATTTCTATAATCCTTCAACACTTTATCAACATTTGCTTGATAGTCAGACTCAGACAATTGAACTTTAATTACGGCGTTTAAATTGTCAATTTTTTCTTGTGTGATGTTCATTGGTTGTTCTTCTTAGTAAAATTTATGATTATATTTTAAAATTAAAAAAAGGAAAAATCCCGATATTAATCGGGATTTTATGCCTTTTTACTTTAGTGCGGATGAAGGGACTCGAACCCCCATGCCGTGAAGCACCAGATCCTAAGTCTGGCGTGTCTACCAATTTCACCACATCCGCAAAAGGATTGCAAAAATAATATTTTTTAATTAGATGACAAGTTGTTTGTAGAAAAGTTTAAAAAAAGAAACAAAGCTTTTTAGAAAAGCTTTGTTGCTAAAATAGAGTTTTTTTTGTTTAAATAATTATATTTGTGTTTCATAAATATAATATATAAATATGACAACATTTACAAGCACTTTACCCGATGATTTAATGAGCTTGCTTTCTGAGAAAGCAAAAGAATTGTCTGTTCCAAAGAATAAATTGATTGAAAAAGCATTACGTATTTATTTAGACCAACTAAACCGTGCTGCTTATGTAAAATCATACAAAAAATTAGCAACCGACACCGATATTTTGAGTATTGCCGAAGAAGGCATGGAAGATTATTTAAAAAAATTAGAAGAATGAAACAAGGTGAAATTTGGTTTGCAGATTTAAACCCAATACAAGGGAGTGAGCAAGCGGGTTTCAGACCTGTGATAATTGTTAGTGGAAATTTATTAAACGACCTTTCCAACCTAGTTATCTGCTGCCCATTAACCACAAAAATTAAAAATTACCATGGCAATGTGGTTTTAGAACCCGATAAAACTAATGGCATAAAACAAGCTTCAGAAATCCTTACTTTTCATATTCGCTCATTAGCTAAAAGTCGACTAAAACAGAAGGTTGGCAAGATTAAAAGTGATGAATTAAAAAGTATTCATGCTTGTTTAAATGATATTATGAGATACTAAAGAAAATAGCCTTTGTTGGCGTCCTCACCAACAAATCTTAATTATTCGTTTGTGAAGACACAAACTTAGACTGTAAATAACACTAGATTCCTGTCTTCGCAGGAATGACGATAACGAAAAATAGAAGCAAAGCTTTTTTTAAAAAGCTTTGCTTCTATGATTGGAAAATTTAATCTTTTAAATCAAAGACTGCTTTTACTTGATAATAATCATTCAAATCTATATTCGGTTTTGATAATCGAGCCGAGCTTGAAATAGCAACTAACTTAAATGTTAAACTTGAGGTTGGAATAGTCGGAGTTCCCGATTCTTGAGTTACTTGTATTTGAACTTGTCCATCTGTATAATAATATCTTAAAATAGTTGATAATGTGCCTTGAGGAAATGTATAAGGCAAAGCTTGCCAAGCAGTCCCGGACTGAATATACACAAGGACAACTCCTGAAGAAGTAATACTTGATGTAATTAATGACGAAGACTTATCCACGTAAATTGTGCTTCCACTTGTTTGCCATGAACCAGGTATTACTGTAAATGTTTCTGATTTTACGTTTGCATTTCCATCTGTTCCCGGTGAACCTGCAGGACCAGGAGCACCATCTTTACCATCTTTTGCACAGCCAGCAAATAAAGATAACATTCCTACTAATGCGATAGCTGTAATTAATTTTAGTTTGTTTTTCATAATAAATTATAGTTTTAGTGAATAAAAAATTTGAATCAAAGATATAAAATAATATTCATATATAATTAGTATTTTTATATGATACTAATCATAACTTGGTTAACTACGACTTTTGTTAAAAACAAAAAGTTGTGATTATCGATTCTGAGAAATATCTACATTTTATTGGTAATAGAATTATCGAAATCAGAACATCGAAAGAAATTACTCAGTACAGATTAGCCAAAAATCTTATGATGGAACAATCAAATCTAGCAAGGATTGAAAATGGCGAAACCAATCCTACCATTAAAACTTTATTAAAAATCTGTGAAGTCTTAGAAACTCCATTAGAAGAACTAATAAAAGGTTATCAAGCGTAGAATAGAACTTTATTCTTAAATTAGCTAATCTAACCTTAGGCTAATAAAGATGACCAAAGCACAACAAACCAAATTGAAAGCCCTAATAAAAAAGTACAATTTAGTACTTAAAGAATCAATGGAAATTGCTTTGATGGAAGACTTGTTTAACCTAATTATTGTAAATGCCGACGATAAAGATTTTGAGTTAAAAGATATGCTTCTCGACAAAGAAAACCTCAAAAGTTTTATTATTCAAGAATTCATCAAACTAAACAACAAACCGATTACTTCTCAACTCAAACACCTGGAAGAAGTAAAATTGAATTTGGTAAAAAGCAAACAACAGAAATTGAATTTTTAAGCTTCTAGTTTGATATTTGCTTTCTTTTTCGCTATAGAAGCTTTTATATCATCCAACTCTCCTTTTGGAATAGCACCAATAAGTTTTTTAGTGTATTCTGTTTGAGGGTTGTTATAGATTTCGTCTGCTAAGCCCATTTCTTCAATTTTACCTTTATTCATTACCACCATTCGGTCGCTCATAAATTTAACTACCGACAAATCGTGCGAAATAAAAATGTAAGTAAATCCAAATTCGTGTTTTAACTCATTTAATAGGTTTAACACTTGTTCTTGAACAGAAACATCTAATGCTGAAACAGATTCATCGCAAATGATAAATTTTGGGTTTAGTGCCAATGAACGTGCTATACAAATACGTTGACGTTGCCCTCCAGAAAATTCATGCGGATAACGGTAAAAATGATGCTCAGGTAAATTTACGCGACGGAGCAACTCCATTACTCTGGCTTTTCTTTCTGTGTCGTTAGCTAAAATTCCATGAACCTTCATAGGTTCCATTATTGCTTCTCCAATGGTTATTCTAGGGTTTAATGAAGAATACGGATCTTGAAAAATAATTTGCATTTTTTTTCTATACTCTCGCATTTCAGCTGTTGTTAAATTTGTGATGTCATTACCTTCATAAATAATTTGACCACTTGTGGGTTCAATCAATTTTAAAATTGTTCTACCCAACGTTGTTTTTCCGCAACCGGATTCACCAACTAATCCCAGAGTTTCTCCAGGATAGACATCAAAAGAAACATCGTCAACTGCTTTAACATAATCTTTTGCTTTGCCAAAAAGCCCGCTACTGATAGGAAAATATTGTTTGATATTTTTTAATTGCAGCAAAGGTTGTTTGGCATATAAAATCTCGTGTTGTTTTGCTGTATCTTCATTGGTAACAATCAAACTGTTAGTAACTTCTTCAACTGATTTATTGGTTTCGTGCATTTGTCCTTCATCATCAATAGTCATAAAATCAGCAACTGTTGGCAGCCATTTTAGTCGTTTGCCCAATGGTGGTCGGCAAGCAAGAAGTCCTTTTGTGTATGGATGTTTTGGGTTTGTAAAAATTTCTAAAACCGGACCTTGTTCAACAATTTTACCCTTATACATAACTACAACTTTATCGGCAAGTTCAGCAATAACGCCTAAATCATGAGTGATGAACATGATTCCCATGTCGTGCTCTTGTTGAAGTTTATTCATCAATTCCAATATGGTTTTCTGAACAGTTACGTCTAGGGCTGTTGTTGGCTCATCTGCAATGAGAATTGAAGGGTTACAAGACATTGCCATTGCAATCATAACGCGTTGTTTCTGTCCTCCAGAAATTTGATGCGGATAGGTGTCGAAAATTACTTCGGGGCGGGGCAATTGCACTTCTTTAAAAAGTTCAATTGTTTTTATTTTTGCTTCGGCTTTACTTACTTTTTGGTGTACAATAATTGCTTCAGCAACTTGGTCACCACAGGTATAAACAGGATTGAGTGAGGTCATCGGCTCTTGAAATATCATGGCAATTTCGTTTCCTCGCAAGAGCCTCATTGTTTTTTCGCTTGACTTGGCTAAATCAATGACTCCTGTTTTTGAATGAAATAATATTTCGCCAGCAGCAATTCTTCCGGGTGGATTGGGAATCAAATGCATAACTGAAAGGGAGGTTACAGATTTTCCGGAACCTGATTCTCCGACAATTCCAATTGTTTCACCTTTATTCAAGGTAAAAGATATGTCATTAACTGCTTTCACAGTTTCATCTTCTGTTCTGAACTCAGTTATCAGGTTTTTTATTTCTAAAAGTATTTTATTCTCCATGAGTTTTGCAAAATGCTAATAAGGGCTTAAAAGTAAGCGTAAATTCAAAAATAAACAACAATTGAGGGTATTACCTTTCAAAGATTCGATGAATTATTGGTTTTTTTAGCTTTAATCAATAATTTAAATCACTAATTATTAAAGAAAAGTATCCGTAATCTTGACTGTCGTTAATCATAACTATTTCCACAGTATTTCCGGTAATTTTACTTTTTGTACGCCAAGAAGTATATCCGTCGTTTTCTATTTTTCCTGTACCGTATTTTTGGGTGAAGTGATTGTTAAAATCTGCAAAGAGTTTTTCTGCATCTTCAATGGCATCAAAATAGGATGAAAGTTGAATTTCATAGAGTTTATCTTCGGAAAAATCATAAGAAATGGTGTAGCTGTTGCCCATATCCAATTTATAATCGTAATACAGATAATCTGACATGTTATCAACCAAAAACTCTTTGTTTTCAGCAGTTTTTATTTGTTCTACTGAGTTTCCTATTTCAATTCCTCTAAAAATTCCTTCTTCTGATTTTACAATGGTATCAAAATAGGTTGATTGAGGTTTGTTTGCACAAGAAAACAAGAAAATTAAACTGAGTGTTAGAATGCTGTATTTGATTTTATTCATCTTTCGGATTTTAAGCAAAGGTAATGTTTTCAGACAATATTAAAGATTCATTTCTAAATCGTAAAAACAACTGTGCTAGTGCAACAACATCTTTTTGACAGTATTCAGCTATTCTGTTCAAATCCTCATCGTTCCAATATACTTGATTTACCATGCTTCCATCAATATCATCTTTTGGTGTGGGTATGTCAAATATAGCTGTTAGTAAACTTAACGATGTAAAATGTTTGTAATCTCCGAACTTCCAAAGCTGAAGAGTGTCTAAATGCAGAACTTCCCATGGTTTTTTTCCTGACAAATCCAATATTTTAGGAATTTGCAATCTATTCACCAAGCCTCTTCTGGCAATGTAGGGATAATCAAACTCTTTTCCATTGTGAGCACAAAACAGATACTGGGTTTTACTGAATTTTGTATTTAACATTTCAAAAAAATCGGATAGTAGTTTTTGTTCATCGTGATTGAAAAATGATTTAATTCTTATTTTCTTAATTCCTCTTTCTTCATTTACTAATCCTACAGAAATACAAACTATTTTTCCAAATTCGGCGTAAATACCTGCTCTTGAATAGGTGTTTTCAGGGGTTTCGTCTTCCTTAGATATAAAATTTGATTTGTGTTCCCAGTGTTTTTTTAATTCGTCCGATAAATCGTTAAAACTTTTTTTACCGGAAACTGTTTCTATATCTAAAAATAGAATTTTATTAATCGGAATATTTTCAAGCATAGATTTTGAATAGTAATAACTCAAAAATAGCGATTAAAATTCTAAAAAGAACGAATCACTTTGGTTTAATTAATCAATATTCCAAACTTTTCAATCAACGGGATTTGAATTGAATTTTCTTGTTTGATGGTTTCTGCCAAAAAAATGAATTTTTTGTCATACATCGTATTGTCGATAAAAAAACTAACCCAATATTCGTTGTGTAATCCGAAAACATCTTCCATTATAGGCTCAATTTTGGTAAAGCTGTTTGGCTTAATATTTCCTAGTGAATGCCTTAAAGTAGTTGTTCTAATTTCTTCACCATTTTCAAATTTCAAATATCCTTTGGAAGAAACCAAAACTTGAGTTATCATCTCATTTTTCAGATTGAGTAGATATACGTTCCACTCTGTTTCACTCAATTCATTGATTTCGGAAACAATTGCTACAGCAACATCTTTTACTTGCGGAAGGTAGATGTCTTTTTTCATGGCTGGCTTTTTTTGTTGCTTAGTTTTGATACAGCCTTTTGAACCGTGTTGTCTTCATCATTTATGATTACATAATATCCAAAATTTCCGAATAAATCTTTACTTATAGTAGCTCTAAGTGTTCTTGTAATCAACTCTTTGGAGATTTTTATCTCGTTTAAATTTCTTGGTAATTCTTTGCTTTCAGCAAATTTTATCAAGCGATTGAATAAATCATTACTCACAAAGAACTTTTGTTTAAACTCAACAGCATTTTTATATTGTTTTTTCAATTTTGTTCTGTTATCGTCAACATAATGCAGAGAAAAGTCTTGTAAAATTCCTCTCATTCTGAGTTCGTAAAAATAATTTGAGTTTCCGTTGGTATCTATCGGAACAAAAATATCAGGTGTAATTCCACCACCCCCATATACCACTTTACCGGATGGGGTATAATATTTTAATGAGTCTTCAAAATGAATACTGTCGGCAGTTAACAATTCCCCACTGTTAAACCTATTGTATGATTCTAAATTATACATTTCAGAGCCTTCGGTATAAGGTTTTTGAATACACCTTCCGGAAGGTGTGTAATATCTTGCTACAGTTAATCGCAATGCAGAACCATCAGGCCACATAACCTGCTCTTGAACCAAACCTTTTCCAAATGAACGTCTTCCGATGATTGTGCCTCTATCGTTATCTTGTATGGCTCCTGCAATAATTTCACTTGCTGAAGCAGAACTTTCGTTGATAAGTATTACTATTTCTATGTTTTGTAGATTTCCTTTCTCAGTGGAGTAAAATTCTTCTTTTTTCCTGACTCTTCCTTGTGTATAAACAATCATCTTGTTTTTTGCTAACATTTCATCAGCAATTTTTGTGGCAGATGTCATCACTCCTCCACCATTTCCTCTTAAATCTAATATCAAACTCTCCATTCCTTCTTTAAGTAATGCTTTCGATGCTTTCAAAAATTCAGTGTGAGTGGTTTTTGCGAATCTGTTTATTTTAATAAAACCGATATTATCGTCAATCATATAGGGTGATTCAACACTATAAATTGGTATTTCACCTCTGGTAATAGTATAATTCATGACTTTCAAAGAATTTTTTCGAACAATTCCAACCTTTACTTTTGTATCTTTTGGTCCTTTTAATTTTTTGATTACTTGTTCACTTGTTATTCCAATTCCGGCAATAGTTTCATTCTCAACCTTAACAATTCTATCTCCTGCTTCTATTCCTGCTTTTTCAGAAGGACCTCCCGGTATAACCGTTATTATCATCACAGTATCTTCAATAATTCTGAACTCTACTCCAATTCCCTGGAAATTGCCTTCCAACGGATCGTTCATATCATTAAATTCTTTAACAGGAATATAATACGAATGTGGATCTAAATTGGATAAAATACTGGTTATCGATTTTTCAGTAAGTTCTGTAGTATTCACAGAATCAACATACATATCTTTGATAAATCCCATAACTTCATACAGTTTATTGGAATTTTTAAAATGTTGATTGATTGGAAATATAACTGTTTTTCCACCTGAATTTTGAGAAAGTAAAAAACCTAAATAAATTCCAATTACCAAAAAGAAAGCAATGAGAACCGGTAAAAATGCTATACGAAAATATTTATTCTGCTTCATTTTATCCGATTTCATCTATTTGCTCAACCAAAATACCTGATTCGGTTAAAAAATTCACTCCTGACTGATCTTTGTATTCATTGTAGAAAACCACACGTTTGATTCCAGCCTGAACAATTAGTTTACTACATTCTTTACAAGGAGATAAAGTAATATATAATGTTGCTCCATCTGCATTATGGGTAGATTTTGCCACTTTCAATATTGCGTTTGCTTCGGCGTGTAGAACATACCAATGTGTATTTCCATTTTCATCTTCACAACAATTATCGAAACCGGTTGGTGTTCCATTATAGCCATCAGAAATAATCATTCGGTCTTTAACTATTAAAGCCCCAACTTGTTTTCGTTTGCAGTGTGATAGTTTTGCCCACTCAGAAGCCATTTTTAAATATGCCCTGTCGTATCTGAGTTGTTTGTTTTTTGAATATTCAGAATCCATAATCGGTGCAAAAATATACAATAGAAATCTATTAATCTGAAAAAAAAGTAAAACAGGCAGCGATTGCTGCCTGTTTTACTTTTTTTTTATGAAGTTCTGATTATTGGATTATTGTAACATGACCCATGCGTTCGTGTTTCTTGCCGTTGATGTCTTTGAAAAACAGCTTCCATACATACACTCCCTCTTGTACTCGTGTGCCTTTGTATG
>JADYZM010000080.1 GCA_020853105.1 Flavobacteriales bacterium | reverse complement strand
AATTGGGAAAGTAAACAAAGTATTTACGATATCTGATTTAGTATTTATTGTTGCCCCAAGAGTGAATGCTGCCGGGCGTATGGATGATGCTAGAAAAGCTGTAGAATTATTTATAGAACAAGATATGAATGCAGCGTTGGATTATGCTTCGCAATTGCATAGTGATAATAATGATAGGAGAGATATCGACAAAAAAACAACAGAGGAAGCTTTGAATATGCTGAGTGGAGTAGATGTGAACTCGCAATTGAAATCAACAGTAGTTTATAAGGAAGATTGGCATAAGGGGGTTGTTGGAATTGTAGCTTCACGGTTGATAGAACATTGCTATCGCCCTACGATCGTGCTAACGGAAAGTAATGGTAAAATATCAGGCTCAGCCCGCTCAGTTAAAGGGTTTAATCTTTTTGAAGGATTGTCAGAGTGTTCAGAATATTTAAGTTCATTTGGAGGACATTATTTTGCTGCTGGCTTGACTATGGAAAAAGAATATTATCATTTGTTTAAAGAAAAGTTTAATCAAGTTGCATCTTCAATCCTAACAGATGAAATGCTAATCCCTGAAATTGAAATTGATACAGAGATTAGCTTTCAGGATATTTCAGAAAATTTTCTTGATATTTTAAATCAATTTGCACCACATGGTCCCGAAAATATGAGACCCATATTTATGACTAGAAATGTTGTGAATTATAGAAATTATAGTAGAGTGCTAAAAGATTTACATGTCAAATATATCGTTTCACAAAAAGGGAAAACAATGAATGGTATTGGGTTTAACCATGTTGATAAATTTCCGATTGTTGAAACTAATCTACCTTTTGATATGATATATCATATTGAAGAAAATGAATGGAACGGCAACAAAAGCATCCAACTGAAAGTGATTGACATTAGACAAAGTGTGAGTTAATTTTTTTCAAAGTTCTTGAGCTTATTTAACTTATCCAATATGAATAAAAGTAGCTCCTTTGTTTAAAAAATAGCATCTTTTTTTCTACTTTATTATTCAGTTATACCAATGTGAAATAATCAATTGACCAAAATTTTTTCTGTTATTTGCAAAATTTATACAAGAATTTTAAATTAAGCCAACACTTTTCACACTCCCATTTTTAAATGTATGAAAAGAAGAAAATAAATATTTGTATCTTCAAAAAATCTCTACATGACAAACACTTTTCACTTAAATATTTGTGATAATTTTCTAGTGAGTTTTTAATTGGTTGTGTAGAAGTAACCTAAATTAAAATTTCAACTAAAAGACTTATTTGAGGAGATGTTAAATCTTAAAACATGAAGCTGAGTAATGGTTACTGATATTAATAATAGACCACCTTTTTCGTAAACGCATTGATGATAGTTGAGTTTTTGTTTAAAACGGCCTATGCAAGTTATAATATCCAATTGCAGATTTTTTTCAGATGTAACTATGTCTATATTGATATATTGATTAGCCTTTCTTTTATTTATTTGAAAGCGAAACATAGTGAAACAATTCGGTTGTATTTTCAGATTGTTTGACTAAAAAATCGGCAACATCAGCTCTGTTGATACTTCTAATATTGATGCCTTTAAAAAGCATATTTTCTGTTCTATATTTTTCTGTTAGTGGTTTGTTTTTCAGGAGTCCGGGTCTTACAATCTTTTTGAAGAAGTAATGATTTCTTCCATTTTTGTTTTGTCTGAATATATACTATTGAGTATAAATTTGAAAAAAAGTTTCATCACAAATCCGTTGTATTGCCAGCTTTCTCCAGTACCAAATCCGGTTAGGATAATGAAAGGAATTTGGACGTTATTTTCTTGCTGTATTTCTACCAACAATTTTGCAAAATCAGAATACAAGGTGGTTGGTTTTATATTTGAGCCTGTTCCTAAAGTTACAATTATGGCATCAGCATTTTCGATAGTTTTTTTTTAATCATTTTTGTTGGTTGCACTACCTTTTATAGCATTTAGATTTGCATTGGCAGGTAAGTTTATTTTTGACCGAGATAAAGTAGTTACATTGTGATTTCTGTCTAAAGCTCGCTTTACGGATTCCAGCCCAACACCAGCTGATGC
This sequence comes from Flavobacteriales bacterium, assembly GCA_020853105.1. Lineage (GTDB taxonomy): Bacteria > Bacteroidota > Bacteroidia > Flavobacteriales_E > Vicingaceae > Vicingus. The sequence goes on along the minus strand of JADYZM010000080.1, from coordinate 1,042 downwards.
TCCAATAATTGTTATGTTCATTTTTTTGTTTAAAAAATTTTGGTAAAGGTATAATAGAGTATTTTAAACTTAATATATTCGTAAATAATATTGATTCTTTTAGGGTTCTATAAAAATCACTTAAAGGAAAAGTAAATAAAAGTAATTTCAGTTAAGGGATGTTCAGGATGTAATAGATATTCTTGGGAAAGATTTATTTACGGCGATTTTGGCAAGTTTTTATGATAAAGAAAAACGGTTTGACTAACTCAATCGAGATTTGAAAGGGATTATATCTCGCACCTTATCGAGGGAATTAAAATAATTGGATATGAATATACTGATCAATCGTGAAGCTGACACTTGATGAGCTACACTCGTTGTGTATAGTATAACAGAACAAGGCAAATCATTAGAGCCATTAATTGGTAAAATTGTAGCTTGGGGGCAAAGCAATAGAAAAATGATCTTAGGGTAGTTTTTTATTCGGATAAAGATGGCTGCTTTTTTTATCTGTACATTTTTTCGTCTGAGTGTTATATTCAATTTGATTTTTATAGCTTCAATCTAACCTTTGCTTTTGTGAAACATTTCACAAGCGGCTGCTGGGTTGCTTGAATCATTACATTCAGTTAGTATTTTAAAAGTAACGGTTACTTTTGCACCTGTCGAAAAAGATGCCACTTTTTCAAGATTACAAACTTGATAGTCCCTTCCATTCAACCGTAAATAAGTTCCAGTGCAGTCACGAACAACTGTCACTGTTTGATTATTCTTTTTATTGCAAGCGAAAAATATTAGTATAAAAAGTGTCGTTGCGATAGAGATTATTCGTTTCATCTTATTTATTTTATCAGAATTGGTTGTTTTATTACACAGTTCTTGATGTTGTTAACTTTAAACCCAATCAAGAATTACGAATAAAAAACGATTTATGCTTTATTAGAATAAGATAGGATTTGTCGGCTATTAGTGGCGTTTACCTTGCAAAATTTCTAACTTTACAAATTATACTACACTTAATCCAACTTCAATTTTCATCCAAATTCTTCTCAATTATATT
>JADYZM010000079.1 GCA_020853105.1 Flavobacteriales bacterium | reverse complement strand
TAACGTGTCGCAGCTATAGCAAGTATGGGCATTCGTGAACTTCGTTCTATCAGCCGATAAAAAAGCTGAACAAGCGAACACGAACAAAACCTCTACAAGCCACGCCCATATTGGCTATAGGTGCTGTTATGGGTTGTTTTTCTTTGTAAGTTTAATATTACAATCCTCCTCAATTGTATATATATATTCAGTCAAGTCTGTCAATTTATTTAGGTCTCTTTTCAGTTTAGTTTTTTTGTCAAGTTTGCAAAGAATTTGTGCTCGATTAAAAAGTAATCCAGTATCATTTGGTTTAATTTTAATGGCTCTATTGTAGTAGTTAAGGGCTTTATTTAAATCTTTTATTTGGATATAAAAATAAAAACCAAGTCCACTGAGAGCATTTACATTCTTATTGTCTAATTGTAAAGCCTTTTCATAGTCTGCAATTCCTTTTTTATAGTCCATTTTTTTCCAATAGTAATAATTTCCTCTTTCGTAATAAATATCTGAGTTATTCGGATTAAAATATATTGCCTTGTCGTAAAGTTTGTAGAATGAAGTGTCAATAAATTGAGCCAAACGAGCCAAATAAAAGTAAGCCTCCCAAAAGTTCTGTAACGTATCTAGTTGTATTGCCTTTTTGAAATTATAAACAACGTCTGGATGAATGTCCGCAAATGTTCCTTTTTTATATGATAGTCCTTTATAATAGTAAGCCATTGCATATGTGCTGTCTATCTTTATAACTCTGTCAAAATATTCGATTGCTGTAATATAATAACCTTTTTCATAAACTTTCAGTCCATTATCAAACAGTTGCTCTTTTGTCACTTGTCCAAATGTAAACGAATAACAAATTGTTATAAAAATAACTAAGATATATGCTTTCATGTCTATCTTTTTAAAATAACCCATAACGTTTTGCGGCTTTGCGTTCGGGCGGGGCTTTTAGCACTGCACTTGATACGAAGAACCACAGTTCAAATATAGCAAAAAAGCGTCAAACGAAGCACGAAACCCCGCCTGACGCAAAACCCGTGTTAGTGGCTGGCAAATTTATCAGTTTGTTTCTGCTTCTTCATCTGTCAATAATCTTGTCCTTGCATTGTCAATGAGTTCAGAATATGTCAAGATGTGAATGTTTTTATATGCTTCTTTAAGTTCTTTGTATGCTTGTAAATAGTTCGTGTTGTATGCCTGTTTTGTAAACTTCTTTTTTGTCTTTGGGTCAAGAGTGTCGTAGTCGGGTGCAATTGTCAAGTAAGAACCTAGAACAATAAGTGCTTTCGGTCTGCAAATGTCAACCGCCATAGAGCCTCCAATTTGGCTATTTAAAAAGTCTTTTATTTTTTGGTTATTGATTTTATAATCTTCATCGTTGTCTTTGTAAACTGCAGAAATATATCTTTCTGCTTGGGAAACAGCTATTGACAAATCTTTTGAAGCATAAAACTTTCCTCTGTTTTCATCAAATTCAAGAACGGTAGTGTCAGGTCGTTTTAATTCAACAACCTCGATTTCTGAAAGGTGATTGATAAGTATTAAGTCAAATTGCGACCTTGTCAAGTCTCCTGCGTGAATTACATACTTGTCCGTGTTAAGTAGTATAGGAACGCCAAACAAAGTGTATTTTCCATACTTTGTAAGTATCATTTCCATTAAATGTTCAGGTCCTTTTATTGAAACTTTAGGGAAACCAAAGAATTTATTTCCAAGGTCTTTAGCTTTAGGTGTAGTTAATTTACCTTCATCAAGTATTTCTTGAATTTTTTCAATGAGCCATTCAGCTTGTTTTACAATTTGTTTTTCAACGACAACATTTATGTTGTTACCACCTTCAAGTTGACTTGTCAAAGTCATAATATCTTGTTGTGTAACCTGACCACTCGCAATAACCTCTTGAAGCAAAAGTGAGTAATCTCTCTGAACGGATTGAGTACTTGTCGTTAAATTAAATTCAGATTGCAAAAGTGGCTGCATTCTGTTGTTAAATCGAACCGCCTTATCTCTACTTTCTTCCTTGTTAATTTTTAAAACTGTTTCGTAAAAGTCTTTGGTGATTTTGAGATTTGTATTGTCAACTTCATTTGTTGTGTTACCAATTACTATTTTGTTAATAGTTGGTCTTCCCGATTTACGAAATAAGTCCAAAACAATTCCTGCACCGTTTGGCGGATTAGCAATATTGCTTCCTAACAACGAAAGGTTTTCGTTTGTTAACGGAAATTGAACCTCAAAGTCTTCTTCAATTATACTTTCTACTTTTGAAGGGTAATATCTGTTCTTAGTATATTTAATTTCAGTTTTATTGAAACTGAATAATGTTTTTCCTCCAATCTTTATGTTTTTGGTATTCTTCCCGCTTTGTGAAATAGAACTATCTGCCGCAATTAGATTTTTAATTTTGGTGTTCAGTTTTTCTTCTGGTGTCTTTAATTGTCTTGCCATATAAAGCAGAATTTATTTTATGGTTTTGTTTGTGTCGTTTGTTGCTTGCCACTAACGGATTTGGGCTAAAAGATGGTGGGCAATTGATAACCACTTCATTGTCAGCCACCACAAAAGTAAATAAAAAGCACCAAAGTATAATAACCTACAAACGCCCACTTGATTTTAGCCCATGTTGTGTGTAGTGTATTCTGTCGGCTGTGCGATAGAGTGGCAAGCTTATTGGCTAATTTATTTTGACAATGTGCTTGACACAGAAGCGTTGGAAATGGTGTTATTTGTCAGGGTTTATCTGCAAATTTTTCTTTTGCCTGCTTTGACCGATATGCCCTCCACATGAAATCATAAACTACCATTTCTTGAAGGCGTTGTTTGTTTGTAAACAAACGATTTAAAAACATATGAATATAACTTGCTATTAAATCATTTAACGGCAACTCCAATAATTCTTTATTTTTCATTTTTAAAATTTCACAAACAATAGGGGTTATATTGTTTTTATTAATTTCTAACAACCTTCCAATAGTCTGGTATTTTTTATATATTAATTCATTTTCCCATAAAAATGTTTCGATAATTTTCCTTTTATCTCTAAATTTTTTATCCAATTGCATTTTTAAATCCTTATTCATGCTAAATTCTAAAGCAAATCCGATTTTAAGATTCTCGAGTAATATGGTTTTTTGTCCTAAAGAATAATTAAAAGTATTAAGCAATTCATCAATAGCTTTTATGCCAAATAACCATCTAATATCATTCTCTTGCGTATTTTTTATTTGAGTTAGAAAATTTACAACACACTCACTATCATGATAAAAAAAATGTTCAGATAATACCATTGTGTTAAAACCATATCGTTCGACTTCTCTTTGGTAGGTATCGGCTTGTATTTTCCAAATAAGACCTGTTTTTTGATATTTATTTAATGTGTTGTAAAAAGCAAGTATTACTTCGCCAAGTTTTGATGAGTTAGAAATATGAAACCGTATTCTTAAATGATTTTCAGGGTCTGAATAACGAATAAAAAACCAGTAATCAATTAGATGTTGATTTGTAAGTTGCTTTACTAATGGTTTAATTACTTCAGTTAATATCCTATCGGCTGTTTTTACGCCACAATAGATTTTATAGTAAATCCATTCTGAGCCCAAAGAAAAGGTTCTTGTAATGTTTTCATGATTTAGGGATGTTAAGTTAAGATTTTCTGATAGTTCATGAGAATACTGTTTTTGAAGAATAGCTATAAATTCATTTGTAAAACCACTTCCATTTATACCTCTAATAAATGCAGCCTTTTCATCAAACAAAAACTCCTTTAACATAATAAAGTCTCTTTTCTTTATTTCTTTTATAAACATCTTTAAGCTTAATTCGCTCGATAAATCGATAAGTAATTGATTGTCTCCATCAACTAATAGAATTAAATTTGGCAACGACCATTCTTTTTGCCACTTAATAACTTCCTCTTTTGTATTCTTTTCTATTTCAAGTAAGGGTTTATAATTCTCTTTTTTCAGTTGCCATGTAGCCAATGATACAACTACATTTTCTACTTTTACACGGGGCAAAAATAAAAACTCACTTTTTAATTCTCCCCAATCAAACGCTAACCATTCATGCACATCTTGTGTTTGTAAATCGCATAAGAAATGATATACAGGTAACGCATTAAAAGAATAATTATGTGAATTGTCTAATCGAGGAATAATTTCTTTATTTAAGCTTTTAGAACGTAAGACTATTTGATTGTGCTTTATTGAAATTACTAAATCGTCTAATGAAATTTGTTGTTTACAAGACAATGTAGATTTGGATAAATAAGGTATTTCGTAATCGCGAATAACAGGGCGAAGTAATATATTTCCAGTCCTGCTTTCAGGCAGATGTAGTATTGAAGCAATAATTTTGTTTGGATTAATATTTTGCTCATGATGAGCAAGTTCTTTAATAATTTCTTTAATTTTTTGATTTCCTGAACCAAAACGCCCTAATAAGTTTACAGCACTTGAACCACCAGCACTTTCAATTTTTAGTAATGGAGTGCTATTACTGAAGCCATAGTGCGAATACAGCACAGCAAATGTGTTTGGATAGTTAATCCAATTTTCTTCAAACTCTTTTACATCATCAGAATTTATTGTAACAGTGTATTGATTATTTTGAATAGCATTTATTAATCTTTTCAAAAGAAATGTTTTTGTTCTATGCAAAGTAATCTCTCTTGCTTCCGAGTTTGTACCTCTAATAAATAAATTCTCAATGAGCGGATTAATGGCTCCATTTTGATTATCGTTACTCCCATAACCAATTCCTGTTTCATTGTCAAGTGCTTCTGCTAAAGGAATTTCACAGTCTTCGTATCGTTGATAGAATTTTTCTTTAAATGTTTTTATATCTAAATTTTCATTATGAAAAGAAAGTTTGTTTAATACTTTCAACGCTTTAGTAAGAATCTTCTGTGTGTTAGTATTTTCTTGGTTTATAGTTTTATGAGCAAAAGGTTGAGCTGAATAAAAGAGGTCGGCTTGAAAAAGTCTATTATCTTCTATATCAATTTTGAATAGTCGAAGTTGTTTTGCTATATTTTTATAAAGACTAATTTCATTCCCAATCTTGTTATCAATCTTTAGAAGGATACCTTGAATATTTTGTATTAATTGAATAATCTCTCGCAGTTCATTATTTGGGTTTGTTTCATAAATGCCTGAAATAGTTAATAACATTTGGTTTAGCAATTCATCACCTGTTACAGATGGCTCTAATTCGCTTACTATTAACTGTGCATTTACAATTTCTTGAATAAAATTTTTTGCTTCATCATAAGTAATTTCTTCGCTAACCAACAATTTTGATAATTCCTTTAGGGTTGCTCCAACTTTTGCATTTTCGATAACTATTTCCAAAAAATCCGAATAATCAACCGAGCTAATTTGGTGTATTCTTTTTTTATTTTTATAGAAGTATTCTATATAACGAATTTTATCATGTAGCTTATAAATACTACTATTAGGATAGAATTTTAAATAAGGTTGAATAAATGATTTTTTTGCTAATTCTTGTGCTAATGCACAAGTAAAATTCATATCCAAACGAGTTTTTCTTTTAAATTCTTTCGGATTAATTACAATATTATTTTCGTTTTCCAAAACGCCACAACCTGCAAATAAGCCATAAGGAGTACATCTGCTGTGCATACGTAGGGCATATTTCAATAATGAGAAAATTAATTTTTCTTCTTCTCTCTTATCTGAGTAATCATTTTTAAGCCATTTTTCACACTCGATTAATAAATTTGGAGATGCCAAAAACAAGGCTTCTTGTATATCTTTTTGCGAAAAAAGTTTTCTTAATTCAGGTTCGCTAAAGTTTGCTTTAAAAGGCTTAAGTGGTAAACGAAGAATTGTTTTATGATGATATAAGTAATTCATTTTTCAACTCTAACTTAGCAATAAACATTCATCCCATGAGGGTTTTTCTTCACTAATATGGGAAAGTAAAACTAGGCCTATCCCTGCTATACCTTCTAATAAACCATAATCGATTTGCCATTTTTCACTTGTTGTTCCTTGATATTTTTTATATCCTGCAAGACCATCTTCAAAAGTGGCCATTTTTAATGTTTTCTCAATCCAATAATTAGCAGCATTTTTAAACTCTTCTTTTCCATTGTAATCATACATTTTGTTAAAAATATGAGCAACACCTGACGAACCATGACATATACCAGTGTCGATAATCATTGTATTTTCTTCTGTTTTTCGGTTAGTTGAATGTAAGCATGTATTGATAGCTTCTTGCTTTATGTTATCATCTTGTAAAACATTACCTGCCTGCCATAGAGCAATGCTAATTCCTAAATCACCATAACACCACGCCAGTCTTGAGCTTCTCTTTTCGGTACTATTCTTTATTTCGCAGATAGAAGGAAAAATAGAATATAGGTTATTCATTTTACATGACAATATAAATTTCACAGCCTCCCTTAATATATGCTTAGCTTTATTAATTGAAACGACATTGTCTGATTTTAAATTTAAAAATTTGCTTAAAAAGACAATAATAGCAGAACTGCCGTGAGATAAAGAAATATTATAAACTTCTTTTGAGGGCATATTTTCACTAATTATGAAATTAGAAATCCAGCAATATCCATTCTTGCCTTTTATCGCACTATTATCTATTTCATTTACAATTTTAGATAAAAGTTTATAATTATTCCGTCCGAAAAGATATACAGAATGCCCTATAGCTCCATGAAGAAAATCATAATCATTAGATTTTATCATTTTATCTAAACTATTTTCAATAACCTCATCAACCTGCAATAAGAAAGGTTCGATATCAGAGGTTAAAGTATTGCATTTGGATAAATAATTATACGCCCAACCCAGTCCTGATAATCCACTAGCAAATGAAGTGTGATTTATCTCATTTATTTTTGAAAAACTATTTTCAATAGTAGAATTTAAAGTTGTTAAAATTTCTATTGTAGGATTAATTTTAAATAATTGATGAAGAAAAATAATACCTCCCATCTTACCACCCATTAAACTAATTATAGAGGAGTTATCTTTTTTTATTTCTTTGTAAATTTCATTTATTTTTAGTTCAATATTTTCTTTTAGACTCTTATTCATAATTGTAATGTGCTTAAAGACATCTTATTTATTCTTTATATATTTTATTCCAAAAAGTAAAATTTCATCTTTTGAATTTTTTAATCCATCTTCTGTAATGGGAACAAAAACATCTGGCTCGATACCATTTTCTGTAATTAACCGCCCATCATTGTTTACCACCTTCATTCCTGTGAAAAGGCATTTATATTTATGAAAAATAGTAAAGCCTATTACATTACCGTTACTGCCGGCAGTTGGTTGCCCCAATATTGTACCTAAATTATAGTATTTAATCATGTCTAAGCATGTCTCCGAGAAACTGATAGAACTTGCATCCGAAAGAAAAACCACTGGTACAGTGATAATTTTTTTTGACGGTGAAATAGACCATCTGACAGCAGCACCTCTTGATGTATATAAATCCTTGTCAAGAGTAAAAAGTGTTTTGTGAGGAACATTCCAGTATGGAGATTGTATTACTGTATCTTTAAAATGTTTTAGAATATTTACACTTTTTGGATACCCCCTAAAATCAATAATAACACCTTTTGAATTATTAAATTTTGCGATATGTTTTTTAAAGGTATCATAAGCAAGATCTTCAACATTAACGTAATAAATTGAATCGTCTAACAACTTTATGTTATCTCCTGTATAGCTTGCCCAATTACTAAATTTATTTCTAATCACTGTCCTTTCAATAATTTTCTGGTCATACTCATAGCATACACTAAAAACAGAATTTTTAATCCCTTTCAATATATCTTCTTCAATTCTTATGTTCATCCATTGATTTGTTGAAGAAGATATGAATAGTTTAAGAGAATCTATAAGTTTTGTCGGTGTTTCATTATTAATTCTAATTATTTTTACACCTGTTGGGATTTCATTTTTTAACTCGGGTAAAACTTCTCTTATATATAAATTAGTGTCAAGAATTTTGACTGTAAAAGAGGGAAAATAATACAACGAATCTTTTTTATAAAAAACCTTTGCGTGTCCATCATTTAGTGAGTGAGATAAATATTTCAATGCTTCAAATGTTTTATACTCATTAGTGTCAATAGATACCATTTTTATGGATGCCTCAAGTATTTTATACCAGTCGGTATTAATATTTTCTTGATAGGGATAAAAGTGTTTAAAAATGTTCCATGCAATAATTATCGCTCCAATGTTCTGATAATTTTGTTCTTTACAATTTGCTTCTATATTTTTTATTTTTCTTATTCTATCAATTCCATATGGTATATAAAAGGATATGTTATTATCATATTTTACGTGATAGTATTTTTTGATTGTTTTTAGTTGTCTGTGTAGAAGCCTTGTTTTATATGGTTGAGTTAGTTTAATTAAAAGATTTTTAAACTTTGACGATGTTGTTATTCTTCCTTGACCAAATCCCTCATGTTCATAATAAAATTTCCTTTTTTTTATTTCAATTGTGTTATCGACTAGGGTGTCATTTTTTGTAAACTGAATTTCAGGAGCAATAAAAGAGAAAAATATTTTCAAAGAATCAATTAACTCCTCGTCTGTTTTACATTGATAAACACTTCTAAGACCAAGAATTGCAATCTTTTCCCAGTCTTCTTGTGTTGTTTTCTTTGTTGGATAAAAATATTTTGTATAACCATAAGCATCAGCAAATACAATACAGTTCCGAAGTGTTCTATCGGTAAAATTAGATTGAGATAATAGATTACCACTAAGTGTTAGTGATATAAATAAAAGAATGGAATAAAAATTCTTCATGAGATTTTTAAACAAACAAACAGAGTACCATAATGGTACTCTGTTTGTTTGTTTATTTAATGTATTAACTAACTAAAAATCTTGACAAGGGTATTTTCTAGATTCACAGTTGTATCGGACAGAATGACCACAAACACATATTCCACCAGCTCTGGAAGAGCCGCAAAGAAATTTACTGCCTGTAAGTGCTGCTACACCTTCTTCTGTATTATTATTCAATATTGAAATAGTTTCTTTATTAAGATTAAGCTTAGTAGTGTTAATTTTTCTTACCCATTTAAAGAACATTTTTCCAGAACTTAACCCAATAGCACCTAACATAGCCGACATAGTTGCAACAGACCTCCCAACAGAATTTGAAGAAGTGGCAACATTCATATCGAACTGTTGTATTTGAGCGAACCCACTTAAAGCACCCTCCATACTTGTAGTTACCCAAAAAGGTAAATTAGCAACATTAATTGCAGCATTTTTATTTAACAAATCAATCCAAGGGCTTTTTGCGTCATAAATAGCACTCAACCAATATTCATAAGACTTTTTTCCAATTTCTACGGCAACAAATAGAGGGGCTTGGTCAACAGCACTTAAACCACTTTCAGCTATTTCTTCGTCTGCATTATTTAAAACAGAGAGAATGCCTTCTACATCATTAGCTTTAATTGAAGCATAAAGAGAATCAATGAGGTCGATTTGTTGTTCGTTATAAAAACTCTCATTTCTTAAATTGCTGTTTTGATAGCTATTTGCAGTATTTGGGAGAATACTTAATACGGCATTATTAATAATAGATGTGTCAATTTTCGGTGTAGAGATAGTTTGAAAATATTTCAAAATTATTTCATTTAATTGCTCGAAAGTGACAGATGCGATTGGACTCGGAACATTTTTAATAATAAAATCCATTCCATTTTTGAATTCCTCCCCAACACTTCGATAGGGATTGTAAATTTTGTAGCTCATAATGCAAGATTTAAGTTAATACTATATTTTTTAGTTCATTCATTTAAATGGACATCCAAATATACGTAAAATATTCAACCAAAGAATAAAAATTAACGATTAATTGTCTTTAATTAACGATAAACATTTATTCATGAAAAATGTCAAAATAAATTTCTATTGTCAGGGTTGGCAAAAAAGCAAATGTGTACCTTTTTTAGGTACTTATTTGCTTGAGCTTCGGCTTTCATGCATTACACACAACGGTTTGCAGCTAAAAGAAGTGGCGGTTTTGGAACACTAAACTGTCTAAACGTACAATGTTTATTAGATGCACAACTGTTTATACTCTCACTTCACCCGCCATTTTTTTTAGGTGCTGTTAGCGGAAGTGCTTTCTATACGATATGTTGACTTCAAACGTCACGCCAGACTTGTCGGTTATGTTTTTTAGTTTTTTTATTTCATTAATGAACTCATCATTTTTAAAGTCTTGTTCAAGATTTGAAACTGTCAATAATTTGATTGAGGCATTTATGTCTTTGCTGTAATAATACGCTGTCGAGCTATGTCTATAGCTACGATGTATTTGAGAATAAATTATCAATCCTAAAGTATCTTCAATTTTGAAATAGCCATACGCACTCATAGCTCCGGTGGTTTCAAAATATCTGTAAATATTTGCACCGTCAGAATAGGCAAAAATGTCTCCAGGATTAAACGTTATTTTTTCTTTACCAGTCTTAATTACAATTTTATTCAAAAGACCTTCATAAACAGAATTACCTTTATTTTCTATACAAACGCTATCAGATAGTTGTTTTTTGAGATAAGAATCGGGAGATTTATAAACCCCTCCCCATTTTTTGCATTCTGTTGGTTGCTTTTCAGTAATTGAAAAACCAAAAACCAAAAATGCAAATAGTAATATGGATATATTTCTCATTTTTAAAAATTTAAATTTGACAATGAAATGTTAGGGAGGGCTTTAGCCCTCCCTAACATTATTAAATTATTTTATTAGAAAAGTGCGTCTGCAACAGAAGCACCGATTGCCCCGCCTATCGCTCCTAAAAGTCCGCCAATTAAAACTCCACCAAGACCACCAACAACTCCTCCAATTGCACCTCCAATTGCACCAGCAACAGCACCATTCGCATCCGACTTCCAAGGCCACTTAAACGCTTTCGGGTCACCAACAAATGGAATCCAAAGGGATTTTGGGTCATTAATTTGTTTTATCCAATATTCTACGCTACTTTTCGCAACTGCGACACAAATTAGTGGAAACTGTTTTTCCTGCTCTGTCATTTCAGAGGTCAAGATATTTGATTCAATATTTGTGAGAACTTTTAAGGTCGTTGGGAAATCAAAGTCAGGTGATATATTTTGAATTTCATTTATAAAGCAAATACCTTCTTTAGAAATTTTTGCTTCTCGTAGGAATTCTTGAAATGGAATTTGATTTAACCCATTAATTGTTGTTGCCACAAACTCATAATAAAGAGCAAGGTCTGATTTGCTGGTACTGTTTTTTAGTGTTAGAAGGTACTGTCCAGTAAGTTCTATTATTCTCTCAATGGTTACAGGTTCTTTCGGGTTTAGATTTTTAATTACATAGTCTAAACCTTCGTTGTGAAGTATCCCAACCTCTCGGTAGGGATTACTGATTTGTTTTGAATTTTTCATTGTTTGTCTGTTTTTATATTAGTTATCAAATTTAAGCATTCTCATAATACTATTTCATTTAATCGGCTTTCATTTGTAATTATAATTCTGCCTTCAAGCATTGCCGCTAACGGTTTGCAGCTACCCGAAGGTGGCGATTTCGAAGCACTTCACTGTCAACCAAGCACAAAGTTTGATAGAAGCACAAAGTTTGATTTAACCACTGAACCGCCACTTTTGGGTAGGTGCTGTTGGCGGTTCGTTGTTCTTTTTTCTGTCGTGTCACTGCACTGTAATTGTTTTTGTTTGCTCCGAACTATTCTCTTTTTCCCCAACTCTAAGTCGTATTTCAAATTGTCCAGCGGAACTGTATGAATGTGTAATGCTTGCTTGTCCTTTTGCATAAGCGTCTTTGCTGTCACCAAAAGTCCAATGGCAGTCAGTGTAACCACCGTCAAAGTCGGAACAATTTGTAAATATAACTGTGTCGCCAACGGCAATGGTAGATTTGTCCACTGTGAAACACGCTTTGTAACGATGTTTTTTACAACTTATAAAAGTCAATGAAAAAATTGTCAAGGCGAAAATTGCATATTTCATTTGCAAAACTGTCTGTTTGGTTTTACGCCTTATTTGTATAGAGTTTTTTTAGACCCCAAACAAGTGTAGTAATGGCGGAAAGTCCGATTAAAATTCTTAGGAAATCTGTCCCGATGGTTCTCTCGTCACCCATTGTCATTTGAATAATGTCTTTACCAACTGTCCCGTTTAAAACTGCGTTCATTGCACCGAAAACGGTCAAGAATAAACAAATTGTCAAAATTGTTTTCATAATTTTTGTTTTTTAATTGTCCTACTCGTTTGGCTTTTCGGTGTCGCCCCGTTTGTGAGTGGTTTCTGGTCTCCACTTTTATTTTTTCTTGTCAGTTGTAAAAACTGTCAAGGTGGTCAAAGTTAAATTTTTTTCAACTGTCGTGTCCATTAGCACGGTCTTTTTACAATGACCGCTAACGGATCGGGGCTAAAAGCTGGTGGGCATTAAAAACCACTTCACTGTCCGCCACCATAAAAGTAATTAAAAAGTAAAGAAGTTTCGTTTAGCACTTCTGCCCACTTGATTTTAGC
>JADYZM010000078.1 GCA_020853105.1 Flavobacteriales bacterium | reverse complement strand
TGAACGTATCCGACCTGTCGGTTGCTACAAGCGGAAGCGGAGGACCTGAAGTATATGTGAAATATGTATTCACTCCGTTTAACTACGGAAAAGGAACTAAATCCAATGCTAGATTTAATTAAAATAAGTACAACCTAAATAGTTTAACCAAAACATCTATATATGAAAATCAAAATCTCCTTAATTACCGCTCTATTTTTTTTAGCTGTAACTTTTGTACAAGCACAGACAACAACTGCTTTTCGTAAAAATTATAACGTTGCAATGTTTGATTTGCCTGGTAATATTGTTGAAGGCTTAACTCCAAATACTTATGTAATGGCTGGAACCAATATGACTTTTATTCCAATCTATGGTACGATTTCACAATTGAATGATACCGGTGGAGTTACTTGGTCATTTCGATATTCAGATGCGTCAATTGGGTTTCAAATTAATGACTTAAAGAAAGATGCCGCTAATAGCCAATATTACGCATGTGGAGGAAGCGAATCAAATGCAGCAGTTTTTTTAGTTGTTGACGCAGCTGGTAATATTGTTAATTCTAAGCGGTTTAAAATCAATGAAGCCGATGGAGCTTGGTTTAATAGGGTTATTAAAACTGCTGATGGAGGATATGTTGCAGTTGGTTATGTTACTGGTTATGACCCTGACGGAGCTGGTGCTGAAATTGATTTTGCCCCAATAAATTACACTGATGCAAATGGAGATCCACAAACTGAGGTAATTGGTTCACCATTAATTGTAAAAATGGATGCAAGCGGTAATCATGTTTGGCATAAAGTATTTAGATATTATGTTACATCTAATACTCCGGCAAATAGAATTTATAACGATGCAAGTTTTGTTGATGTAGTTGAAGTTAGTGATGGTTATGTTGCTGTTGGAAGTTACGATGTAAATAACCATTTATCTGCAACCAATTCAGATGGCGATGACGCTACTCCAACTGATGCTATTATCTTAAAGACAAATACATCAGGAACAATTACGTATCATAAACAAATAGATACCCCAAGCAACAATACTTCTCAGTCTAGTAAATATTATGGAGCTGTGAATAAAACAAGTGTTGGTGATATAATTGCTGGAGGCTCAACTGATGATGGATATGAACTTATTCAAAAATTTACGGGTGCAGGCGGATTTTCAAATGTTTTTAGTCGAAGATTTAGATATTCTACATCTATGTTTGGAACAGTAACTGATCCGGCTGATGTCTCTCAAATTTATGAATTATCGGGTGGTGATTTGGCAACAATGACTATGTACATTAAACCTTTAAGTTTTTTTTCTAATGCAATTCACCGTGTAAACTCTACTGCAACTTCAAATGTTTGGTCTAAACGATATGATTTTAGCTTGATATCTATTTTACCTAGAGGTGGATTGGTATCTGATGGTGGGTTTATCTCAATGGCAATGACAATGGGAGGGGCTAATTATGACTACCACGTTATTAAAACAGACCCTTCGGGAGACACCCCTCTATCCGGTTGTCCTGCAGCTACTTTTGCTCCAACTGCTTCTGGAGGTCCAGGAACTTTTGTCGACCCAATTTATAATTCTTGGTCAGGAACTGTTGGTCCAGATGCCATCGCTGTAACTAAAATAGCTATTGCACCAACTCCATCGTATGTTTGTACAAAAACTACTTGCACACCTCCTTTGGAAGCTACAACTGTAACTGCTACACCAGCAACTATATGCTCAGGTCAGTCAACAACAATTACTGCATCAGGCCCAAGTGCTGGTGTTTCTTATCAAGTTTGGACTGCTGCCTCAGGAGGAACTAATCTAGGTACAACTCCATTGGTATTATCTCCTGCATCTACCACTACATATTATATACAAACGGTTAATAATTCCGATCCTACTTGTGTTAGTGCAACAAGAGTCTCTGTGACAGTTACAGTTAACACAGTTACAACATCAGTTGCAGGTACAAATCAATCCGTTTGCGGTACATCAGCTACATTAGCCGGAAACACACCGACGGCAGGAACAGGAGTATGGACATTGGTAAGCGGAAGTGGAACAATAACAACCCCATCAAATCCAAATAGCGGAGTAACAGGATTGGGAGTAGGAGCAAACGTATTTGAATGGACGATAAGCAATGCACCCTGTACACCTTCGAGCAGTCAGGTAACAATAACAGGAGTGGCAGCACCAACGGCATCAAATGCAGGTACAAACCAGACACTATGTTCAACGAGTGCTACATTATCTGGAAACACGCCGTCGGTAGGAACCGGAGTTTGGACATTGGTAAGCGGAAGTGGAACAATAACCACCCCTGGAAATCCGAATTCAACAGTAACAGGATTAGGAGTGGGGGCAAACGTATTTGAATGGACGATAAGCAATTCGCCCTGTGCATCGTCGAGCACACAAGTAACGATAACCAATACAGGCGGACCAACAACCTCCGTAGCAGGCACAAACCAAACAGTTTGCGGCACATCAGCTACATTAGCAGGAAACACGCCGATAGTAGGAACTGGAGTATGGACATTGGTAAGCGGAAGTGGAACAATAACCACCCCTGGAAATCCGAATTCAACAGTAACAGGATTAGGAGTTGGAGCAAACGTATTTGAATGGACGATAAGCAACGCACCCTGTACATCATCGAGCACACAAGTAACGATAACCAATACAGGCGGACCAACAACCTCCGTAGCAGGCACAAACCAAACAGTTTGCGGCACGTCAGCGACATTAGCAGGAAACACGCCAATAGTAGGAACAGGAGTATGGACATTGGTAAGCGGAAGTGGAACAATAACAACCCCATCAAATCCAAACAGTGGAGTAACAGGATTAGGAGTTGGAGCAAACGTGTTTGAATGGACGATAAGCAATGCACCCTGTACACCTTCGAGCAGTCAGGTAACAATAACAGGAATTGCAGCACCAACGGCATCAAATGCAGGTACAAACCAGACACTATGTTCAACAAGTACTACATTAGCCGGAAACACGCCGTCGGTAGGAACCGGAGTTTGGACATTGGTAAGCGGAAGCGGAACAATAACCACCCCTGGAAATCCGAATTCAACAGTAACAGGATTAGGAGTGGGAGCAAACGTATTTGAATGGACGATAAGCAACGCACCCTGTACATCATCGAGCAGTCAAGTAACAATAACTGTTTCAGGAGGTCCAACTGTTAATGCAAATGCTACAGATACTGCAATTTGTATGGGAGAAAATGTAACATTAACAGGGAGTGGAAATGCTGTTTCTTATTCATGGAATAATGGCGTTGTTGATGGGGTTTCTTTTGCTCCAACAGTTACACAAACTTATACAGTAACCGGGTTAGATGCAAATAGTTGCAGCACTCAAGTACAAATCCAAGTAGTTGTTAATCCACTACCTTCGATTATAGTAACAGGAAACAATTCATTATGTAATGGCGATTCAACAACATTAACAGCAAGTGGTGCTTTAGGATATGTTTGGAGCACATCAGACACATCAACTTCAATTGTTGTAACCCCAGCATCAACGACTACATATACCGTATCAGGTATTAATATGTATGGGTGTACAGATTCAACTCAATATACAGTTACTGTTTCTGCGCCCCCTATAGCTGCAATAAATGGAAATCCTTCAATATGCTTTGGTCAAACAGTTACTTTAACTGCCAGTGGAGGATCAACTTACACTTGGAGTACAGGAGAATCTACAACAAGTATTTCAAGTAGTCCTAACGATACAATTACATATTGGGTAGTTGCACACGTTGGTTCATGTACTGATTCAGCATTTTATACAGTTAATGTAACCCCAAATCCAACCGTTGCTATTACACCTTCGACTGATGTAACTATAATTCAAGGTGAGTCAATTGACTTAACAGCAAGCGGTGGTTCAAGTTATACTTGGACTCCATCAACCGGATTAAGTTGTACTGCCTGTCCTACAACCACTGCTTCACCAGAAGAAACAACAAAATATTGTGTAGGAACGACGGTGAATGGTTGCGTTGATACGACTTGTATAACCGTTACTGTTGATATTATTTGTGGAGAACTGTTTGTTCCGACTGCATTTTCACCAAATGGTGATGGTGTGAATGATTGTTTGTCGGTTTATAATAACTGTATTGATAAATTGGACTTTAAAATATTTACCAGATGGGGAGAGGTTGTTCATCAATCAGTTGATGTAAATGATTGTTGGGACGGCTCTTTCAAAGGAACAGCATTAAATACTGCGGTTTTTGTATATAAATTGGAAGCTACATTACTCAATGGAGAAGAAATTAAGTTAAAAGGGAATGTATCATTAATTAAATAAGGAGAATTAAAATGAGATTTATTTTAGTATCAATACTAGTTCTAACTCAAGTTTTCGCTGGATTCAGTCAAACTAATGTTGATTTTTCAAAAAATAATTTTAAGTCTGATCCGAAAGGACTGAAAGAGGCAATAAAAAACATTCAGATTGGTGATGCCAATTACTTCAAGATGTTTTATTCAAAAGCGTTAGAATCGTATCAGGCTGCAAATAAATTTAATCCAAATAATGCTGAGTTGAATGCTAAAATCGGACATTGTTTAATGCGTACATCAGAACGAGATGAAGCATTGACTTTACTCCAAAAGGCTTATAAACTGGACAGCAAGATGGATGGTTATTGTGTTTTCTTGCTGGGTAATGCATTTCATCTGAATAATCAGTTTGATGAAGCTCTAAAATATTACAGAATAGCAAAAACGAATGGTACTAAAATTGAACCTTCTCTGTCTATGATGGTAGATAAAAAAGTAGCCGAATGCAATGCAGGAAAAAAAATTATAAAACTTCCTATAAATGTAAAAATTGAAGGATTAGACGCGGCAATTAACACAGAGAACGAAGAATACGTTCCTGTAATTACTGCTGATGAAACAGAAATATTTTTTACCTCAAGAAGACCATCAACTGTTGGCGGTGGTACTGATCCAAATATTGGAGATTTTTATGAAGACATTTATTATTCTAAAAAGGAAAATGGCAATTGGACAAATGCTGTAAATCTAGGATCACCCGTAAATTCTGAATTTCATGATGCCACTGTTGGATTGTCGTTAGATGGACAAAAGTTATTTTTATATCGAGATAATAAAAAAGGTGATGGAAATATTTTAGTTTCGGAAAAAAAAGGAGAAAAATGGTCAGCACCAATTGAATTACCCGAGCCTATTAATTCGAAATATCAAGAAACTTCAGCCTGCTATTCATTCGATGGAAATACCATCTATTTTGTGAGCGACAGACCTGACGGAAGAGGCGGAAAGGATATTTATAAAGCTACAAAAGACGGAAATGGAGTTTGGGGAAAAGAAGAAAACTTGGGAATGACAATAAATACGGCTGATGACGAAGATGCTGTATTTCTTCATCCCGATGGCAAAACGCTTTATTTTAGTTCAAAAGGTCACGGTAGCATGGGTGGATACGATATATACACAAGTGTTTTTGAAAAAGGAAAATGGTCAAAGCCTCAAAACATTGGCTTCCCAATAAATACCTCAGATGATGATGTGTGTTTTGTTCTTACAGCAAGCGGTGATTATGGATATTACACTTCTATAAAAGCAGAAGGGAAAGGCAAACGAGATATTTATAAGGTTACTTTCTTAGATGAATTAAATAAGCCAAAATTGACTTTATTGAAAGGAACAATTACAGACAAGAAAACAGGACAACCATTACAAGCATCAATTGAAATTTTTGACAACGACAACAATAAATTGATTGGTGTTTTTGAATCAAACAGCACAACCGGAAAATATATGGTGTCTTTACCTGCTGGAGTTAACTACGGAATAAGTGTTAAATCTCCAGGATATTTATTCTATTCTGAAAATTTTGTGATTGACAAAGATGCAGCATTCAAAGAAATTATTAAAGATATTGGATTAGATAAATTAGAGGTTGGAAAAAAAGTTGTTCTTAAAAATATTTTTTATGACTACAACAAAGCAACACTACGCCCTTCTTCAGGCAATGAGTTAAATAAAGTTGTTGAGTTGTTAAACAGCAATCCAAAAATTAAAATCGAAATTTCTGCACATACCGATTCTAGAGGTAGCGATGCTTATAACGATAAACTTTCACAAGAAAGAGCACAATCTTGTGTTGATTTTCTGTCTTCAAAAGGAATCAATACTTCTAGATTAATTGCAAAAGGATACGGAAAAAAACAACTTTTGATTTCAGACAAAGAAATTGAAAAAATTGCAACCGAAGAGTTGAAAGAAGAAGCTCATCAACAAAACAGAAGAACAGAATTTAAAATTATAGAAAACTAACCCACATAAGACTATGAAACGAATATTAACTACAGCATTTCTACTCAATTTAATTGTGATTAATGCAACTTTTGGTCAGGATATACATTTTTCACAAACCTATTTTTCTCCATTAGAATTAAATCCTGCCAATGCCGGTGCTGAATTTGATTTACGAGCCGGTCTGAATTACAGAACCCAATGGGGCAGTGTAACAGAGCCATTTGTAACCATGATGGCAGGCTATGACATGAACTTTAAAGGAGCCAAACCAAAAGTAGGATTTTTTGCCGGTGGAATTACCGTATTTAACGACAAAGCAGGAGATTCAAAAATGAATCAAACGCAAGCTAATTTAGCAATTGCTTATCATCTGTATTTGAACGACAAAAACACCTTAGGAGCCGGAATACAAGGCGGTTATTTCCAACGAGCTATTGATATGTCCGGTTTAACATGGGGTTCGCAATACAACGGACAGAAATATGATGCCACAATAGCTTCTGGAGAAAGTGTAAATATTACCTCTGTAAAAGCTATGGATTTTTCATCAGGATTAACTTGGACTTATAGAAAAGGTGAACGTTACATGTCTGGAAACGACCAAGTTTTGTTGATTGGTGGGTTGTCAATCCAACACATTAATAATCCAAAAACCGAGTATAATAATATTAAAGATGACCCATTGTATTATAGATGGATAGGTCATTTTCACGGTATAATTGGTGTTCCAAATTCACCTGTTTCATTTTTACCGGCTGTAGTTTATCTCCACCAGGGAAGCCTTAGTGAAGTATTGGTTGGAGCCAATTTTGCATATAAATTCAAAGAAGCTTCCAAATACACTGGCAACATGAAAGGTGGGTCTTTTGGAATAGGTGGACATTATAGGCTAAAAGATGCATTTGTAGTTACTTCATTTGTTGAAATTGCAAACTATACCATTGGAGTTAGCTACGACTTAAACACCTCTGATTTGAGTGCTGCATCTAAAAGTTATGGGGCATTCGAAGTGGCTCTTCGATACGTTTATCCAAGTCCTTTTGGAGGTAGCAAAAGCTCAGCTAGGTTTAGATAGGGGTTTTATCTATTCACACTCACCTTAAACACATCACTTGAGCCATCAGAAAAAGAAAGTTTGAGCAAGTAATTACAATTTGTAATGGAAGCAACGTTTAGTTGCAACTGTTATTGTTGTTATAAAAAAGGGCTTTGAATTTTCAAAGCCCTTTTATTTTAGTTAATAATCGTTATTCGTTGTGGGTTGTATTGATAACCATTACTTGCTTTTACGTTTACAACATAAATACCGTTACTCAATGCTACTTTGAAAGTAGTGTTGTTTTCCTGTATAAATCCTTTTTTGGTATATAAAACCTTTCCTGTTAAACTGCTAATGGTTATTTCTACTAATTTATCATTTAATTGTTTATCGTTTAATTCTAATTTAAACTCACCATTACTTGGATTCGGATAAATCCTTAAATTATTCTCATTAAGCAACTCATTGATACTGGTCGGCAACACCATTACATTTACCGTATCGTAAGTAATAGTACCACATAGGTTTTGTTCTACTATATAATGGGTGCTAATGGTAGGGCTTACATAAATACCCGAAGTATTATTGGCTATTAGCGTACCTATCTCATCATACCAATTGCAATTTAAGTTACTTATTTTTTGCCCGATAAACACACTATCACCAACTATTACATTTGTATCTGCTCCTGCATAGGCAGGCATACCACCAGGAATACTATCTATAGGAATTAGAGAAATGTCGTCGAATAAGTATATAGAAGCTGAAAATGGTCCATATCCTGTATTGAGTGTATCGGTATGGGCATCATCATAGAAATTACCAATGGTAATATAACCTTCTCCACCATTGGCAGTATATATACCAGAAATTTCTATCCAATTAACTGTATCGTTAATGATTTTATTATTAAATCCTAACACTTGCGGAATATATCCTGGTGGACCCCAAGTAGTAGTAAATGAATTAGTTGAAAAATAAGCTCCAAAGTTATTGACTGCATAAAGTAACGGAGAATTTATTTGATTTGTATAAAAAGTAACTTTGTAGCAAGTAGATGCTGATAAGGTATCTAATAAAGGGGCTTGTAAATATTCTCGATAATCTCCTCCATAACCGTTTAACATAAACATAAGAGCTATTCCATTACCAGTACGTGCAGGCTGATAAGACGTGCTAGATTGACAAGGAACACTTAAGTTACATGGGGGAGCACATGCATTCACATAATCAGAGCTATTATTAGTACCAGTCCATGGCGATGCTAATTCAATTAATCCTGCTCCTTGCGATGGGCAAGCTGTATAATTTTCAAAACTATAATTAGGTACCAGATTGTAGGGCTCTCCTGATTTTTCAATATTCTCTGTAGTTTTATTTACAACTTTTTCATTCAATCCAAACGATTTTCTTTCATTTTCCGACACACAATTATCATCAAAAATAACATTGCTCATATAAATAGCATTAAACAATGCTCGTGCCTGATACACCACTTCTCCATCGGTAAACGGGCAGCCCATAGCCATATTCACTAAATTTAAACTGTCGGCGGTGGAAATGGTACTGTTTTGTTGTTTTGCATAACTTTCAAAAAAAGTTATATAGTTCTGCTCAATTCTGTTTTCGGCATTCATGCCGGCTGCTTTGGTTTGCCCTGCAACTACATCACGTTGCATGAAATCGTCCTCAACTGCAGTCATGGTTTCACTGTTACTCAGTAACCGTTCGTTATAAAAATCTAACAATACCGTTGAACTGTCTAATAATTCAGGCTCAGCACGTAACATCCGATACACTTTATTTTTGTTGATATAACGGGTTTCAGCAATGTTGTTTATCAACAGTTCCTGGTCTTGAACCACCTGCTCCATTCGGGCTATTCTTCCTGTACTCGGGCAGCAAGGGCTTATGGTATTGCACGCTTCAATCACAGGGTTGTTGGTAACGTATTTTATAGTATTAAAAGAATTTAATGGATTTCCATCATTAAAATATTCATTTCCAAAAGGATAAGGATAAGTTGCTGAAAACCCCGACCCATTGGGGTTAAAAATACCCGAGGTATTCCGTACCCACAACTCCGACCCAATGGCGGTGGAGGCTGTTGCAGTAGCCAAGGTAGCCGTTTTAAAATCAGGAGCAGCCCAAGAGCCTAACCATAGGTTGTCGGTTGGGGTGGTACTGTTGCCTTGTGTACCAATAAAACCAGCATTGTCGAGCACAAAACCATAGCGGTGGTTTTGCATGGTGTTTTTAGTAAATGCTGTTTGTAAACAATTTCCCTGAAACTCAATGCCTTTATATGTTTTATTAACGTTGTTGCATCTTACTTGTTGGTTTATGCTTAAAGCAACAACAATTGCCCTTACATTATTATTAGGAGAAGTGCCAAAACCTACAATGGTGTTTTTTTCGATGTGATTACCAAAACTTGTGGCAGCATTATTTACCTGAAAACCAATGCCATATTGTAAAGGATTAGCACTTGCAGGCGGATTAGTAAAAGCATCGGGAACCAATGTAATGTTGTTTTCATTAACCTTAATATCTTTTTTACTCCATGAGCTTACGCCTATTCCTCGGTACACATCTATTAACGTATTGTTGTTAATGTTAATGCCGGAAACAGGAGCAAAGATTAAACTACCGGCATTTAATACATTAGAAACTGAAATGGCATTGGCAACGTATTGAGAAGTAACCGGATTACCGGGCAAATTTGGTCTGATGATGTTATTGTTAACATTGATTTGACCCGAATATTGCCCAAACACGGGTGTTCCACCAGTTGGAAGAGAACCAAAATTACCCAAAAATGTAATACCGTTTTCAATGTTATACATTTTGTTGTCAGAGAAATCTACAGTTCTAAATCGATTGGTTTGTGTAATAAAACCATATTTTCCGTTGAAATTGCTTGGAGAATTCAATGGGGCAGTTGTAACCCAGGAACTTTGAACTTTACAATTGGTTGCAATCATTTCATAGTAATCTATAGCATTTATTGCTCTACCTACGTCATAAAAACGGTTGGTGAAGTTAGCTGCTGTAGCCGGTATTACTCTCAACCTGTTTACTGATAATTGTTTAGCTTCTGCATTTATTGCAACAGCCATTTTTTGGTTTATCGGATTGTTTTGAAAAACATTATTAACAGCAGTAAAATTGGAACTTATGGCATCAATACCAATCGAAAGGTTATCAAAGAGATTAAATTTAGGTGCTCCTACCGTACCAATCGTCATCTCATAATAAACAGGAGTTAACGGTGTTTGAGTGTTGCCAACATTTTTTAATATAATACCTGCAACAGGCTTATTTACGCCGGGATTAAATGGAGGTTTAAGATATGCTTTTGTGTTGGTTGCAGAGAAAGTAGTATTATTGATGTACGGAGATTCCAAACCGGACACAGGTGCTGTTGCTTTTATGGTATTGGTATGTGGCCAAACCAAAGTATTTGGTGTAAATGGTATGTCTCGTGATGTAAATACAGTATTAGTAATACTCATTGGATAGGTTGTTGAACCAATTGAAGTAGAATAATCGCTAATCTGAACACCAACATTGTTACGATTAAAAGTAGCATCTTTTATAACTAAAGGGTTGTTAATAATGGAAGAATTACTCTGAATATCAATCGCAATAAAAGCATCTTCAATTAATGAAGAACGATTAATACCAAATATAGTAAGTGATTGAACTTTTACTCTACCACCGGGTTTTACCACAATACCTTTCCACATTTCATCACAAGCATATAGGTGTGAGCCATAAATGTTTAATACAGCTGTAGCATCAACAGTAATGGTTACATTAGGTGCAATTTTAAACTCACTGGAAATAAGGTTTACGTTTCCTGTAACTAAGATGTCGTTATTGATACAATAGGTTTGAAATGCTGAAGGATGCGATGAAAGTATGCCTGATGGTGCTAATGGAATACATGCAACAGCACAACTTGCACAATTTTGGTCAACAGTTACGGTAATATCGTCTGTAGCAGAACATCCAAAATTATCAGTAATAGTTAAAGTGTATGTTGTGTTTGTTGTAGGGCATGCCTCAGGGTTAAAAATGTTCGGATTGCTTAATCCTGTTGTGGGTGACCATACAAAAGTATCTCCGCCACTTCCGTTAAGTATTGGGCATGGTTGTCCTAAGCAATAAGTGGTATCAGTACCTGCATTCGCAATGGGTTGTGGAAATGTCGTAACATTAATTTGAGAAGTAGTAATTTCTCCACAAGCATCGCTAACGGTCACACTGTATGTTCCAGCAGTGTTCACTGTTATTGAAGATGTTGTTGCCCCTGTTGACCAAAGATAGGTGTACGCCTGATTTCCTCCTGTAGCTATAGCTGATAATGTAAGATTTCCGGTTCCTTCACAAAAAGATGTTGGTCCGTTAGGAGTAATAGATACATTAAAATTTGTAAGACAAATTGTTGTAACAAATGCACCTTGGTCTTCTAAATTTATATTATATGTATTGCTTCCTAAAGTTATATTATCCCAAAAATATCCAGTAGAAATTAATGTAGGTGTTGGTATTGGAGTTATATTTATTTCTGTTGATCCAGGACTAGCATAACTACTACTACTTGAGGAGGCGCTTATAGCCCAAAGCCATGCCCCAGAACTATCTATGCTGGCAAATGGAATTCCTGTTGTAAGTGTAGTTGATCCAAAGTTAACAGAACCATTAACACTACCGGTAATGTACGAATTTTCATTTTTATCAATATCAATACTTAAAGAATATGCATAAGATGTGCTGCTTCCAACTGTGGTTTGATTTGTCCACATCCAGTTTCCGCTACCATCAATTTTGGCTACAAAAGCATTGCCAAACCCTGAAACGGAATAAGACCCAAAAGTAGCTGGACCCCGTGTTACGCCCGTAACATATCCGTTAGTTGATATGCCAGAATTTATATCAAGACCATTGTCAACCCAACCGTTTGTAATTGTTGTGCATCCACCCCTAACTGCCCAAAGAAAATTTCCTGATGTATTTAATTTAGTTACAAAAATATCTCCGTTACCTTGTGAGGCTAAATTAATGGTTCCAAAATTTGCAGAAACTCCAGGGGAAAACCCTGCAACACCGCCAAAACTACCGCTAACTAAAATATTATTTTGGGAGTCAACAGTAACACTTAATCCAAAGTCTCCTCCTGTTCCTCCAGCTTTTTTTGCCCATATCCAAGAACCAGTATTTGCATCAAGTTTTGCAATAAAAACATCCATTCCTCCATTTCCAGTAAGCGATGTACTTCCAAAGGTGAATGTGTTTTCATCTATAATACCAGTAACATACACGTTGCTTGTATTATCTACATCTATTCCATTTCCATCTGAAAAAGACATAAAAGGATTTCCTGTTTGAGAAACATTTACTGCCCATTGCCATATACCAAGAGAATTTATTTTTGCTACAAAAATTCTTTTACCTGTATTATTGAGCGAAATAATATTATTACCGGTAGCGTCGTAAAAGAAAAGAGTGCTACTACCAGAAGATCCAATAATATATGAGTTACCGTTAACATCTGTTGATATGCTATTTACCATATCATCACCAGAACTCCCTCCAACACCTGCCGCCCACTCAAACTCGCTGCACGAATTATACTTTGCTACAAATATATCTTTGTAATGTTTGCTTTGTAACGTTGTTGTACCAATAGTAACTGTAGGGTAGGGTACTGAAGAATTGCCACCATATACCCCAGTCACATAACTGTTTCCGATTGAGTCTGAGGAAATACTGATGCCAGCATCATCATCAGTTCCATTTATTAAATTTGATGTTAAAAATGTTGGACACGCAGATAATATACTAGGAATAGGTGGATTGATTGTATAGTTAAATTTATTAATAGCACATGGGTAGAAAAAGTGTGATTTTCCAGTGTACATTAAATCAATTGAGCCATTTAGAGAAAGTAAAGATAACAAACCACTAAAGTTACCTATAACAGAAATGTTGCCCTTACTCAAGACCACACCATAAAAACGCACACCTCTATGTACAACTATTTCATCATCAACTACCCAGAAAATATTTTGAGGTTTAACATTTCTAAAAAACAACATTCCGCCATCAGTAATTGAAAGGCTTCCTGAAATTCTAAAAATGTAGGTAGAAGAACTGTCTCCGGATAGTGCCAATGTATCGCTAAGTGAAACATCTCCATTAATTTGATATACACCAGCAGATAAAGTTTGTCCTCCTAATTGAGTTATAGTTGTAGCAGCAAGACTGTTGAGTTGAGTTATAGTATTTTCCAAATCTATTAAAGATTCAGTAACTTTTTGGCTATTGTTAGTATAAACACTATCGTTAGTAGAAATTACATCGCTAATAGTACCCATAGCTCCTACATTACCAAATACATGTACGCTCATCGGTGAATTTATTGATGCACCTGAAAGAATGCTGTATGATTGTAGTTGCTCAGAAAGAATTGTAGCTTGTGCCATTACAAAGTTTTGTAAAAAGGCAATTGAAATGGCGATTATTGAAAATATTTTTTTCATGATACGGTAGTTAAAAGTAAAGAAAATTTGTTAATTGTACGATTGAAATTTAATTCAAAAATCAGGTAGAATCAAAAAAAAATGAAAAAAGAATATTAAGAGCATTCTCTCTCTCTCTCTCTCTCTCTCTCTCTCTCTACAAAATAAGGGATTGAGTTATTTTTGATATGTGAATTGGAAGTAAACATGAAACGAATTTAAATAAAAAAGAGATACGAAGCAAATTATCTTTGAGAATAAAAAATAACATCTCTCAACTATTTTGTATAAGATAAAATTATTATCTTTGCCGTCCTTTAAAAAAATGTATTAATAATTAAAATTAAATTGGAAATGACGAAACGTTATGAAACTGTTTTCATTTTGACTCCCGTTTTATCTGATGATCAGGTAAAGGAAGCAGTTGTAAAATTTAAACAAGCACTAAAAGATGGTGGTGCAAAATTGCTGTATGAAGACAATTGGGGATTAAGAAAATTAGCTTACCCTATTCAAAAAAAATCAACCGGTTTTTACCACTTGTTTGAGTATGAAGCAGATGGTGAATTTATCGCAAAATTGGAAGTTGAATTAAAACGCGACGAAAGAATTATGCGGTTTCTCACTGTTTCAATGGATAAACATGCAATTGCATTTGCTGAATCCAGACCTGCAAGAAAAGCTGCTAAAGCCTAAGTTTAACTCTAAAAAATTAAAATCATGTCAGACAATTCAGACGTAAGATATCTTACCCCACCAAACATCGAACTGCAAAAAGAAAAATATTGCAGATTCAAAAAAAATAAAATCAAATACATCGACTACAAAGACGAAAAATTTTTGTTAGCATTCGTTAATGAACAAGGAAAATTGTTGCCACGACGAATTACAGGTACTTCATTGAAATACCAAAGAAAAGTTGGTCAGGCAATAAAAAGAGCCAGACATTTGGCTTTGATGCCTTATGTAGCAGATATGTTAAAATAAATTCAGGAGGCGATAATTATGAAAATTATATTAAAAGATAACGTTGATAACCTAGGTTATAAAGACGATGTAGTTACTGTTAAAGACGGTTACGGTAGAAATTATTTGATTCCTAGAGGATTGGCTACAATGGCTACAACATCGGCACTAAAAATGCACCAAGAAACACTTAAACAAAGAGCTGTAAAGAACCAAAAAATTAAAGAAGCCGCTCTAAAATCAGCTGAAGGTTTGAAATCAGCAAAAGTTGTTGTAGGTGCAAAAGCCGGTGAGAATGGTAAAATTTTTGGTTCTGTAAACACTATCCAATTGGCTGATGCAATTGAAAAATTAGGATTTACAATTGACAAAAAATCTATCAAAATTAAAGGAGATTCTATCAAAACATTAGGGACTTATGATGCCGACATCAGATTACACAAAGATGTTGAAGTGTCAATTAAGTTTGACGTTGTAGAAGATAAATAGTTATTTTTCTTGTTGCATTCAAATATTTGTGTATATTTGCGGCTCAGAAAAAATAAAGAAAGATTAAGAGGGGACGACAGTCCCCTCTTTTCGTAACAAAAAATGATAACAGAGATTCAAATACAAAATCTGATACAAGAAAAACTACAAGAGAATAACTTCTATGTTGTTCAATTGGATATTAGACCCGGCAACAATATTCATTTGGAAATAGACAGTCATAAAGGAGTTTCTATTAAAGATTGTGTTGACTTTAGCCGTCAAATTGAACACAATTTAGACCGAGAAGTTGAAGATTTTGAACTACACGTTTCATCACCGGGGTTGGACAAACCTTTTCGCGTAATTGAACAATATTTTAAATACATCGGAAAGAAAGTAAAAGTTACCAAAAAGAATGGGGAAATAACAGAGGGAATTTTGGAAAAAGTGAATGAAGAAGAAGTCGAATTAACCTTCTCTATACAACAAAAAATTGAAGGAAAAAAGAAAAAAGAAACAATTGAAAAAAAAGAAGTAATACCATTTTCAAATATAAAAGAAACATCAATAATTATATCGTTTAAATAAATAAAACTATGGAAAGTTTGAGCTTAATAGACTCGTTTCAGGAATTTAAAGAATTCAAAGATATCGACAGAACTACCCTAATGAGCATTCTGGAAAATGTATTCAGAAGCACAATAAAAAGAAAATTTGGCGACGATTCCAATTTTGACTTTGTTGTTAACGTTGACAAAGGTGACTTGGAAATCTGGAGAAACAGAGAAATAGTTCCCGACGGAGAAGTTGAAGATATAAACAGAGAAATTGCTTATTCCGATGCAATAAAAATTGAACCTGATTTTGAAATTGGCGAAGAAGTTTCTGAGCCTGTTAAAATGGAAGATTTTGGACGTAGAGCCGTTTTATCACTTCGTCAGAATCTAATTTCAAAAGTGTTAGAATTAGAAAAAGACAACATTTATAAACAATACAAAGACCGCGTGGGTGAATTAATAACCGGTGAAGTTTATCAAGTATGGAAAAGAGAAATCTTAATCCTAGATGATGAAAACAATGAATTGATTTTACCAAAAAACGAACAAATAAACAGCGACCGATTCAAAAAAGGCGATACAGTAAGAGCTGTTGTAGTTCGAGTAGAAATGAAAAACAACAAACCGTTGATTATTCTTTCTAGAACATCACCACTATTCTTGGAACGTTTATTTGAATTAGAAGTACCTGAAATTTTTGACGGACTAATAACCATCAAAAACATTGTTAGAGAACCGGGAGAAAGAGCGAAAGTTGCTGTTGAATCGTATGACGATAGAATTGACCCCGTAGGAGCTTGCGTTGGAATGAAAGGAGCCAGAATTCACGGTATTGTTAGAGAGTTAAGAAACGAAAATATTGACGTAATTAATTATACCAATAACCTAGATTTATACATACAACGAGCACTTAGCCCTGCAAAAATTATCTCAATTAAAATAGATAAAGTAAAAAACAAAGCCGAAGTTTACTTAAAACCCGATCAAGTTTCATTAGCTATCGGAAAAGGCGGTTATAATATTAAACTTGCAGGAAGATTGGTAGGATTAGAAATTGACGTATATAGAGATATGGATGACGACACCGATGATGTTGCATTAGATGAATTCTCTGATGAAATAGAAAGCTGGGTAATAGCTGAGTTAAAATCTGTAGGCTGTGATACCGCAAAAAGTGTGCTCGACCTTTCTGTAGAAGAATTGGTTAAAAGAACCGATTTAGAAATTGAAACCGTTGAAGATGTGATGAGTATTTTGCGGGCAGAATTTGAAAGTTAATAACATCTTCTGTCAGAATTATGTTCCGACAGGAGTTTTCAGAAGAGATATCATCTTCAAAACCAAATATCAATTGATATTTAAACAGATAAAAAAAAATTATGTCTGAAGAAAAAGTAAAAAGATTAAGTAAAGTAGCCAGAGAATTTAATATAGGTATAACTACCTTGATAGATTTTTTGGCTAGTAAAGGAGTAAAAATTGACAGCAATCCAAACTCCAAAATTGAACCAAATGCATATCAATTGTTACTTAGCGAATTTCAATCTGAAAAAAACGTTAAGGAAGAATCAAAATTGGTTTCAATCGGAACTCAAAAAGAAACCATTTCGCTACCCGGGCACGACGTTAAAAAAGAAGAAACCAAAGCGGTTGAAGAAATTCCTACGATTGTCCCCAAACAAGAAGATGAAATTAAAGTAGTTGGGAAAATAGATTTAAGTTCACTTAACCAAAGAACAAGACCCGACAAAAAAGCAAAAGAAGAAAAAACTGTCGAACCTACTCAATCAGTAGTTCCCGAGCCTACTATAGAAGAAAAAACACCAGTTAAACAAGAAATTGAAACTGTTTACGAAAAGCTTGCTGAACCCAAAGTGTTAGGAAAAATTGAACTTCCTGTTGAGAAAAAAATTGAAAAAAAACCGGTTGAAATCAAGACAGAAAACAAAGACAACAAAGAGAACAAAGAAAAACGCAAACGAATTACCAGAAAAGTAGATTTAGATGTTACTAAAAAAGACTTTCAAAAGCAAAACAAAGGAGGGAAAAACCAAGGTGGAAGAGTTGAAAGAAAACCCGAACTTACCGAACAAGAAATTCAAGATCAAATTAAAGAAACTCTAGCAAAACTTACGGGTGGAGGAAAGAGTAAAGCATCAAAACACAGAAGAGAAAAACGCCAAGCGGTTAGTGAACAAATTGAACAAGAGGGAATACAGCAAGAAATTGACAAAAAAACACTTAAAGTTACTGAATTTGTTACTGTAAGTGAAATTGCTAAAATGATGAATGTTAGTGTTAACGACATCATCGGTGCATGTATGAGTTTGGGCATGTTTGTATCAATAAATCAACGATTAGATGCAGAAACCCTGACAATAATTGCTGAAGAATATGGATTCAAATTAGAATTTGTTTCTGCAACAGAAGAGAGTGAAGCCCTTTTAGAGATCAAAGACGACGATAAAAATTTGGAAGAACGACCTCCAATTGTTACAGTTATGGGGCACGTTGACCACGGAAAAACCTCTTTATTGGATTATGTAAGAAAAGCCAATGTAATCGCAGGTGAAGCCGGAGGAATTACACAGCATATCGGTGCTTATTCTGTTGAACTAAAAAATGGAAAAAGAGTTACCTTTTTAGATACCCCCGGTCACGAAGCCTTCACAGCTATGCGTGCCAGAGGTGCTCAAGTAACTGACGTGGTAATTATTGTTGTTGCTGCTGATGATAGCGTTATGCCTCAAACCAAAGAAGCAATCAATCACGCACAAGCGGCAGGAGTTCCAATTATCATTGCAATCAATAAAATTGATAAACCCGGTGCAAACCCGGATAAAGTTCGCGAAGAACTTTCTCAAATGAATATTTTAGTGGAGGAGTGGGGTGGAAAATTCCAATCACAGGAAATTTCTGCAAAATTCGGTCAAGGTGTTGATGAACTATTGGAAAAAGTTATTCTTGAAGCCGAAATACTAGACTTAAAAGCCAATCCAAACCGAAATGGAGTTGGAACAGTTATTGAATCTGAATTAGACAAAGGCCGAGGATATGTTTCAACAGTATTGGTTCAAACAGGGACCATGAAAGTTGGAGATGCATTATTGGCGGGTTGTTATAGTGGAAAAATAAAAGCTATGTTCAACGAAAGGGGACAAAATGTAAGGGTTGCAGGTCCATCTACACCGGTTTCAATCTTAGGCTTAAACGGTGCACCAAATGCTGGGGATAAATTCCACGTAATGGACGACGAAAAAGAGGCACGTTCAATTGCAGAAAGAAGACTACAATTACAGCGTGAACAAGGCGTTAGAACCCATAAACATATAACTCTTGACGAAATCGGACGTAGATTGGCAATTGGAGATTTCAAAGAACTAAACATTATCATTAAAGGTGATGTTGACGGTTCCATTGAAGCATTGTCTGACTCTTTCCAAAAACTTTCTACAGACCAAATTCAAGTGAATGTGATTCACAAATCTGTTGGTCAAATCAGCGAGTCTGATGTAATGCTTGCAGCAGCATCAGAAGCGGTAATCATAGGTTTCCAAGTCAGACCTTCAATGAATGCAAGAAAATTAGCTGAAAGCGAACAAATTGATATTCGATTGTATTCAATTATTTATGATGCCATCAACGAGTTGAAAGATGCTATGGAAGGTATGTTAGCACCTAAATTTGAAGAAAAAATTGTTGCAACTGTTGAAATCCGTGAAGTATTTAAAATTTCTAAAGTCGGAACTATTGCCGGCTGTATGGTACTCGACGGTAAAATCGACAGAAAAAATAAAATTCGAGTGATTCGTGAAGGAATTGTGGTTCATACCGGAGAGTTGGGTTCTTTAAAACGTTTCAAAGACGATGTGAAAGAGGTAGCGAAAGGATATGAGTGCGGTTTAAACATCAACAACTTTAATGATATTCAAGTAAATGATATTGTTGAAGCATTTGAAATGGTTGAGGTTAAACAAAAGTTAGGCTAACTTTTATTACCTAAAGAAATGAAGTTTTGATTATAAGAATAACAAGTAAATAATAATCTCTCGGTAATGTATCGAGAGATTTTTTTTTCATCTCAACAGACTCAAAGCCTCTTTTTGTTTTATAATTTTTGAAATTCAAAAGTTGGATTTCCTTTTACTCCTGAGGTGTTATAAAAATCGATAAAATGGAGTTTATAATAATAACCGTTTTTGTCTTTAACGATATAATTTTTATGTGGAAATATG
>JADYZM010000077.1 GCA_020853105.1 Flavobacteriales bacterium | reverse complement strand
CCCCACTACCACCAACCCGACGAAATGGATTGCGGACCAACGTGTTTGCGAATTATTTCCAAACACTATGGGCGGAGTATATCCTTGCCTAAGTTACAAACACTATCAGAAACCACCAGAGAGGGAAGTAGTTTAAAAGCCATTTCCAACGCAGCTGAAAAAATTGGGTTTAGAACCTTAGGCGTAAAAATCAGCTATAAAAAACTTTTAAAAAATGTGCCCTGCTATCTTTTACTCAACTGCTCCCTTAAAAATACTATTTCTTCTTTTAGGGTTTGAATGTGTTCTTTATCAGCATTAATAACAGTATCGACATAAGCACTTGGGTTCTCACTATTTTGCTGATTAATAACTTTACCTGCTTTTTCGTTAATCAATTCAGCAACAGAAGTTTTTAATATTTCTGCAATATTAATTAATCTGATAATGCTTATTCTTTCATCTTCTTTTTCAAGCCTAGCATAAGAGGGCTGGGAAATACCTAACTCGGTGGCAACATAATCCTGTGACAGTCCTTTTATTTCTCTGATTTGTCGAATTTTAGCTCCTATATTATTCATATTGTATATAAATTTATTTACAAATATAATAATTTATTTACATTTTAAATAGTATTAGTGATCTAACTATTTTAGATTTGGGTATTAAAAATTACGTAATTTTATGGGTGAATGCCGAAAAACCCTTAAACAGAGTAGGCGTTAATTTAAATATTTTTAAAATGAAAAAGTTAAATTCAAAATCATTTGCTAAGTTTGAAAGACTTAAACTAGAAAATGAACAAACGTCTATTGTTAGAGGGGGGGAGAAAACTTCAACTCTAACTAAAACTTATCCAATGACTGGTGGGGATATTCGAGATACTGATGCTATTTCAAACGATGATCCTGAAACATCTACTATGTAAATTTGTTGTAAATGAATGAGGGAGTAATAATACTCCTTCATTTATTGTGAAATTTACAAAAAAGATTAACAAAGACAGTGAAAGGAATCTTATAACAATCTATTTCATCATACTAACTACAGTATTTATGCCATATAATTATTATTTTAATATTGATACTATGTTTAATAAAAGCAATATTCTATACCTTTTTTATGAATACTTTCAATAAAACAAACTTGAAAAATATACATAAAATAAAAATTAGTAGAGTATTAATTATTCTGGTTTTACCACTTTCTACTTTAGCACAAGTATCTGATAATGTTGAAATAAAAAAAATGGTTGATGCCGACCAAAATGAAAGAACAAATATAGACAGTATAGATTGGAATATATTAGCTCCACGAGATTCTATCAGACGATATAATGTATTAAAATTAATGAATCTAAATCAAATTGTTACAGGCAAGGACTATTATCGATCTGCATTGATTTTTCAACATGGAAAAGATTCTAATGATTATCGGATTGCTTTAGATTTCATGAGGAAAGCTATTGAACTAGATTCTTCAATTAATAAATGGCTTTTAGCAGCAATAATAGATCGTGAGTTAATGAGCAGAAAACAACCACAAATTTATGGCACCCAATATTTTAAGGGTAATAGTGATACTGCAAAATGGGAATTATATAAAATAGATACAACAATCATTAGTGATAAAGAAAGGGAATTCTATGATATAGAACCACTTGCAATGATTCGTGAAAGAATTCGTGAAAAGAATCTACTCTTAATCACAGAATACTTTAAAAAAACAAATTCTATAAAAGCTACTATTGAACTTATAAAGCATGAAAAAAAGAAAGGAATCAAATCGGAATATAATGTTAGTGAATTTGAGTTAAATTCATTTGGCTACGAATTAGTGAATTTAAATAAATTAGACCATGCTCTTAAAATATTTAAACTTAATACTAAATTTTATCCAAAAGCAGCTAATACTTACGATAGTTTAGGAGAATGTTTACTTCTACTGAGTAAAAAAAGGAAAGGAATAAATGCTTATAAAAAAGCATT
The DNA here is from genome assembly GCA_020853105.1 of Flavobacteriales bacterium. GTDB lineage: Bacteria > Bacteroidota > Bacteroidia > Flavobacteriales_E > Vicingaceae > Vicingus. The sequence goes on along the minus strand of JADYZM010000077.1, from coordinate 167,718 downwards.
ACAGTTAAATCCTAATAATAAAAATGCTGAAAAAATTATAAATGAGCAAAAATAATTAGTGCATGAAGTTTCTTAATAAAAAATTAATTAAAAATGGCTATTCTAATAATTTCAAATAACGAAGATATTAGCACAACGGAGTTAGTAAGTTGGCTTGAATATTATGGTGCAAATTATCATAGGATTAACGGTTCTGTACAGACTAATAATAAAATAAGTTTATGGCTTGGTTGTCTAAATGATAATTCGGTAAATTTTTATGGGATTGATAACATCAATATTGTATGGCATCGACGAGATGATAATGTTTATCTGAAAGATATTAATCACAAGAAAACTTATTTGCCTCTTGATGTGTTCCGTCAGATATATAATACAAATAGTATTGAACTCAAACAATTTAAGAACAGCATTTTATCTAATCTTAAAAAGACTGACATAATTCCAAATTTAGAACTTAATCCTAGTAAACTAGAGATACTTAAATGCGCTTCTATGTGTGGACTTAACATACCTATTACTCTGGTAACAAACAATAAACAAGAATTGATTCAATTTAAAAATGAGCATAATAAAATCATCACTAAAAGTATATATAACTTACTTCAACTTAAAATTGATGGTCATTATTATACAAATTATACTATAGAGGTAACAAGCGAAATATTATATGAATTGTCAGATTATTTTTTCCCATCGTTATTTCAAGTTAATGTTGAAAAAAAGATTGAACTACGTATTTTTTATTTAGAAGAAGTATTTTACACTATGGCTATGTTCTCTCAAAAAAACGAGGGTACTTCACTTGATTTTAGACATTATGATAATGAGAATCCAACAAGATGGGTGCCGTTTAAATTACCAAAAGATATTGAAAAAAAGTTAATGAAATTAATGAAAGAAACTAACCTTAAAACAGGATCAATAGATATGATTTATACCAAAAACAAAGAATATATATTTTTAGAAGTAAATCCTGTAGGTCAATATGGCATGACCTCATTTCCTTGTAATTATTACCTAGATAAAAGAATTGCAAAACATTTAATAGAAAAAGATAATGAAAGAAATTATTAAGAAAGTTAATCAAAAAGACAAAACATTTTTCCCAGTCGGATTTTACAAGACAACCAAGACACCAATAGAAACATGTGAACGAAATATAGAAGAAATGTCAAGCACTACGTCATGTGAGAAATTGAAAACTACGAAGTACATATTGCATAACTTTTATAAACAAATTTAGATTTCGAGATGACAAGCTATTTTAAATTATATGCTAATTGTATTTTGGTAAAAGGAATAAATAATTCAGTAATTTACGACTTGTTTTTGTCAAGATATTACGTCCTGCCAATTGAATTGGCGAATTTAATAAATGAGTTTGAAGAGAGTTCTTTTGATTGCGTTATTTCAAGTCATCAAGATTTTCAAAGTGAAATTACTAGCTTTTGTAATGAATTAATAAATCAAGGATATGCCGACTGGTTTGAAGAAGATGAGTTAGAATTGTACCCCAATGTAAATCTAGAATGGGATTATCCGGCTCACATTACCAATGTGGTAATTAACTCAAATAATCACAAGGTAATTAGTAAAACATTAATGTTGGTCGAAGATTTACTTACCCCTGCGGTTCTGCTAAGGACTAATAAAGTAGATACCAATCTCTTAGTACTCTTAAATAAAGTGTTAGAAACATCTATTGTAAGCCATATAGAAATTATTACGCCAATACTATCTGTAACCCATAAAGAAATAGAACGAAATATGAGATTGAAAACTATTTGGTTAGGAAATAAAATCCCAAGTGAATTTAAAAATTATGCCAAAATTAAATCTATAAAAGAACGAGTATATTTCAAACAAAAACACCCTGTTTATGAATTATTCACCGAATCCCAAGCTCATCACACCTATTTTAATCGTAAGATGTATATTGGAGTAAAAGGAGAAATTAAAAACGCTCCCGAATGTAAAGAAGAATTTGGAAATATTAACGATTTAGAAAGTGTTGAAGAACTAAAACAGATTATAGCTACTTCCGAATTTCAGAAATATTGGTTTGTACACAAAGGGTTGTGTGATGTATGCAAAGACTGTGAATTCAGACACATGTGCGTTGATAACCGCCTACCTTATCAACGAAAAGATGGTAGTTGGTATCACAAAACAGAATGTAATTATAATCCCTACATTTGTAAATTGAAAGAAGAAGAAGGCTATCAACCCTTAGTAGAAATTGGAGTAGTAAGTAATGAAAATGGATTTAGTATTGACCATGAAAAAATTGCGGCAATAAATAAAATGTTGTGGAAAGAAGAATCAGAAAATGCCTAAGTCTTTCCCGTTTTACCACCAACCCGACCAAATGGATTGCGGACCAACCTGCCTGCAGATGGTGGCAAAATTTTACGGAAGAACAATTAGTTTGCCCAAACTTCGTACTTTATCAGAAACCACACGAGAAGGAAGCTCCTTAAAAAATATAGCTGAAGCAGCCGAGAAAATAGGATTTCGTTCACTTGGCGTAAAAGTTACTTTTCAAAAATTTGCCGAAGAAGCACCCCTGCCTTGCATTGTTTACTGGCAGCAAAAACATTTTGTAGTAGTTTATAAAGCCTCCCCTAACCCCTCCGAAGGAGGGGAACTGAACATACTCAAAAAACTTCTTTTCGTTGTAAAAAGGGCAATGAGAGGTGGTAGTCTTCCCCCTTCGGGGGAATTAAAGGGGGCTTCTGTATTCGTATCCGACCCAGCTCATGGTTTACTAAAATACAGCCAAGAAGAATTTATAAAAAACTGGATAGGCAACAATGCCGATGAACATACCGAAGAAGGCATTGTTTTATTACTTGAACCAACACCAATCCTTCGACAAGCTCAGGATGACAACCCTATCGAAGATAAGAAAAGCATATCTTTTTTGTTTGGTTACTTATCAAAATACAAAAAATTTATTTTCCAATTAACAATCGGACTTCTTGCTGGAAGTTTATTACAACTTATTTTTCCATTTCTTACGCAAAGCATTGTTGATATTGGCATACAAAACAGAGACATCAATTTTATTTACCTGATTTTAATTGCTCAATTATTTTTATTTTTCGGTAGAATAAGTATTGAATTAATTCGTGGATGGATTTTATTGCATCTAAGTACACGAATTAATATTTCTCTGATTTCCGATTTTTTTATCAAGCTCATGAACTTACCCATTGCTTTTTTCGACAGCAAAATGACGGGCGACATCATGCAACGCATCAACGACCACAAACGAATAGAAGAATTATTAACCAATACTTCGCTCAACACCTTGTTTTCGTTTGTTAATCTTATCATCTTTGGTGTAGTTTTAGCTTGGTACGATTTGAGCATTTTTACCATTTTTTTTATAGGAAGTGCTTTGTATTTTGGTTGGATTACCATTTTTTTAAAAAGAAGAAAAGACCTCGATTACAAACGTTTTTCGCAGCTCAGTGCAGAACAGACTAAAGTAATGGAACTCATTAATGGTATGCAGGAAATTAAACTCCACAATGCCGAGCAACAAAAACGGTGGAGTTGGGAATATTTACAAGCATTACTGTTTAAAATTAAAAGCAAAAGTTTGATTTTGGAACAAACACAAAGTATAGGCTCTAATGCTATTAATGAAATCAAAAACATCTTTATTACTGTTTTTTCTGCTAAATTGGTTATTGACGGACAAATAACTTTGGGGATGATGATGGCAATAAGCTACATAATTGGTCAGTTAAATGCCCCTATTCAACAATTGATTGGTTTTGTTTACGCTTACCAAGATGCAAAAATAGCACTAGAACGCTTAACCGAAATACACGGCAAAGAAGATGAAGAAAAAACAGGCGATGAAAAAATAGTTGATGTTCCTGTTGATGCTGATATTCAACTTTCAAAAATAAATTTTCGTTACTTAGGAAGTGATGAATTGGTGCTTAAAGAGTTGGATTTAACCATTCCAGCCAATAAAGTTACTGCCATTGTGGGAGCAAGCGGAAGCGGAAAAACCACCTTAATGAAAATGTTGTTGAAATTTTATGAACCCCTGCAAGGAGAAATAAAAGTTGGTAACATCAATTTAAGTAATATTAGTCAATATGCATGGCGTAGTAAGTGTGGAAGTGTAATGCAAGAAGGCTTTATTTTTAACGAGACCATTGCCAACAACATTGCTGTTGGAGAAGAAATTGTTGATAAGAAAAAATTATTGAAAGCCGTTGAAATAGCCAACATCAAAGAATTTATCGAAAATTTACCATTAGCTTACAATACCAAAATAGGTTCATCGGGTGTAGGCATGAGTACAGGACAAAAACAACGCCTTTTAATTGCCCGGGCAGTTTATAAAAATCCGGAAATCATTTTTTTTGATGAAGCTACCAGTGCCTTAGATGCCAATAACGAAAAAGTGATTATGGAAAATTTGAATCAATTTTTCAAAGATAAAACTGCTGTTGTAATTGCTCACCGTTTAAGTACGGTAAGAAATGCCGATCAAATTGTAGTGTTGGACAAAGGCAAAATCATTGAAAAAGGAACACACAACGAATTAATTAACCTAAAAGGAAGTTATTATAATTTAGTAAAAAATCAGTTAGAATTAGAAAAAATAAATGCATGAAACTACCGAAATAGCAAAAGAAAAATTATTATCCACATCGGCATTGAGTGATGGTAACTCCTCCCCTTCGGGGAGGCTGGGAGGGGCTTCTAAAATTGACCAAATCCGTTCAGACGAAGTTCAAGAAATTATTTCTGCTGTTCCTAGTTGGATGATACGTTGGGGTATTACCTTAATTTTTGGGTTAATCGTAATGCTTATTGCTTTATCATGGTTTATTAAATATCCCGACATTATTTTTGGAAATGCAACATTAACCACTTTAGAACCACCTGTAAAATTAGTGGTTAAAAGTTCGGGGAAATTGACCAATATTCTACTTACTGACGGCTCAACAGTTGAAAAAAACCAAGTCATTGCCGAAATGGAAAACCCTATAACACAAGATGACATTGAATTTTTGAAAAATTACGCATTAGAAATTAGAGATTATTTATCCAACAAAAATTTAGCTTTACCTCTAACAAGTGAAAATTTTGTTTTTGGAGTAATGCAAACGACTTTTAACGAATTGCAGAAAAATTTGAAAGACCTACAAGAACTGAAAAAAAATAATTTTTCCATTCAAAAAATTAATAACCTAAAAAGTAAAATTGCTCAATATAAAAAACTCATTATAATATCAGTTTCACAGCTGGGTTTATTAGAAAAAGAACTAAAAAATGCCGAAGATAAATTCAAAGCTGAAACACAGTTGTTCGAGAAAGGTTATACCGCAAAAATGGAATTTTACAAAGAAGAAACTTTGCTTCGCCAAAAGCAAATGGACTTAGAGAATTTGAAAAAATCAGCAACCGAACAACAAATTACTTTAATCAATTTACAACAAGAGTTAAACGATGCTGAATTTCAATACCAAGAAAATGAGCGAACATTAACCAACAATATTCAAGCAAATTTATTAGAAATTGAAAACGGAATAGAAAATTGGCAACAAAACTATTCGTTTATCGCTCCTGTTTCGGGTAAGTTGGTTTGGTTGGAGAAAATTCATCAAAACCAATTCATTGAATCAGGAAAAAGTCTTTTTGCAATAACTACCAATAATGAAAAATTCATTGCTTTGGCAACCATCCCTGCTAATGGTTTCGGCAAAATTAAAACAGGTCAGAAAGCAAGAATAAAACTCAATAACTATCCTTCTTACGAGTTTGGTCGTCTTGAAGGTGTTGTTTCTAAATTGACTGAAATACCTAACGAAAACAGCTATCAGGTAGAAATAACTTTGAACAATGGCATGACCAGTTCGTACAAAAAATTACTGACTTTTACACCAGAAATGACTGGTACGGCAGAGATTGTTACACAGGACTTGAGAGTAATTCAGCGTATTTTTAATCAGTTTAATAAGCTTTTTGAAAGAAAAGCCAATGCCACATCTACTTTGAACACAAAAGCAGAAAAAAAATAACTAATTTTTATTGTCCAATTTCTACAGGAACTTCCACCGGTTGTTCTAGTTGAAGGCTATCAATTCCAATTAAAGCTGTTGAATCTACCAACGAGGTATCTTTGGGAATATATGTATGGCAAGAATATGACTTAGCTATTTTCTCCTTTGGTTTTGTTGGAAACTTCCCTTGATAATGTTGTAGGCTTTTATCTTTCAACACTTTTTCCATAAATAAAGCAAAAATCGGTAAAGCTGTCCTACTTCCTTCTCCCAACTCTCCTGAACGGAAATGAATTGAGCGATGCTCACCGCCAACCCAAGCACCCCCAATAAGATTTTTTGTAACCCCAACAAACCATGCATCAGAATGATTAGATGATGTTCCTGTTTTTCCCCCAAAATTGGTATTGTATTTAAATAAATCCCACTCCCATAATGCCTGAGTTGTACCTCCTGGTTCCGTCATCCCTCCTTTTAACATTTCGGTCATTAACCAAGCAGCTTCGTAAGGAATAACTCGTTTTTGCTCTGATTTTGGTTCATAAATCACATTCCCATCTTTGTCTTCAATACGAAGCACCACAATTGGTTCTTGATACAATCCTTCATTAATAACCGTACCGTAGGAATTTACTAATTCTAGTAAAGAAACATCTGACGAGCCCAAACAAGTTGATGGTTTATCTTCTAAAGGAGTTTTAATTCCTAATAAATGAGCATATTTTATCACTTCGGCAATGCCTACTTCTTGAGACACTTGAACAGCAACAGAGTTTATAGAACGTGCAAAGGCATGCTTTAAACTCATAGGATAAGGTAAGAAATTCCAATCGGTATTCTGTGGCGACCAACTTTTGGGCTTACCTTTTTCCATATATTTCCAAGTTATCGGCCTATCAGTAACAATATCACATGGTGCTTTGCCATTCATTATTGCTGCAGTATAATCAAAAAGCTTAAATGTAGAGCCTGGCTGGCGTTTAGATTGTGCAACTTTATCGTATTGCCAATATTTAAAATTAATATCTCCAACCCAAGCCTTAACATATCTGGTATTTGGTTCCATCACCACAAAACCAGTGTGCATAAAATGATTCATGTATCGAATAGAATCCATTATACTTAAAGTTGTATCTTTTTCGCCAAGTTTGTAATCAAAAACTTTAGTTTTATTTGGTATATTCAAGTACTTGTTAATAGAATCTGCATTTCCATTATATTTTTCATTGAGATATGCATAAGCTGTTGTTTTTTTAGCAATATCTTCGATAAAATTTTTAATCTCTTTATGGTTTTCATCTTGCCAAGGGTTTTCGCCTTGCCAATGGCTAAAAAACCTTCGTTGAATGGTGTACATTTGTTTTTGCACGGCTTCATCGGCATATTTTTGCATACGCGAATCAATGGTTACATGAATTTTTAAACCATCAGTATAAATATTATAATCGTTTTCTTCCTGCCAATCTTTTAAGTATTTTGCTAAGTAAGCACGAAAATGTAGAGCGTCGCCATCATATGATTGTTCCACACTATAATTAAGTTTTATTGGAAGTTCTTTCAGCGAATCACAAACTGATTGAGAAATGATTTGATGAGCTACCAAATTTTGTAAAACAACATTACGTCTCTCTTTGGAATTATTTGGGTTTGTTTTGGGATTATAGGTAGTTGTAGCTTTTAAAAGTCCGATTAAAACGGCTGATTGTTCATAATTAAGTTCTGAAGGACTTACCTTAAAATAGGTTCTAGCGGCTGTTCTAACACCAAATGAATTGCTTCCAAAATCAACCGTATTAAAATACATGGTTAAAATTTCTTGTTTGGAATAAAGCATTTCTATTTTAATTGCTGAAATCCATTCCTTTAATTTCATTATCAACAATTTAACACCCGGTATATATCCAAAAAGACCGGTAGAATATTGATCCCGAGTTTTATGCATATTTTTAACCAACTGCTGTGTGATAGTGCTTGCCCCACGAGCATCACCTTTCATCATATCTTTTACAGCACCAAAAAGACCTTTAACATCTACTCCAAAATGCTCATAAAAACGTTCGTCCTCAGTAGCAATTAATGTTTCAATTATAATTGGAGAAATTTCTTCGTATTTAACAGGCATTCGATTTTCAGTAAAAAATTTACCAATCACTTTTCCATCTGCACTCACAATTTCTGATGAAATATTTTGCTCCGGATTACTTATCGAATACAAGCTAGGAGATTTACCAAAAAGCCACAGAAAGTTAATGTCTATCAAAAATAGGCTTATCAAAAAAAGAACGAACCCTGTAATGAAAAGGTTTGTAATTTTTCTGTACCATACAAGTTTTTGATACCGACTTATTCGGGCTTTTCTCCATACCCTATATTTACCCCACCACAATATAACATAGGCAACAACTAATTCAGTTTGTTTGATTGAAAAATTTAGAACTTTATTCAGTTGGTTTTTAAAGTTGCTCATTGCCTCAAATAAAGTTTTTTATTTAATCAATTTAATAACTTCATCAGCTATTTGTGAGGCAGCATGAGGCTTTGCTAGTTTATGAATATTGCTTGACAACTGTTGCTGGCGAGAAACGTCACCTACAAGTTTTATCAATTCGGGTATAAGTTCTTTGTTTGCATCAATGTCTTTCACCAGAATTGCAGCATTTTCATTCACTAAAGCCATTGCATTTTTTGTTTGGTGGTCTTCAGCCACATTGGGCGATGGCACCAAGATTGATGGTTTTTTTGTAACGCACAACTCTGAAACAGATAAAGCTCCAGCCCTTGAAACAACAACATCAGCCACAGCATAAGCTAAGTCCATTTCGGCAATAAATGGCATTGTTACAATGCCTTTATCTGTATATTTCTTAACCGATTCTGATGCTTTAGCGGCGAATCCTTTTCCTGTTTGCCACAACAATTGGATATTACTATTTGCAATCAACTCCAATCCGGCATCAATACTTTCGTTTATGGTTCGAGCACCTAAACTACCACCAATAACCAAAACAACCTTTTTATCGTTTGAAAGTCCAAAATGCTTTAGCCCAATTTCTCTTTTTCCATCTGTATTTAAAATATCTTGTCGTACAGGATTTCCAGTAAAAACAATTTTTTCTGCAGGAAAAAACTGCTCCATACCATTGTAGGCAACACAAATTTTTTTCACTTTTTTCGCTAAAATTTTGTTGGTTACACCCGGATAAGAATTTTGCTCTTGTAGTAATGCCGGAACACCCATGCTTGTCGCAATTTTGAGTAATGGACCACTTGCATAGCCTCCAACCCCAACAACCACATCAGGTTTAAATTCTTTTATTATTTTTCGAGCTTTCATCAAACTCATTATCAATTTGAAGGGGACTTTAAAATTCTGAAAAGTAAATTTTCGTTGAATACCTACAATTGGTAGCCCGAAAATTTTGTATCCAGCTGAAGGGACTTTTTCCATTTCCATTTTTCCTTCAGCACCAACAAATACAATTTCTGAATCTGAATATTTTTGTTTAATGGCATTCGCTATTGCGATTGCAGGAAAAATATGACCTCCTGTTCCACCTCCGCTTATAATAATTCTATATTTATTCATGGTTAAAGTCATTTTTAACTTGCTACACTTGTTTTTGAAGTGTTTCCAAGGTTTTCGTTTTCCCGACTCACACTGAGTATTATACCAATTGCCAAACAAGTAAACCAAATTGATGTTCCACCCATGCTTACCAGCGGCAAGGGTTGCCCTGTTACAGGAAAAAGACTTACAGCCACAGCCATATTTATTAGTGCCTGAAATACCAAGCTAAAAGAAAGCCCGATTGCCAACAATGAACCAAAAGTTTGTTCGGATTTTGAAGCAATACGAATACCTCTGTAAAACAACACCAAATAGAGAAAAATTATAATCACACCTCCTACCATGCCATATTCTTCGATAATGATTGCATAGATAAAATCTGAATACGGGTGAGGTAAAAAATTTCTTTGAGTGCTTCCTCCCGGTCCTTTTCCTATAACTCCACCCGTTGCTATTGCAATTTTTGCTTGTTCAGATTGATAGTTTGCATCTTTTGAACCTTCGCCTTGGTATGCTTCAATTCTTTTTTGCCAAGTGCCAAGCCTAGGCAAAACATCAGGATAAAATTTGCCAATAAGCAAACCAATAAACAAGGTTACAATCCCCAATCCAATAACGGCAAGTATATATTTTATGCTGATTCTACCAATAAACATAATAATCAAACAAGTTACAAAAAGCATTGCTGCTGTAGAAAAGTTAGAAGGTAAGATTAGCAAGCAAACTATACCTACGGGGATAATCACAGGAAGAAACGCTTCTTTAAAACTGCCTATGTTGTCTTGGTGTTTGGATAAAAATCGAGCTAAATACATTATCAAAGCTAACTTTGCTAAATCTGACGTTTGAAATGTTTGATTAATAACCGGTATAACCAGCCATCTGCTGGCTTCATTGATATTGGCACCGGTAATCATTGTAAGAACCAATAGTGGAATTGCCAATATCAAGGCTATTTGGGAAATTCTGGAATAATATTTAAATTTTAAATTATGAGCAATAATCATTAAGAACAGCCCAATTCCTAATATAATAGCATGTTTAAACAAATAAAAAAAAGTATCACCTCCTTGATACTTATAGGCTAGTGTAACAATTGAACTATAAACAGCTAAAATTGAAAAAACAGACAAAAGGAAAACCACAACCCATATTCCTTTGTCGCCTTTTATATATCTGAAAATAAAATTCAAGGTAATTTCTGTTAATCTCCGATTAAATTCAATAGACCAGATATAGAGTCCGAACTTGAATCGTTATTTATAAAAATGATATTTTTGATTAATTGTGAGCTGTTTAGTACAATTCGTGTTGCATCTTTTACATCAGTTGCAGCAATTGTCATAACATTGTTGTATTTTTTTATTCTATCGAATAATTCATTGACATCGCTTCCCACAACAACAACTAAATTGACATTTTTTCCCAGAAAGTTTGTAGCCGTGTTACAAAATTTTACCACATCGCTCTTCGATAGAATAACAGCACATTTATTCATATCATCACAGGATTCAACAAATCTTTCTATTGTAGAATAGAAAAAAGCTTGTTCTCTAATGTCAATCAATTTTTCCATAATTAAAGTCTTTTAACAGCAGATTTAAACTGATGCCCTCTATCTTCATAATTTTCAAATAAATCAAAACTAGCGCAGGCAGGAGATAACAAAACTGTATCTCCATTTCTTCCAAAACTATATGCTAATCTAACAGCTCCCTCGGCAGAATCGGTATCAACAATATGCTCAATAATATCGTCAAAAGCTTCGTGGATTTTGGAATTGTCTTTTCCCAAACAAACAATCGCTTTTACCTTTTCCGATACTAATTCTTTAAGCATTTCGTAATCATTACCTTTATCAACTCCGCCAACAATCCAAATTACGGGGTGTTGAAATGATTCTAAGGCATACCAAGTTGAGTTTACATTGGTTGCTTTTGAGTCGTTGATGAAATCAATACCGTGAATTTTTGCAACAAATTCTAAACGATGTTCAACATTTTGAAAATCAGAAAGGCTCTCTCTGATTATTTCCTTTTTTAACTCCAATACTCTTCCTGCTAAGCCTGAAGCCATAGAATTATACAAGTTGTGCTTTCCTTGTAGTGCTAAATTTTGTAATGACATTTTAAATAATTTATTTGTTGTGTTAATAATTAATTCTTCATTTTCTATATAAGCACCATTTCTGGTGGTTTTTACAATACTGAATGGATGTTTTTGAGCAAATACCTCGATTTTCTTCATTTTCTCTTTGATAACTTCATCGTCATCACAATAAATGAAATGACACAAACTATCTTGATTTTGAAGGATTCTGAATTTGGAATCAGCATAGTTTTCAAACTTGTAATCGTATCTGTCCAAGTGGTCAGGGGTAATGTTTAGCAGAATTGCAATATCTACTTTAAATTTAAACATACCGTCCAATTGAAAACTACTCAGTTCAAGCACATAGATATCCTTATCACATTCGGCTACTTGTTTAGCAAGACTTTCTCCAACATTACCTGCCAATCCAACATGTAAACCTGCTTTTTTCAACATGTGATAAGTCAAAAGTGTGGTTGTTGTTTTGCCGTTGCTACCGGTTATTCCAACAAATTTTGCTTTTGAAAATCTTCCTGCAAATTCAATTTCAGAGATTACTTCAATACCCATTTCTTTAATTTTTACAATCAAAGGGGCTTTATCAGGTATTCCCGGACTTTTTATAACAGTTACCGCAGAAAGAATTTTGCTTTCTGTGTGCTTCTCTTCTTCCCAATCTACTCCAATATTTGTAAGAACGTTTTTATATTTTTCTTTTACTTTACCTTTGTCTGAAACAAAAACTTTAAAGCCTTGTTTCTTTGCTAAAATTGCCGCTCCAACACCGCTCTCACCTCCTCCCAATATGGCAATTAACTTATTCAATTTCACCTATTTTTATTATCTAATTTTTAGTGTTACGAATGTTAGCAATGCCAACATAATTCCAACAATCCAAAATCGAGATACAATTTTTGCTTCGTGCATATTTTTTTTCTGAAAATGATGATGAAGCGGTGCCATCAAAAACACTCTTCTTCCTTCGCCATACTTGTTTTTGGTGTATTTGAAATAGACTACCTGAATCATCACCGATAAGTTTTCTACTAAAAAAATACCGCACAACAAGGGAATCATTAATTCTTTGCGAACAGCCAATGCAAACACAGCAATAATTCCACCTAGAGCCAAACTACCGGTATCGCCCATAAAAACTTGTGCAGGATAGGAATTGTACCAAAGAAAACCAACGCAAGCTCCTACAAATGCTGATATATAAACAACTAACTCTCCTGAATCGGGTATATACATTATGTTTAAGTAGTCGGCAAAAACTGTATTACCAGAAACATAAGCAAAAACTGCAAGTGTAACTCCTATGATTGCAGATGTTCCTGTTGCTAAGCCGTCTAAACCATCGGTCATGTTAGCTCCATTCGAAACAGCTGTAATAATTATGATAACAATAATTATAAATACAACTCCACCAATTAAAAACGAGTTATTTCCTGCCCATGAAGTAAGTTTTGCGTAGTTAAACTCGTTGTTTTTAACAAAAGGAATTGTAGTTACAGTCGATTTTACTTCTTCCCACTTGTAATTTTCTACTACTTTTTGTTCTACATCTTGTTCAATTTCATAGCTAATGTGAGCTGGTGCATTTGCATGATACACTTTTCTTTTTACGACAACATCTTCATTGAAATACAGTACAGTTCCAACAACAACACCTACAGCTATTTGTCCCATAATCTTAAATTTCCCAGCTAATCCTTGTTTGTTCTTTTTAAACACTTTTATATAATCATCAACGAATCCTATAGTTCCGAGCATAATTGTTGAAATAATCATCAAAATGATATAAATGTTATCTAACCGTGCAAATAAGATAGTTGGGATAAGAATTGATGCTAAGATTATTAATCCACCCATGGTTGGAGTGCCTTGCTTTTTCATTTGACCCTCCAATCCTAAATCTCTGATGATTTCACCTACCTGCAACAGCTGTAATTTTTGGATAATTCGTTTTCCGATAATCATGGAAATTATCAGAGAAGTGATAACTGCAAATGCTGCTCTAAATGATATATAGCTAAAGAGTCCTGCTCCTGGCACATCAATTTCATTTAAGTATTTAAACAAGTAGTACAGCATCTTATATTTAATTTTTTTCGTTTAACATTTCAAAAGTTTTAGAGAGGATTTCCAAATCATCAAATGGATACTTTGTTCCGTTGATTTCTTGATATTTTTCGTGTCCTTTACCGGCAATTAGAATAATATCGCCTTTATTTGCCAGTGAACATGCTGTTTTTATAGCTTCTTCGCGGTTAGTAATAGATAAAACTTTTTTATAGTTTACTCCATCAACACCGGTTTTCATTTCTGATATTATTACTTCAGGATTTTCGCTTCGCGGATTATCAGATGTTAAAATTACTTTATTGCTATTTTCACATGCAATTGAAGCCATTATCGGGCGTTTTGATTTATCTCTGTCTCCACCACAGCCAACAACAGTAATTACCTGTTCATTACCTGTTCTTATTTGGTTAATTGTTGCCAATACATTTTTCAATGCATCGGGTGTGTGGGCATAGTCAACAATACCCGCAACATTATTGGAAGATTTTATGTATTGAAATCTACCTTCTACTGATTCGAGTTTACTAATTGAGGTTAGAATATTTAGCTTCTCAATTCCTAAAAGTGATGCTGCTGAATAAACCGCCAAAATGTTATATGCATTAAACCCACCAATTAATTTTGTCCATACTTCATCACCAGAAATATTGAGCAACATGCCGCTAAAATCATTTTCAACTACCTTGCAATTGAAATCTGCCAAAGAACGAAGTGCATACGTTTGCTTTCTAGCCTTGGTATTTTGCATCATTATCATTCCGTTTTTGTCATCTTTATTTGTGAGTGCAAAAGCATCTGAAGGTAAAAGGTCGAATAATCCCTTTTTGGCTTTAATATATTCATCAAAAGTTTTGTGGTAATCTAAATGGTCGTGAGTTAAGTTGGTAAAAACAGCCCCTGTAAAATAAACACCGGAAACTCTGCCTTGATGAATGGCATGAGAACTTACTTCCATAAAACAATGAGTACATCCATTATTTACCATTTCTCTCAACAGTTTATTCAATTGAATAGCATCAGGAGTTGTGTGGGTTGAAGGAATAGATTCGTTTCCAATTTTGTTTACAACTGTTGAAAGTAGCCCTGTTTTATACCCTAAATCAGTGAAAAGTTCATACAACAAAGTTGTGGTTGTTGTTTTTCCATTGGTTCCTGTAACTCCAACCAATTTCAGCTCCTGAGAAGGATTTCCGTAAAAATTAGCTGCAACTATTCCTAAATCTAAACCACTATTTTGAACAACGACATAAGTTACTCCATCGTCAATTTTGACAGGTAAAACTTCACAAACAATTGCTTTAGCCCCCTTTTCAATAGCACCTTGTATGAATTGATGCCCATCAACTTGAGTGCCCGAAACAGCTACAAACAGACTGTTTTTCTCAACAAAACGAGAGTCAAATTGAAGTGTAGAAATCTCTACAGATGTTGAACCAATAACATCAGTAATGGAAGTTTTATATAATATATCTTTTAATACTTTCATCATACCAATTCTAAAGCAATTACTGACCCTTTGACAATTTTTTCACCGGGATTAATCGATTGACTTTTTACAACACCTTTTCCAAAAAACTTCACTTCAAGCCCTTGATTTTCCAAAATATATAATGCATCTTTAATACTCATTCCAACAACATTTGGAATAAGCAGTTCATTTATTCGCCTAGAGTTTGCTGTAACACTTTGTTGGTCTGTATGGATTGATGTCCATTCAGATTTTTTTGATTGTTTTGAAACTTTTACACCGATTGTTTTATACACGGTTGACAAGTCTTCCCAATTCCCATCTTTTGAGTAAGGAATTTTTGAAATTGCTGTGTTTGTTCTATTTGATAATTGTTTATGGATAGCAAAACTTGTTGCATATATTTTATCAGCAACCTCCTTAAAGATTGGACCAGCAACCAAATTTCCATAATACACATTTTTTGAAGGAGCTGCCACAACAACAATACATGAATATTTAGGTGCATCAGAAGGAAAATACCCCACAAATGAAGCTTGATAATTTATTTTTGCTTCATTTTTATAGCCAGCTGCTTTATTTGCTATTTGAGCAGTACCGGTTTTTCCGGCAATTTTAAAATCTGCATTTTTAAGGTTTTTTGCAGTTCCGTTTTCCACAACCCCTTCCAACATTTTTTTAGCCATTTCTATGGTTTTTTGAGAGCAGATAGATGGGATAAGGGTTTCTACTTTCACTTGTTTAATTTTTTGACCTCGCTGATTGATATGTGTAACAAATCGAGGTTTAACCATTTTGCCGTTGTTTGCAACTGCATTGTAAAAGGTTAGAATTTGTAATGGCGTTAAATGGGTTTCATAGCCTATCGACATCCACGGTAAAGTAGTACCATACCAATCTTTGTCGTTTGCATTTTTAATAAGCGGGGTTCCTTCGCCACTAATTTCGATTCCAAGCGGCTCTCCCAAACCCATTTTTCGTATTCTATCAACAAATTGTTGTGGTTTACTGGAGTAATTTTTTACAATCAATTTAGAGACACCCACATTTGATGAAACTTCAAACGACCGTTGCACTGAAATATCTCCATAGCCTCCTTCATGAGAATCTTTCATTTCATCTCCGTAATATTTAGTTATCCCATTGCCTGTACTCACTATATCTTCTAATGAAGCATATCCATCTTCAAAAGCAGCCATTAAAGAAGCCAGTTTAAATACTGAGCCCGGTTCGGTACTATAGCCTAGTGCGTAATTATAGGATTCGTTGTAATTTCCGTTCTTATCACGTTGAAGGTTTGCTATTGCTTTGATATTACCTGTTTCAACTTCCATCAAAACAACAGTTCCATGTCCGGCTTCATGCAATTGCAATTGTGTAATCAACGCATTCTCAGCCACATCTTGAATATTGATATCAATGGTGGTATAAATATCACTTCCGTCTAAAGGTTCAACTTCGTTTTCGTCGGTAATTGGCATCCAAACACCGCCGGCAATTTTTTTCATCAAACGTTTGCCATCAACTCCTTTTAAATAGTTTGAGTATGCACCTTCTAAGCCAATTGGCTTAATGTCTTTTCTCTCATATCCAATGGTTCGTTCGGCTAACAATTTAAAAGGGCGAACTCTTTTGTTTTCTTGGATATAGAGTAACCCTCCTTTGTATTTACCCCGATTAAAAATGGAGAATGTTTTTAACACTTGTAAATCGGTATATTTTACATTTCTTTTAATCAGGTGGTATCTTGAGCCTTTTTTGCGAGCCGACACAAGTTCTCTTCTGTATTGAGATTTCGTTTTATCCTTAAATAAATTGCTTAATTGTGTAGCCAACGAATCCACACCTTTATAAAAAATATCATCTGTTAAGGCTTGTGTTTTTGCATCAAAACGAATTTCAAAAATTGGAACAGAAGTGGCTAACAAACTGCCGTCGGCAGCGAAAATATTCCCTCTTACAGCTTCAATTGTACGGTATGATGTTGTTAGTTCTTCAGATTTTTGTTTCCACTCTGCACCTTCGACAAATTGAACATTAAAAGTTTGAGCCAGAATAACAACAGCAAAAACTGCAATAAAAACATACACGAGATACACTCTTTTTAATATGCTATTTTTCAATTCTTTCACTTACTTTTCTACTTGTTGCAGTTTTATAATTTTTTTTGCTTCTTCTTTAGTAACAACAATTTTGCTTGGCGGCACCACAGATTCTTTTATCCCATAATTTTGAGTTGCAAATGCCACTTGAGATTGTTTGCTTTTATAATTTAATTCAGATTTTATTGTAATGTATTCCGACCTGAGTTCTTTCAGTTCTGACGCTGTTTTATATAAACCACGAACCGTTTTTTCTGCATAAAACCCATTTGCTATATACAATATGCCCAGTAAGGTTAAAAAAAGCAGAAAAGGTATATTTTGCAACACATTGTCATTTCTCAAAAAACTGCCCGAAAAAATAGAGGAGAGAACACTAACAACTTTTGGTGTGTCTTTTGGTGGATTTTTTTCCGCCTCTATATCTGGTGTAGTAGTTTTGAATTTGTTCATTCTAAATTTTACTTTTCTATAATTTTTCTGCTACTCTCAATTTTGCACTTCTTGCTCTGTTATTCACTTTTAATTCATCATCGCTTGGAACCAACGGCTTGTTGTTAATTTGTTTGAAATCAACCAATTGGTTGCCAAAAAAATCTTTTTCCAACTCTCCTGAAAAACTTCCTTTTTTTAAGAAATTCTTTACCAGTCTGTCTTCCAACGAATGATAAGTAATTACTACAAGTCGTCCTTTTGGTTTCAATAGCTCTTTCGTTTGCAACAACAATTCTTTCAATACTTCCAACTCTTGATTTACTTCTATTCTCAACGCTTGAAACACTTTTGCCAAATATTGATTTCTATACTTCCCACCAACCAACATATCAGCAATAACAACCAAATCAGTTGTTTTATCAATTTTTGACTCCATCCGCCTTTTAATTATTTCAAAAACCAACTTTTTTGCATTGTCCACTTCACCATAGTTTCTGAATATTGAAATCAGCTTTTCTTCTGGATATTCATTCAAAATTGCAGCTGCAGTTAATGAGCTATTTTTATTCATTCTCATATCCAGCGGGCCTTCAAATCGGAATGAAAAACCTCGCTCCGCAATGTCAAATTGATGTGATGAAACTCCTAAATCTGCCAACAAACCATCGATTTTAGCTATTCCGTATATTTTCAGATAATTTTTTAAGTACCTAAAATTTTGCGGGACAACTGTCAACCGTTTGTCATCAATTGTATTTCTTTCAGCATCGGCATCTTGGTCGAACGCTATCAACCTGCCATTTTCATTTAATCTTTTCAAAATCTCTCTAGAATGTCCGCCTCCACCATAAGTTACATCAACATAAATCCCATCTTTCTTTATTTCAAGCCCATCAACAGACTCTTTTAACATCACCGGATTATGATAATTCATTCGATGTGTTGTTTTGAGAATTACCCCCCATTACTTCCTCTGCTAATGTTGCAAAATCATCTGGCTCATCAGTTAATAAGCCGTCATACGTTTTCTTATCCCACACTTCGATTCGGTTTGAATATGCAAAAAGCACCACCTCTTTGTCGGCAGCAGCATACTCCAACATTCTCTTGGGCAACAATATTCTGCCTGTATTATCCAACTCAAGCTCAGATGCTCCACGATAGAAATAGCGAATAAATTCACGATTTTTCCTAACGTATTGATTGAGTTTGTTCACCTCAGCGCTAATATGTTCCCACTCATTTTTTGGATACAGCACAAGACATTTTTCAAATCCACGATTCAGAACAAAACGTTCTTGAGCAGCCGGATCCAATTGCTTACGTAACCCTGAAGGAAGCATCAACCTTCCTTTTGAGTCTAACTTACAATCAAATTCTCCAATAAAGTTTGCCATTCAAATTGCTATAAATCAGTGGTTTATTTTTCAAAATGTAAATATAATTCATTTTTTACCACATTTTACCACTTCTTACCACTTTGTTGAAAACTTTTAACTTTTTTGATTTAAAAAATTTATATTCACGCTCATAACACACTGATTTCAATAGCTTTAAAAAAGTGGTAAAATCAAACTTATCTCAAAATGAATTGTAAACAGAATTATGTTAAAACAACTGCATATCATTTCTTGCTTTGATATACAAAATGTTTATTTTTGGATGTATTAGAATTAGCCACATGAGTTTTGAAAGTGAAATAAAAAAAGAGGGGAAATTTGAGTACTTTGAAAAAGGAGAAGGTCATCCGATATTGGTTTTACACGGGTTGTTTGGCGCTTTGAGTAATTTTGAAGCGTTGGTTGACGAATTTTCAAAAAAATATAGGGTAATTGTCCCGATAATGCCCATGTATGATTTGCCAATCTTGCTTACCAACATTAAAAACTTTACCAAGCACATCGAAAAATTTGTAGCATTTAAAAAACTGGAAAATTTTACCATTTTGGGAAATTCACTTGGTGGACATATTTCATTGGTTTATACCAAAAGAAATCCTGAAAAAATACACTCTATGGTGCTGACAGGAAGTTCGGGCTTATATGAAAATGCCTTTGGTGGCTCATTCCCTAGGAGAGAGGACAAAGAATATTTAAGAAAAAAAATTGCATTAACTTTTTATGATCCGGCAATTGTAACCGACAAGTTGGTTGATGAACTCTATAATATTGTGATGGATAGAGGAAAATTGATACGTGTTTTATCAATTGCAAAATCTGCAATACGCCATAATATGGCAAAAGATTTACAAAATTTTAAAATGCCCGTTTGTTTGATTTGGGGTAAAAACGACAATGTTACTCCTCCTCATGTTGCTGAGGAATTTAAAGAAAAACTACCCAATTCCGAATTGTTTTGGATTGACAAATGTGGACATGCTCCTATGATGGAACACCCTGAAGAGTTTAACAGAATTCTTTCCGAGTGGTTTAAAAGTAAACTTAATATGTAGGAATAATTGAGGCTAGATGATTAGCCACACCACTTTATAGCCATGAAAATTATCAGTGCCGAATTCGTTATAAGCAATACCAAACTATCTCAATGCCCCAAACCTGACAAACCCGAATTTGCTTTCATTGGTCGCTCTAATGTAGGAAAGTCGTCATTGATAAATTATTTAACCGACAATAAAAAACTAGCAAAAACTTCATCTACGCCTGGTAAAACTCAACTCATCAATCATTTTATCATCAATAATCAATGGTATTTGGTTGATTTGCCCGGATATGGCTATGCAAAAGTGTCGCAAAAAACAAAAAGCAAATGGGAGGCATTTATTTCAGATTACATTTTGAAACGAGAAAACCTTCAAAATTTGTTTGTATTAATAGATTCCAGACTACCCCCACAAAATATCGATCTCGATTTTATGGAGTGGCTCGGAATAAAAGGAATTCCATTCTCTATTGTATTCACTAAAATTGATAAACTTACCAGCTCTCAACTCAATAAAAACATGATGTTTTACAGAAAAGAGATGCTAAAATATTGGGAAGAAATGCCTATATCTTTTATAACTTCATCAAGTGGAAAATCTGGTAGAGATTCTGTTTTAAACTATATTGAAAAAATATTGGCTCAATCTACTTGAAGACTGAGAAATTGACTCATTAAGGACTAAATTCAGTATATTTAGTTCCAACCACCACCCAAAGCTCTATAAATATTCACCTTAGCTGTCATCTGCCTTAATTTTATTTCTATTAATTCAATTTTTGATTCCAAGGCTTCGCGTTGAGTCAACAAAACTTCTCCGTAATCAGCCCTTGCATACGTATATAAATTATTTGATATTGCTATTGATTGGGTTAATATTTCAACTTGTTTGGATTTTATTTTATAACTCTTATCAATGTTTTCAAGCAATGAAAGCTGATTTAACACATCAACATAGGCATTTAAAATTGTTTTTTCATATTCATAAACGGTTTGAATCTGTTTGGCTTGGGAAATTTTAAGAGTAGCACTTATAGCACTCCTATTAATTAAGGGAGCTATCAAGTCTCCGGCTAAATTATATACCATAGATTCCGGATTAACAATATACGAAGGATTAAAAGCCTGAAATCCGACATTGGCATTTATTCCAAGTGATGGGTAAAAATTTGAGCGTGCAACTTTTACATCTAATTTTGAAGCAGCTAACTCTAATTCGGCTTTTCGAATATCGGGTCTGTTTAAAAGCAATTGAGACGGAACACCCTCTTTTATATTATCAACCGATAATCCGATAAATAGAGTCGAATTTCGCTGAATTTTTGTAGGAAATCTTCCGGTTAAAAAATAAATGCGATTTTCAGCCTCTGTAATTTTTTGTACGATTTGAAATTGCAGGCTTTGTGTATTTAACAATTGTGCCTCAAACCTATTAACAGCTAATTGAGTGGCTTCAGCCGCTTCCTTTTGTTGTCTTACAATATTTAATATTTTAGTTTGAGCATCAATGCTTTTGTTAGTAATTTCCAAAATATTATCTAAGGCAAGTAATTCGTAATAGGTTTCAGCGATTTCAGAAATGAGTTTAGTAACCATAAAATTCTTCCCTTCAACCTCAGCCAAATAGCGGTTTACAGCAGATTTTTTAGCATTTCTCAATTTTTTCCATATATCCAATTCCCATTTGGCATATAACCCAACTGAGTAATCAGACGCAGATTCTATCACATCTTTATGATCTTGGATATCTAAATTTTCTTCAACCGCACCTTTCCATGTATATTTAGGGACTCTTTCAAACTCTGCAGCCCCACCTATGCCAATAGAAGGAAGATACTCGCCTTTTCTTGCTCTAACTTCGCTTTTACTTATCTCAATTTCTTGAGAAATTATTTTCAATTCTTGATTGTTTTTCAAGGCTGTATCAATTAATGCTGCCAAATTATCATCAGCAAAATACTCTTTCCACTTTATGGCAGCACTATTTGTAGTATCTGTATTATTTTTGAAAGCAATTGGTGTATTCCTGTTTTCACTCATTACCGTTGAATTTGATGAATTACAACCGTAAAACACGAATGCCAATAGCCCTATAATCAAGCTTTTATTCGCTAATTTTTTTGAATTTTTAAGTCCAATTTTTTTGATGATTTTCTTTATCAATGAATCTTCAGAATTTTCCTCAATAAATGCTTCGCTTAACGGGTTTTCATCTTGGTCTTTTATCAACGATTTGCCATCAGCGAGTTTAGCAAAAATATAATACAAACCTGGTACAACAATAACTCCAAAAACAGTCCCAAACAACATACCCCCAAGGGCTGATACCCCAATGGTATGGTTTCCTACGGCTCCAGGACCTGTGGCAATCACCAGTGGAATTAATCCTGCAATAAATGCAAATGATGTCATTAAAATAGGTCTAAATCGAACCTTAGCACCCTCAACAGCAGCATCAATTATTGTGGCTCCTTGTAACCTTTTTTGAACAGCAAATTCAACTATCAATACTGCATTCTTGCCTAACAAGCCGGCGAGCATAATCAATCCAATTTGAGCATAAACATCGTTGGACAATCCCATCATTTTAAGCAATAAAAATGAACCAAAAATTCCAGGTGGAAGTGATAATAACACAGCCAGCGGTAGTAAAAAACTTTCGTATTGGGCTGCTAAAATCAAATACACAAAAAATACTACTACAATGAAAATGTATAGAGCCTCATTTCCTCTTCTGGATTCATCGTATGACAAGCCTTCCCACGCAATGTCATAGCCTTTTGGTAAGGTTTTTTTAGCAACTTCTTTAATAATATTTATGGCATCACCAGAGGTATATCCCAAGGCAGGAACGCCATTGATTAATGCTGATGTATATAAGTTATATCTAGCTATTTCATTGGGACCTTGAGTTTTTTTGATTTTCATAAATGATGAATAAGGTACCATTTCACCTTCTTCATTTTTAACAAAAAGCTTCAAAATATCGGAAGGTAATCTTCTGTATTTTGGGTCAGCTTGTGTATAAACTTTGTAATAATTATTAAACCGAATGAATCCTTGTTCATAAGTACTTCCGATAAGAATATTTAAATTCTCCATAGCTTTCCCAATAGAAACACCTTTTTGCATTGCCAGTTCATTATCCACAATGAGTTCATATTGAGGGTAATTGGCGGCATAAAAGGAAAAAATACCGGTCAGTTCCTTTCTTTCTTTCAAAGCATTAACAAATTCAGTGTTGACTTTATCAAATTCCTGATAATCTACTTCGCTTTCTTTGTCTAACAAACGCAAAGCAAAACCGGAAGATGCTCCATAACCCGGAACTGCAGGCGGCTCAAAAAATTCAACAACAGCACCCAAGTCCTTTGTTTTTACTTCCAACTCCTCTATCACTTCTTTTACTGATAATTCTCTATCCGACCAATCTTTTAGGTTAATTAAACAAGTACCGGCATTGGAACCTCTACCTTCACTTAATATTTCATAGCCAGCCATTGCTGTTACAGATTGAACCTCTGGTATTTCTTTAGCAATTTTTTCAAGCTGAAGTGAAATCTCGTTGGTTCTTTCAAGTGTGGTTCCCGGAGGTGTTTGAATAATAGCGTAGAATTGACCTTGGTCTTCACCGGGTATAAATCCGGCAGGAAGAATCTTGTTTATTCCAACAATTCCAATGGCAAAAACAATTAAAACTCCATAAGTAATTACTCTTCGGTTCACAATCAGTTTTAGTAAAGATTCATATTTACCGGTTAACTTATCAAAATGTTTATTAAACCAAACAATAAATCTATCAACAGGTGTCATCTGTTTTTCTTTACCGTGGTTATTTTTAAGTATCATAGCACACAAAACGGGAGTAAGAGTGAGTGCAATTACGCCTGAAAGTACAATTGCTGTAGCCATAGTTATTGAGAACTGTCGATATAACACACCTACAGGTCCGGTCATAAAAGCGACTGGAACAAAAACGGCTGTCATAACTAAAGTGATTGCTATGATTGCACCGCTGATTTCACCTAAAACTTTTTTAACTGCTTTTAGTGGCGACAAATTTTCTTCCCCCATCTTAACATGAACTGCCTCTACTACTACAATCGCGTTATCAACCACAATTCCGATAGCCAACACAAGTGCAAAAAGTGTTACCAGATTTATACTCAAATCAAAAAGTTGCATGAACATAAATGTTCCAATCAAAGAAACAGGAACTGCCAAAGTTGGAATTAGTGTTGACCGCCAATCGCCCAAAAATATAAACACAACAAGAGCAACCAGCACAAATGCTTCAACCAAAGTATGCAGCACCTTTTCAATAGATGCATTTACAAATTTTGAAACATCATAATTAATTTCATATTCCATGTTTGGAGGAAAATCTGCTTTCAGCTCCTCTAATTTAGCTTTAACTTCTTCGATAACCTTATTTGCATTACTACCTGGGTTTTGTTTCAATACCAAAGAGGCAGTTGGCAAACCGTCTTTATCGGTATAAATATCCACAAACTCACTACCGACTTCAACATCAGCCACATCTTTTAATCGTAATATTTCTCCCTCAGGATTGGCTTTTAAAATAATTTCTTTATACTGTTCGGGTTTGTTATACCAACCTTGATAAGTCAATACATATTCTAATGATTGGGCTTTAATACCAGAACTCAAACCAACCCTTCCCGGTCTGGCAAGGAAACTTTGTTCATCGATTGCTTCCAGAACTTCTTCGGCTGATATTTTGTAGGCTCTCATTCTATCAGGTTTTAACCATACCCTAATAGCAAAAGATCGGCTACCAACCGCTTCAGCTCTACCAACTCCAAAAATTCGTTGAAGTTCAGGAATTATATATGTTTTAGCATAGTTGAATAGAAATTTTTGGTCGGTGTGTTTATCCTTGCTGAATAAATTAATATACATTAACATACTGGGCTGAATTGGAGTAATAATTACTCCTTCGCGTTGAACCAGTAGTGGAAGATTAGCCCAAACCTGGTCAACTCTTGTTTTTACCCTTGCGGCTGCAATGGTTGGGTCTGTGCCGGGTTCAAATATTATCTGGACTGTAGCCTCTCCGGCACTGGTAGCATCGGAGATAATATATTGCATACCTTGTACACCATTTATGGCTCTTTCTAGAATTGTAACTGTTGATTTAATTAATACCTCAGCGTTTGAGCCTGGAAATTCAATAAAAATGCTAACCCGAGGAGGAGCAATTTCCGGAAACTGTGAGATTGGTCTTGTTGTTATTGCCAGAATTCCTAAAAAAACCATTGCTAATGATATGGCTATTGAAAGAACCGGTCTTTGAATAAATTTTTCAAACATCTTTATAAGTTTTATTGGTTCTTATTTTATTCGGCGTGTAATTTGTTTAGTTCTGTCAGTATTTGGTCGAAATTTTTAAATTCAAACTCAATCTTTTGATTGTTGTTTACTTTTCTTAATCCCTCAACCACTATCTTGTCACTTTTTTTCAACCCTTTTGTAACTACATAAATATGCGGCAACTCACTTCCAATTTCAATTTGTCTGGTTTTAACAATATTATTTTCATCGACAACAAAAACATATTTTTTGTCAAGAATTTCAAAAGTTGCTTTCTGTGGAATAATTATAGCATTTTCTAAATGTACATTCATTATTATATTTCCGGTTGAGCCGTGGCGTAGAACTCCATTGGGATTTGGGAATGTTGCACGAAAAGCTATGTTACCGGTTTCGTTATTAAAATCGGCTTCAATTGTTTCAACTGTTCCGATATTATCAAAAATTGAATTGTTTGCTAACTGTAAATGAACTTTTGATACACTATCTCTGTTAGTTTTAGATATATAGTCAAGATATTCAGCTTCAGGCACATTAAAATAAACCCACATTTTACTGTTATCGGAGAGTGTGGTTAATAATTCGCCTTCATCAACTAAACTACCTAATCGCACCTCGAGTCTGTTTGTTATCCCATCAAAAGGAGCTTTAATTTCTGTAAAACCCAAGTGTGTTTGGGCTAATAAAAGTTCTGCTTTTGCTTTTCCTAGTTTTGCTTTGGATAGGGCTAATTCATTTTTTGAGATGATGTTGCTGTCGGCAAGTGTTTTTGAATTCTGAAATTCAATTTCTGCGAAATTTACTTCTGCTTGTGCTTTTTGTACTTCAGCTTCCAATACGTTTGGCATGATTTGAAACATTGGTTGTCCTTGTTTTACAAACTTTCCCTCATCTATATATATCTGTTTTATATATCCTTTTTCAAGTGCTCTGACTTCAATGTGTTGAATTGAACGAATTTGACACATATAATCTTTTTGGATTATCGTATCCTTAATAATTGGGCTTGAAACAACAAAGCGGGTATTTTCTTCTTTTTCTTCTTCGTGGTGCTTACAACCAAACGAAAATATATTAATTATCAGAAGCAATAAAAAAACTAACTTATTCATTTTTAGAACTTTAAATTTTATAATAAGGTAAATAGAACAAATACTACAACTGAAAAGTTGCAGAAACTAGAGTACGTCTAAAAAGACACAACAAAAGAGTTGTTTTTATTTGCTAAAATTTTTCCAGGAATGGAACAAGATATAAAAAGGAATTGACGGTAAAATAACACCATCTTCATTCAATTCAAAATCTAGAAACAATGAAATTGGCAGAAAAACTTGGTTCAGGTTTTTCCAATCCACTATCTTATCATCAACATCGTCGTTGTCGTTTTTTATTTCACTTTCAAACTCAAAACAATCAAAAAAGTCATTTTCAGCATCAGGAAAATCAGTGTCAGAAGGGAATTTAACATATTGAGCCTCTTGCTCAGAATTTTCAATAACGCAATAGGCAACGGAGAAAGGTTGTTCGTCTATAAATCCTCCAAAAGAAGAAAAACCCTTTGGGAATAGTACTGAAAACAGCGTCAGCAGTAGAAATAAAAATAAACTACGATTTATTTTTTTCATACGATAAAAAATCGGAGCAAAAGTATTCCCTTTTGAAACATTGTTTTTCTTTTTTATATTTTTTTAAGAATTTCTTAACTAATTTGCTATTATAGAACGGTTTAAAAATGGAGTAATCATTTTTTTCAAATAAACCGAGTCCGATTTAAATTGGTGTTAGTATTAGTAGTTTTGCAAAAAAAAATGAAATGAAAAAGATTTTAAAATTCATCTTAATAGCTGTTTCTTTATTTGCATGTACATCAAAATCTACTGTGAGTGGAGACACAAAAAGCATATCACCACAAGAGTTTAAAGACAAGTATTGGAAACTGATTGAACTGAACTCAAAACCTATTGAAAATAACCAAATGAAAGAACCTCATTTGATTATAAGTTCTGCCGAAAATAGAATTAATGGAAGTGGTGGTTGCAATTCATTTTTTGGCGAATATGAATTGTTCTCAGAAAATGGAATTCGCTTTTCGCAAATGGGTTCCACAAAAATGGCTTGCCACAATGATACAATTGAAGATGATTTTTTTAAAATGATGTCAGAAGTTAACGAGTTTTCTATTGATGGAGATAAACTACTTCTAAAAAAATCAAAAGAAATTGTTGCCATTTTTCAATGGGACAAGGCAAAAAAATAATATTAAATTGTCATTGAAAAAATACGAGTCGTGGGAGCATTTCTAAGCAATCTTAAATCAAAAGCCATACAAACATTTCTAACAAAAGGTCTAGCATTTTCAGGAAGAACAAGTTTGTTTGGATAAATTTTTACCAACCCGTCGGTTTCCATTTCTTTTAATTTTTCTAAACAAGAACTAAGTTCCGGAAACTGCATTTCACTCTTTTCCCAAGATGTTTCAAAATTGCACATTATGTTCAAAATGTGTTTTCTAATAATTAAATCCTCATCTGTTAACAAGTGACCTTTTGCAATAGGAAGAATTTTTCTATTTACTAATTCGGAATATTCTTCAACAGTTTTCGCATTTTGTGCAAATCCATACCAAGAATCACTGATAGAACTCATGCCTAAACCAATCATCAATTGGGTTTTACTTGCAGTATAGCCCATGAAATTTCGATGTAAAGTTTTTTGTATCATGGATTTATACATTGAATCTGTTGGGAGAGCAAAGTGATCCATTCCAATTTCAACGTATCCGAGTTCAGTCAAAAGTTTTTTGCCTGTTTCATACAATTCTCTTTTCAGCTCCGGAGAAGGCAAATCATTTTCATCGTAGCCTCGCTGACCAACGCCTTTCACCCATGGCACATGAGCATAGCTATAAAAAGCTATCCTATCCGGTTTTAAACTTTTGGTTTTAATAATGGTATCAATCATACTTTCCTTGGTTTGGTGAGGTAAACCAAACACCAAATCATGACTAACAGAATTGTAGCCAATGCTTCGAGATAATTCTGTTACAAATTTAACCCGTTCAAAAGGCTGAATACGTTTGATGGTTTTTTGAACTTTTTCAGCATAATCCTGAACACCAAAACTGTTTCTCCTAAACCCGAGTTCATAAAGAGTTCTTAAGTGTTGTTCAGTGGTATTGTTGGGGTGTGCTTCAAAACTAAATTCATAATCTTCACATTTTTCTGAGCTAGATAAAATACCGACAATAAGTTTCTGCAGATTTTCCGGACTAAAAAATGTTGGTGTTCCTCCACCTAAATGTATTTCTTTGATTCTTGGTTTTGATGGAAATATATTACAATACAACTCCCACTCTTTTAACAAAACATCAATGTAAGGTTTTTCAACACTATGTTGTTTGGTAATTCGTTTGTGGCAACCACAAAAGGTACATAGGTTTTCACAAAACGGAAGGTGAATATATAGGCTTATTCCCTCCGCTTTATTGCTTTCGTTAAAAGATTTTAGAAATGATTTCTCCCAATTCCCGCTTGAAATTCCACATTCGTCCCAAAATGGAACTGTCGGATAGCTGGTATATCGAGGACCTGCAATGTTGTATTTTTGTATGAGTTTATCCACCTTTCTGGATTGATATTACTTTATTTAAATAGTTCGTTTCGGATTTTTTCACCCATTTTTTTTCCGAGGTTTCTAATTTCGTCAGCTAATTCTTTATCGCTGGTTGCCCGTTCATAAGCGTCTCCCATAGTAAGAATTGACTGATAATAAAAATGTTTCATTTCGTCAATTAGCATTTCTTTAGTCCAAAGGTCAATTCGAAGGGTGTTTCTTTCTTTTTTGTCCCATAAACTAAGCATAATCGACTTACATTCTTTGAGTTCTTTCTCGCCGGAATCTTCAGCCTGCCACTCAATTTTTTCGGGAATATGATTTTCGTCAAGTGTTATTTTAAAGTTGATTTCAGAGTTTTTCATAATTAATTTCTTTGATTACGCAACAATTTTCTGTTTTTTAAGGTTTGTATTTTGAGCCATTCAATATCTTTTGAGCATCTTTTTCTTCTAAAAGATTTTCTAAAGAAATATTTGGGTTATTTTCCATGTATTTCTTTACGATTTGCCAGCCAATCCAATGCCCGACTTTGCCAGGAGAACCTTCAGGAAAACCTTGTACAAATGGAGCTTCACCCATATATTTTATAATTTCTTTGGTATCTTTTGTATAAAACAATTCGTTATCAACAAAATAGAACCAAATTTGTTTTTCGTTGTTGTAACACCACTCAACTTGCTGATTTGTATATCCGATTTTTAATTCATCACTTTCTGATGGCATTAATAAATCCAATGCATATAGCAATTTTCCCTGATGAATCATTTCCTCAAGAAGCGTAGCGTCCGGTTTTTCAATTATAAACTCAGTACCAACCCATGCTAACACGGCTGACGGGACTAAATTTTTTGGAGTCATATTTGCTGTTTTATATTGAGGAAGTCCCAATTGAACATAGGGTTTATAATCTGCCCCCAAAAACATATCTAAACCTATCCCTAAAAATGAAGAGTCAACAGCAATAGCATAGTTAAAACCAGATGTATAGGTTATAATTTCAGGAATATAGTTTTTGGGAAAATAGTGCTTATAGTGTTTAAATGCATCGTTGAACTGCTTCTCATACGTAGAAAAATCACTAAAACTTTCATTTACTTTTTTTTGTACTTCATTCACATACTCATCATTCTTAAACGCATTCAGATAATAATAAACAGATGGATCATGTACTTCTGAAATACTGATTATATTCTCAACGTATTGAGTAAAAAAAACACCATAGTCTTGTTGAAACTTTAAAACATCATTTTCTGTTACTTTTTCCAAAGAAAACAGCTCTTTATCAAATCGTTTTATTTTGAGAGACAAATCAATGTCAGATACATCTATTTCATTTTTATCGGGAGCACATCCGTAAAAGTTGAAGAATAGGCAAACTAATAACGATTGAAGTGTTAATAAATATGATTTATACCGAATCATTTGGTATTATTTAGACTTAATTTTGAATAAATTTAACTAACATGAATTTTAAAGCAAAATTACTCACTTTAACCTTATTTGGAACACTATTTTTTAACCTTTCTGCACAAGATAATAACGACCCTGAGGTTAAATTCAACAAAGACGTTCCTTCGTTTCGATTTGGACTACACTTTTCTCCAAATATTGCTTGGTTGGGGCTGAATACAACCGGTTATGACAACAATGGCACTCGTTTTGGATTTGCCTATGGGCTTTCTACAGAATTTTTCTTAGCTAAAAATTACTTGATTTCCACTGGGTTTAACATAAATAATGTGGGTGGAAAGATGATTTACGAAGGTGTTTTTGACAATTCAGGAGTTTTGGTTCCATCTGAAATAAAGCAAGAAATAAACACTAAATACATAGATATCCCTCTGATGCTAAAATTGAGAACAAATGAAATCGGGTATATGACTTATTACGGAACGTTTGGGTTTTTAGCCGGAATTAAATACAATTCAAAAGCTGACTATGAATACGTTGACCAAAGTGGTATTAAAAAAACAGATGTGGATAACGGAAGCGACATTACTCTATTCAACATGAACTTAGTTATTGGTGCAGGAGCAGAATACAACCTGAGTGGAAATACAAACATTATGTTTGGAGTATCGTATCACAATGGATTTATTGATATTCTAAAAGGTAAAACAAACGCCCTAAGTCCTCTAGGAAAAGCCTTAATTGGGAGTGACGGAAAAGCTGTTTATACAGACAAAGAGATTGAGTCAACACTCAATTATTTTTCTATTGATTTAGGAATTTATTTCTAATAAATTGAATACAGAAAAAGTAATATCTTACATAACCAATTGGCTTTTAGATTACGCAAAAAAAGCAAATGTTAAAGGCTTTGTAATTGGCATATCAGGCGGAATTGATTCAGCCGTAACATCAACGTTGGCAGCAAAAACGGGTTTGAAAGTAATCTGTTTGGAATTACCAATTTTTCAGGACATAAAACAAGTGAATAGAGCTAAAAATCACATCAATTTTCTAAAGACTAATTTTATAAATGTAAATTCAATACAAGTCGATTTAACTCCAACATTTAAAACTTTTATCGAGTCCGTCAATTCAAACCAAAATGATGAACTTGACAAATTGGCTTTAGCAAACACACGATCCAGATTGAGAATGTTAACTTTGTATTATTATGCTCAAATAAACCATTGTTTGGTTGTTGGAACCGGCAACAAAATAGAAGATTTTGGAATTGGTTTTTTTACAAAATACGGTGATGGTGGAGTTGACCTTAGCCCCATTGCTGACTTAACCAAGTCTGAAGTATATCAAATTGGAAAATACCTAAACATTATTGAAGCTATTTTAAATGCCCCCCCAACAGATGGTCTTTTTGGAGATGAAAGAACAGACCAAGACCAAATAGGTGCTTCGTATCCGGAATTGGAATGGGCAATGTCTTTCTTAGAAAACAAAACAATTAAGAAGAACCTTACACAACGAGAAACTGAAGTTTTATCAATATTTTCAAAACTCAATCAAACAAAT
Source organism: Flavobacteriales bacterium (assembly GCA_020853105.1). Taxonomy (GTDB): domain Bacteria; phylum Bacteroidota; class Bacteroidia; order Flavobacteriales_E; family Vicingaceae; genus Vicingus. The sequence goes on along the minus strand of JADYZM010000077.1, from coordinate 135,564 downwards.
CAACACAAAATAAATCCCATTCCTGTTTGTTTGATTCCTTCGGAAATTAAATAAAATTTGTTCTAATTTCCACGTAGGAAATCGAGTATTTCACTTGTTTTAAAAGAGGTTTTTACTACATTTGTTTTCTCATTTATTTTAATCAAAACATATACAATGGCAGCTCAAAAATTTTCATCTCGACACATCGGACCAAGAGAATCTGATACAAAAGAAATGTTATCCGCAATTGGAGTCAATTCAATTGACGAATTAATAAACCAAACAATTCCTTCTAAAATAAGGCTCCAAAAAGAGTTAAATCTTGATGCCCCTTTAACTGAATTTGAGTATTTGAACCATATAAAAACGCTATCTAATAAAAATAAAATTTATAAATCTTATATTGGATTAGGTTATTACAACACAATATTACCATCAGTAATCAAAAGAAATATTTTTGAAAATCCGGGATGGTACACCGCCTACACACCTTATCAGGCTGAAATTTCTCAGGGTCGTCTTGAGGCATTGCTTAATTTTCAAACCATGATTTTAGACTTTACAGGAATGGAAATAGCAAATGCTTCATTGTTAGATGAAGGTACTGCTGCTGGAGAGGCTATGATTATGGCTTATGCAAACAGAAGCAAAGAAGCAAAAAATGCTGGAGCAAATCAATTTTTTGTATCCAACAAATGTTTACCACAAACAATTGACTTACTTAAAACACGATCAATTCCTCTTAACATTGAATTGATTATTGGCGATCATTCAACTTTTGAATTTAACGAAAAGGTTTTTGGGGCAATAGTTCAATATCCTGATGTAAACGGGCAAATAAATGATTACAAAAATTTTACTGAAAAAGCCCATAGCAATGGTTGTTTAGTGGTTGTTGCTGCTGATTTATTAAGCTTAGCACTACTCACACCTCCTGGAGAATGGGGCGCTGATATCGTTGTTGGCACTTCACAGCGATTTGGTGTGCCTATGGGATACGGAGGTCCACACGCTGCCTACTTTGCAACAAAAGATGAATACAAAAGAACCATGCCGGGAAGGATTATTGGAGTTTCAATTGATGCAAAAGGCAACAGAGCTTTAAGAATGGCTCTTCAAACCAGAGAGCAGCACATCAAAAGAGATAAAGCAACTTCTAATATTTGTACTGCTCAAGTTCTATTAGCTGTAATTGCAGGAATGTATGCTGTATATCACGGTTCAGAAGGCATTAAAAATATTGCCAAAACCATCCATACTCTGACTGGAAAATTAGCATCAAAACTCGATGAATTAGGTTTAAGAAGAATAAACGATACATTTTTTGACACCCTTACTGTTGAAGTAACAACTGACCAATTACAAAAAATTAATTCGTTGGCTCTTTCTAAAGAAATGAATTTCTATTATTCGGGAAACACAATTTCAATAAGTATTGGAGAAACTGAAAATGAACAAGATATCGATGCAATTGCATCTGTTTTTGCTGCTACCCTAGGTAAAACTTCTAGCTCAAGCAATACTGTTCAAGGAATACCCACATCATTAACCAGAAAATCTGAATTTTTAACTCACGAAGTATTTAAAAAATACCACTCAGAATCTGAAATGATGAGATACATCAAAAGATTAGAAAATAAAGATTTATCATTAACTCATTCTATGATTTCTTTGGGTTCATGTACTATGAAACTCAATGCTGCAACAGAATTAATACCGTTGGGGTGGGTAGAATGGGCTTCAATTCATCCATTTGTACCCTTTGAACAAGCACAAGGTTACCAAGAAATGTTAAACGAGTTGGCGAAAAATTTAGCAGAAATTACAGGTTTTGATGCTGTTTCGCTTCAACCTAATTCTGGTGCACAAGGCGAATATGCAGGATTAATGGTTATTAGAGCTTATCATGAAAGCAGAAATGATTTCCATAGAAATATTGCTTTAATTCCTTCTTCAGCACATGGAACTAATCCTGCTAGTGCTGTAATGGCAGGAATGGAAGTAGTTGTAACAAAATGTGATGAAAATGGAAACATTGATGTTGCAGACCTTAAAGCAAAAGCAGAACAACACAAAGACAACTTATCTTGTGTAATGGTTACGTACCCATCAACTCATGGTGTTTTCGAGGAAAGTATAATAGAAATAACAAACATCATTCATCAAAACGGAGGTCAAGTGTATATGGATGGTGCAAATATGAATGCTCAAGTAGGCTTAACCAATCCAGCTAATATTGGAGCCGATGTTTGCCACCTCAATCTACACAAAACTTTTGCTATACCACACGGTGGTGGTGGGCCTGGGGTTGGACCAATTGGAGTTGCTAAACATTTAACACCATTTTTACCTTCAAATCCTGTTGTTAAAGTAGGTGGAGACCATGCAATCACAGCCATATCTGCTGCTCCTTGGGGAAGTGCTTATGTTTGTTTGATTTCTTACGCATACATAAAAATGTTGGGAACTGAAGGATTGAAAAAATCAACTCAATATGCAATTCTAAATGCAAACTACATGAAATCTAAACTCGAAAAGCATTACGGTATTTTATATACCAACGGAAATGGAAGGGTTGCTCATGAAATGATTTTAGAATGTCGTGATTTTAAACAAGCATCAGGTGTTGACGTAACTGATATTGCTAAACGATTGATGGATTATGGATTTCATGCTCCTACTGTTTCGTTTCCAGTTGCAGGTACTTTAATGGTCGAACCTACAGAAAGTGAAAGCAAAGAGGAATTAGATAGATTTATTGAAGTTATGATTAGCATTAAGGCTGAAGTTAATGAAATTATTTCGGGCACTGCCGATAAAGAGGATAATGTTTTGCACAACTCCCCTCATACATCTCATGAGATTACTGCTGATGATTGGAATCATAAATATTCAAGACAGAAAGCTGCCTATCCATTGAATTGGCTAAGAGAAGCTAAATATTGGCCAACTGTTGCACGTGTTGATAATGCATTTGGAGATAGAAACCTCGTTTGTAGTTGTAATCCCATCGAAGATTACATGGAATCAGAAGCATAAATCGCAACAATATAAAACAAAAGAAAAGGCAGTCAAATGACTGCCTTTTCTTTTTATAACCTTTTCTTGGGTTACTCTTTAACAAATTTAAATGGAGACTCTATTCCATCTACTTTGATATAATACATACCTTGTGGTAAACTTTCAACGTTAATTAAGTGAGCAGTACTTGTTATTCTATCAACAAACACAACTTTACCCAACATATCAATTAATTTGATATTATTCCCAATTTGAGAAGTATTTACTTTCAAAGTTAATACCTCTGAGGCTGGATTTGGATAGAATTCAATTCCAGCAGATGTATTATTGTCAATTCCAACATTACAAGAGACAACAGCGGCAGAATCAAGATTCGCACTAGAACCGCAAGCATTTGTTGCAGAAACAGAAATAGTTCCAGATGTTCCTACAATTACAGAAATACTGTTTGAAGTACTAGATCCTGTCCAGTCAACCGGTAGAGTCCAAGTATATGTAACACCAGCAATTGAATTGGTTGAATACAAAGTAGTATCCCCATTACATGGATTCATATTACCAACAATAAATGATGGAACTGCAGGTGCAGCACCAACAACTGTTATATATCCAAACATTTTCTTAGATACATCTTGAATACCATCATTAACAGTTAATTCAACATCATAATTTCCAGCTGTTGCGTAAGTAACTTTAGGATTTGCAATAGTAGAATCATCAGCAACTCCACCATAAAAATTCCAAGAATAACTTACCGGAGTACCACCTGTAGTTAAATCAGTAAATTGCACTTCCTGTCCAACGCAAACCTGCATTGGAGTAGCACTGAAATCAGGAGTTAATGCACTTTGTAAGCTATTCCATTTCCAAATTCCACCGGTTGTTGCATTTGTATTAAACCAACCCGACCATCCAACTACAGGATTAATAAATTCGCAATAGGTATGTTGGTCAGTATCAATTATGTTCCAAGTAACACCACCATCTTGGCTATATGAAGAACCTACACTTCCTCCCCCACCTGTGGTGAAAATAATATCAGTTCCTTCTATCCAACATAACCCACTAGTGAAAATCGAACCAGTTGTTGTTATTTGTGTCCAGTTCGCTCCGGCATTGGTTGTTTTATATACATTTCCACCTGTAATCAAAATACCATTGTTTGCATCTTTGAATGAGTATTTAGCATTTTGCATATCTGTTTCAGGGGTTTGATAAACAGACCAATTCAATCCTTTATTTGTAGAATGGTATAATCTACCTTTGTTTGTTCCAAACCAAACGACATCACCTATAACTTCAATATCTCTAGTATAGCCATATTCACCACTTAAAGGATTTGGAATATTTGCCGCAGGAACTGCTGTCCAGTTTGTACCACCATTTGTGGTTGTGTAAAGTTCAAACTCATTACTTATTGGGTCTCCTTGGCAGAAACCATCATTTGCGTTCCAAAAATGGACAACATTTGTAAATGATGATGCATTGGTATAGGTTGCAGAAGTTTGTCTAGTCCATGTTGTACCACCGTTAGTTGTTTTCCAAATACCACCCGTTTGTCCTCCGGCATTAGGATAAGCAGCCAACCAAGCAGTTGTAGCATCTATAGCACTAATCATAGATATTCCTAAACCAGTATTTCCAACATTGATATTTTGAGGAGTCCAAGTGGTTCCACCGTTAGTTGTTTTAGTAAATTGTTGAACATTTGCTCCTCCTCCTGACCCATCATAAGCTAAAGCCCAAACTGTGTTAATATCAACAATATCAATATGAGTTATTCCTCGTGATGCTTGTGAGAAAGCAGTAGCTTGAGGTATCCAGTTTCCATAAGGATCTAAACTAACGTTAATGTATTGAGTTTTGGTTAGTGATTGTTGACTTTGTGAGTTAGTAACAGTAAGAGTTACATCGTATTGACCTGTAGCACTATAGGTTATTGCAGGAGGATTTTGTCCTGTGTAGCTGGCAGGAGTTCCACCGGGAAACGACCACTGCCAAGCAGTAATAGTATTTCCTCCATCTCCTGATTGGTCTATAAACTGAACCGATTGACCAACATAAATTGAAGTTGGTGAGCCTGAAAACTGAGGAAGTGGATCTCCCGTCAGTGTGGCAGCTGCACATGCTACAGCAGCTGCAGCATCAATTCTTGGTCCGATATTACCAGAAATAGTTACTCCGGTAGTAATTAAACAGTTTTCAACTTGAGCGGGCGTAAGAGTTGGATTAATACTCAATAACAATCCTGCTAAACCTGCAGCAAAAGGTGTTGCCATTGAAGTACCACCCATTTTTCCGTAACTATTTCCACTTGCAGAATACACTGTGCTTTGAAGTCCTCCATAAGAATATCCACCTGGTGAAGCTATGTCAACGAATGGTGTAGAACCGTTATAGTTTGAAAAACCTGAACGAGAATCATTTGCATCAACTGACCCAACACAAATTACATTTGTATAACCACCCGGATAATTTACTGTTGTATTTCCGTCATTTCCTGCAGCAGCTAAGAATACTACATCAGGATAATTATTGATTAAATTTTGAAATGCAGAGCTGGATGATGTTCCTCCAAAAGACATACTCACAACATTTGCACCGTTTGAACATGCCCATTGAACTCCATCATAAGAGTAATATACACTGTTAGATGTTCCTGAGTTTGGAGTACATTTTACACCTATTAATTCAACATTTCCACCCAACGATGCTATTCCAATACCATTATTAATATCTGCGGTAGCTAATCCTGCACAATGTGTTCCATGAGACCAAGTTGCATCAGATGTGTAAACAGCTGGAGGAGTTGCGTCATTATCATTATCAGCAACGTCTCTTTGTTTAAATGTTGTTAAATCAGTATGTCCACAAGCAACAGCATTATCAACAATAGCTACTTTAATTGAATTTGAACCTTGAGATGTATTCCATGCATTTTCGGAACCTACTAACGTGTGATACCATTTGGTTGTTCCTGTATGTTGCGGATCGTTTGGTACAAAATCAATTTTATATATAGGTTCTTTTTCAGCGAATACAACATTTTCCATTTTTTGTAAATCACTGATTAGATTATCAATTTCGCTGAATTTATTAAATTTTACTCTATAGATTTTTTGCAAATCTTCTTTGTTGGTATAATAGCTAGGGCGAGTTAATGAAGTAACATCATACTTTTGAAATACCTTTGCTAATTCCGGATAGTCTTGAAGTGATTCATATTTAATAACTTCAGTTAAACTTACTCTTTGAGTCTCAATTGTTTTTTCATTGTTTTTTAGCTTAAACATTACCGAGCCATCTAAAAAATTAGGGCTGAATGTTTGTGCAAATGCCAGATTAGTCAACAGCAATCCGACAAAAAAGGATAATTTATTTTTCATCATATTATTTTTTTAGAAACGTTGAAAATTAGGATTTTTATTCTAAAAAAATAGTACTTGAATTTCAAATAAAGAAATAAATTCTTGGAAAGTTAAATTTTAAAATACAATTTATTTTCCATGACATTGCTTAAACTTTTTACCGCTTCCACACGGACACAAATCATTTCTTCCCACTTTCTTCTCAACTCTCACGGGCTGAGATTTTGGTTGATTAGGAATTTCAGGAGAACCACTACTTGATGTTGTGTACTCAGGTCGGCTTAATTTAAGATTGCTAACATCATTTTTGGGCAATGCTGGTGCTTGTTTTGCAGCTATTTCTTCCTCTCCTTCTTTGGGCTGTGGCAATCCACTTTTTAAAAGGAATCGGACTATTTCTTTGTTAATTTTTAGCAGCATTGAATTAAATAATTTGAATGCTTCAAATTTGTATATTAAAAGAGGATCTTTTTGTTCATAAACAGCACCTTGAACCGATTGTTTTAGTTCATCCATTTCTCGCAAATGTTCTTTCCAATCTTCATCAATCATTGCTAAAATCACACTTTTTTCAATTGAAATTATTAGCTCTTTGCAATTGCTTTTATATGTTTTTTCAAGAGGTGTTGTTATATTGATTAGTTTAATTCCATCTGTAACAGGTACTAAAATATTTTCATAATGAGCACCTTGATTTTCAAAGACATCTTTAATAACGGGAAAAGCCATTTGGGCAATTAAATCAGATTTAACCTGATAATGCCTCATTGTCGCTTCATGTAATTCATTAACCAATTCATCGGCTTTACTATCAATAAAATCTTGCTCAGAAAAAGGTGATTGAATTCCTAACATTCGTATCAATTCAATTTTAAACGAATTAAAATCTCTAACTTCTTGGTATTCTTTCACTATATCTTCACACACGTCGTAAGTCATATTGGAAATTTCAACTCCAAGTCTTTCACCGAAAAGGGCATTTCTGCGTTTGGTATAAACCACTTCTCTTTGAGAGTTCATGATATCATCATACTCTAGCAATCTTTTTCTTATTCCAAAGTTGTTTTCTTCTACTTTTTTCTGTGCTCTTTCAATTGATTTTGTAACCATTGAATGTTGGATAACTTCACCTTCTTCTAACCCCATTCTATCCATCAGACGAATGATTCTTTCAGAGTTGAAAAGACGCATTAAATCGTCCTCTAACGACACAAAAAACTGTGATGACCCTGGATCTCCTTGACGACCAGACCTACCCCTCAACTGACGGTCAACACGACGAGAATCATGACGTTCAGTTCCGATAATAGCTAAACCACCCGCTTCTTTTACACCTTCACCCAATTTTATATCTGTTCCCCGCCCTGCCATGTTGGTTGCAATTGTAACGGCTCCTGGTTTTCCGGCAGTAGCAACTATTTCAGCTTCTCTTTGGTGCAGTTTTGCATTCAGCACGTTATGTTGAATACCTTTCATTTTTAACATTCGGCTGAGTAACTCTGAAATTTCAACAGAAGTTGTTCCAACCAATACGGGTCTTTTGTTATTTACGAGAGTAACTATTTCGTCAATAACAGCAGTATATTTTTCTCTTTTTGTTTTATAAACCAAGTCTTCTCTATCTTGTCTAAGAATTGGTCTATTCGTGGGGATAATTACTACATCTAGTTTATAAATATCCCATAGCTCTTGTGATTCGGTTTCAGCAGTACCAGTCATTCCAGATAACTTATGGTACATTCTGAAATAGTTTTGAAGAGTAACTGTTGCATACGTTTGAGTAGCAGCCTCAACTTTAACATTTTCTTTTGCTTCAATTGCTTGGTGTAGTCCGTCAGAATATCGTCGTCCCTCCATAATCCTACCGGTTTGCTCATCTACAATTTTTACTTTATTTTCAATCACAACATATTCAACATCTTTTTCAAACATTGCGTATGCTTTAAGTAATTGGTTTATGGTGTGAATTCGCTCAGATTTAACTGAATAATCCTGAATCACACGTTCTTTCGAGATTAATTTATCTTGTTCAGATCCTGTAGATTTTTCAATATCTGCCACTTCTGAACCAATATCGGGAAGTACAAAGAATTTTGGGTCGTCTCCAGAACCGGTAATCAAATCCACACCTTGCTCAGTTAGTTCTACTGAATTGGTTTTCTCATCTACTATAAAAAACAAAGCGGCATCAGCTTTAGGCATTTCTTTGTTTTGTTCTTGCATGTAAAAATTTTCAGTTTTTTGTAAAACTGCTTTGATTCCATGTTCACTCAGAAATTTGATTAATGCATTGTTTTTGGGTAATCCTCTGTGGGCTCTCAATAATGCTAAACCGCCTTTCTCTAAATCTTCTTTGCTAATTTTTTCATTATTTATTATAGGTGAAAGCAACTTTTTTGCTTCGCTTAATGCTTCATTTACAAATTTTCGTTGAGCGTTTAATAACTTCTCAACTCTGGGTTTTAACTCGTGAAATTCATGTTTATCTCCCTTTGGGGTTGGTCCTGAAATAATCAATGGTGTACGAGCATCATCAATAAGAACAGAGTCAACCTCATCAACAATAGCAAAATGGTGTTTGCGTTGAACTAAATCTTCAGGTGATCTGGACATATTGTCTCTTAAATAATCAAATCCGAATTCATTGTTCGTTCCATAGGTAATATCAGCCAAATATGCATTTCTTCTTTCCGTTGAATTCGGTTGGTGTTTGTCAATACAATCTACTGTTAACCCATGAAATTCATAAATTGGCGCCATCCATTCCGAGTCTCGTTTAGCAAGATAATCATTCACTGTAACTAAATGAACTCCTTTTCCGGCTAATGCATTCAAATATACGGGCAACGTTCCTACCAATGTTTTTCCTTCACCAGTAGCCATCTCAGCAATCTTTCCTTGATGTAAAACACTCCCTCCAATCAACTGCACATCATAATGAACCATATCCCACTTCACTTCATTACCTGCAGCCAACCATGTGTTTTGATATGTTGCTGAATCACCATCAATAGTAACATGCGAGCGTTTTGCAGCAATGTCTTTATCCAATTGAGTTGCTGTAACTTTTAGTTCTTTATTTTCTGCAAATCTTCTTGATGTTTCTTTTACAACTGCAAAAGCTTCGGGTTGTATTTCTAATAGAATTTCTTCAATTTTTGTAAGAATTTCCTTTTCTATTTTATCTTTCTGATTGTAGAGTTCTTCTTTTGCAAGAATATCAATCGAATCATCGTTTTCAATTTTACTTTTGATTTCAGCAATTTTATCTTCATCAGGTTTCAATCTTGATGCTATTCTAGCTTTAAAGTCGAGAGTCTTTGCCCGAAGTTCATCGTTAGATATTGATTGAAGGGTTTGATATATTTGATTGGTTTTTTCAACTATAGGTGATAATTCTTTTAAATCACGATCGGTTTTACTTCCTAAAAAAACTTTAAGTACGGTGTTTAGAAATCCTGCTCCTGCCATTTTAATTTATTTTTTATGTACTTATAATGAGTCAAATTTATGTCCATTCTTTAGTTTGCGACATTATGACATTATGTAACCGACAAATGTAGTTATTTATATAAAATTCAATTCTATTAAACAAAAAAAACATTGTGAAATTCGCTTTTTAAATTCAGAATGTGTTCCTTTGTATTTATGTTGTAAAACATATATTAGATGGCTTTAATCAATTCTGAACATATAACTTCTATCAGTTTTTCTGAAAAATTAAAGAACTACTTTGCACTTTTTAAGTTAAAAATTGCAGTTTTTGTTGTTATCTCATCTCTTTTTGGATATTTTATTGGAATGGAAAGTTTTTCCCTATCAACATTGGTTTGGCTTACTCTGGGTGGCTTTTTGATTACAGCAGCTTCAAATGCTTTTAATCAAATCATTGAAAGGGATTATGACGCCATTATGGAGCGAACAAAAAACAGACCTCTTCCACAGCAAAAATTAGCAGTTTCTGAAGCTCTGATTATAGCTTTTTTTATGACAGTTTTAGGTATTGTAATGTTAGGATTGGGAGTTAACATTCTTTGTGGAGTATTAGGATTACTTGCTGTTTTCTTATATGCAGCGGTTTATACCCCACTAAAAAGAATTACGACTTTTGGCGTTTTTGTAGGTGCTTTTCCGGGTGCATTTCCACCCATGCTTGGATTTGTTGCAGCAACTGGTGGTTTTAGCTTAGAAGCAGGGATTTTATTTTTTATTCAGTTTTTGTGGCAATTCCCTCATTTTTGGGCTATTGCTTGGAAATATCATAACGATTATTCAAATGCGGGATATAAAATGTTACCGTTTCAGAAGAAAAATAAAACTTCGGCATATATTATTTTATCAAGTTCAATCCTGTTGTATTTAAGTAGTTTTCTACCCGAATGGGTTGGATTGAGCGGCAGAATATCAACTGTAGCACTTCAAGTATTCTCTTTCTTAATGATTATTCCATGTGTAAGGCTGGTTAAATCAGGTGAAAATAAATATGCTCTTCACATCATGCTGTTATCATATCTTTACTTAATTTTCTCGTTGCTATTCATCTTCTTCGATAAAGTTCAATGAATCTATTAAAAAAAATTAAGCCACTTCTTTTTTTTATTTTATCAGCAATATTAACTCTTATAGTTTTATTGACCCTATCACAGAACCTGGAGAAATCTTTTTTTAAACACCTCCCCTTATTCAATACTCTAATTAATGCAGCAACGTTTATCATCCTACTCTTTGCTTTTTTTGCAATTAAGAAGAAAAATATTCCACTCCACAAGAGGTTGATGTGGACAGCATTTGTTTTCTCAAGTATTTTTTTAATTTCTTATGTTGTTTATCACTCAAATATGCCATCTACTCCTTATGGGGGTAGTGGTATCTTAAAAACGATATACTTTTTTATATTAACTACTCATATTTTTTTATCTGCATTTTTAGTACCCCTCATTTTAATTTCATTAGTTAGAGCACTCTCTGAAAAGTTTGACAAACACCGTAGAATTGCAAAAATTACTTTTCCAATTTGGATCTATGTTTCTGCTACAGGAATCTTGGTATATTTGATGATATCCCCATATTATCAATAGAGTCAGCAATATCTCTTATTTTTCTTGGAAACTCAGATTGGTTGTTTCGCCAGTGTAGAACACGTATTGATATTGGATAATTTGAATAAATTCCGTTTCTATATCTTGAATCAGTTGTGCTGTGAGTAAATATGTTTTCTTATCGTATAAAAATTGCTTTGACGTTTTCCATTTTTCATTGTGATAATATTTAATTTCTAACAGATTGTCCAAATCATCGTATATAAATATTTCACTTTCTTGATTAGAACTACTGACATCATCAATGTAAATTATTTTACCAACCCTTCCCTTTTCATCATATTCGTAGAGTGTTTTATTCCTTTTGTTTCCAATGATGTATCTTGAATATATTTCTCTCAAGTACCCTAAATCATTGAAATAAAAGAATTCCTCACGGTAAACCTTATTGTATTTATTAAAAAATTGCTTTTTCTGCATAAATTCACCTTGGGTTTCATAGGCAAAGCTGTCAGTATTTATTATGTATTGTTTTGCTAAATCAAATTCTCCTTTAAAATCACAATGATTTTCATCTCTGCAATACGTTTGTGAGATAACCTTATTGGAATCATTGTATAAAAAATGATTTGAAAAATAACCGTAACTATCAGTTTTTCTGACGGTTTCAATTAAATTTTTATTGTTATAATAATAGATGATTACATTGGTGTCCTTTTTCTCAATCTGGTTGTGAAAAGTTGACATTTGTTTTGTTAAATATCCTTGAGTGTTAAATTCATAATAATAATCTAGTCCTTTCGTACGGATTATGTCTTTAACTTTTTTACTGGAACGGGAGCCGGTTATTAATTTTATTTTATTTTTTTGAATAAACTGTGAGTTAAAAAATGGTTCTTCAGCGAAAACAGGTTTATTAATATCCAATATTTGCGATAACACAATATGAGACTCAATTATGATTAAGAATAGGATAAAAACAAGTTTTTTCAATGGATTTCAAATATGCCGCAAAGGAATAATAAAAAAGCATCGTAACAAAGTGTTACGATGCTTTTTTATTAACGTAAATTGTTTATAGCTTAACGTGAGCCGAGGTACAGAACATCGCAAATTTCCTGTTTAGTAAAGCTAAAGAATTTATTTCCCATCTACCAATTTCTTTAATCTGTTTAATGGAGTTGCTAACTTTGGGTGGAGGAAATATTAATTTTTATCATGTTGGTTATTGGTCAGATGGTGGTACGGCATTTATAAGTTATTCAGATATTATTGTTGATGGGGCAAATACAATAATTACATTTAGATTTTGGGAATCATTGCCGAGCTCTTTTACGTTTTTTTAATGTTTCTTTTAAAACTTCTCTTGGAGATTTAACCACCGAAGGTATAAGGAGTTCAATATTATCCAATATTTTTAATGCCCTCATAATTTCTATCAACGACACCAATGATGATGGTGATCCATTTTCAATATCACTAATTCTGGACCTGCTCACTCCCGTAATCTTTGACAGTTGTTTTTGTGAAATGTTTTTGCTTACCCTATATTCTTGAAGCTTCTTTCCAATCAACTCAAGAATTTCATTGTTATTATAAAAATCGTATTTCATGTAACATATATACGACATTATATATAGATATGACAGTTATTGTCGTATATTTAAGTAATTATTCAAACAATTTACAACAACTTACTAATTTTTATCTTCAATATATTTAGTCTGTATTTCAATAGGTATTTCAATCCTATTTTTTAACGGTAGTATAAAATGGAGAACTACCTTTAGGTGGACACAAAAGTTAAGAGTATCTGTGCTAACTTTAGACTAAGTAATCAAAGAAGTTTACAAAAAATAGCTGATGAATTCAACATTAGCAAAGAAACCAAAATAAAAAAGCATCACGTCAAATCGTGATGCTTTTTTATAGCGTAATCCCGTTTATAGCTTATTGTTCTTTATCGAAATAAACCTCTGTCATGTCTCTATATTCCATAGCATTTGACGGAAAGTTTTTTACATAGATTTGAATTAATCGAGTATTTTCATCATGCAAAATTGGAACAGTAGCTGCATCGTCAACAGCTATTTGGTCAGCTTGTTTATATAATTCATAACGCTTAGCTTCATCTACCTCTTTTAAAGCTTCTTTGAATTTAGCATCGTAAGTAGCACTTTGATATCGAACCGAATTAATAAATGATTTGGTTGAGATATCAGCAGGAACATTTATACCATACAATAAGTTAAGGAAATTTTCAGGATCAGGATAATCTGCAATCCAACCGGAACGCCAAAACAGCGCTTTTCCTGTTTCTAAATTTTCTAAATGTTGTGGAAATTGAAGTTGTTCTATCTTTACCTTAACATTTAAATTTTCTGCAAGCATTTTTTGAACTACTTCAGCTGTTTGTACGTTTCTATCGCCACCGCCGGAGTTAATTTGAAGTGTAACTTCCGGAAATCCTTTTCCTCCCGGATAACCTGCTTTTGCTAAATGTTCTTTTGCTTTTTCAACGTTATAGTCATATCCTTTTACACCTTCAAAATCATATCCTTTGAACGGAGGAACTAATCCATGTAATGCAGGTCTTCCTTCACCTTGTAATGTATATGTTACGATTGCATTTTTATCAATTGCATAATTAAAGGCTTTTCTAACATCAACATTATCAAATGGAGCAAGTTTATTTTGCATTCCAAGATAAACTACACTCATAGCAGGAACAACCTGCATGATATAGGGTTTATTACCACCTTTTTTAGCATCTTCAAGTTCGCCAACTACATCTTTTATCATTTCTAAAGGTAATCTAAAAACCATATCCAAATTGCCTTTTTTGAATTCTAACAACTCTGCTTTTTTCTCTTTAATAAAAGTGTATTTTATTCCGTCTAAATATGGAAGCTTGTTTCCGTGTTCATCAATGCCATAGTAATCAGGGTTTGCTTCTAAAATTACAGCCTCTGATTCTTTAACAGTTTTAATTCTGAATGGACCGGTACCTACACAATTTATTCTCATATCAACACCATACGTGTCAAAAGCTTCTTTTGGATAAATCCAACATGAGGAATGACTAAGAATTTTAAGGAATCCAGCAAATGGATAATCTAAATCTATTTGAACTGTATAATCATCAATTACTTTTATACCCTCAACACCGGTTGGAAGATGTTTTTTTGCAACAGTAGATTGAAAATACGCATCAGAACCTTTAACCTTATCTTTGAAAATCCAATACATTTGGTTTTCAGGGAATGATTCACAAACTTTATCTAAAGCGAATTTAACGTCGCTAGCTTTTAATTCTCTTCCTTTTCCGTCGGGAAAACATTTGTTGTCATGAAATTTTACGCCTTTTCTAAGATGAAAAGTAAATGATGTTGCATCTTCATTAATTTCCCATTTTTCTGCAAGTGAAGGAAGAACAGTTAAATCTTCTTGGTTAAGTTTAACTAACCCTTGATATACTTGGTTGGTAATTCTGTGCGCAACCACCTCTGTTACATTTAGCGGATATAGACTTCTAAAATCTTCTGTTTCATTCACTCTAAAAACTCCACCATACTTAACTCCGCCTAAAGCAGCCTTTTCATCTCCATTTTTATTACTATCATCACCACCACAACTAGATAAACCAAGTGATGCTGCAAATAAAATATATATAATTTTTTTCATAGGTTTTAAATATTCTTGAAACAATATTAATTACAAATATAGGTATATCATCATAAATTCCTAAAATAATTGACTAAAGTATTAATTTTTTTAAAAGAATTGCGTTGAGTATTTCATTGGAATATTTTTTTGATTGCTTAATGAATTAATTATTAGACATGATGATTGGTATTTTTATAACTTTACTTTTTGCACTTTAAATTATTTTTTTGCGTTTTTATTTACTAATACTATTTTTCCTTTTTGGGGCAACCGTTTCGTTTGCTCAAGACCTCAGCAACTATCGTAAAAAAGGAATTCTTTTTAACTCTGATACTATACAACTTGATAGCCAAGCTATTGTTCCTTTTTCTGAAGTGGTGAGTATCAAAAATCAGGTTGTTCATACGACAGATTATGAAATTAATTACAGTTTGGGTAAAATAATTATTAAAAATCATGATTTACTGAACCAGGAAGCTATTATTACTTATAAAACATTTCCCGTATCGTTTACCGAATCTATTCAACATAAAAAAATTTCAAGTATTGAACAAAATTCTCCTGTTGTGATGAATCCTTTCTATTATGAATACACCCCTAAAAAAGAGGATATTTTTTATTTAAATGGGTTGAATAAATCCGGGAGTATTTCAAGAGGTGCAACATTTGGAAATAATCAAGATTTAGCGGTAAATTCAAATTTGAATTTACAACTTTCAGGCAGAATCAGCCCACGAGTAAATATATTGGCTTCAATTTCTGATGACAACATTCCTATTCAGGCTGAAGGAAATACTCAACAATTACAAGATTTTGATAAAGTATTCATACAATTATTTGATGAAAATTGGAAATTAACCGCCGGAGATTATTTTGTGCGACATCCTAAAAGTTACTTTTTGAATTTCAATAAAAAAGTGCAAGGAGGAAGTTTTGAAATTTCATTTTCACCTTCAAAAAAAGATGAAAAATTAAAAATTACGCCTTTTATTAGCGGTGCCGTATCAAAAGGAAAATACGCCAGACATTCTATTGTTGGTGTTGAAGGAAATCAGGGCCCATATAGACTACACGGAAATGAAAATGAAACTTTTATCATAATTCTTTCCGGAACAGAGAAAATTTATGTTGATGGTAAGCAACTGACCAGAGGTTCAGAAAATGATTATACAATTGACTATAATACGGCTGAAGTATTTTTTACACCAAAATTTTTGATAACAAAAGATTCAAGAATAGTTGCTGAATTTGAATATACAGAAAGAAGCTATTCTAGGGCATTGTATAACATCGGCACCGAAATTGAAAACAAAAAGCTTAAGCTCAATATCAATCATTTTTCTGAACAAGATTTGAAAAATCAACCTCTTCTTCAGGATTTAACGGATTCACAAAAGAAACTATTATCTGAAGTTGGTGATAATGTTAATCAGGCTGTAGTTCCAAACATTAATCAAGTTGCATTTAATGAAAACTTAGTTTTGTATAAAATGGTTGACACACTGGGCTATGACTCAGTATTTATTTATTCAACCAACCCCGACAGTGCAATTTATCAATTGGGATTTACTCAAGTGGGTCAAAACAATGGAAATTATGTTTTAATTCAAAGTTCAGGAAATGGTAGAGTTTATCAATGGGTTCAGCCCATTGGTGGATTGCCTCAGGGGAACTATGAACCGGTGATACTACTTATTGCTCCAAAAAAAATAGAAATGACAATTGTTGGTGGAGAATACCAAATTTCAGACTTTTCGAAAGTCAGTTGGGAGGGTGCCATTTCAAACAATGATATTAATACATTTTCTGGTAAAGACAGCAATGACGACCTTGGTTATGCTTTTAAAATGAAAAATGACAATTCATTTTTTGTTTCTAAAAAAAATGAGAATTGGAAATTAAATGTTGGTACAGGATATGAATTTATTGATAGAAATTTCAAGGGATTAGGTCCATTTAGGAATATTGAATTTCAACGCGATTGGAACATTTCTTCTATAAATTTTACAACAAATCAAAACGCAGTGAATGCCTATGTGGGAATTGAAAAAAGTAAAAAAATTGATATCCGATATGATGTTAATATTTTGGATAATTCTTCTGAATACAAGGGAATTAAAAATGGAATATCGATTAATTTAAATCATGCAGGATTTAAGTTAAATCATAAAAACAGTTTCCTAAAAACAGAAGGAATTAACAATACTGAATTTTTTAGAAACAATTCTGTTTTATCAAAAGAAATCAAATGGGTAGTACTTGGAGTAGCAAATGAATTGGAACAAAACAAATTTTTCAGGCTTCACTCAGACTCTTTGCTTGCAAATAGTTTTCGGTTTTATTCGTGGAAAGGCTTTATTCATAATGCAGATACAACAGTGAATAAATTTATGATTAGTTATAAAACCCGTATAGATGAGACACCAAAAACAACATCATTCAAACCATTAATGAAAGCTGAAGACTTGGAATTATCATACGCTTTTTTAAAAAATAGCAATCATATTATTCGTAGTAGTTTAATTTATCGAAAATTATATGTTTTAGACACCACAATAACCCAACAAAGGCCTGATGAAAATGTATTATCAAGAGTTGAATATAATGCACGTTTTGCTAAAGGTTTTATTACTTCAAGCACTTTTTATCAATTGGGGACAGGCATGGAAGTGAAAAAAGAATTTTCATTTGTTGAAGTTCAACCCGGGCAGGGAACACACGCATTTTTAGGTGATCTCAATAATAATGGTGTTAATGACTTAAATGAATTTGAAGTTGCTGTTTTTAAAGATCAAGCAAAATATATAAAAATTTATACTCCTACAAACAACTATATCAGAACCTATTCAAATGAAATTAATCAAGGATTATTTGTTAACCCTGAGGTAATATTTGGGAATCAAGATGGGTTAAAAAAATTTGTTTCTCGATTTTCTAACCGAACCAACTATAGGATTAATAGAAAAACCTTGAGCAAAAAAGATTATTATAATCCGATTGCTAACAATATTAATGACACAAATTTGGTTTCCACAAATTATGGGTTTCTAAATACCATTTACTTTAATAAATCCAATACAAAATGGAGTATGGATTTTACGTACCAAGAAAATCAGGAAAAATCACTTTTAACCAATGGCATGGAATCAAGAAAAACAATTATAAGAACTTTAAAAACTCGAAACAACATTTCAAAAACACTTTCATTGCAAAATGTATTCTCAAACGGCATTCAATCTAAAATTTCAGAGTATTTTACAAATCAAAATTATTATATACTCAATTATGAGGCAGAGCCTAAAATTATTTTTCAACCGAATGTGAAATTTCGGTGGAGTTTGTGGATAAATTACAAAGAGAAACATAACAGTTATCTATATGGTGGTGAAAAATTAATTGCACAAAAATTTGGTACTGAAGTTCGATATAATATAGCAACAAAAGGTAGTTTAATGGCTAACTTTTCAATAATCAATAATCATTATAGGTATGAAAAAGAAAATAATTCTATATCATACGAGATGCTGGAGGGGTTAATGCCAGGAACTAATTCAACATGGGAGTTAATGTTCCAACATAACATTTCAAAACACATGCAATTAAGTATAACTTATAACGGTAGAAAATCTATCAACTCTCCAGTTATACACATTGGAGGTGTTCAAATTAGAGCATTTTTCTAACTTTTATTTTATCGAAGGTACAGACTGTTTATTGCCTATTGCATGAAATCTAACCCCAACTAATAATTCGTGAGTTCCATCACTATAATTTCTTAGATTAGTTGTTGTGAAGTCAAATGCATAACTAATTGTAAAATAGTTGTTTATTAAATAGCCAATAGAAGCTGTTATTGCATCCTTATCTCTATATGTACCTGCTAACCAAATTTTTTCTTGGTATATCACTCGAAGCGTACCTTCTATTTGCAATGGAACAGGACTAATATATTTTGCAAAAACAGTAGGCTCTAATACAAATTCATCAGACAACTTAAATTTATATCCTCCACTAAAGAAAAAGTGACTTGGTAGTGTGCCTTCTGGATTTCTGCCGCTATTAAAGAAATTTACTCTACTATTCAATAACTGAGGGGCTGAAAACCCAATGTGGTACTTTTCATGGTACAAATAAAGCCCAAAGCCGGCATCAGGTAATAGTACAGATTGAACCCCATTTGTTATGATATCATCATCTGATTCGCGAAGTGTGATTTTTGAGCCATCAATCATAAATTGAATAATACCAGCTGAAAGTCCCATTCCTAATTTTAATTTTTCGGAAACTTTTATGTGGTAGGCATAAGTTAAATTAACTCCAGTTCTTCTAGTTGGACCAACATTATCCGTAAATAAATAGCCACCTAAACCCATTTTTTGATTTCTTGTCGGACCATTAATACTTAAAGTATAAGTTCGAGGTGCATCTGTAATTCCCTCCCATTGGTACCTGTGAGCAGATTTTGCCTCGAAGTAGGGACGAGCTCCTGAAATAGCAGGGTTAATTAAATAATCATTCAAATAGTATTGACTAAAATGAGGTAATTGTTGACCTGTAACTACTTTAGACACTAAAACTAAGAATGTTATATAAACTATTTTTTTCATAGCAATTATCTTTTACCTTAATACAGTTATTGGTCCAGTAAATGGTTTTGTTTTACCATCATTAAGTTCAATTACATAATAGTAGGTACCAATAGGTAAGTTTTCTCCGTTGTATTTTCCGTCCCAGTCATTTTTGTAAGCTGTAGAACGATACAACAACTCGCCCCATCTGTTATAAATTTCAACCACATGATTTGGATATTGATCAATATAATCAATTACCCAAGTATCATTTTTACCATCGCCATTTGGAGTAATTCCATCAGGGAATTGAATTGTTGGAATAACAATAACTGTAACCTGGTCAGAAGCAGAGCAGCCGTCAGAAGATGTTACTGTAACAGTATAAGTTGTAGTTTCTTCAGGTGTTGCAATTGGATTCGCAATTGTCGTATCGCTTAACCCTAATGAAGGTGTCCATACATAACTTCCTCCGCCTGTAGCGGTTAATTGTCCACTAGTTCCTTCTATTATTGTAATATCAATACCAGCATTAACAGTAGGTTTAGCATTAAATGTTACACAAACTGTATCATAATCATTACAAGCACCGTAGGCGGCAAATACATAGCAAAAAGTTCCTGGAACTGCAGATTGAACAGTAATAGTATCAGCAACTCCAATTGAGTTCATTGATGGAAGTGCAAACCATTCAACGCCAGTAGCATTTCCGGTTGTTATTCCTTGAAGTAGAATAGAATTATCTTCACAGATTGAAGTATCATTTCCTGCAAAAGCCACTATTGTATCAGATGAGCCTACATTAATATTTTGTATTAACATACAGCCATTAGCATCAGTTATAGATATTTGATGGCTTCCAAAACAAAGATTAGTTGCTACACTGGTAATTTGTCCACTTGGAGACCAACTATACGAATATCCCCCAACTCCACCTGAAGCAGTTACAGCAATTTGACCATTACAAACGCTTGAGCAACTAGCATCTGTTACTGTAGAAGATGCTGAAATTGCGGTAGGTTCAGTAATTATTGTAGAATCTTGTACAGTACATCCATTGTTATCAGTTATAGAAACTATATAAGTTCCAGGTGTCAAAGAAGATATAGAATCGGAAGTTCCTCCAGGATTCCAAACAGCAATATTATATGGGGCTGTACCACCCGTTGGAGTTACTGATGCCCATCCATCATTAAATCCAAAACAAGTAACATTTGATGATGTTATGTTTGCAAATAATTGTGGTGTAGCAATAATAGTATCAATAGCAACACCAACACAGCCAACTGAATCGGTTACATTTAACGTAAACACATCTGGGCATAAATTAGTTATAGCATTTCCAAAAAGACTATTTGGTGTCGCATTTGGAGACCAAACATACGTGTATGGAGAAACACCACCAATTGGTGAAGAAACTAATGACCCATCACAAGTATTAAAACAAGATGGATTTGTTACTGTTACATTTGGATCTGGAGCATTTGTATTACTTAAAGCAAAAATAAAAGTAGTTGAACAATTTGTATTATCAGTAATTTCAACTTCATAAACTCCTGCACACAAATTAATTACAGTTGATGTGTTTTGAGGAGATAATGGAGAACTCCACAAATATTGGTATGGACCTGTTCCTCCAGATGGATTTAGTTGAATTTGTCCATCACAAACATTACAAGCAGGATTAATTAACACTTCATTAGCAACTATTTGGCTTGGTTCTGAAATTGTGATTGTATCAAAAACCGAACAGTTTCCGGCATCGGAAACTTCAACCCAATAAGTTCCAACGCAAAGATTAGAAATGCTTGATGATGTTTGTCCATTGCTCCATAAGTATGTAAATGGAGGAGTTCCTCCTATAGGGGATACAGACAAAGATGCATCACAACTTGAATAACAAGAAATTTGACTTAACACATTAATTGTTGCATCAAATGTTGTTGGGCTAGTTATTACTGTGCTAATAGAATCTGAACAGTTTAAACTATCAGTAACTGTTACTGTATAGTTTCCTGAACACAAATTAATAGCAGTGCTGTTGTTTCCTCCAATTGGATTCCACATATATGTGAAAGGCAATACACCATTGCTTACAACAACTGTGGCACTACCATCGCAAGAGTTAACGCAACTTTCAGGTATTATGTTTGATATTGATAAATTTAAACCATTTGAATTAATTGAAATTGTATCAGTTGACACACAATTCATTGAATCAGTTACAGTAACCGTATAAAAATTAGAACAAAGACCAATTGCTAAAGAATCAGTTCCTCCAGTTGGAGACCAAGAATATGAAAAAGGAGCATTACCCCCTGATGCGGAAACTAAAATTGAACCATTACACAATCCTGGGCAAGTTTCATCAGTTTTAGATAAATTTAAGTTTGGTCCATTTACACTATTCACAATAACAGTAAACTGAGAAGAGCATCCTGTACCTAAGTCAGTTATTTGCAAACTAATAGTGCCTGCACATAAACCAGTTGATGTGGTTTGAGTAGTATCTCCATTTCCCCACAAATAGGCGTATGGACCAACACCTCCAGATGGATTTGCGGTAGCTGAGCCGTTACATACTCCACAATTCGGACCAATAACAGTAGAGCTGTCAATTAAAGAACTAGGTTCATTAACGGTTAGAGTATCGTATGCAGTGCAACCATTTGCATCTACAACAATAACATTATAAATTCCTGCAGCTAATGAAGTTGCAGTTTGTCCAGTTTGGATAGGGGTTGTACTCCAAATATAGGTATAAGGTGGAATCCCACCTGTAGGATTTGTTGTTATACTACCGGTATTTTGTCCGTTACAACTTGCATCAATAACCGTTGAAGTCGTTGACAATATTGTTGGACTTACAACAGCAATTGAATCAGAATTGGCACAACCTCTGATGTCTGTAACAGTAACTGTATAAATACCATCACAAAGAGAAGTTGCCAGCGAATTTGTTTGAACAGGCGTTGAATTCCAAGAGTAAATATATGGTGCAGTTCCTCCGGAAGCAGTTACTAAAGCAGTACCGTCACAATCGGCATTACAAGTTGGTGAAGTTGATGAAAGCGATAAAGATAAAACTGTTGGAGAATTAATTGTAAAATTATACACTAGAGGACAACTATTTCCATCAGTGATTGTAACTGAATGATTTCCTGAACATAAATTTGATGCCGTAAGACCTGTATCACCATTACTCCATACAACAGTATAAATTCCAACACCACCGGTTGGATTAACAGTTGCAGTTGCATCGCAAACACCAAAACAAGAAATTGGTGTTTTAGTTAAATTTGCCTGAATTTCAGTAGGTTCATATACAGTAACTGTATCAACAGTAACACAACCAACACTATCTTGAACAACTACACTATAAAATCCAGCACATAACGCAGTTGCTGTATCAGATGCTTGCAACAAATTATCATCCCACTGATATATATAATTAGGATTTCCGGACAAAACTTCAGTCCAAGCAGAACCATCACAAGAGCCAAAACACTGGGTGCTATCTGAATCACTTGAAAGAGATGGTCCATTTGGGTTACTGATTAAAACTGTAAATGTTTGTTCACAACCAAACATATTTGTAACTTCTACGTTGTAAGAACCGGGACAAAGATTATTCGCAATTTGTCCGGTTTGACCAGTTGGTAACCAAAAATAACTATATGGTCCTGAGCCTGGATCAACATTTATAGTTGCAGTTCCATCGCAAGAACCACAAGCAGCATTTGTACTATTAAAGGTAGCTGTAATAGCATTACCACTGAAAATTGTAACATTAGTGGTAGTGCTACAACCATTTATATCTGTGACGGTTACAGAGTAATTTCCTGAAGATAGTCCACTTACCGTTGGTGTTGACAACCCGTTTGACCATAAATATGAGTATGGAGCAGTACCACCTGATGCAGTTGCAGTTGCCGAACCGTCATTTTGTCCAAAACAA
The DNA here is from genome assembly GCA_020853105.1 of Flavobacteriales bacterium. Lineage (GTDB taxonomy): Bacteria > Bacteroidota > Bacteroidia > Flavobacteriales_E > Vicingaceae > Vicingus. Next base: position 111,962 of record JADYZM010000077.1, on the reverse strand, counting down.
GTATTGTTGTTTGCAATGGCAGAAACAGACAATACATTTGACTCATCAATGACAACAGATATAGGGGAAGAGCATCCTTTTGAATCGGTTATAGTTACAGTATAATTTCCTGCACAAAGATTAGTTACAGCATTATTATTAGGGGCAACACATGGTCCACTCCAAGAATATGAGTATGGTGGAACACCACCAGAAGGAACAACTATTGCAGAACCATCTGAACCTCCACTACACGAAACATCAATAGTTGATACATTAGCTGTTATTAATGAGTTTTCTCCAATCGTAACAGTTTGAACAGTCGAACATCCATTTCCATCAGTAATTTGGATTGTATAGCTATCAGCACAAAGCCCAGAAACTGAAGAAGTGGTTTGACCTGTAATCCCACCGCCAGTCCATAAATACGAATAATTTGGTGTACCGGAAACTACTGAAGCTGTAGCTGAACCATCACAATTTCCTCCGCATGTAGCATCTGAAGTAGAAACATTAATTGTTGGTCCATTAGTGTTATTAACAGGGATTAAAAACGACTGCATACATCCATTTGAATCTGTTATTTCTACAGTATAAGAACCCGCTGTTAAACCTGTTACATTAGGAACAGTAACCCCAGGCATTGATGTCCAAACATAGGAATAGGGAGATGTACCACCAGATGGAGCAAGAGTAATAGATCCATCATTATTTCCACAATTTGCATCTATTACGGTATCATTAGCAGCAATCAAACTATTTTCGTTTATTGTAACTGAAGCATTTGTAAAACACCCATTCGCATCAGTTACTGTTACATTGTAAGTTCCTGCAGCTAACCCTGTTGCTGTAGCTGTATTTTGTGATGCCGGATCATCCCATTGATAAGTATATGGTGAAGTTCCCCCTACAGGTATAACAGTTGCTGTACCACTTGTATCACTGTTACATGCAACATCAGTATTATTAGTAGTAACACTCAATACATTTGGACTAGAAATTGTAAAATTTTCCACTTTTTGACATCCGTTTGCATCAGTAACTGTAACACTTGATGCTCCAAAGCACAGACCAGAAACAGAAGATGTTGTTTGTCCGTCTGCCCATAAATATGTGTATGGAGCAGTTCCTCCAGATGGAACAACATTAGCGACAGCATCACAACTTCCATTACATGAAACAGTTGAGTTGTTAACATTCAGTATGATGCTATCAGTTTGTCCTATAACAACAAACGTATTAAGCACACAATTAGCAGCATCGGTAACTGTTAAATTATATGTTCCAGCACATAATCCACTGATTGTTGAGTCTGTTTCTCCAGGAATATTCCATACATAAGAATATGCAGGAGTTCCACCGATTGGAATCACATTAGCAGAACCATCGCATGAACCAAAACATGTTGCATCATTAACCGTAACAACAACACCTGATGGTCCCGTTGGATTACTTACTGCAAAAGTGAAAGTTTGACTACAACCAGCAGCATCAGATATTGTATCTGTATAAAAACCAGCTGATAAGTTAGATATTGAGTTTGAAATTGAACCTGTACTCCATGAGTGAGAATATCCAGGCGTACCACCTGTCGGATTTACAGTAATAGAGCCATCTGTAGCACCACAATTTGCATTTATAATTACTTCATTAGTAGATATTAAAGCTGGTTCAACGATATTCACGTTTCCATTAAAATAACAACCGTTAGAATCGGTAACAGTTATACTATAAATACCAGGTACTAAATTGCTAATAGATGAAGTTGTTGTTGGAATAGGTAAATTACCACCTGTCCATGAGTAAGAATATGGAGAAACTCCACCAATTGGCGTTGCAGTTGCAGAACCGTCATTTAATGAGTTACAAGTAATGTTAGTGCTATCTAGTGTTACTTGTAAAACTGCTACATCGCTAACAGTATAACTTCCATTAATTGTACATCCGCTAGTATCGGTAATTGTAACTTGATAAGTATCCGGGCACAGGTTTGAAATAGATGCCCCAGTAGGATTTGATATAGGAGACCCACCTATTGCTGTCCAAATATAGGTGTAACCGCCGCTTCCACCAGATGGAGTAGCAGTTGCAGTTCCTGTACAATTCCCGTTGCATTGAATTGAACTTCCTGTTACATTCGCTGATAGAACTTGGTTTCCATTTATTGTTATAGTTTGATTAGTTGAACATCCATTAGAATCAATTGAAATAACTGAATAATTTCCAGGGCACAATCCAGTAATTGTATCAGTAGATTGTGGTGGTACTGTTGACCAACTAGTTGAATATGGGGGAGTTCCGCCACTTAAAATAATTCCTGCAATTCCATCACAAGCTCCGTAACAAGTTTCATGAACATTATATGGGTTAGAAGCAAAAATTTGAGGTTCAGAAATATTAAAAGTATCCAAAACTGAACAACCGTTTGAATCAGTGATAGCAACTATATAGGTCCCGTCATTAAGTCCGGAAATTGAAGAGTTTGAACCCAATCCTCCGTTCCAAAGATAGGTATAACCAGGCACTCCACCTGTTGGATTTAGCGAGATGCTTCCCGTTGAATTTCCATTACAATTAACATTTACAATTGTTGGATTAGATTCGATTGAATCGGGTTGTGTAATTATTAAAGTATCTGTCTGACTACATGAATTTGCATCAGTTACTGTAACCCAATATGTTCCAGGTGCTAAACCTGTTTGTGGACTAACTGAGTATGTTAATGTATATGGAGGAACACCACCACTAGGACTTGAAGTAATAGTACCATCGTTTAGTCCATAACAAGTAACGTTTGTTGAAGACCCGTTTGGTACAAGTACATTAGGATCTACAGGCATTGTAACCGATTGGGTAGCAATACACCCCGTTTGGTCGGTTACAATAACCGTATAATTTCCAGGGCATAAACCTGTTGCTATTTGTGTATTTTGGGGTGGAACGGTGTTCCAAGAATATGAATAAGGGGCAACTCCACCATTCGGAAAAGCAGTTGCCTCTCCATCACATGCTCCATTACAACTGATTCCAACAGTATCTGTAATAATATTTATAACAATTGATGGAGAAATAGTTACTTGGTCTGTAATTGAGCAACCATTTGAATCGGTAACAGTAACTGTATAATTACCTGGACATAAAGTTGCCGTAGTTGTTTGTGTAAAATCTCCACTTGACCACAAGTATGAATACCCTCCAACTCCACCAGTTGGATTAGCTGTTGCTTGACCATCACAATTGGTTTGACAGCTCGAACTTATTGCAGATGCATTTACATCAATCAAAAGTGGATTTGTAATAGAAATTGTGTCTCTGTCAACACAACCTTTAGAGTCTGTTACAGTTACAAAATATTGTCCGGCAGATAACCCTGAAATTGGGTTTCCTGGTATTGGAGCTCCAGCAGGAACAGTATTCCAAACAATTGTATATCCGGGTGTCCCACCAAATGGAAGTGATGTTGCAGTTCCATTATTTTGGTTGTTACAAGTAATATCGGTAAATTGAACATTCGCATCAATCTGAGTTGGCTCAGCAACAACAACAGTATCGGTTGTTGTACATAATGAGTCATCAGTAATTGTTACAACATAAGTCCCTGCACACAGTGAATTAATTGATTGTGTAGTTCTTGGTATTGGTAATGTATTCCAACTGTATGTATAGGGGGATGTTCCACCTGAAGGATTAGTAGTTGCTGTGCCATTACAAATGCCGAAACAACTTAAATCTGTAGTGCTTGAAACCGTTGTAAGGGCTGTGGGCTCATTGATATTAAAATTTAATGTAGTTAAACAATTATTTGCATCTCGGATTGAAACAGTATGAGCTCCTGCACAAAGATTAGAAGTTGAAGTATTTGGTCCAGAAACAGCAACATAAGGACCACCATCCCAAGATACTGTATATGGGGAAACACCTCCTTGGGGAGTGGCTGTAGCAGAACCTTGACACACTTGGTTACATCTTAAGTCTATCGTTGAAATATTTATAGAAAGGGCATTGGGTTCATCAATTGTGATTGAATTACTGGCAATACAACCACCCGAATCTGTTACAGTTACAGTGTATGTATTTGGGCATAATCCAGAAATAGAACTTGTTCCTTGACCAAATGGAGGTGCTGGTACCCAGATATAAGTATAATTTGGTGTTCCTCCAGTAACTGTAACACTTCCTGTTCCATCACATGCAGTATTACATTTAACATCTGAACTATTCATGGTTAAAACCATTGGTTGCGGCTCAACTATCAAAACACTATCTGTTGCAGTACACAAATTAGAATCTGTAACTGTAACAACCACATAGCCATCACATAAACCAGTTGTAGTAGTTTGGGTAATATCTCCATTATTCCAACTGTATGTGTATGGACTTGTTCCGCCAATAGGATTGGAAGTCGCTACTCCATCGCATATTCCAGGACAAGACATGTTTTGAATTGTTGATGGGTTTGCAACTAATAAGGTTGGTTCATTGATTGTAACAGTATCTCTAATTTCACATCCTTTAGAGTCTCTAACTCTAACAATATACTGACCAGGACAGAGGCTTGAAATAGAGTCTGTTATTGCTCCACCCGGAGACCACAAATAATTATAAGGCGGAGTACCATTGTAAGGATATGTTGCAGCTGTTCCATCACATGCTCCAAAACATTTTACATCTGCTATTGAGGTATTTGTGAGCAAAGTATCAGGTTCTGTAATAACAAACGTAATTACAGTATCACAGCCATTACCATCACTGATAGAATCTGTATAAGTTCCTGCACATAAACTCGAAATAGTAGAGGTCTGACCTGCATTTAATGATTCAGAAAAACCTGTACTCCAATTATGAGTATAAGGACCGACCCCTCCCGAAACAACAGTAGCAGAAGCAGAAGCATCGCAGTAGCCACCACAACTTACGTTTATTTGAGAAGATGTTATTGTTAACGAATCTGGTGATTGTATTGTTACAGATGTATCACCTGGACAGCCTTTAGAATCAAGAACATCAACTGTATATGTACCAACACATAAATTAGATATTCCTGCATTTGTTAGCACATTGGGTAAAGCGTTTGCCGACCATTGATAGGTATAACCTCCATTTCCACCATACGGGTTTGCAGTTGCTGAACCACTACAATCGTTAAAACAGTTTATATTAGTTATAGTCACATTTGGATAAACATAATCCGGTTCTGTAATCACATAATCAAATGTGTCAATACAACCGAACCCATCTTTTACTTCCAGTGAGTAGTTTCCTGCACATAAACCCGTAACCGCAGGGGTATTGTCTGCCAATGTAAATGGTGGCATGGGGTACCATTGATAATCAAAAACTGCAAAACTAGCTCCAGTAACAACAACATTTATAGAGCCATCGCAAGTGTCTTTACATTTTGTTCCAACAATATCCTCAAATATAGGAACAATCGATGGGTGTCCTTCTACACGTCCTTGGGGAGCAATAACACTTGCATCACAATTGTTTCTAATCACAGCTGTATAAACTCCAGGGCAAAGACCAGATATGGTATCTCGGACTGTTGGACCAGGTATTGGACATGTTATACACTCTCCTATATAGTCATTTGTTCCGGAACCAGGCAACCAATCTACTGTAGCTGTAGGACAAGTAGTGTTTGCCACCACTGTTAACACACCGTCACAATTGTTACCGCAAGATACAGTATCCGTTGAAACTACTCCATTTGAAACGGTTTTGAATGTAGATGAATTTGTATTCAAATAGATTATTTCATAATTGGGTTTCTTTTTGAAAACTGGCACTGGAGTTTCTCCACTAAAAATTGTTGTTTTAGAAAAGTCAAAACTATTTTTAGATTCGCTTACTTCCCACTTGTTGTATGCAAGAATTGTTGATTTATCGGATTTTAGAACTTTTTTATTAGTAGAATTGGAAATAAAAGAACCGCATAAAACATCAAACCCATTCAAATCAAGTGTTCCGCTAATATGTTTAATTGAATTGTTATGGTTTTGAATTGGACTGATTAATTTATAAGTTCCTGTTCCTTCAAAATAAATATCAGAATACCATAAAAACCAACCAAAACCAACTGTTTCGCTCTCGTTGCTTTTTAATCTAATTTTTGATTTTATTTTATTGTTAAAAATTGATGATATATTTACAGAACCGTAAATTTCAATCTCTGAGTTTATATCGGAAGAAAGAATAAAATTTATTTTTGACGAGATAGTTAAATTTTTAATTTGAACATTTCCGTCAATTTGGATTGATGAATTTGCTGAAGAAAATGATTGGTTATCAAAAAATACATTATCAAATTTGCCGGGTACTCCTGCCCCTCCTTTTCCACCTGAAATTGTTGACCAATGCGAAGCGTCATTCCAATTTCCGCTGTTTCCAACCCAATATAAATCAGATGCAAATGAACTGCTAACAAAAGCTAAAAGAAGCAATATAATCAGCAAATAATTTCTAAAAAAATTCATTAAATCAGTATATTATTTCAAAATCAAAAAACTACATACGACAATAATACAAAATATGTTACTATTATCGTTTAAATTCTCGAAAAATTCACAAACTAAAAGACGTAATAAATCGACAATTTGTTGCAATTTTTATTAGTTCATTAAAAAGTTCATAATAGTCTTTAAGAATTCTAATTGATTTTCTGCATGTACCCAATGCCCACTATCACTTACTGTTTTTACTTCAGCTTCACTAAAAATAGACCGCATGGATTCAATGTCGGAATCTAAAATATAATTGGATCTTTCTCCCCTAACAAACAATGTTGGCAAATTAAATTGATGAATATTATTTAATCCTTTTCCAATAGCTTCTATTTGTTTGTTAATGACGTCTAAATTAAACCGCCATCTCAACTTATCTTTTTCAACCCAATATAAATTTTTTAATAAAAACTGACGAACCGATATATCCTCTATATACTTACCTAGCTCAATGTCAGCTTCTGTTCTGGTTTTAAGCACATCAAAATCAAGAGATAACAGTCCATCAATAATTTGCCTATGGTGAATAGGATATGATTTTGGCGCAATATCAACTACAATCAATTTAGATAATTTATCGGGATAATTCATTGCAAATTGCATGGCAGTTTTGCCTCCCATTGAATGTCCAAGAATTATAGGGCTATTTAATTTATATTCAGAAATAAAGTCTGCCAAATCATTTGCCATCACCTCATAATCAAATTCCTCTGAATGTAAGGATTGACCATGATTTCTGGCATCAACCACAAAAACCTCAAAATGTTCGCCCAATGTTTTAGCAATACCCATCCAATTATCTAACGAACCAAACAGTCCATGTAGGATAATTAGTGGTTTCCCTTCTCCAACTTTTTTATAGTTTAATTTCATTTATTAAATTTTACTTTTTCTTTAGGGTATAAAATTCAAAATTTTAATGAATATACTTTACATTTGAAGTCAATAATATTTATAAAAATGGACGAGATAAAAGTCATTTCTGAAGATAAAAAAGAGTATCAAATTAGCTTTGATACTAATTTAAATAGTGGACAAATAAATTCTGAGCAATTTAATTGGGATATTGTATCTATTAATGAACGAACTTTTCATGTTCTCAAAAACAACAAGTCATACAATGTTGAATTGCTAAAAGTAAATTTTGACGAAAAAAATTATTTCATAAAAATCAACGGAAAAAAATTCAAGTTTACTGTTCAGGACAAATACGACCAACTGTTAAAAAGCCTAGGACTAGACAGCATGGCTGCTACAAAAGTTTTAAATGTGAAAGCCCCTATGCCCGGTTTAGTAATTAACATTGCTGTTGAAGTTGGACAAACTGTTCAAAAAGGCGATACTTTATTAATTTTAGAAGCCATGAAAATGGAAAATGTAATAAAATCGCCAACAGATGGAGTTATAAAAAGTATTGTTATAAAAAAAGGTGATGCTGTAGAGAAAAACCAAGTGCTCATTAATTTTTAGCAACCTAAATGAGATTTTTTCTAATTATTCTTGTTTTTTTATTTTCTTGTTCCGGTTCTAATTCGGAACCCGAAATACCATCTACTAAAGATTCAACCTTATCAACACAATCTAAAATAAGTTTGGAAAAATCTCAGATAATTGAACCAATTGTTGACGATGAAATAAAAACCTATATCAAAAATGGTATTTCATTGGTTGAGATTAAAGCAGAAGATTTTTCAAAAACTTCAATGGAATTAACGACAAAACAATTTAAAGAAGGAACAAACCTATTAAGTTTTTCAGTTGAAGAAATTTCAAACTACACTATTGCCATCATTGAAAATAATTATTCAATAACTCACTTCAATACAACTAGTATTAAAAAAGAGTTCTTAAACGGAAACAATGTTTTTCTGGCTTTTTTAACCGACCAAAACAACATTAGTGTAAAGAAGAACAAAGCACACATACTTAAAAATGTGGTTATTGGCGATATGGAAACATTGTTTGAAATGAATCAGCCACATTTGTTTTTCTACCTACCTCAAGCTGATACTAAACAACCTGTTTTAGACTTTTATTTGGTTAACACTTCAATTTCACCAACAGAAAACAAAGTAAAAGTTACCATAAACTCCACCGAATTTCTTATTGATAAATGGGCAGCATACAAAATTGAAGGCAACTTGAATCATGACAACACCATTAGAATTCAATTGGTTGATAAAAATGGGAAGTTTATTGAAGGACCTTTTAACGATTCGGGAGATAGAAGTTTTACCTTTTCAATCGGTTAAAAACAAGTATCTTACTCAAAATCTTGATACAACAAATATTTTTTACGAATTGCTTTGTATTGCTCAATATCTTTTCTCCAGGACAACTTAATTTCACCAAGAGGAATATCGTTTTTAATTTGTTGCTGCAGTTCTGAATTGCCTGCTAGAGTATTAAAAAATTTATGAAAAAATTCATCTTTTGCCGGATATTGTTTATAAAAATCAATGAGATAGGATAAATCCAGTTCTTTTTTTACAGGTAAATTAGACAAATCGATACCAAAACATTTTTGCCCTTTCAATAAAGGCTCTTTTGCTCCATAAGTTGGTTTTGGGATAAAATAAAATTCGTAATCAAGTTTTGGATGTCCAATCATTTGAAAAGGCTTTTCAGTTCCTCTACCTAAGCTAATGGCTGTTCCTTCAAACAAGCAAATAGATGGATATAAGTAAACCGCTTGCATATTTGGCAAATTTGGTGATGGCTTAATAGGTAAAACATAATGCGTTGTATGTGAATAACCTTCCATTTTAATAACCTGAAGCTTACATTTTACTTGGTTAAGCAACCATTCTTCCCCATTTATCATTTGGGCATATTCTCCAATAGTTAATCCATGTACGATAGGAACACTGTGCATGCCTACAAAAGATTCGAATCCTTTTTTTAAGACAGGACCATCAACATAATCTCCATTCGGGTTTGGTCTGTCTAACACAATGAGTTCAATATTATTTTCAGCACAAGCTTCCATTACATAATGCATAGTAGAGATATATGTATAAAATCTGGCTCCTACGTCCTGAATATCAAAAATTACAACATCAATTCCACTGAGTTGCTCGGCTGTAGGTTTCTTGTTCTTTCCATACAATGAAATTAATGGCAACCCTGTTGATTTATCAACATCAGAACTTACATTTTCTCCTGCGTCAGCTTTTCCTCTAAAACCATGCTCAGGGCTAAAAACCTTTACTATATTAATTTTAAGTTGAAGAAGCGTGTCAACCAAATGTGTACCACTAATAAATGATGTGTGATTCGCTACAATGCCAACTCTTTTTTCTCGAATTAAAGGAAGATACTCCGTTAGCCTTTCTGCACCTTCAGTTATTTTCAAAGTATTTACACTGTTAGAATCCGCAACACTAGTTTGCAGGATATTTTCAGTATCAATTATTTTTTTTTGACTAGTACAACCAATAAGAAACAGTATTACAAAAAGAAGAATGATGAAAGGGTTGAAATTCATCTAATGGCAATTTATTATTTTTGTTTTATCAAAAGATTGACAAAAATAACTATTTTGAATTTAGAATATTTTATAGCAAGTAATATTATGAAAGGCAATAGTAAATCTAAAAAGTTTACTCAGCCTATAATAAAAATTTCAATCGCTGCCATAGCTCTCAGCATGATTGTAATGATTATTTCTATAAGTATTGTATCAGGATTTCAACGAGAAATAAGAAATAAAGTAATTGGTTTTGGCGGACATATTCAAATAACGAAATACGACTCTCAAAATTCTTTTGAAGGAAGCCCAATAGAAATGAATCAACCGTTTTATCCAGGTATGGACAGTGTTGCCGGAATTAAACAAATTCAAATCTTTGCTACAAAACCTGGAATTATAAAAACAAACAACGATATCTATGGTGTTGTTGTAAAAGGTATAGGTTCAGATTTTGACTGGACTTTTTTTAAAGACAAATTAAAAAAAGGTGAACCATTAAAAATTCAAAAAGACGTTTCAACTAATGAAATAGTTATTTCTCAAACCATTGCCAACAAAATGAAAATTGATGTTGATGAAAAATTGTTTCTGTATTTTATTCAATCCGACGGACAATTGAGACCAAAAGATTTTGTAGTAAAAGGAATTTATCAGTCCGGGCTCGAACAATTTGACAATATGTTTGTGATTACTGACATTTCACATATTCAAAAGCGAAACAATTGGAGTAGTAATCAAGTTGGAGGATTTGAAGTAATTATTGATGATTATAGTCAACTAGATAGGTTAGCAGAATTTGTGTATAATCACATTGGTTATGAACTGAATTCTACAACAATTATTGACCGAAATCCTGAGATTTTTCATTGGTTGGAATTACAAGATTTAAATGTTGTAATTATTATTTTATTGATGATTTTGGTAGCTGTAATAAATATTATATCAGCCCTGCTAATTTTGATATTAGAAAGAACTTCAACTATAGGTATTTTGAAAATACTGGGGCTTTCAAACTGGAGAGTTCGAAAAGTATTCTTATATAATGCTTTGCATTTAATTTTATATGGTCTTACTATTGGAAATATTATTGGCATCGGGCTTTGTTTAATTCAACTAAAATTTGGAGTAATCAAATTGCCTGAGGAATCATATTACATTTCTGAAGTGCCAATTGAGATGAGTATTTCCACCATTCTGCTTTTAAACTTTGGTACCCTTTTTATATGTATCTCAATGCTAATAATTCCTTCTTATGTAATAACAAAAATTTCTCCTGTAAAAGCCATACGATTTGATTAATTTTTCTTGGCAATTATTACTTTTACGAAAAAAATCTATTATTACTAATAAATGAAATATTTTAACAATATCCTTGAAACAATAGGAAATACTCCACTAGTAAAAATTAACAAACTAACTAAAGATATACCAGCATTGGTATTGGCTAAAATTGAAACGGTAAACCCTGGAAACAGCATAAAAGACCGTATGGCATTGAAGATGATTGAAGATGCTGAAAAAGACGGAAGGCTTAAGCCCGGCGGAACAATCATTGAAGGAACCAGTGGAAATACAGGCATGGGACTTGCAATAGCTTCTGTAATCAAAGGTTATAACTGTATATTTACATCAACCGATAAACAATCAAAAGAAAAATTTGATGCCCTACGAGCTTTTGGTGCTGAAGTTTTTGTGTGTCCTACTAATGTAGCCCCTGAAGACCCAGCATCATACTATTCAGTTTCGAGCAGATTGGTAAATGAAGTTCCAAATTCATGGAAACCAAATCAATATGACAACCCAAGTAATGCACAGGCTCATTACGAATCTACCGGACCAGAAATTTGGGAACAAACCGATGGTAAAATAACCCATTTAGTAGTAGGTGTTGGTACAGGCGGTACAATTAGTGGAACAGCCAAATATCTCAAAGAAAAAAATCCGGCTATAAAAATTTTAGGAATTGACACCTATGGTTCTGTTTTTAAAAAATACAAGGAGACTGGAGTTTTTGATCAACACGAGATTTATCCCTATATTACAGAAGGAATTGGAGAAGATTTTCTTCCTCAAAATGTTGACTTTAGTTTAATTGACCATTTTGAGAAAGTAACCGACAAAGATGCTGCAATTATGACTCGAAGAATTCCACGTGAAGAAGGAATTTTTGTTGGAAATAGCGCCGGTAGTGCAATGGCTGGGTTAGTTCAGATGAAAGAAATGTTCAAACCGGGAGATGTTGTGGTTGTTATTTTTCATGACCATGGAACTCGTTATCTTGGAAAAATGTTTAACGATGACTGGATGCGTGATAGAGGATTTTTAGATGAAGAAAAGAAAACTGCTCTAGATTTAATTAAAGACCACTCTGGGAAACATTTAGTTACTGTAAGCTCTGATACACCGGTAAGTCAAGCTATTATATTAATGAATCAATACAATATTTCTCAAATCCCTGTATTGGAAAATAATCAATTTGTTGGAGCATTAAACGACAATTATTTGTTTAAAAAATTGATTGAAAACTCAGAGTTGAAGGAGCTTCCAGTAAGAAATGTAATGCAAGAACCATTTCCAATTGTTGTTGGTGAAACTTCTTTTGAGAATGTATCGAAGCTTTTTCAAAGTGGAACAAAAGCTGTGTTGGTAAATTATGATTCAAGCAAATATCATATTATCACTCAACAAGATATGATAAAAGCAATCGGATAATTTTTTTCTAAAATAGATTTCCTTGGTTGGGTTGACGAAGCTTTCCTAAGTGTAGGAATGCTTTTTCAGTAGCTTCTCGGCCTCTTGGTGTTCGCATCAAAAATCCTTCTTTAATCAGAAAAGGTTCATAAACTTCTTCTATAGTTCCAGGTTGTTCACTAACTGCGGTTGCAATTGTGGTTAATCCAACCGGACCTCCTTTGAATTTATCTATTATGGCAGATAAAATACGGTTGTCCATTTCATCTAACCCGTGTTTATCAACATTCAATGCATTCAATCCATACAGTGCGATTTCTTTTGAGATTGTACCATCGCCTTTTACTTGAGCAAAATCTCTAACTCTTCTAAGTAACGCATTGGTAATTCTAGGAGTTCCTCGACTTCTGCCGGCAATTTCAATTGCTGCTTCTTCATTAATTTCAATTCTCATAATTCCGGCAGACCGTTGTAAAATTGTTGCTAACAGTTCTGTATCATAATATTCCAACCGTGCAGAAATACCAAATCGAGCTCTAAGTGGGGATGTTAACAATCCGGTCCTAGTAGTTGCTCCAATAAGAGTAAAAGGGTTGAGTTCAATTTGAACACTTCTTGCATTTGGACCCGTATCAATCATAATGTCAATCCTATAGTCTTCCATTGCAGAATATAAATATTCTTCAACAACAGGAGACAATCGATGAATTTCGTCAATAAATAAAACATCTCCTTTCTCTAAATTGGTAAGCAAGCCGGCTAAATCGCCCGGTTTTTCTAAAACCGGTCCTGAGGTAACTTTAAACCCAACTTTGAGTTCGTTGGCAATAATATTTGCTAATGTTGTTTTTCCTAGTCCCGGTGGACCATGTAGAAGTACATGGTCAAGAGCTTCATCTCGTTGATTTGCTGCACGAACAAAAACTCTTAAGTTTTCTAAAACTTGTGCCTGACCTGCGAAGTCGTCAAAGGAAAGAGGACGCAGAGCTTTTTCAAATTCTTTTTCGGTAGAATTTAAGTTTTGTCCTTCTGCATCTAAATTTGAGTTCATAAAATCAAAGTTAAGTAATCCAAGTTTTTCTTTCTACTTGTATTTTATTTTTTTACTAACTAATGATTGCTTACAAGGATAACTTCAGCTGCTCCATGTATCAAATATTGTTTTTGGGATTTTTTTTCCAAACACAAAAAGCGAGTTCTTCTTTTCTCTCCTTTCACAAAAACTCTATTATTTTTTAAACAAAAAATGTCTCCTTTTTCTAAATCAACAAGATGAATGAAATTATCAGTTGCTTGATTGTATTTTTTTAATTCTCTGTTTAGTTCCATGTCGGCAGATGACGAAGCAGGTATCTTTTTAATATGATTTTGAACAGCTTGTGATAAATCATGTGGAAATACAGAGTTGCTCACAAGCTCTGTTAGTAAACTTGCATAACACATTTTCCATTCTTTTCCATGAGGATCAACCCGATTTTTAAATTCTTCAAATACCAATAAATGGGCGTATTCATGAGTAAGTGTTATTAAAAACGAATATTGATTTAAGTTATGATTTACAGAAATTCGGTGAGGTAGTTTTTTTGTAGGTGATCTGTAATCACCTAACTTAGTATTTCTTGCATTTGTTACTTTCAACCAAAAAGGGTGTCTTTCAACCCATGTTTTTAATATAGGTAGAGCACTTTGTGGAATATGATTCCCTAATTGGATTAGGAATTCCTTCATTTATTATGATAAAAGTTGATATGCTAAAAGGCTTGAAAAATAAGCCAAAGCTCCCATATAAACAAGTTGAATAACCGGCCATTTGAAGGATTTCGTTTCTCTATAAACAACAGCTAAGGTTGCCATACATTGCATTGCAAACGCATAGAACAACAACAGCGAAATTGTTGTTGCAAAAGTATAAAGCTTTTCACCGGTTTTACTGTTTTTTGCATCTATCATCTTTTCCCGTACCGATGTTGAATTATCGGAATCGCCAACACTGTACAAGGTAGCCATTGTTCCAACAAAAACTTCTCTTGCAGCAAATGATGTAACCAACGAAATTCCAATTTTCCAATCAAACCCGAGCGGCTGAATTAATGGTTCAATTGTTTTTCCAATAATCCCGGCATAAGAAGCTTCGAGTTTTTCAGATGCGATATGTGCATTTAATTCTTCCTCGTTCATATACTCTCCATTTTGATTCATTAACAGTTGGTTTCCATTTTGGCTTTTAATGGCTTCACTGTATTTTTCCTCAATTTTCTCTATTCTATTTCCAGGTGAATATGATGAAAGACCCCACAGTACAATTGAAATGGCAATAATAATCTTTCCTGCGTCAACTAAAAACACCTTAACCTTGCTGAAAATATTCAGTCCAACGCTTTTCCATTTTGGCATTCGATAGATGGGCATTTCTAAAATAAAAGTGCTCTTTTCATTTGATTTTATAATAATCTTCATAATCCATGCTGCAAATAGAGCAGCTAAAAAACCTATTAAATACAATCCCATCATTAATAGCCCTTGTAGATTAAACATTCCGAATGTTTTGTCTTTAGGGATAGCAATTGCAATAAGCAGAGTGTAAACAGGAATTCTAGCAGAACAACTAATCAATGGCGAAACCATAATTGTAATGAGTCTTTCTTTAGTGTTATTAATTGTTCTAGCACTCATTATCGCAGGAACTGCACAAGCTGTGCTGCTCAACAAAGGAATAATTGATTTTCCATTTAATCCAAACTGACGAAGAATTTTGTCCATCAAAAAACTAACTCTTGCCATATAACCAGTATCTTCGAGAATAATGATAAATGCAAAAAGGATTGCTATTTGCGGAACAAAAACAACAACTCCGCTAAGTCCGGCAACTATTCCGTTAACTATCAAATCACTTAAAATCCCTTGTGGAACGACCTCTGAAAGCCACCCTCCAAGCTGTAAAAAGGCATTTTCAATTATCTCCATGGGGTATGACGACCACGAAAAAATAGCTTGAAAAATTAAAAACATCAACGACAAAAAAATCATATACCCATAATATTTATGGGTTAAAATGTTGTCAATTTTTTTAGTCAATCCTGAATTTTTATCTTCGCCTTTTTTGATTATACATTTGTCAACAAGTTGATTTATTTTTTTATAACGAATCAAATTATCATCTAAAGAGCCAAATTCACTTGATTCTATAAACTTTTTTGTTGGCTTTTGTGCTGAAACAATTGCCTGTTTTAAATCTTCAATTCCTTTTCCAACGTATGCGTTTAGTGGTATAACCCTAATCCCTAGTTGCGATGAAAGTTCATCAATATTGATTTCTTGATTGTTTTTTTGTAGCAAGTCCATCATATTCAATGCTAGCACTACTGTTTTGTTTTTATCAATCAGTTGTGTTACCAACATCAGGTTTCTGCTCAGATTTGTTGCATCAGCAACAGCTATGACAACATCATTATTTTCAGTTTCTGAAACTATTTTGGAAGTTATTTTCTCATCTTCAGAATTTGGCGATAGGCTATATGCTCCAGGTAAATCAGTAACTGAAACAGACTTGTCATTAATTCTTAAATAGCCCGATTTTTTATCTACTGTAACCCCTGGAAAATTTCCTACTTTTTGGTTAAGTTCTGTTAACGTGTTAAACAGAGTACTTTTTCCCGTGTTTGGATTTCCAACTAATAAAACTCTCAATGCTTGGCTGGTTGAATTCTTCACAATTTTATCACTCATCATCAACTGTAATTAGTGTTGCTTCTTTTTTCCGAATACAAACACAGTTTGAACCGCATGAAATTATAATTGGGTCATTGAGTGGCGCAATTCTATCAACAGTTATTTTTTCTCCTATTACAAATCCCATAGAAATCAATTGTAAGGCAAGTTGGTTATCAACAATGCTCAAAATTGTACCACATTCTTTTTGTTTAAGTTGGTCTAATGTTCTCATTCGTGCTTTATTTAGATTTAATCTAAATAGAAAACAAAAGTAATTATATTTTTTTTACAGATACTGATATTAATCAGCATTTCACTATGCTTGTTGAAATTTAATTGAATTTCTATTGCTCCACTTTGGACATGTGTTGCATTTACTTTTCTTTGATGAGGAGCAGGAGCAAATCAGTGCAAATAAAAAAGCACAAATAAAAACATATATCGAGAGCGATTTCATTATTACGAAATTACGATTGTTTGATTATTTTTTTTTATTTTCTTTAGTAAATGCATGAATTCTAAACAGACAATTCTCAATAAATAATTACTTTTATCGAATATTTACAAAATGTTAACGGCACTCCATCAAATAGGACAGTATTTTCTTTTGTTGAATCGAGTTTTTAAAAAACCGGAAAACTTGAGTTTATATTGGCGTCAAACACTAACTGAAATGGTTAGTTTAGGCTTGGGTTCATTGGGCTTAATTGCAATAATATCATTTTTTATGGGTGCTGTAGTAACATTACAAACAGCATCAAACATCGATAGTCCTTTAATTCCAGATTATGCAATCGGTTTTGCAACTCGGCAATCATTTATATTGGAGTTGGCTCCAACCATGATGTGTTTAATATTAGCCGGTAAAATTGGTTCTAACATAGTTTCAGAAATTGGAACCATGAGAATTACCGAACAAATAGATGCTTATGAAATAATGGGTGTTAACTCTGCTTCATATTTAATTCTTCCAAAAATTGTTGCTGCCTTAATGATAGTTCCTCTGATAATAATCTATAGTATGTTTTTGGGTGTGTTAGGTGGAGCTGTTGTTTCTTCATATTCAGACTTTTCTACCATGGATAAATATTTAATAGGAATTCGATGGAAGTTTACTTTATTCAGTATTATTTATGCGCTTATCAAAACCTTATTCTTTGCTTTTATTATCACAAGCGTTCCTTCGTTTTTTGGTTATTATGTTCGTGGTGGCTCTTTAGAAATAGGTAAAGCTGCAACCAAATCAGTAGTTTATAGCAGTATTGCAATTCTTATAATCAATTATATTTTAACTGAATTGTTATTGATGTAAATGATAGAAATAAAAAACATATCAAAATCATTTGGAAATCACAAAGTATTAGAAGATGTTTCTCATGTTTTCAAGCAAGGTGAAATGAATTTGATAATTGGAGCCAGTGGGTCGGGTAAATCAGTATTAATCAAATGTATAGTTGGCCTCCATGAGATTGATGAAGGAAGTATTGAATTTGATGGGAGAAACTTTACTCAGATGGGGTTCATGCAACGTAAATCTATACGATCAGAGGTGGGTATGTTATTTCAGGCATCAGCTCTTTTTAACTCACTAACTGTAGAAGATAATATTTTATTTCCACTTCAGATGTACACAAAAATGACCAGAGAAGAAATGCTGGACAGAGTAAACTTTTGTTTGAATAGGGTAAATCTGACAAATGCAAATTTCAAATATCCTGCTGAATTGAGTGGAGGTATGCAAAAAAGAGTTGGAATTGCAAGAGCAATTGCATTAAATCCAAAATATTTATTTTGTGACGAGCCCAACTCGGGTTTGGACCCTCGAACAGGAATTGTAATAGACAATCTGATTCTAGAAATTACTAGAGAGTTTCAAATGACAACAATTGTCGTAACACATGATATGAACTCTGTAATGGAAACGGGAGAAAATATTTTATTTTTACATCAAGGAAAAAAATGGTGGATGGGGAATAATATTGATATTCTTCAAACAGACAACAAAGAACTTTGCGAGTTTGTCTATGCTTCAAAAATTATGCAGCGATTCAAAAACCACTAGCCTAATCTATTCTATCTGAATAGTTGAACACTTTGTTTGATTGTGTGTTTTTCTCCGTCTTCACCTGTTGCAACAACAATTAAATAGTAAGTTCCTCCAGGTTTTATTTGATTGTGCATGTCTTTTCCGTCCCAAAAACCATCAATACTATCCCATTCAAACACAACGTCTCCTTTTATATCTCTAACCACTGCTTTAAATTGAGTAATATATTCACCGTCAACTTTAATAATATCATTCATTCCATCATCATTTGGTGAAAAAACTGTTGGAATTGTAGCAATTTTAGAAACAATAGAACTGTTAACAGTTATTTCTTGTTTACAGATTATTGTTTGATTGAGCTTGTTTTTTGCTGTTAACACTACTGTATATTTTCCAGGTTTTTCAAAACTATGTGTTGGATTTTTATCCTCAGAAGAGGTATTATCTCCAAAAGTCCATAAATAATCTGTGGCATTTCCATCAACATCAAAATCAACGTAGAATGGAGCTTTTCCTTTAATAGATGAAGCTATTATTTTTGCTTTTAATTTTTCAACTTCTTGCTCACTATTGTTGTTTGCGTTTGCTTTCTGAGTTATTGCATTCGAATTTATTGCGGGTTGAGTAACAGCCTTATTGTTACTAGAAACTGAGATGATTTTATCTTCTTTTATTTGAGTGTTATTTTCAACAGATTGAACTTGATTATCATTTTCTACTATTGATTTTTTAGACTCAATTTTTACTTTTTGTTCTTCTTGTTCTTGATGTTTGGTTTTATCAATTACAATATTTTTACCGGCTTGATTTTCGTTACTTTCTACTTCAATATGTTCATTTATAGTTGGATTATGAGATAAAGAAATTGTATTTGTTTCTTCAATTTTTTCAGGAGAAAATATTTGATATGCTGCAACTGAAATACCGGTAGCAATTACAACTCCGGCAGCAATTTTAACCAATACTGATTTTGTAACCCCGGAAGAAACAACTCCTGAATTTCCAGATGGAGAGGAATTCGCAACAGAACCTATTTGTTGTTGAATATTTGTCCAAACAGATGAGTCAACGTCTGCTTCGAAGCCGTTAAACGCTTCTTTGAATAAATCTTCTATGTTATTTAGGTCTTTTTTCACGTTTTTGTTACACTATTTTTTCTTCTATTAAAATCTTTTGTAAATAAACTCTGGCTCTTGAATATTGTGACTTCGAAGTGTTTATTGAAATATTTAGTTTATCGGCAATTTCTTGATGTGTATATCCTTCGATTGCATATAAATTGAAAACAGTTCTAAAACCTGTTGGCATTTCTTGAATTATTTTTAATAAATCTTTCGCCGACAGATGTTCTAAAGCATTTTCATTATCTGATGAAACATGATATTCTACTACATTCAAATCCAAATTATCTTCAAATTTTTTATTTTTTCGAATTTGGTCTAATGCCGTATTGATAATCACTTTTCTAATCCAACCTTCTAAAGAACCTTCATTATTAAATAAATAAAGCTTTTCAAAAACTTTTACAAAACCCATTTGCAACACATCTTGAGCCTCTTCTACGTCTTTTGTATAACGCAAACAAGTACCCATCATTCGTTTTGAAAAAGTATCAAACAACTGCTTTTGAGCAAGAGAATCTTTTTCAAGACACTTTTTTACCAGTTGCTCATCAGTAAGTTTCATCTACTTGGCTTTTAGATGTAATAATTATGAAAAAGGTTGCATTAAATTCACATAAAGTTAAACAATTTATATTTGCAGCGATTATCTTTACACTGAATATTAAAATTTATGGCTAAATTATTCATAGTCCCAACACCCATTGGAAATCTGAATGATATCACTTTTAGAGCAATACAAACTTTGAAGGATGTAGATTACATTCTCGCAGAAGATACTCGACAAACTGCAAAACTTCTCTCCCACTTTACAATCAACAAGAAATTGGTTCCATTTCATCAGCACAATGAACATAAAGCCCTTGAACGGATAATTGAAGATTTGAAGCAAAACAAAACAGTAGCTATAGTTAGTGATGCAGGTACACCGGGTATATCTGACCCCGGTTTTTTAATTGTTAGAGCCTGTATTCAAAATGAAATAGATGTTGAATGCCTACCAGGGGCAA
The DNA here is from genome assembly GCA_020853105.1 of Flavobacteriales bacterium. Taxonomy (GTDB): domain Bacteria; phylum Bacteroidota; class Bacteroidia; order Flavobacteriales_E; family Vicingaceae; genus Vicingus. The sequence goes on along the minus strand of JADYZM010000077.1, from coordinate 91,428 downwards.
CTGCTTTTGTGCCTGCTCTTATAAACTCAGGGTTTCCGTGTGATAAGTTTGTTTTTGAAGGCTTTTTACCTCATAAAAAAGGTCGTCATACCCGACTAAATCTTCTTAAAGAAGAAACTAGAACTATTATTTTTTATGAATCCACTCATCGATTGCTTAAAACTCTTGAGCAATTTTCTGAATTTTTTGGTGAAACCCGTCAAATTTCTGTATCTCGCGAGTTGACTAAAATCCATGAAGAAACAGTACGTGGAAGTGTTGCAGAAGTTCTTGAATATTACAAAAACAATTCTTTAAAAGGTGAAATTGTTATTGTGGTTAGTGGTTTCCAGGAATAGCCCTATAGGATTAATCAAAAAATTATTCTATTTTCGTTAATACTATTTACTGGTTCTTATTCGTTATTTAAAAAAAATCTAATGAAACTTCCTTCTATTAATTATTTAGCAACTCAGGCAAAATCTTCAGCACTTCGATATCCTATGAGCTTATTAAGTTCATTGGCTCTAGTTTTTATAGGAATAATATTGGTTGAAAAGGAAAAATCCATAACGAACCATCTACCTTATATTAATACAATACTATGCTGTGGGCTTGGTATTTCACTCTTCTTTTGTGTTGAGATTATTGTCTCCAGACACAAACTTAATTTAACAAAACGAGTTTTATTAAATACCGTTGGAATTGTACTGCTTGCATTATTATTTTTTACATTTCCAACCTCTGACTTCCACTACACAACAAATGTTCCTTATATCAAATTTGTAATTTATAGTATTGCGATTCATTTATTGGTTTCATTTTCTCCTTTTATAAAAACAAGTGAAATAAATGGATTTTGGCAATTTAATAAAGCCTTGTTTATCCGATTTATTGTAGCCTCAATCTTTTCATTTTTTTTATACCTCGGAATAATTTTATCATTAGCCGCATTAGATACTTTATTTAATATTAAAATAAATAATAATCTCTACTTAGAAGCATTCATTGTAATTCAGGGCTTGATAAGTACATGGATATTTTTGTCCGGAGCCCCTGAAGACAGTAGCACAATAGATGAAGATATAAGCTATCCTTCGGGACTTAAAATTTTCTCACAATATATATTTCTTCCTTTGCTAGCATTATATATCCTTATACTGTATAGTTATGGAGTAAAAATAATTTCTTTGTGGGACTGGCCCAAGGGTGTGGTTTCATATATGATTACCGGAGTAGCAGTTTCTGGAATTTTTAATATGTTATTGATGTTTCCTTATGGAAATCAAGAAGGAAATAGTTGGATTAAAACTGTCTCTAGGGCTTACTATTTTATTTTAATTCCATTAGTTGTAATGCTTTTTATAGCTCTTAGTATGAGATTGAATGATTATGGAATAACAATAAACAGATATTTATTATTTATGATGGGAGTTTGGCTAAGTTTGGTGAGTATCTATTTTATTATAGGTAAAACCAATATCAAGATTATACCGATTTCTTTATTCATCACAATAACTACTGCTTCGTTTGGACCATGGGGTATTTTTAGCGTTAGTGAAAAAAGCCAAGTAAACAGACTGAAACACATTTTAGAAAATTCTAACTTACTAAAAAATGAAAAAATAGTTAACGAACAAACTATAAAAATAGATACGAACTTCAGGACTATAACTTTTAATCCGCAAAATCAGAATCAAATAAACGACTCTTTGAAAGCAGAAATTAAATCTATTCTTGATTATCTTGATGATTTTCATGATTTCAACTCTATTAAAAATTGGTATTCTCAACAATTTGACCAGCAGCTTACTTCATACAATGAGAAAAAAGAAAGTTGGGAAAGAATTAATGAAGCCGAAATTTATATGAAAGCAATGGGGTTAGATTATATATATTATGATGCAACCCTAGATAAAAGCTATACTTATTCTTCAAACAATAGTTCTGCATTTACTGAAATCAAGGGTTATGATTATGAAATCCCGTTGTACATTTATCTATTTCCAGATGATAAAACAATAAAAGAAGTCTTTGCTCAATTTACGATTGATAGTAGTGCTTATGAAGTAATTGTCCCATCAAAACAAAAGTCAACCTTAGTTATAAACAGAGATTCAAAGCCAATTTCAACCATAAGTTTAAGCACAATCCAACAGAATTTAGAAGAAAAATATGGTAAAGTAAATAAATATGACTTGCCTTTAAGTGATATGACGATTGCTGGAATATCCGGAGAATTGGAATACAAATTTATTTTTGAAAACATTACCTTCCAGACTAATCAAAAATCAACAAAAATGATGAACTGCTCTGGAAAACTTCTTTTCAAACTGAAGCAGGAATAATTTTTTTAAAAAAGTTTGTAGTAAATTAGAATAAGTATATATTTGCAGCCGCTTTAACAAGAAGGGAGATTAGCTCAGCTGGTTCAGAGCATCTCGTTTACACCGAGAGGGTCGGGGGTTCGAATCCCTCATCTCCCACAAAAAAATCCGTTAGATTTCTAACGGATTTTTTTATTTACATTACCACATTTACTATCTTTTGCGGAACTACTATTATTTTCTTAGGTGCTTTTCCCTCCAGATATTTGGCAGTTTGCTCATTATTAATTACTTCTTTTTCAATCTCAGCCGCTGATAATGATGTTGGTAATTCAAGCACAAACCTCATTTTGCCATTAAAAGATACCGGATATTTATAATTACTCTCAACCAAATAAGATTCATTTACTTTAGGGAAAACAGCATGTGAAATACTATCTGAATGACCTAATTTTTCCCATAATTCTTCAGAAATATGAGGAGCAAAAGGCGATAGGATTATCAATAAATCTTCTAATATTTCTCTTTTATTGCATTTTTGAGATGTTAATTCGTTTACACATATCATATAAGCAGAAATTGGAGTATTAAACGAAAACCGTTCAATATCTTCTTTTATCTTTTTTATGGTTTTATGAAGTGTTTTTAATTCAGATTCAGTTGGTTTTTCTTCGGAAACAATCCAACCATTTTCATCATAAAAAAGTTTCCACAGTTTTTTTAAAAATCCGTGAACACCGGTAATTCCCTGAATGTCCCAAGGTTTATGTTGCTCTAAAGGACCTAAAAACATTTCGTAGCAACGCAATGTGTCAGCACCAAATTTTTCAACAAGTTCGTCTGGAGTTTGAACATTAAATTTCGATTTTGACATCTTTTCTATTTCATACCCGCATATATAATCTCCGTTTTCCTCCAAAATAAATTCAGCCCCATTAAACTCTTCTCTCCACTTTTTAAAAGCTTCAATGTTTAATTTATCATTTTCAACCATAGAAATATCAACATGAATTGGTGTTACATTTTCATAGGTTTTAATATCTATAATTTGAATTTCAGGATGTTGCAGAATAAATTTATTTTTTAGCTTTTCAATCAGGATTGTGAAGTTTTGATGATTTCTGTTGTTAAGCTGTTTTGATGATATAAAAATAGGATGATTCTTAATGAAATTCAAAAGAAAGATATCAAACCCTTCGTTTGATTCAACAGTAATGTCCAAATGAGTCCGATAAACTATACTGCTTCTTCCCTGTATCATTCCTTGGTTTATCATTTTTTGAAACGGCTCATCAAACGGAATATATCCCAAATCATATAGGAACTTAGTCCAAAAACGAGAGTAAAGCAAATGACCGGTTGCGTGTTCTGCTCCACCTATGTATAAATCAACATTTTTCCAATAATTCACTTTATCTTTAGAGACAAACTCATTATTGTTTTTAGGGTCCATATACCGTAGAAAGTACCAACTACTTCCCGCCCAACCCGGCATTGTATTGTATTCCATTCTTTCTCCAGTGCACTGAACAGACCAATTTGTTTTTGAAACTCTGGCTAATGGCGGGTTGCCATCTTCTGTTGGTAAATACGAATCTATATCAGGTAGAATTACAGGTAAATTCTCATCTTCAATCAAAAAAGGGGTTTCACCTTTGTAGTAAACAGGGAATGGTTCGCCCCAATATCGCTGCCTGGAAAATACGGCATCTCTTAATCTATATTGTGTTTTGCCTTTCCCAAATCCTCGTTTTTCAATCTCAACAATCGCCATTTTTAACGCTTCTTTTGCCTGCAAGCCATCTAAAAAATTAGATTGAGTAATTATCGCATCTTTTTCTGTGTATGCAGCATGTGAAACATCTATGTCTTTAAAAATATTTTTAATTGGAATGTTAAAATGTTTGGCAAAATCCCAATCTCGTTGATCTCCGCATGGAACAGCCATCACAGCACCGGTTCCATAAGTTGCAAGAACATAATCACCAATCCAAACAGGAATAATTTCACCCGTAAATGGATGAGTTGCGTATGCCCCTGTAAAAGCTCCAGTAATATTTTTGATGTCAGACTGGCGGTCTCTTTCTGATTTCAATAAAGCTGATTTTTTATATGCCTCAACTGATTCTATTTGTTCAGGTGTTGTAATTAAATCAACTAAATCGTGTTCAGGAGCTAATACCATAAAAGAAACTCCAAAAATAGTGTCTGGACGTGTTGTAAAAACTTCAATAGTTAAATTTTTATGAATAGAAGATTTTACTTCAAAAATGACTTGTGCTCCCTCGCTTTTTCCAATCCAATTGCGCTGAACATCTTTTATTGAATCTGTCCAATCTAGTTTATCTAATCCTTGAAGTAAACGTTCAGCATAAGCAGTAATTCTCATGCTCCACTGCTTCATTAGTTTTTGTTCAACCGGATAGCCTCCTCGCTCTGAAACACCATCTTTAATTTCATCATTTGCTAAAACAGTTCCTAGAGCAGGACACCAATTTACCCATGTATCAGATAAATAGGCTATTCTGTAGTTTAAAAGAATTTTTTGTTGTTCTTCCTCACTCCAACTATTCCACTGCTCGGCTGAAAAAAGGATTGTTTCATCACAAACAGCATTTATTCCTGAATTTCCATTGTTTTTAAATGCTTCTATCAAAGACTCAATCCTTTCGGCTTTATTAGAATTAATGTTGTACCAAGAACTAAACAACTGCTTAAAAATCCATTGAGTCCACTTGTAGTAGTCAGGGTTTGAAGTTCGAACTTCTCTATCCCAATCGTATGAAAATCCAATTTTATCTAACTGTTTTCTATATCCAGGTATAGTATTTCCTTGTTTATCAACTCCACCTTCAATATTTACCTTGGTTGTTATTGCAGGATGTTGACCTGTCTGGATTGCATATTGTTCAGCAGGCAAACCAAAAGAATCATAGCCCATAGGGTGAAGAACATTAAACCCTAAAAGTCTTTTATAACGAGCATATACGTCCGATGCAATATACCCAAGTGGGTGACCCACGTGTAATCCAGCTCCGGAAGGATATGGAAACATATCTAATACGTAGCATTTTGGTTTTACACTTTGGTCAGAAACAGCAAAAGTTTTGTTATCTGCCCAATACTTTCTCCATTTCTTTTCTATCTCCTGAAATTGATATTGCATCGTTGAAAAGTCATCAAATTGAGTCGCGAAATTAACAATATTTAGCAGTATTTTTGAAAAATAGAATAAAGTCAAACAAGTTAAAGTCTTACTTTAGTAATCAATAAAAAATGTTAGACAAACAAAATAAATATACAGGTAGAAGAATACGTTCATCTTATTTTACAACTATAATTAGTATCTCGTTGGTATTATTTATGCTAGGTATTTTAGGACTAATTATTTTGAACGCTAAGCAAATTTCCAATCATGTTAAAGAAAATATAGGTTTTTCAATAATCTTAAAAGAAGGAATCAAAGAAGTTGATATTGCACAAATTCAGAAATCGCTTGATGCAGAAAGTTTTGTAAAATCTACCCATTTTATTCATCCGGATTCTGCTGCAGCAGAACTTCAACGAGAGCTTGGTGAAGATTTTATTAACTTCTTAGGATATAATCCCTTGCTATCTTCGATAGATGTAAAATTAAATGCTGATTATGCAAATACAGACAGTCTTTCTGTTATTGAATCTAATCTTTCTGATAACCCTAAAATAAAAGAAGTTTTTTATCAGAAAGACTTGGTAAGCCTTGTCAATGAAAATGTAAATAAAATAAGCTTTTATCTTCTGGCTTTTAGTGCGTTACTTTTAACTATTGCTATGGCTCTGATAAACAATACCATCAGACTTTCTATCTATTCCAAACGATTTTTAATTAAAACCATGCAGTTGGTTGGTGCAAAATCATCTTTTATTCAAAAGCCTTTTATTCTTAAAGGGATTGGCAATGGAATTATAGCCTCAACTATATCCATAGGATTAATATTGATTTTTCTTTATTATTTAGAAAAACAAATTCCTGAAATTATTGATTTTAACAATATAGAGTTATATGGTGCATTATTTCTAATGGTAATTATTTTAGGAATATTGATTTCATGGATATCTACAATTTTGGCAGTAAGAAAGTTTTTAAGAATGGAAACCGGAAATTTGTATTATTAAGATTATCTGTTCTGACTAAAAAATAATATAAACTTTTTAATAAATAAAAAAAATGAGTGATAACAATAGAATAAATAAAGATTTTGCATTTGGAAAGCAGAATTATATACTACTAATAATTGGTACTTTTTTAACTGTTTTGGGATATGTTTTATTATCCGGTGGAGGCTCTGAAGACCCTGCTGTTTTTAGTGAAGAATTGTTTTCTTTTAGAAGAATGTTTGTTTCTCCCGTTTTGATTATCCTTGGACTGGTAATTGTGGGCTGGGGCATTATGAAAAAAGTTAAATAATTTTATAAAACTACCTGATGACAATTATTGAAGCAATTATACTTGCTGTAATTGAAGGAATAACTGAATTTTTACCTGTATCTTCTACCGGTCACATGATTATCGGTTCTTCATTGATGGGAATCGCAAATGATGATTTTACTAAAACATTTACTATTGCTATTCAGTTTGGAGCTATTTTGTCAGTATTGGCGTTATATTGGAAGCGTTTTTTTCAATCTGTAAATTTTTACCTTAAATTATTTGTTGGATTTATTCCTGCAGCTGTTTTCGGGTTTTTATTGAATGATTACATTGATGCCTTATTGGAAAATGTAATTGTAGTCGCCACCACACTTTTGTTAGGGGGAATTGTTTTAATCTATGTAGATAAATGGTTTAAAAAAACCGAAGTTTCTGGCACTTCTGAAGTTACTTACCCAACGGCTTTTAAAATCGGATTGTTTCAATGTATTGCCATGATTCCTGGCGTATCTCGTTCAGCTGCAACCATTATTGGTGGTTTAACTCAAAAAATGAACAGAAAAGCCGCTGCCGAATTTTCATTTTTTCTTGCTATTCCAACCATGCTAGCGGCAACAGGCTATAAATTGTTAAAGTTTTATAAAGATGGCGGAGGTTTTCATGGTGAAGAAATTACCTTGTTAATTATTGGAAATGTAGTTGCTTTTATTGTAGCTATTCTTGCTATAAAAGGATTTATCAGTTTCTTAACCAAACATGGTTTTAAATATTTTGGATACTATCGTATTGTTGTTGGAATTATTATTCTAGCACTTTATTTTATGGGAATTGAACTTACCATAGTATAATGCAGCAACTTCAAGACAAATTTTTAAACGGACAAATCATTTTAATTGACAAACCACTAAAGTGGACATCGTTTGATGTGGTAAAAAAAATTCACTATCAATTACGAAAAGAATTAGACCTTAAAAAAATAAAGGTTGGTCATGCTGGAACACTCGACCCTTTAGCAACAGGACTTTTAATTATTTGTACTGGTAAATTCACCAAAAAAATTGACGAAATTCAAGCTCAAACCAAAGAATACACCGGTACTATAACTATTGGAGCAACAACTCCATCATTCGATTTAGAAAAAGAAGTTGATGAAGAATTTCCTACCAACCACATTACTAAAGAAATGATTGAAGAGGTAGCAAAATCATTTCTTGGAGAACAACAACAAACAGCCCCAATACATTCAGCAAAAAAAATTGACGGAAAACGAGCTTATGAGTATGCCAGAAGTGGCGAAGAAGTAGAAATAAAATCTAATACAATCACCATTAAATCGTTTGAAATTCTAGGGTTTTCAACCAATATTAATGAGCTAAAAGATACTGTAAAGATTGACGAAAATTACAAAAACGACAGAATCAACTTAGCTCCGAATTACGAAAAAGGATTATATGTAAAATTTCGCATTACGTGTAGTAAAGGAACTTACATACGCTCCATCGTAAGAGATTTTGGATTACGATTAAACTCAGGTGCTCACCTCAGCGAATTGCGTAGAACAAAAATTGGTGATTTTGACGTAGAAAATGCTTTACCAAATATTGACATTATAGAGAGACACTAAATATATCCTATCCATAAAATCGACAATTTTGAAAATTTTTCAGTATTTTATTTATATTTTTTATTAATCTCTCCTCTTAAAAAAAGCACTTCATCCTCTAAGTGTTTTATCCGATTCTCGTATAATGTTTTTTCGTTTTCGGAGTAGGCATAATAATTTTTGTTATTACCAAAAGCCGTTTGACAATTATTGAAAATAAATTTTTCATTGAAACCAAGTAATTGTTCAAGAGTTACTTCTAGAATTTCACTTATAGCGTTGAGTTTATCTAAATCTAACTTCGTTTCTTCTTTTTCAATACGGCTATATTGACGTTGGCTTATTTTTAATTGATTTGCCATAAAATCTTGAGGGAATCCTTTTAATTCTCTTATTTTTCGAATGTTTGAGCCTATTTCTATCATCTAGATAAATTTTAAAACGTCTAAATTAGTCATAATATGTCAATATTTAGAAGTTTAAACTATTTTTTAATCTGAAAAAATAGTTTTCATTTGTTAATGTTTTAATCTTTAAATTTGAATATTATGAAAAAGAAATTTTTATTGATAGCAACGATAGTTTTAACAGTACTTGGGTGTAATAAAGAAAATACCGAAAGCAATTCATTAACTACGGGTGTTAATGAAACATCTATAACTCAAAGAATAGATAAATTTAATGTAGTTCATAATGGGAACACACTAAATGTTAATGAAAATGCTATTTCAGCTCATTTACAACATGGTGATAAGTTTGGTTCTGTTGAAGATAATGTTGTATTTCAGAGTGTATTGGTTAGCGAAATTCCATTATCTATCAATGACCCCTTATATATTGACTTTCGTAATAGTATTGGTTTTACAGGTTATAATGAATCAAAATTTGGTGAATTAGATTTGAATAACGCATTATTAGGAACGTATTTAAATGGAGAAAAAGTAATATATATTCCATCTAAAGATAAGAAAGAAACTGGTAAAAAAGGATTGGCTGGATTTGTTCCATCAAATAATCTAAATTTCTTCTCTATAGTTGTCGAAACTAAATTAATTATTGAAAGTATTGAAAATGTTGATCAATTAATCTTTGAAACAAACTCAGGCAGTTTCAGTTTTTTTGAGCCTTCGGGTCAGTTATTAGTAACAACGAATATAAAAAATAATAGAATAATTGATATAATAATTGGAGACGACGGTACTGTAGAATCTTCATGTTTTGCTAACTGCTATAAACAAGTACGGAGTGATTGTTCTACTCATTTTGGATGTGAGATAGCTTGTGCCTTAATGGGTGAAATTCCTTGTATATTGGGTACTGCTATGTGTTGCGGAGCAAGTTGTGGACTAACAGGATCAGGGTCTTCTTGTGTTAATGCTTAATATTAATAGGGTATACATTGATATTGAAAAATAAAAAATTCATGAATAACACGGTAAAATATAATAAGTTTTTATTTTCTTTCGGGATAATATTTGTTTTATTGTGGTTTGTTGTCAACGGCTTATTACCAGATTCAATTATTGGGTTTTTAATTGTTATCGTTGGTTTAGGATTGTTGCTTGTTTCTCAATGGATATTTTTTATGAAAGTTTCAAAAAATCAACTTCAGAATGAGCCAATAATATACACGTATTTTAACTATCTTATTTTGCTATCTGTAGGTAAAATTATTGATTTTCTTTTCAAAAGAAATTTTGAAATAAGTGCATACCTATTATTAGGTAGTTATTCTTTATATGTCTTATTTTTCATCGTGAGAAAATTAGTGAAAAATGAAAAATTTATTTGGTACTGAGTTTTAATAGATTTTTTTTATGAAAAATCAATTCTTTTTAATCGGAGTAATCGGAGTATTTTTAGTATTTTCAATTGCAATTAAGTTTGCTAATGGAATAATGGCAGGGTCAATTACAACATTTTTAATTTTTTTATTGGTAATTATCTTTTTAACAATCGGAATAAAATCTTTTTTTAATAAGCAATTAAATAAGTTATCTATAATATTTATTGTTTTCTCGAATATGATATGGACTTTTTCTACTATTGCCATATATTTTAAGATACAGCTATTTCCAAATTCGAATTTACTACTCAGTATATCCTTGGCAGGAATAGTTTTGAATTTTATTTTTTATTTTAGGGAAGACTTGAAAAATAGCATACCAAGTCTATATAAAAATATCGGAATCCCTATTGTTTTTTTAATCTTCATTATTTCGTTACTGTTCGTACCGTCAAATACCCTTATCGATATCTACTATCGTAATGATTTGAAGCAGGGAGAGTTAATTAAAAAAATGGTCGCTGAGCCAAATAATAAAGAAATAATTCAAGAAGTTGAAGATTATCAACGAATTAAAAATTAATACCCTTCCTAGTTACTGTTACTCTCTAACATCTGTAATAACTCATCCAGTTTTGGTGAAAGAATAATTTCTGTTCTCCTGTTTTTCTTTCTACCATCAGCGGTGTTGGTCATGTCTAACGGAATGTATTCGCTTCTTCCGGCAGCTGTTAAGCGTTTTGGATTTACCGTGCTGTTGGTTGTTATAATTTTAACCACAGAGGTTGCTCGTTTAACACTCAAATCCCAATTATCAGCAATATCACCTTTACCATTTAATGGAACATTATCGGTATGACCTTCCACTAAAATATTAATTTCTTGATTTTGCTCTAATACTTTTGCTAATTTCTTTAACACATCAACCCCTTTAGCTGCTACAGCATAACTTCCCGACGAAAACAACAAACTTTCGTCTAATGAAACATATACTTTCCCATTTTTTTGTTGAATAGTTAACCCATTGTTTTCAAATCCAAGCAATGCATCTTTTACTTTATTTTTTAATGCCGTAACTAACGAATCTTTTCTATTAATCATTGCTTCCAACTCATTCACTCGTTTCTCTCTCGATTCCAATTCAGTAGTTAATTTTTTCAATTTCTCCTCTTTAGCTGTTAATGACCCCTCCAATGTTCTCAACGCATCTTCTTTCGACTGCAATTCTTCTTGTGTTTTTTGCAAATCTTTCATCAATTTTTCAGTAGTTGTTTTATTCCCCGATAATAATTCATTGTTCTTATCTAACAACAATTGATAGGTTTTATTGATGTTGTCATAGTTTGTCGTCATTAATCGTAATGAAGTTCCCATAACAGTGGTATCACTTTCTAAAGATGCAATAGCTTTTTTCATCTGTTCAATAGAAACCGACATTTCGTTAGACTTCTCTTCAAGTTCTTTATTTGAGTTCTTTAAACTTGCATTCTCATCAGTACAAGTTTTATATTTAGCATTTAACTCTTCATACTTTCGTGATGGAACACATGAAACTACCACTGCAGAAAGAAAAAAAACAATATAAACTATTCTCGATTTATTCATAACAAAAAATTTAAAAGCAATACTAATCCAAAATGGTTTTACAATTGGGTAACTCAAATGAATTTTATAAACATCTGGATATTAAAAACAATAGGAATACAATCATAAATTTGGAATAATCTAAACTTTTATGAAGCTAATTCGTAACTTTATACTCTTAAATCCATAAAAATGAAAGCAAAATTTACAATTTCAATTATAGCATGTAGTTTATTTTCAATAACTGCATTTACACAAACAGGTATTCCGGGAATTGATTACAGAGCGTGTTCTGCAGCAGAACGCAACAACGAAATCAGCGAAAACAATTTAACAATTAAGGCTTTGGCGGAACAACAAAACCAACATGCATTAGATTGGACAAAAAAGTTCTATGGTAAATCAAGTATTGATCCAGTAACAGGAAAAAAAACAATTCTATATGTAATCCCAGTAGTTTGGCATGTTATTCATAACGGTGGTCCAGAAAATATCTCTAAAGCAACGATTGAAAGCGAAATTGCAAAACTAAATGAAGATTATCAAAAGCTGAATGCAGACATTGTTAATGCTCATGCTTTATTTGCAGGAATTACAGCCGATATACAAGTTGAATTTAGATTGGCAAGAAAAGACCCAAATGGCAACTGTACCGAAGGAATTACCAGAACCAAAAATGCCATTACTTACGCCATGGACGAATCTGCAAAAACTATTCGCCCATCTTGGAATTCTTCAACTCATACCTACTTAAATATTTGGCAGGGTTCAGCTATTGCAAGTGGAGCCGGTGGTTATGCATTTTATCCTGGTTATGTACCCAACAACAGAGAGGGTGTTGTTTTGATTGCCGGACAATTAGGAAATACAGTTACTCATGAAGTAGGACACTACTTAAATCTTAAACACTGTTGGGGAGATTCAAACACACCTGGCGATCCAAACAACTGTAATATAGATGATGATGTAACTGATACCCCAAACACAATTGGACAAACCGGATGCTCAGAAACTTCACAATCTTGTAACAGTATTGATAATGTACAAAACTACATGGAATATAACTTCTGTGATGTTATGTTTACAGAGGGGCAAAAACAAAGAATGCATGCAGCATTAAATTCTGGTGTTGGAAAAAGAAGTTCTTTATGGAGTGCTGCAAACAGAACAAACACAGGTACTGATGACCCATACAACCAAAATCCTGTTTGTTTACTTCAAGGTGCTGACTTCGTTTACAACAAATCGAAAATTTGCGAAGGAGATAGTGTAACATTTAATGACATTAACACATATAACGGAACTCCAACTTTATGGAGTTGGACATTTGCTGGAGGAACTCCTAGTTCATCAACTTTGCAAACTCCAGTTATTACTTACAATACTGCTGGTGTTTATGGTGCCACTTACTCACCTGGGAATGGTGCAGGTTATGCAACACAGGCTTCTAAATCAAATATTATCACAGTAAGTACATTAACAGCACAATATACACTTCCATTTGCTGAGAGTTTTGAAAATGTTTCTCAATTTAATGCCGACTGGAAAATTGAAACACAAAATGGATCTGGCTGGACAAACTCAACAAATGCTGCATATACTGGATCAAGAGCGATGAGAGTAAATAATGTTTCCAATTCCACAAACGATATTACTGAACTAATCTCCCCATCATATAATTTATCTACATACACAGCCCCTAAGCTAAATTGGAAAGCTGCTTATGCAAAGAAAATTGCCGGTGGTAATGATATTCTTACTATTTATTCTTCAATTGATTGTGGTACTTCATGGCAAATTGCAACAGTAAAAACTGCAAGTTCAATGTCGAGTGCACCTGCAACTGATGCTTCATTTACACCTTCTGGAGCTTCTCAGTGGAAAGACAATACTTATACAATTAGTGCTGCATTAGCTTCAAAAACTAATGTTAGATTCAAATTTCATTTCAAAAGTAACGGTGGAAATAACATGTATTTAGATGACATCAATATTTTTGGCGACAACCCTACCGCAGTTCCTGAAGTAAAAAATATTTCTAATTTCATTGTTTATCCCAATCCTACTAATGAAAGTGCTAATATTTCATTTGTCCTAAACAGCGATGTGAAAAAATTAAAAATATCAGTTAAAGATGTTTTAGGAAAAGAAGTTACAACCGTAATTAACGGACAATCATTGACAGCTGGAAAATATAACATGAGTATTGACCAAGGTAAAAAACTTTCAACCGGCATGTATTTTATTGAGTTTAATGCTGATAATAAAATCAAAATCGAAAAATTAATTGTTAAATAAATCAATTCATAAACTTACATTAAAAAGACTCGCACTTCGGTTTCGAGTCTTTTTTTGTTAAAAAACAAATTTCAAAGTGAAATACCTAATTATCGTAAAGCTGTTTGTAATTTTTTCATTTCGTGTATTTGCTCAATCAAATGATAGCGAATACCGAACTTGCTCAACCTCTGAAAAATACAATGAATTATTAAAAAAGAATCCAAACATTCAGGAATTGATGGACAGGCAAAGCAAATTTGCTAAAAAATGGACGAACAAAAACTATGGAAAATCAAATTCTACAGGAAAAAAAACAATTTCATACATCATACCAGTTGTTTGGCATGTTATACATGACAATGGACCTGAAAATATCTCAAAGGATTCTATTGTAAATGAAATAGCGAAACTGAATCTGGATTTTCAAAAACTAAATTCTGATGTTGGAAATGTTCATGCATTGTTTGCAGGTATAGTTGCAGATTGTGAAATTGAGTTCAGACTTGCAACCATAGACCCTGATGGAAATTGTACTGAAGGTATCACTCGAACAGAGAGCAAACACACATATTTGATGGATGACCCCTATACAGTTAGACCATCATGGAACACACCAACAAGAAAATACTTGAATATTTGGCAAGGAAAAGTAATTTCATTTGGAGCAGGTGGTTATGCTTATTATCCAGGCACAGTTCCAGATGAAATGGAAGGCATTGTTCTCATTGCACAACAATTGGGAAATACGGTAACTCATGAGGTTGGTCATTGGCTTAACCTAGCCCACACTTGGGGTCATAGTAATAGCCCACAAGACCCTGCGAATTGCTTTCAAGATGATGATGTAGCAGACACTCCGAATACAATTGGAAAAACAGGTTGTAGCGATACAGCAAGTTCTTGTGGCAGCATTGATAATGTTCAAAATTACATGGAATATAATTTCTGTGATTTAATGTTTACTGAAGGGCAAAAACAACGCATGCACGCAGCATTAAATTCACCCGATGGATTTAGAGATTATATTGTTAGTCAAACGAACTTAATCAACACAGGAACTGCAGACCCATATAATCCCAATCCGATTTGTACACCAATTGCAAATTTTAAGTACAACAAACGCTACCTATGCGAAGGTGAGCAAGTTCTTTTTACTGATAGTTCTTATAATGCGACACCCACATCTTGGGATTGGGTATTTAATGGAGGCACTCCATCAAGTTCGAATATTCAAAACCCAATAATTACCTATAATTCTAAGGGCGTTTATTCTGCAATCAATAGACCTGGAACAACTGCTGGAGTGGGTTATCATGAAAAAAACAATATTATTTTTGTAAGCAATGATAATGCTGATTTTTCTGTTTTGCCTTTTTCTGATGATTTTGAAAGTCTCAGTGCATTTAACACAAATTGGATGATTGTTGAATCTGCCCAAAACAACTGGAACAACACTTCTGTTGCCAGCTTTTCTGGAAATAGATCTGTAATGATTAGTAACGTTAACAATAGCTTTACGGAAATATCTGACCTAATTTCACCATCGTATGACTTAACTCTAAGTCCAAACATGCGATTAACCTATAAATATGCGTATGCAAAAAAATTAAATGGCGGAAACGACAGATTAGTTATATATTATACAACCAATTGCGGGAAAACCTGGAATGTTTTGAAAGCAAAACTAAGTTCAACACTAAGCACTTCAAGTCCTACAGACAGTTATTTTATTCCTACAAATTCGGATTGGAAAGAAGACACCATTGATTTATCATCACTCACCCAATTCAACAATGTGAAATTTAGATTTATGTTTAGAAATTCCGGAGGGAACAACTTTTGGATGGACGATATAAATATAGGTATAGTAACCGGAATTGATGACCCTGGTTTACTATCAGGTGTTTATGTTTACCCAAACCCAACAACAAAACATGCTACTATTTCATTTAATGTAAACAAAAATATAAATGATTTGAATATTTCAATTTGTGATGTAATAGGCAAGGAAGTTTGTGAAGTCCTTAAAAATCAGAAATTTGCTCCTGGAAAGTTTTCTATTCCTATAAACCAATTTGGTAATTTGACCAAAGGAGTATATTTCATTCGCTTTGAAGTTGATGGAAAAAATAGTATTCAGAAACTAATTATTCAATAAATAAAAAAAGCGAATCATGCGATTCGCTTTTTTTTACAGGTTTTAAATTTATAAATCAAACTTAATTCCTTGAGCAAGTGGTAAACTATCAGAATAGTTGATGGTATTTGTTTGTCTTCTCATATAAATTTTCCATGAATCAGATCCTGACTCTCTTCCACCGCCTGTTTCTTTTTCTCCGCCGAAGGCTCCTCCAATCTCTGCACCAGAAGTACCGATATTAACATTTGCAATCCCACAGTCTGAACCTGCATAAGAAAGAAATTTTTCAGCCTCTTTTATTTCATTTGTCATAATAGCCGAGGATAATCCTTGCATAACTTCATTTTGAATCTCAATTGCATTTTCGACACCACCTGAGTATTTCATCAAATACAAAATAGGGGCAAAGGTCTCGTGTTGAACAATTTTAAAATGATTTTTTGCCTCAATAATACAAGGTTTTACATAGCAACCACTCTCATATCCAACACCCTGCAAAATTCCACCTTCAACCAGCACGTTTCCGCCTTCAGATTTTGCTTGGTCTATTGCATTTAAATACATAATAACAGCATCTTTATCAATCAATGGCCCTACATGGTTGGTTTCATCTAGCGGATTTCCAATTTTGATTTGGCTGTATGCTCCGACAATTGCATCTCTAACTTTATCATAAACAGTTTCGTGGATAATTAATCTTCTAGTAGATGTGCACCTTTGTCCAGCAGTTCCTACAGCACCAAATACAGCACCTGGTACTACAACTTTTAAATCAGCTGTGGGAGTTATTATTATTGCATTGTTTCCACCCAATTCTAATAATGACTTTCCAAATCGTTCGGCAACTTTTGTTCCTACAATTCTTCCCATTCGAGTAGAACCTGTTGCAGAAACCAACGGTACTCTAAAGTCAGTTGTTAGCATCTCTCCCACTTTATAATCTCCATTTATTATACACGATATACCTTCTGGGAGATTATTCTCTCTCAATACTTCAGCAATAATATTTTGACAAGCAATTGAACACAGAGGAGCTTTTTCTGATGGTTTCCAAACACAAACATCTCCACAAACCCATGCCAATGCGGTGTTCCAACTCCAAACAGCTACAGGAAAATTAAACGCTGAAATGATACCAATTATTCCCAACGGGTGATATTGTTCCCTCATCACATGGCCGGGTCGTTCAGAAGGTATTGTTAATCCATTCAATTGTCTTGATAATCCAACAGCAAAATCACAAATATCAATCATTTCTTGAACTTCACCATATCCTTCTTGAAGTGATTTGCCCATTTCATAGGAAACTAATTTTCCAAGAGGCTCTTTTAATTCTCTTAATTTTTGTCCAAATTGACGAACCAATTCTCCTCTTTTTGGGGCTGGAATGGCTCTAAAAATTCTGAATGCATCAGATGCTGTATTCATCACTTTTTCATAATTCTCCGGTGAAGTAACAGTTACTCTACCAATCAATTTTCCATCAGTTGGAGAAAATGATGAGATTGTTTTATCTCCTTTATAAAATGTAGAACCCGTTGATGTTCCTTCATTAATTTCTTTTAGTCCTAATTTTTTTAATGTTTCTTCTATGCCAAAAGAGTTCGATGTTACAGTTGTTGTCATATTTATTGAGATGTGTTAAATAATTAGCGAAGTTAAACATTATCCTCAAAAATTTGGAACGTATTGATATTGTTGTTGAATCAAAAAAAATCCTATTTGATTTATTTTAAAACAATTAATTTTACAAGTATGGAAAAAGAAATCACAAACAGAGTAGAAAAAAGTGGAATTGTTCAAATAAATTTAGATGATTTATATCCTACTGGAGAAAGGAAAATATTTGATATGAAAGAATTGCTCTTTCAAGAACAAATATTACTTGAAAAAGATATTCGAAGCTTTGTAAAACAACACGATTGGTCAATTTATAAAAATAATTATGTTTCGATTTTATGTTCTGTTGATGCAATAATTCCTCTTTGGGCATTTATGTTAATCGCTTCACACATTAAGCCTCATTCAAAAAAAGTAATTTTTGGAACTACAAAAGATATGGAAAAATCTATTTTTAGTGATATAATTTCTACTTATGATTTTTCTATTTTTAAAGACAAATCGGTAATCATAAAGGGTTGTGGAAAGTACCCTATTCCGGAGAGTGTGATAATTGATTTCGCTATGCATACTCAAGAATTTGCAAAATCCATAATGTTTGGAGAAGCTTGTTCAGCAGTTCCTATCTATAAAAGATAATTATTTTTTTTGTTTATTCGTAGTGGTGTCAGAATAGTCTAATTTTCCGCCCCACAATCGCATTTGCCTCAAGGTCCAATCAATTCTTTTTTGTAAGTATTTTCCTGGTTTTTTGGCATTATATCTAAGAGGGCTTGGTAGTACAACTGCTAATGTTGCAGCTTGCCTTTTATCAATTTTGTTTGCTGATATATTAAAAAACTCCTGAGATGCAGCTTCTGCCCCATAAACTCCATCACCTAATTCAACAATATTCAAGTAAACTTCCATTATTCTTTCTTTGTCCCACATCAATTCAATCAAAAAGGTAAAATAAACCTCAAAACCTTTTCTTATCCAACTTCTTCCAGCCCATAAAAAAACATTTTTAGCAGTTTGTTGACTGATTGTACTTGCTCCTCTTTTTTTATCGCTCTTTTCGTTGTGTTTTATTGCTTTTTGAATTGCATCAAAATCAAATCCATTGTGTTTAATAAAATTTTGGTCTTCTGAGCAAACTACTGCCAATTGTAAATGAGGTGAAATTTTATCTAATGACTTCCACTCTTTAGATAATTTAGCGTCTTTTCCATCAGCTTTTTGCTCAATAACACGAATAATCATCAGTGGTGTAATGTAAACAGGCACCCATTTTAAAATCAAAACAGACAATATAGAAGATATAAAGAAAAATAAAATAAATCGTATTGACCATTTTTTTATATTTTTTATAAAATTCTTCATTGATAATTTTTTCTAAAATGAAATTAGATTTATCTGATTCTATGTGATAGAAATCACTTAATAAATTTAATCTTGATTACTTTTTTATAAAAAAAAGAGGGAGAAATCTCCCTCTTTTTTTTATAACTTTCTAAATGTTATTCTGATATTTTGTCTGTACGTTTTGCAGAGTAGTTAATTTTAAGTGCGTTTACTTTACGCATTTCTTGTTTAACTTCTGTTACAATTCCCATTTTAGTATCTTGGTCAACCTTTAATGACCAAGTAATCATATTTCTTTCTGCCTCATCTCTTTTATCTTTTTCCATTTCTACAAATTGAAACAAATCTTCTTTAACTGCAAATGCATCGTTTAATTGTATTCTTGCTGCAGTACCAAAAGATGCTTGAAGTGATTTGATTGGGTCGCCTATATAAATATAGCTTACCAATGATTTTTTTTCCAATTTCTCAACTTCAGTAGCTTTTGGTAAAACTACATTAACTTTTAAAGTAGTTTGTCGCATTGTTGTAGTAACCATAAAGAAGAATAGCAACATGAAAACAATATCAGGAAGTGATGCAGTACTGATTGCAGGCATCGCTTTTTTTCCGTCTTTTCTAAATTTTGACATTATTTTTTTCCTCCTATTGATTTTGGTTCAGCTTCAGAAATTCGCTGAGGATAAATTGCTTTAATTGCTTCTGCTTGATTACTAAATTCTTCCGATTTCTCAGCAAGAACTAAGAGCTCATCAAAACTTTTTCCAAACTCTTTCATTGCTCTTTCATTTCTAACTTCCCTATAAGCACCAATAAGCTCGTTTTGTACTTTAATGTACATTTGGTAAGACGTGCCATTATCATTTTGTAACGAAACAATTTGTTTTGATACAGGAATTGATCCAAATAGAGGGACTTCCTCAACTTTATATTCGGGCATTTCAGGATTGTTTGGGTCTCCTTTGATAAATTCTTTTACTTTTTCTTTAAGTTCTGTAACCGGTATGTATTCTCCATCTGCCAACAATTGGTCATTTGCATTTACAAGTACTTCAAAAATGTTTCTTTGTTTGATATCAATTTTTTCAGGGTCGCTAACATCTTCCGGTGGTGGAGGTAGTTTTCTAATTAACCCTGTATCCGTATCCATCGTTGTAGTAACCAAGAAGAATATCAATAGCAAAAATGCAATATCAGCCATCGAGCCGGCATTAATTTCCTGAATCTCTCTCTTTGCCATTTTTATTGATTTTCTATTTAAATAATTTTGAAACTTCAGCGTAAATTACAGCTAAAATAGCTGTAGTTCCCATGATGTAGAATGCAATAAGCCCGGCTTCAGAATAGCTAGATTCAAAAGCATCAGCTAATTGTACTCCACTCAAAGTATAATATTCCTCATTAGTTGAAAAAGCAAAACCAATTCCAAAAACTAATCCTGTTAACGCAACTCCAATTAGCACATTTTTTGCACCCGTTGGGTTTGAAATCATATTGACAATTGGGAATATTATTGCAGCAACAGTAGCAATAGCGAATAATACATAACACCAGGCTATTAATATCCCTTCAGAGATTGACTCCAGAAAAAACAATACACTGAGTATTGCTGATATTCCAAGTAATCCTGATAAGATAAATCTAAATATTTTGTTATTCATAATTATTCTTATTTTTTAGTTAATTCATGTTTTACTAATAAGTCAACTAATGAAATAGATGCATTTTCCATATCATTAACAATGCTTTCAACTTTTGCAATTAAGTAGTTGTAGAACAACTGTAAAACCATTGCTACAATCAAACCAAGTACAGTGGTTAATAACGCAACTTTGATACCGTCAGCAACGATTGCAGGAGATATATCACCAGCAGCAGCAATAGCATCAAAAGCGTCAATCATACCGATAACTGTTCCCAAGAAACCTAACATTGGACCTAATGCAATAAATAGGGATATCCAAGACAATCCTCTGTCTAACAATCCCATTTGAACTCCTCCATAAGCAACAATTGATTTTTCAACCATATCAACTCCTTCATGACTTCTGTCTAAACCTTGGTAAAAAATACTAGCAACAGGGCCACGAGTGTTTCTGCATACTTCTTTTGCAGCTTCTACTCCACCTGAGTTAAGTGCATTTTCAATGTTTTTTAACAGCTTGGTAGAATTCGTTGTAGCCATGTTTAAATAGATAATTCTTTCAATTACAATAGCAAGCCCTAGAATCAAACAGATTAAAGTAATCCCCATAAACTCTGGACCACCTTCAATAAATTTTTGTTTAATTACCTGTGTAAAAGACTTTTCACCTTCTGCAGGTGCTGCTGCTTCTGGTGCTGCTGGTGCTGCTGCTTTATCAGCAGGAGCTGCTTGTTGTGTTGTTTCTGTTTTGGCAGCTTCGTCTTGAGCATGAACCGAATTTAACATACCAAAGCTTAGTACGCTTGTAATTGTTAATAATGCTAATACCTTTTTCATAGTTTAATTGTTTGTTATCTTCTTTTTGTTTTAATTTTTTATTTATAAGTCGCCAAATTACAAAAAAAACATTTAATCGTTTCTATTTTTTATTTGGATTTTTTTATAAAAAAAGGGTTGCTACTACGCAACCCTTTTTCATTTATTATTTAATTTTAAATGCAGTTTTAATTTTTGACACATAATCCAACTTCTCCCAGGTAAACAATTCAACTTTAACTGTTTTTGTTTTTCCTCCGTTTACTTTAAAAGTTTTTGAAACTACTTCGTTTTTTCTACCCATGTGCCCATAAGCTGCAGTTTCGCTGTATATTGGATTTCGTAATTTAAGTCTGGTTTCAATTCCATACGGTGTCATGTCAAACACTTTTTCAACAACTTTTGCAATTTCACCATCAGTCATTTTCACTTTTGCTGTTCCATTTGTGTCTATAAAAATACCCATTGGTTTAGCAACTCCGATAGCATAAGAAACTTGCACTAAAACTTCCGAACAAACTCCTGCTGCAACCAAGTTTTTAGCAATATGTCGTGTTGCATAAGCTGCAGAACGGTCAACTTTACTTGGGTCTTTTCCAGAAAATGCTCCGCCTCCATGAGCACCTTTCCCGCCATAAGTGTCAACGATAATTTTTCGCCCTGTTAAGCCTGTGTCCCCGTGTGGACCACCAATTACAAACTTACCGGTAGGGTTAATGTGGTATTTAATTTTATCGTTAAATAACTTGGCATATTTTGGATAATTCTTTTTAACTCTCGGAATCAATATGCTTATGATGTCTTTTTTGATTTTTGCTAACATCTTAGATTCTGTGTCAAAATCATCATGTTGCGTTGACACCACAATAGCATCAATTCTAACAGGAACGTTTTTATCGTTATATTCTAATGTTACTTGTGATTTAGCGTCAGGTCTTAGATATTTTATTTGTTTATTTTCTCGTCTTAATGCTGCCAACTCTATTAAAATTGCATGAGCCAAGTCTAATGCCAGAGGCATATAGTTACTTGTTTCATTAGTTGCATAGCCAAACATCATACCTTGGTCACCTGCTCCTTGGTCTTCTTTTTTCTTTTTATCAACTCCTTGGTTGATATCAGCAGATTGTTCGTGAATTGCAGATAAAATACCACATGAATTAGCTTCAAACATGTATTCTGATTTGGTATAACCAATTTTACGAATTACTTCTCTGGCTATTTCTTGAACATCCAGATACGCTTTTGATTTAACCTCACCGGCTAAAACCACTTGCCCTGTTGTAACTAATGTTTCACACGCCACTTTTGAGTTTGGGTCAAAAGCTAAAAAATTGTCGATTAGAGCATCAGAGATTTGATCGGCAACTTTGTCCGGGTGACCTTCTGATACTGATTCAGATGTAAATAAATAAGACATTAATTTAAATTTTAAAGATTATACTTTAGTTAATTGTAATTGAAAAAATGAGGTCAGAATTGTGATATTTTAGCACTTTTTAAATTTCACTCAAGAGTAAAATTTGTGTGGTTGCAATCAATCAAATCATTCCACAAATAATCGCGACAAAGTAAAGAAAAAAAATTATGCCCTACTATTTTAACCGTATTTTATTTGGTTAATTTTTTGAACACATTTTCAATGCTTTGTGTTTCTTTTTGGATGGTTAAAACGGTAAGCTTGTTTTCTAAAGCAAATTGAAAGATATTATTTCTAACGGAATCTGATTCTATTTCAACATACCAAATGGTTGGTGTTTTACCTGCTGCTTTTAATATTCCGTTGATTTTCTCAAGCTCCAATTTTGAGATTTCCTTATCAAATTCTAGTAGTAGAGTTATAGTATCTTTTCCTAGATTTTGCAGCTCAGATGTGGTATCGTTTGCAACAATTTTACCTTTATTGATTATTATTGTTTTGTTGCAAATAGCTTCAACTTCCTGCATGATATGGGTTGAAAGCATTATGGTTTTTTCTTTTCCTATTTTTTTTATCAAATTTCTTATTTCTTCAATTTGATTTGGATCTAATCCTGTAGTTGGCTCATCTAATATTAATACTTGAGGGTCATGAATTAGTGCTTGAGCCAATCCAACTCGTTGACGATAGCCTTTTGATAGAGCTCCTATTTTTTTGTTTTTTTCGGCAGTCAACCCAACAGTATCTATTATTTCATCAATCCTTTGCTTTCTTTTTTGTACTTTATATACTCCTGCAGTAAAATCGAGATACTCTTTTATGTACATGTCGAGATATAGTGGATTGTGCTCGGGTAAATATCCAACCATTTTTTTCACTTCTATAGGATTGTCAGTTACATCAAATCCACAGACTTTAACCTCGCCGAATGTTTGAGGGATAAAACAAGTAATAATTTTCATCATCGTTGATTTTCCTGCACCATTTGGACCTAGAAATCCAACTATTTGTCCTGGCTCAATCATAAATGAAACATTATCAATGGCTTTTTGATTGCCATACATTTTTGTAACATTTGTAACCTCGATACTCATATTTTACTCGAATAGTTTACAAAACTAAAGATTTTAACTTAAAGCATAATAATTCTTTACCTTTGGTTTTTTTACAAAAAATGCAAGGTATTGTAGTAAAATCGACAGGAAGTTGGTATCGGGTTAAGCTCGAATCGAATGACATTGTTGATGCCAGAATAAAAGGAAAATTTAGAACAATAGGAATTAGAACAACTAACCCAATTGCAGTTGGCGACAATGTTTTCTTAGAGAAAGAGAATGAAAATTTTGTGATTTCAAAACTTGGTGAAAGAAAAAATTATATTATCCGAAAGTCTATTAATCTTTCTAAACATTCACATATTATTGCTGCTAATATCGACCAAGCATTGTTATTAGTTACCATTGAGCAGCCTGAAACATCAACAGGTTTTATCGACCGTTTTATTGTAACTGCTGAGGCTTATCATATACCCGTTGTAATTGTTTTTAATAAACTTGATATATACAGTTCTAAATCTCAACAAAAATTAGAATATCTTTCGTCAATTTATTCAAAAATCGGTTATCGTTGCATTTCAGTTTCTGCAACAACAGAATTAAATCTTGACGAAGTTCGTTCCGTTTTAAAAAACAAAACTTCAGTAGTTGTCGGACATTCAGGAGCTGGCAAATCAACGCTTTTAAATACAATTGAACCGATGTTAGATATTAAAACCAGCAAAATTTCAGAAGTTTATGAGCAAGGCAAACACACTACTACATTTGCTGAAATGCATGAATTGAATTTGGGAGGATATCTGATTGATACGCCTGGAGTAAAAGCTTTTGGATTAATTGATTTTGAAAAATCTGATTTATCACATTACTTTATAGAAATGAGAGCTGTTTTAAATCATTGTCATTTCAATAATTGCCAACACATCAACGAACCCAAATGTGCTGTAAAAAAAGCAGTTGCTGAAGGCAATATTGCAGAATTCAGATACAACAATTATCTGAGTATGTATAATGACGATGAGGAAGAAAATTACAGAGGGAAGGGTTATTGATTATCACTGTGTTTTATTAAGGAATCTATAATATAAGAATTCATTTCTTGAGAAATTAATTTTTCTTTTTCCCTAACATATAAATATGGAGTAGAATGTACTATCTTAGCTTTTATAAAAAATTGCATTGGCTTTTGGATAAAAATTACGTTTTCATTTGCAATTTTATAATTGAAAAGATTACTATCACTGAATAAGACAAGTGTTTTACGATTTGTTTTCTCAAAATATTTACTTAATGTACTAAAATTTTCAATGGCGCAACTCGAATAGTTGTTACTTGAAAAAATTATGAAGTCAGAAATTGAACTATACTCAGTATTTTGAAGTAAAAAATTATCTACTCTTTTTGAAATATCTTCGATATAATAATATTTACTATCAAATTCGATATTATTAATAGTATTATTTTTCTCGTGATTTAATTCACAAGAAATAAAATGAGCAATTACAAATATTAATAATAAATTTTTAATTACCATTTAAATTTTATAATATATAGTTTAGATTTATTGAGAGATAATGCTATTAATCCATCTTCAGAGTCAAATATTATTCCAGAATTGAATGAATCTGAAGTTTCTCCGATATATTCTAAATCATTATTATATGCTACCAAATAAGATGGTTTTATTTTTGTAGATGTATCACTTTTGTTACCTTGAAAATAATATCTATAAAATTTCTTTGATAAAGGGGCGTAGTTAGAGAAAAAATAAGATGAACTTTTTTTATACATTTCGTCAAACAAACTATTGTTTATTTTGTTGATTTCATCAAACTTAATGAAATAAAAACTCTTATTTCTATTAGAACCAAAATACTTAACTGTGCTTTTTTTTGTATTAAGATCATATAAATAAATTGAGTCACTTTGTGGGAAGCAATACCCATGTAATGATGAATTTATATTAATCCTATCTGGAGCAAAATTATATCCATAACAATGACTAGAATAACTCTCAGGATAACTCAAGTTAATTAAGTTAATTTCTTGTGAACTATGATTGTATATTGCTTCAATTGGTTTGGTAAAAAAAACTGAAGATTTATATGTATCTTCTATATCAGGAAAATAATGAAAATACCAACATTTTTCTTTTAATAAGGGTGAAAAATTTTGATTAAGAACAGTTAAAAACCCATTATAATTTGGGATTTTAATAGTTGACTCCTGGATTCCATAAAAATTATATGTATAAATATATTTATCGCCAACCAGGTGTAGTTTTTTTGTATTTTCATCAACAATGAAACTTATAAATTCCTGCTTATCAGATAATCTAAATAAATAATCAAGTGTATAATTCGATGTGTTGAGTTTGAAAAAATCTAATTTTTTTTCATTCATGAAATAAATATTTCGAGACCCATAGGGTTGGTGAAATTTATTGATACTTGAAAACTTAAATGTATCAACATTAATGATTGAAACTGTATCGTTTTCAACAACCAAAAGATTTAGATTATTTTTATTTTCCGGAAGTGTACAGTTAGTAAAAAAAAATATATCCCCAACAATAAGCCATATAAATATGTATTTCCATCTTTTCACTATATATCCTTTGAAAAATAACCTTTTATTTTAAGTTTTTCCCTTTCATTTTCAGAATTCCATAACTTTTGAAAATTTTTAAAATCAATATTTGACATTTTATTTTCTATTGAAATTACTCGCGATACACATTCACACTCGGTAAATTTCCTTCCACAATCACCTCTAGGAGTACCACACCTAACTCCAGCACATACAATAGTTCCATAACTATCATATACACTACAAGCTATTTGACCTTTCCTAGCCTCATTAATTGTGTCTGGATTATTTTGAATTATCCTATGGGTATTACTACTTTTATTTTCATAAGATGGTTCAATATTTTCTTTAGTACAAGAGCCTATCAATACCATTAAAAAAATTCCAATTATTAAATTTACTTTTTTCATTTTATTTTTTTTTGTTACTAAATTTATTTATCTACCGAATACAGATTATTTATGTTTAGATAAATTATCTCGTTTCGCCGACAAAAAAAAAAAAACGAACTATCAAAATAAATTTTCATTTTTTCAATTAAAATTCAGTTCGGTTAAGGTTTAAATCTTTTTTCAACTTTAACTTTATTCGTTTTATCAATTATAAAATAACGTGACTCTTGGTTATTATTGCCTTTTGTTACAACTTCAATTTGCTTTATAATATTCTCATCATTAAGATGAATAAACTTAAAACTACTATCTAATTTCACGTAATTATCTAAAAAATTTCGTTGAGCTTTTTTTCTTGTGTTATAGATATACAGAAATCTGTTTTGGCTAGGTATCAGATATTTTTTAAAAGCTTTCTTCAATTCAATGTTTATTGTACCGAAGCAAGAAATACAATCAAATGCATTAATACTAACAATAATAATTTCATTTGAATTATCAACCTCCAAAACATGATGCAATTCTGAACTCCTTGTCCTTGAACAACTATTAATTGTCACACATACGATAAGTATTAAACCTATATTCTTCATTTTTATCATTAAATTCTAAACAGACCATATTATTCTGAAAAAATGCAATTTTAGTGTACTTTTCAAATTCTTTTTTTTCAACTATTTTATCTAAAGATAAATCATAAACAACAGCAAAAATTTTATTTTTAACTGTATCGTAACAACTATAAAGCATATATTTTTTGTTTATCGAAAAATCAAAATTTATTATGATTTTATCTTCTTCATCAGACAATAAGTTATTGGCTATTCGTTTACCTGTTATCAATTCGAACAAATGACTCCCATTTGATACGAAAAATTTATTTCCTTTCTTCAAATATGGGGTTGGAGTACTTTCTGAAATATAATTTTGATACTTTTCTGAAAGCTTTTCTGAACGTTTAATATCCAAAAACGCTTTGAATTTTAACCCATTAGGAGTTATTTTGTAAACTGCTGATAAACTGTTGTTATAATCTTCTACCCTTCCCTCCGAATTAACATTGGTATATACTAATGAATCATCTACAATAAACCCTTGAAATAGCCAGGAAAATGGCTTTTTGAAATCAGTTAGATGATGAGGGACTAGTGATTCAATAATATTTCTTTTACTATTGAATTCTTTATCAAATTCAACAATATAAAATGTTGATTCGGAGTAAACAAAATCAAGAGTATCTTTATTCCTTTTAATATATGGCGTGAAAACAGAGGCTAATAAAAAAGGAGTACTATCTTGAATTATTAGGGAGTGAAACAAATACTTAGGTAACGCAGCACTATTATAATCTTCCACTTCTTTATCAGATAAATAGTTGTAGTCATTCTCTTTAAAATATTTTTGTTTTTCCTTGATTAACTCTGAACGAAATTTCGATAAATCTATGCTCGTCGAATCAATTATTTTACATGGGATACCAGTATTTATATTATATAATACCAACTGTTGATCATTCACAATTAAACATGCAATAGAATCATTTAATATTGATACGCTATATGGCTGTCTTTCAATTAATAAATCAGTTTCATCAACTACAACTGTTCTTAATTCACAAATTCCTACGCATTTATTAGTCTTATTTATACAACTACAAAAAAATAGAAGTACAACTAGACAAATTAATTTAATATTGTTCACTGATAATAAAATCACCATCTAACACTTGACCATTATTTATAACGAGTTTATCTCCAAACCCTTTAAATCTTTCTATTTTTCTTGTGCTAGAGTTTTGATATATTAATCTCATATCATTTGAATTCCTTTCATCTTCTGGTCCATCTGCTTCAACAATAATATAGCACAAAGAGCCTGTCATACAACACATCGGACTAACCTTATAATTATCAATACAATCTTGCCTCATCACACCACCCACAAAATTAACATAATCTCTGCTTGTTTGAACATTACAATAAAGCTCATAGTCTCCTTTCTTTAATAATTCTACAGGGTTTGTAATTAACGAATTACCACTGTTGTTCTCATTTCCGACAATTGGCTCTGTTTTTTCTTTAGTACAAGAACCTAGCAATACCATTAAAAAAATTCCAATTATTAAATTTACTTTTTTCATTTTATTTTTTTTTTAGTTACTAAATATTTTATCTACCGAATACAGATTATTTATGTTTAGATAAATTATCTCGTTTCGCCGACAAAAAAAAAAAAAACGAACTATCAAAATAAATTTTCATTTTTTTATAATTTATAGGTTAATACACTTTTTTTGAGCTACAAAACCAAACAAAATTTTAACACATAAGTTTTACAACATAATTTTCAATATAAAATTTTGTAATTTAGTAAAAGTGTAGATACTTTTGCATGCTGATAAAAATCAACTTTTGATGCCATAAGAGCATCTTATCAAGAAAGGTGGAGGGAATAGGCCCTGAGATACCTTGGCAACCTCCAGTAAAATGGAATAGGTGCTAAATCCTACCACAAAATAAATTGTGGAACGATAAGTAGAAAATAATAATTTCCCTTCTACTTATTTATTTTAATAAAAAAGGGCAATTGATTTATGAGTATAATAGAAACCCAACTTTCAAAACGAATATTAGTCCTTGATGGTGCTATGGGCACTATGATTCAACGCTTCAAACTCACAGAAGAAGATTTTAGAGGTACCTCATTCAGAAATAGTAAAATTCCTTTAAAAGGCAACAATGACCTGCTTTCTATAACACGACCGGATATAATAAAAGCCATTCATGCCGAATATTTAGAAGCAGGTTCAGACATTATAGAAACCAATACTTTTAGCGGAACAAAAATAGCTCAGGCTGATTACAACTTAGAAAATGCTGTTTATGACATAAACTTTCAATCAGCAAAAATTGCTAGAGAAATTGCAGATGAATTCACCGAAAGAAATCCACTAAAGCCAAGATTTGTTGCTGGAGCCATGGGACCGACCAATCGAACTGCATCTATGTCGCCAGATGTTAACGACCCGAGCTACAGAGCTGTAACATTTGATAATCTTGTTAAAGCTTATAAAGAGCAAGCTCAAGCATTGATTGAAGGTGGAGTTGACATATTATTAATTGAAACCATTTTCGATACTTTAAACGCAAAAGCAGCATTATTTGCTATTGAAACTCATTTTGAAGAGATTGGGAAACGATTACCCATAATGATTTCCGGAACTATCACAGATGCCAGCGGAAGAACTTTATCGGGTCAAACAGTAGAAGCATTTTTGATTTCAATTTCACACATTCCTTTACTCAGCGTTGGATTTAACTGTGCCCTTGGTGCCAAACAATTACGACCACACATTCAAACTATTGCAGAGCGAACAAATTACTTTGTTAGTGCTTACCCAAATGCCGGACTGCCAAATGCTTTTGGAGAATATGACGAAGCAGCAAAAGATACTGCAGAACAAATTGAAGAGTTCATTAAAGATGGATTAGTCAATATTGTTGGAGGATGTTGCGGAACTACACCGGAACATATCAAAGCAATTGCAACAGTTGCTGAAAAATACAAACCTAGAGTACCTAAAGAATCAATCAAACTGCCTAATTTTAGTGGTCTAGAATCAGTGATTATTCGTCCTGAAAGTAATTTTGTTAATGTTGGAGAGCGAACAAATGTTACCGGCTCAATTTTGTTCAAACGTTTAATAAAAGAAGACAACTATGAAGAGGCAATAGCTGTTGCCTTAAATCAAGTTGAAGGAGGAGCCCAAATTATTGATGTAAACATGGATGAAGGAATGTTAGATTCCGAAAAAGCCATGACCAAATTCTTAAATCTAATAGCATCAGAGCCTGATATTGCTAAACTTCCAATAATGATTGACTCCTCAAAATGGTCAGTAATAGAAGCCGGGCTTAAATGCACGCAAGGAAAATCTATAGTAAACTCCATTTCATTGAAAGAGGGAGAGAGCGTTTTTTTAGAAAGAGCAAAATTAATCAAGAGATATGGAGCCGCCGTTATTGTTATGGCATTTGACGAGCAAGGTCAAGCAGACACATACGAGCGTAGGATTACAATTTGTGAAAGAGCATACAAATTGCTTACACAAAAAGTTGGATTTCCAGCCCACGACATTATTTTTGACCCAAACATTCTTACTGTAGCCACCGGATTGGAAGAACACAACAATTATGCAGTAGATTTTATTAAATCAACAAAATGGATTAAAGAAAACTTACCGGGTGCATTAGTAAGCGGTGGTGTCAGTAATGTTTCATTCTCATTTAGAGGTAATGATATTGTTCGTGAAGCCATACATTCGGTTTTCTTATTTCATGCTATAAAAGCCGGTATGGATATGGGGATTGTTAACCCAGGAATGTTGGAAGTATATGAAGAAATTCCAAAAGATTTATTAGAAAAAGTTGAAGATGTTATCCTGAATAGAAGATCAGATGCTACTGAGCGATTAGTTGAATTTGCTGAATCTGTAAAAGGAACCAAAAAAGACGAAATTGTCAATAAAGAATGGAGAAATTCTCCTGTCCAAGAACGATTATCTCATTCTTTGGTAAAAGGTATTGTTGAATTTATAGAAACCGATACTGAGGAATGTAGAAAATTATTACCGAAACCAATCGAAGTTATTGAAGGTCCGTTGATGGATGGAATGAATATCGTTGGAGATTTGTTTGGTGCAGGAAAAATGTTTTTACCACAAGTTGTTAAAAGTGCCAGGGTTATGAAAAAGGCTGTTGCTTACCTATTGCCTTACATAGAAGAAGAAAAAAAATTAAATTCAAATAACACAACTCATAAAGCTCCAAAAGTTCTCTTGGCAACCGTAAAAGGTGATGTTCACGATATAGGTAAAAATATTGTTGGTGTTGTACTAGCCTGCAATAACTATGAAGTAATCGATCTTGGAGTAATGGTTCCAGCAGAAAAGATTATTGAAACAGCAATTCTTGAAAATGTCGATATAATAGGACTTAGCGGCTTAATAACTCCGTCTCTTGATGAAATGGCTTATTTTGCTAAAGAACTAGAGCGTAGAAATTTAAATATACCGCTCTTGATAGGTGGAGCTACAACTTCAAAAACCCATACGGCTGTTAAAATAGAACCAAATTATACAAAAGCTCCCACCATTTACGTTCCAGATGCTTCAAAAAGTGTCCCGATTGTATCAGAATTGCTCTCAGAAAACAACTCGGCGTTCATCACCGGCATAAAAACTGAATATCAAAATATTAGAAACATACACCATAAAAAAAATGAGGCTAAAAACATGCTTAGCTTGAATGAAGCTAGGCAAAACAAACTAAAGATTGATTTTTCTGAGTTTTCACCATATAAACCAAACCATTTGGGAATCAAAACATTCAAAGACTTTAACCTTGAGGAATTGGTTGACTTTATAGATTGGAGTCCATTTTTTAGAGCATGGGAATTAGCTGGTAAATATCCTGAAATATTACAGGATAAAATTATTGGTGAAACCGCTACAAAATTATTTGCAGACGCTCAACAAATGCTATCAAAAATAATAGATGAAAAATGGATTAGAGCTAATGCAGTAATTGGAATTTGGGAAGCTAACACCGTTAATGACGATACAATTGAAGTTTATGAAGATGGTATAAAAACAGCAACTTTGCATCAACTTCGACAACAAGCAAAAAAAGGAACAGGAGTTCCAAATATTTCATTAGCTGATTTTGTTGCCCCTAAAGAGTCCGGTATAAAAGACTACATTGGAGGATTTGCGGTTACCACGGGAATCGGTATAGAAGAACATCTCGAAAAGTTTGAAAAAGATCACGACGATTACAGTTCTATCATGTTAAAAGCATTGGCGGATAGATTAGCAGAGGCTTTTGCAGAATATATGCACAAAAAAGTGAGAAAAGAAATATGGGGTTATGCTCAAAACGAAAACCTTGACAATGATGCATTAATTCAAGAAAAATACAAAGGAATCAGACCAGCTCCTGGTTACCCAGCCTGTCCAAATCATACCTTAAAAAATCAATTGTTTGAATTGATGGACGCTACAAAAAATACAGGAATTGTATTAACCGAAAGTTTGGCAATGTATCCAACTGCCGCAGTTTGTGGTATGTATTTTGGAAACTCTCAAGCTAAATATTTTGGAGTCGGGAAAATTAGCCAAGACCAAGTTGAAGCTTATGCAATTGCTAACAACATGAGTTATGAAAAAGCTGAGCGTTGGTTAAGTTCTTCGATGAATTGATATCAATCTTAGTTCTCTCTCAAATTATAATAGCTTGATTTGATTACTGCTTAACCACCTTTTTAACCAATATTTTACTACCATCAGTTACTTTAACAAAGTAAACTCCATTAGGTTGGTTGCTTAAATCAAGTATAGTCTGTTTTTGAACTATTGACTGATTAACAATTCTATTGCCCAATAAACCAAACACTTCAACCCTAGTTTTGCTAATAGGCTCATAATTAATAGTGAAATTATTAGAAAAAGGGTTTGGAAAGATCGTTAATACGCTGCTTTGTACAGCTTCAGTTTTAATTCCAATAATTGAACCTCCACAAGGTGTTGTAGCAAAACCATTAGCATGATAGCTACGAATAGAGTCAACTCGTTCTTGCATCACCATAAGACTCGACAAACTGTCCGTTAAATTATAATCTCTACCAAAAACAAAAGCCAATTCCATTTGTGCCGATCCTCCTGCCGGTAAGGTAAACGGACCGGTTGAACCTACTCCTCTTCTATCTCCGGGAGTATTACCTGCCTCCACTTCCGACCAATAAGTTGGAGCACTAACTATTCCATTTGTACTCCAAAATAAAGGATCTGAGCCACCAGTAAGCATATATTTTGAAGGAGCACCAGAATTATTCATTGGATTACCATCACCTCCCCAAACTGCTTGTCCTACTCCGTCTAACCAATGTCCTCTCATATAATCGTAAAAATGTTCAATATAGTATGGATCTCCATTTCCATTAATTCTAGCTCCAATATTATAATACATAAAATGGTTCAAACCATAGTATTCGTTATCAATTATTCCATCACCATAGCCAATTCCTAAACCTGCATAAGGAATACCGTTTTGAGCTATTGCAGTTGGTATATCAGTAGTAAATGGATTATCAAATCCATCATTTTCTTGCTTTGCACCTTTTAAAAAGGTTACTCCCTGAAATGGCAGAAATGTTTTATAGCCTATAGCTCCATTCGCGTCTTCGTCAATATTATCTCCATTATGTCCGTAATAAGTGCTACGAGAAACATCACACCCCACATAATCATCACTTGAATGTCCTATATCAAAATCTGTCCATTGCCCAAAATAACAGTCGGTTAGTGTAGAAGTTGAACGATTGTAAATGGTATAATCTACAAAAATGGTATGATTGATGGCAGAATCTTCAGGGCAATCGTAGGCATACGCCATGCCATGAAACTCAATTTGACTTTTAGAGAAATCAGTAGATAGTGTTCTATCGGAATTGCGGATAAAATAAATGGCTTGTTGCCCTTTTATTAAAGGATAGTCTCCACTCGAAACATCGTAATGATTATCACCATCTACATCTACAAATGGAGCCAGATAATAAGCCTGACCTTTAGCAGTATCGCCATGTGCTGGCCAATTTAAAATGGCTTCAGTAGTTCCATTGCCATTGATATGATTTTGAATATCAGTATCGCTTATCTTCCAAACCCTATCCCATTCGTAGCTGTATTTTTCATAAAAAGCAGAGTCCATTATCGGACCTGAGCTCATTTTATATGGAAAATTAATATCAAAGGTATGTGCAAAAGTTTCAGCATAACCTCTTAGTACACTGTTTTCATCCAATCCAATAAACCAAAAGTTAGATGAATAAATAGTACCCATACCGGTTCCTTTAGGCACTTCAAAACCTGAAATCCGATTATAACTATCCATAAATAAATTAGCAAGTTCAACACGAGCTTTAATGTTGTTTAAATCAATAATCTCATATCTTTTTCTTTTAACATATATGTATATTATAGCCGTATCAATAGCTGTAGGCACTCCATTGTCGGTTAAATAGTAAGTTATACTGTCTAATCCAAAAAAACCTGGGTTTAGCTCAATATTTATCTCTTTTACTCGAAAATAACTACCTGTACCGGTATAGTAAACAGCACTCACTTGGTTGGTTCCTTGGTAAGAAATGGTATCAATAATTTTAATATTTCCACTACCCAAAGCGTCGTTAGATGTTAGCAAGCTTTTATATATTTTACGCATAATTAAAGTATCTGGGTATTCATAATAAATCGTATCATTAACCGCTATCGGTAGGTTTTGAGCAAAATTTTTGGCGAAAAACAATCCGACAAAAATTAAAAGAATGTATAACTTTTTCATAAAATTTAGATTCAAATAACTCAGTAATACGAAAATATAACACAAATGTTCCAAATCAAGCTCATTAATTTCATTAAGAGCAGTAAAAAGTAATTTACTTTAAATTTCCATTTCAATTGAATTAACTTTGCATACAAATTTTTATTTTTTATGTACTGCAACAGCTTAACCCAATATCAGCGTTTTAAAACAAGAGAAGTAAAAGTAGGCAACATTGGTATTGGTGGTAATAATCCCGTTCGTATTCAATCCATGACCACCACCGACACCATGGATACTATGGCTACGGTTGAACAAAGCATTAAGATGATTGATGCCGGTTGCGAAATTGTTAGAATTACCGCTCCAAGCATAAAAGAAGCTGAAAATCTTGCAAACATAAAATCAGAACTTCGAAAACGTGGATATAATAACCCATTGGTTGCCGACATACACTTTACTCCAAACGCTGCTGAAGTTGCCGCAAGAATAGTTGAAAAGGTTAGGATTAACCCGGGCAACTATGCCGACAAAAAAAAATTTGAAACACTAAAATATACTGATGAAACTTATAAAGGTGAGCTAGAAAGACTCAAAGAACGATTTGTTCCGCTTGTAAAAATTTGTAAGGAATACGGAACTGCTATGAGAATTGGGACTAATCACGGCTCTCTGTCTGACCGAATAATGAGTAGGTATGGCGATTCTCCTCAGGGAATGGTAGAATCTGCAATGGAGTTTATAAATATCTGCAGAGAATTGGATTATCATGAGATAGTGCTTTCGATGAAAGCAAGTAATACCCTGATTGTAATTCAAGCCTATCGACTACTTATGAGCAGAATGATAAAAGAAAATATGAATTATCCTTTACATTTAGGAGTTACAGAAGCCGGTGATGGAGAAGACGGTAGAATTAAATCTGCTGTTGGAATAGGTTCTTTGCTAGAAGACGGATTAGGAGACACTATTCGGGTTTCATTGACAGAAGACCCTGAGTTTGAGATTCCTGTAGCAAAAAATCTAGTTGAAAAGTATAATAATCGTGAATTACACCAAAAAATTTGTGAAATTTCCAATAATCCAATAAATCCATTTGAATACAACAAACGAAAAACACGGGAGGTACTTAATATTGGCAATACAAATGTTCCCAGAGTTATCGCAGATTTTAGTCAAAAAATTCAAATCACACCAACTTCTCTTTATGGAGTTGGCTATCATTATTCTGTTCCTAATGATAAATGGAATATTATTGATGTTGCTTGTGATTATCTTTATATCGGAAACAAATCAATTGACTTTGAGATTCCGGGTACTTTAGGAATAATTTTGAATTATGAGAATTGGACTAAAAATTCAGAAAAAGAAAATTATTTTCCTTTAATTGATTCCAACAAATATATTCTGTCAAACAAACTATCTAACCGATTAAATTTTATATCAATTGCTATTGCTGAAATAAACAACGATTTACTCTTCAAGTTAAAAAATGATAAAACTGCAGTCCCAGTAATCAACACAAATAACATCCATGGAATGGCTGAGCAGCGAAGATTGATTGTTGAGTTTATTAATAATGAATGCTTTAATCCTATAATCATTCATAGAACTTATGATAATATTTCTTCCGAACAACTGCAATTATACGCTGCTACAGATATAGGCTCCTTGTTGGCAGATGGTTTGGGAGATGGTGTTTTTATTAGTTCAAACGGTGTTGCAAGTACAAAATTTATAAACGATACTAGTTTTGGAATATTACAAGCTACTCGAACAAGAATTTCTAAAACTGAATATATTTCTTGTCCGAGTTGTGGTCGAACACTTTTTAATCTTCAAGAAACAACTTCAAAAATTAGAGCTGTAACCTCTCACTTAAAGGGGATTAAAATAGGAATTATGGGTTGTATTGTTAATGGACCCGGTGAAATGGCTGATGCTGACTATGGCTATGTAGGAACTGGTGAAGGTAAAATTACCTTATACAAAGAAAAAGAAATTGTTAGACGCAACATTCCTGAAGCTGAAGCTGTTAATGAATTGATTAAACTCATCAAAGAACACGGCGATTGGATTGATGGAGAATAATTTATTGTTTGAGCTGTTTATCAACTAACTCCAATTCTTTATACCAGTTTTCTCCAAATTTTCTTATAAGAGGTTCTTTTAAAAATACATAAGTTTTTACTTCGAGTTTTTTTCCTAATTCACATGCGTCTTTACAAATGTCCAACCCTTCGTAATTAACAGCAACAAATGATTTATATTTTTTAATTCGTATAGGAAATAAATGACAGCTAATGGGTTTCTTAAATGAAACTTTTCCATCAAGATAGGCTTGTTCAATCGAGCATTTTGCAATATTATTTTCGTCAAAAAATACAAAAGCACATTCATTTCCGTTGACTAATTGGGTAACAAAATCACCATCGCTATCAATTGTGTATAAATCTTTTTCTAATGCTTCTATTGAAATTTCTCTTAAGTATTTTTTTACATAAGGGAATACATATTCTAATTGTTCCAATTCATCTTCATCTAAAGGTGCTCCGGCATCTCCAACTACACAACAGATTCCTTTACATGACTTCAAATCACATACAAATTTTCTATTCAAAATATCTTCTGAAACAATAGTGTCATGTATCTGCAACATATTAAAAAACGTTTTTTATTCTTTTAATGGCTTCATGTAGTAACTCATCAGTAATATCAAGATGGGTTACAAACCGAATTTGACAAGGACCAAATACTGAACACTTCACATTTAATTTATTTAACTTATCTATTGCCAAATTCATTTCTTTTTCAGAATGGGTTTCAACTATCACAATATTTGTATAAACAGGTAATACATTTTTTACCCAATTTAAAACTTTTAGTTCTTCCGCAAGAGCTATAGCTCTTATATGATCTTCTTTCAATCGGTGAATATTATTTTTTAATGCAAACAAACCGGCTGCGGCAATATAACCGGATTGTCTCATACCTCCACCAATAATTTTTCTTATTCTTCTTGCTTTTTCAATGTCAGAATGATTTCCAAGCAATAAAGAACCAACTGGTGTACCCAAACCTTTCGATAAACAAATTGAAATGGTATTAAAAAGAGGTCCAATATCAGCTGCGGTATAATTTGATTCAACGATTGCATTAAATACTCTTGCACCATCTAAATGCAGCCTCAAATTTTGTTTTTCGCATAACTTCCTTATCTTTTTCAATTCTTCAAAATCATAAATAGTTCCGCCACCTTTGTTACTTGTATTTTCAATACATACTAATTGATTCTCAGGAAAATGAATATCTTTTGGGTTAATAGAAGATTCTATCGTACAGGCTGTCAGTCTGCCCTTATCGCCTTTAATAAGCTTTGTCGAAATTCCAGAATTGAATGCTATTCCTCCTCCTTCATATTTATAAATATGAGACATTTCTTCACAAATCAATTCTCCAGGAGAATTAGTAGAAATTTTTATAGCTATTTGATTTGACATAGTGCCGGAAGCACAAAAAAGAGCACTATCTTTTTTAAAAAGTTTTGCAGCATATTCTTGAAGTTCATTTACACTTGGATCCTCGCCATACACATCATCTCCAACATTTGCCTTCATCATATATCTAAGCATTTCTTTAGTCGGTTTAGTAACCGTGTCACTCCTAAAATCAATAATCATAATTAAAAAATTAATACAAAGTTCAACATTAAACTAGTAGAAAAAGATTTTTATTGTTAATTTCGTATCCACTTTGGTCGCGTGGCCGAGTGGCTAGGCAGAGCTCTGCAAAAGCTTCTACGGCGGTTCGAATCCGTCCGCGACCTCAAAAAAAAAGTCCTACAATATTGTAGGACTTTTTTATTTTTAATATGATATTAAAATTGCCACAAATCATGCTCTGTGTTAAAAATATCATCTTTAATGTTATCTGATTCTAGAATTAGATCAAGTCCAGTTAAGTACTCTCTGTTATTTCTGTCATAAACATTCGAACGTTTGATTATATAACTGTTAAACACACGTTTCCAAAAGATATCTTCATACGTTCTCTTTTCTGCTTCGTTCTGACGATTAAACACATCATAGTTGGCAAAAACATATCTTGCCTCAGGAAAATATACCCAAAACATCAATTCTTTACCTTTTGACTCACCAGTAGTCATATCAATATTATTTCTAGCTGGAGCTAATCCGATAATTCTAACATCCATTATTGAACGTTCTCTGTCAAAAAACCAATCTTCTTTCAATCTATATTCTACAATATCCTGCGATGAGTAATCTTCATATGTTGAATCTGCTGCTCCAACAATTTCTTCACCAAAGTCATCGTATTGTTTATTTTCCTTCCATCTTCCCATTTTATTTTTTGCCTCAGCTTTTGTAAGTTGGATAGTAAACTCATCATCAGCATCACTATATGCTGTGATGGTTCCTTCCAAAATACCTTCCTTTAAAACATCAAATAAACTTTTTCTATCTTGAATTGGAGTAATAGGATAGTATAAAGGATGGTCAATTTTTTCACGTAAATCAATAACCCTCCATATTCTTCTATGCCACATCACATCAGCTTCTCGAAC
This sequence comes from Flavobacteriales bacterium, assembly GCA_020853105.1. Lineage (GTDB taxonomy): Bacteria > Bacteroidota > Bacteroidia > Flavobacteriales_E > Vicingaceae > Vicingus. The sequence continues at coordinate 51,474 of JADYZM010000077.1, read as the reverse complement.
ATGAGTATATGGGATAACTCTTCGTGTTGGAGTATTTTCCTTTATCCATGGTTTATCCAATACTTTGTTTTGAGACAACACAGGAATTGAAAATAAGATGGATAAGGCTATTAATAAATGTTTACATTTCATATTTACCTCCTTGTTCTAACTATTAAATAATTTTAATATTAATGTTCGCAAGTTCTCTTGTAGTACCGTCTGGCATTTTAACTTTCATTTTTTCCACATAAAAACGTTGTCCTCTTGAAGCTTTATTGATTAAAGCTTGAGCAGCTCCATCCATTCTACTGCCGTTTACAACAACTTCTTTATAATCACCAGCAACAGACGTACCAATGCTGAAAGAACTTACCATAACTTTTAAATCAAATTCAAATCCTTCCATTTTTGCTTGGATAACGCCACTTGATAAATCTCCTTTAGACATTGTACAAGCTCCAGTTTTACCGGCAATATAAGGTACAGGGTTAGGAATTTTCTTAACTCGGAATTTTGTACTTCCTAGGTTAATTGTTTTTCCATTATCATCAGTTGCAGAAACACTCACACTAACCTCACCAACTTTCGTTGGTCTCATAATGTATTGACCAGCACCACTTCCGGGTCTTAATCCTGGTGCAGCAGCTTTAAAATTAGGCATTGGAGCAGAAACAGATACAGGATTATCAATACCCATATAGAACACATTCATTGCTGATGCAGCAACAGTAGTAGAAGGTTTTCCTACTTCGAATGAACTGTTAAATGGATAAACTTTTGGTCCTTTTTTAGTTTTAACTTTAATAATTCCGCCCCATTCATGAACACCAACACCTTCTTTAATTTTTAGATTTCCTTTACCGGCAACAACCTCTTTTAGTTCATACCAACCTCCAGATTTAGTTGATGACCAACTGTCTCCTTTAGTTCCAGACATAATTTTATTTTCATCAGTTTCTCCTTTAGCTACAGCAGAGCTATCAAATTTACCGATAAAGATTTGTGGATTATCTAAATCATTATATGCAGCTGTAAAAATTTGAGCTGCAAATGAATCTCCATCCATTACATAAGCTCTTTTAGCAAAAGCAAATCCTTCTACTTTACTGAATGAAACTCCAGCAGCATCAATATTTTCGTATAATTTTGCAACAGCTTCAGCCTCAGCAGTTCTAACATCGGATTGCATTTTAGACAAAATTGTAACAACTGCAGCTAACGGAACATGGTAAAAATTACCTGTCTCCCAAGTTTCTTTGGTTCCATTGACCATACCAAAATCATCAGTATCAAGAATTGCAAGTGATTTATGCATGATATCTTGAGCTTCTTTGTTGTCACCAAACATTTCTAGAAGACCTTTTTGGTATTTATTCAATTTTCCTTTTAATTCAACAGCAGTAAATTCACCATCTTTGGGCGTTGCAGGTTCTGCTAAACCCATTAACAAAGTAGGAACATCATAATTATCTTTACTTTGAACATTTTTAATATGATACAATGAATCATGGGATCCTTCAGGTAATTTATCTACTGTACCTATTAAGTGTTTTTTTAATTTTGCAATGTAATCATACATTTCATCAGACATTTTTTTAACGTTGTCTGCTTTAGCTTTATATGGTTTTGCAGTTTCACTGTCAAGTGCAGCTGCAGCAAAACGTGCATAATATACATTAGTTTTATCAGCAAAAGTTACTGTTGAATTTTCTATACCTCCATTTACAACTATAAATGCGTCAAGAATATCTTTAGAAACGTTCATTGCTAATAGGGCAGTTAATACAAGGTACATCATACCAATCATTTTCTGCCTCGGTGGTAACTTACCTCCAGCCATAGTTTTTTATTTTTTAATGTTAAACAAAAATGATTAGTAAAATTAACCTCTAACTGTCATAGCGGTCAACATATTGCCATAAACTGTGTTCAGTTTAGCTAAATTGACTGACAATTCAGAAATGTTTTCTTTATATCTCTTAGTATCTTCAACAGAGTCTGACAAGTTCGACATTAATGAATTAATGCTCTCATACATAGTTTTCATGGTTTGAGCTTGAAGTTGTGAACCAGATAACTGAGACTCGTAAGATTTATTTAACGCTTCTAAAGTAGAAGCCATTTTTTGTAATTCTTCTCCAGTTGATGAGCCAGATTGAGCAGCGTTAGATAATCCTGTTAAAGCTTGTGAAGCTTGAGCATAAGTATCAGCAAGCTCTCCAACTTTTGATGAAGCTGATTTAAGGCTTGATGTGTACTCGCTTGTAGCCACAGATGCATCGGAAATTTCAGAAAGTTTGCTCGCATTATCGCCCAATTTTCTTAATCCAACACCTAAACTTTCAATAAGTTCAGGACCAATTTTTGCTTGAGACAACATATCATCAAGTTGCTCAGTAACTGGTTTGTTAGAAATAGAATGCCCTCCATGACCTTCGTCCATACCAGCTAATTCTGGATATACGATTGTCCAATCTATATCCATATGTGGTGGTTCAAATGCCGATACGGCAAAAATAATAGCTTCAGTACTTAGCCCAATAACAAGCATTGGACCCGCACCAGGCCAGTGCATGATTTTAAACATCGCACCTACGATTACTACTGCGGCTCCCAATCCATAGAGTAGCCCCATTACTTTTTTTCCTTTTTTTGTTTCAAATAAAAATTCTACAAATCCCATAGTTTTAGTTTTTAAAAGTTAATTATATAGATAGGTTATTAATTACAATTTAAATATTATCATCTTTAGCCCGACCCAAATAAGTCATTACGCATCTGAAACCAATATAACTTTTTGCTGTATCTTGGTATTCATAAGTTCTTGTAGATGTTTGAAGATAATATCCAACATCTTTCCAAGATCCACCTCTGATAACTTTTCTTTTTAATACAGGTGGGTCGTTCTCTTTTGCATCGTACGTATAATCCTGATTTAAATCATGAGCAAAATTATAAGCCGATTCGTCAAAAGCATTACTAGTCCATTCAGCAACATTTCCGGCCATACAATACAATCCAAAATCATTAGGGTTATAAGAGTTAATTTTTACCGTATGGAAACCACCATCGTCTATATAATTACCTCTCATTGGTTTAAAGTTTCCTAAGAAGCAACCTCTTGTGTTTCTTATGTATGGACCACCCCAAGGATAAGGACTTAAATCTAGACCTCCACGAGCTGCCCATTCCCATTCAGATTCGGTTGGCAATCTAAAATCATTAACAAGTTCAGAACCGTTTTCCAGAAGAAATCCATCAAGTAATTGAGTTCTCCAAATACAGAATGCTGTTGCTTGTTTCCATGATACACCAACTACCGGGTAATCATCATAAGCAGGATGCCAAAAATAATTTTCTGTCATTGGCTCGTTAAAAGAGTAAGTAAAATCATGTACCCACGCTAAAGTATCAGGATAAACATTGATTTTTTCTTGCATAATAAATTTTGATCTATCCATACTAAACGGGTGATCAGTTGCATCACGGCTTTCTCTTAGAGCAGCTCTTTTAATGTCAATCCAATAATAGTCATACATTAGTTTCCTTGCGTCAATTTCTCTTCTACCGTAAAATCTTTCAGAAGGAATGTAGAATAAAGGTTCTAATACTTCTCTATGCTCAGGCTCATTCCATTTCAATTTAGCGTACCAATTAAGCATAGGTGGATCTACTTCTTCACCGTATTCGTTTTCAGAAATTGAATATAATTCTTCATCAATTTCCTCTGCCATTATTCTTCTTGCAAGAGAGTCTCTAACCCAATAGACAAATTGACGATACTCATTGTTTGAAATTTCTGTTTGGTCTATATAAAACGCTTGAACAGAAACTGTTTTTGATTGAGCTGTCATTGCATAAGGTACATCTTGGTCTGATGGTCCCATATTGTAACTTCCCATAGGGATAAACAACATTCCATAAGGATCTGGTTGATACCACTCCTCTCGACCTTGAACACCAATTAATTCACCGTTGCCTTTACTACATGAATAAAGAACGGCTATTGATAGTACAAATATTATTCGTTTCATTTTACCTTTTTTTAGTTTTACTATTTCTTATTATGTTATTTAAAAATAGTGTGACGATTTAAGTTTTATGTTGAATCGCACTTAAACGCGAATTAATTTTATTTGTTACAATTTATTATAAAAATCTTACAGAATGATACACTTCTCGCTTAGGAGGTTTAGATACGTTTGTACAATATTTAATCATAAATTCTAAGCTACCATTACTATAATTACTCAATGTTGAAGTCGTTATATCATAAGATGCCCCGATTTTCAATCCAGGAAGTTGAGGTATGTTAACCCCAGCTAATACAGCAATTGCATCTTCTACTCTATAAGAAACGCCACCCCATACTAAATTATTGTACATGATTAATGCATTAACATCTAATTGAGTAGAAGCCGCATCTGTTTTAGCAAGTACAGAAGGTTTTAACACCCATTTTTGAGCACCGCCAGATATATCCCAATCATAACCAGCCATAATATAATAGTGTCTAGATTGCATATAGTTTAGTGCTCCAACACCATTAGGTCCATTTGCAACATCTTCCAGTTCTGAAGCTGTCATGTGAAGTGTAGAAATACCAACATACATTTTATTAGGTATATTATAATACAAACCAACACCAAGGTCAAAAGTACTTGCTGATGTTCCACCGTTTGGTATTGATGGATCTAACGTTGGGTCATCAACAGCAATAAAATCAGATCCAAACGATTTACTTACCATACCAGCATCTATTCCAATTCCTAAAGATCCAGGACCCAAAGTTAAGTGATAGGAGTAAGCTAACTTAGCTACCAATGAGCTTTCTATACCAAGTTTATCTTGAAAAACGGTTAGTCCGATACCGTGTTTATTAAAAATCAAAGCATCGCCACTAAATAAGTGAGTTTGTGGACGACCATTAAATCCTGCCCATTGAGTTCTACTTAATAATGTAAAACAAATACCTCCGTTTGCGCCGGCATAACCAGGATTAATGCTTAACTTATTAAACATGTTTTGAGTAAATTGGGCATCCTGTTGAGCATAAATTCCTACTCCTGAGAGCAAAAGTGATAAAGAAAGTACTATCTTCTTCATAATTTACAATGGTTTTTTATTTATTTTTTGTACAAAATATTATACATTAGTCGGCTAAGATAAATAAAATTTATTTTACTCCAAAAACTTTTTTAACTTTTAATTGTTAATTATTTGTTGATAACTGAAAATCAAGCTAATTTTTGATAGGCTTGCCACCATCTATCAGGCATTTCATTTTCACATGCTGTTTGATAATCTTTATAAGAACATGGAACCAACATGTGTCGTTCATATTTAATTTTTTGATGAGCAGGAAAAGGCACGTCCATCCACCACCTTTCGCTTTTATCACTTTTAAAAAAAATCAATTCTTTTTCTCCATCGTGAATGGTTACCCTATATTTGGTATATGTTTTTCTCGAGCCAATTGGGTAATCATTTTTTCTATTATTTATTCCGTCGATGAAATACCATATCATTTGAGCAGTTAAATGGGCTGACTGTCCATTACTATCATACTCCGGATTGAGTTCATAAAATCCAATTGACGTTAGTTTATCGCTTAACCCGGCATATCTAGCTATTTGGCAAGCTTGCTCACCATAAAAGCCATTTGGAGATGATATTTCTTGCCCGGGAAACTCTGATTGTCGAATTGAAGTCATATCAAACGATAGAAAATCAGCATTCCTGATTATTGGTTCAACTTCTTCTATGTTGTTTTGGGCTTGACCAAGTCTATATATATCGAAAAACAGTTTATTCATCAATTCAATTTCTGATGTATCTACAAAGTATGACTGGTAGCCTATGTTACTGTAATTAAACAGAAAATTGGGTTGATGCAAAATTATTTTTGTTAAAAAATTTTGAGAATTTAAATTTTGGTCAGGTTCTCCTAAATCAAATTGGGAATCGATTGAAACTAAATTTACGGTTTGTTCCAAATTTTTATATGCTAAAAAGTTCGAAAAAGTTAAATCTTGACCGCCACCTATAATAATTGGGATTATGTTGGATTTTATTAGCTCTTCTAAAATTAAAGTTAATGCAAAGTAAGTATCACTTGCTTCGGAGCCAATTTTCAAATTGCCTAAGTCAATGATTTTTGAATTTCCACTAAATTTATTCAGACGGTATAAGTACTTTCTCACATAATCTGGAGCTTTTGATGTCCCATTATTTTGTTTACATCCTCTGGATTCCCCCACCCCAATAATTGCAATTTTATACTCAGCCAAATCTTGTCCAGCATATTGAGTAATTGAACTTGCAAAACTATTTGGGGTATAATTGTGATTCAACAATTCACCAGAAAAATTTACAGACTCAAAGTAATCAGAAAAATTCATAGAATATTAAAATTGTATTAGCTGAGATTATTTTTTCTTGCTTTTTTTTGTTTTTGAATTCTCTTCGATTAGCTTCATTGCTTTTGTTAAATCAAAGGAATCAATGTCTGTTTCTTTTGGTAATTCAATCTTTATTTTTCCTTTTTTCAGTACAAATTTTCCCCACCTTGCCTTTTCAATTGAGATATTTTCAGAATCCCATTTTTTTACAACTTTTTCGATATCTTTTTTCTTTTTATCTTCTATCAATTCAGTTATATCTTTCAGAGTAAGTTGATTAAAGTTATATCTTTTTGAAACACTAATATAGGTATTATTCCATTTTATAAAAGGTCCGAATTTGCCAACACCCTTATGTACAGGGCTGTTTTCATACGTCTCAATTGGTAAATTATCTTTTTGTTTAGCATCAATTAATTCAACTGCTCTTTCAAAGTTTATTTTATTGATATCTTCTTCTTTTGGAATGGAGATAAATACACTTTCGTACTTGATATAAGGTCCATATTTGCCAATGGCAATAATCACGTCGATACCTTTATGCTTACCAAGGTTTTTTGGAAACATAAATAAATCTAAAGCCTCTTTTAAAGTTATACTCTCTATTGTTTGATTCGGCTGAAGGCTTGCAAATTTTGGTTTTTCAACATCATCATTTTTTCCAATTTGAATCATTGCACCAAACCTACCATAACGGGCAATAACCTCTTTTTTTGATTCTGGATCGATTCCTAAAACTCTTTCTCCGGAGGCTCTTTCAACATTATCAAGAGTGTTGTTAATGGAGGTGTGAAATGGTGTATAAAATTCTTTTATCATATCGTTCCATTTCTTTAACCCTTCCGCTATTTCATCAAATTGTTCTTCTACTCTAGCTGTAAATTTATAATCTAAAATTTTATCAAAATTTTTAACCAAGAAATCTGTTACAATAGTTCCAATGTCAGATGGGAATAGTTTTTTCTTTTCAGTGCCATAAATTTCTTTTTTTGAAGTTTTTTGAAGTTGCCCTTCTTTCAATGAAAGTATTTTTATGGTTCTCTCCTTACCTTCCCTATCTTCCTTTACGACATAGCCACGTTTGATAATTGTTGATATTGTTGGTGCATAAGTAGATGGTCTTCCAATGCCAAGCTCTTCCAACTTTCTAACTAAACTTGCTTCAGAATATCGTGGAGGGTTTATGGTAAATCTTTCATCTGCAACGATGTCTTTCAGTTGAAGGGTTTCTCCCTGTTTTAGGGGTGGTAAAATTGCTTCCGATTCATTATTTGTTTCATCGTCTGTTGATTCCAAATATAACTTCAAGAAACCATCAAACAGAAGAACTTCTCCTTTAGCAATAAATTTTTCAGAGTTGGTAGATATACTAATTGTAGCAGTTGTTTTTTCTAGTTTAGCATCACTCATTTGTGAGGCAACAGCTCTTTTCCAAATCAGTTCATACAATCGAGATTGTGCTGAATCACTTGAAATTGAGTGAACGTTCATATAGGTAGGACGAATAGCCTCGTGAGCCTCTTGAGCTCCCTTTGTTTTAGTAGTATATTTTCTAACTTGTGAATATTCTTGACCGAACGAATTAATAATTTCTTGTTTAGCTGCTGATAATGCTTCATCAGATAAATTAACCGAATCAGTTCTCATGTATGTTATCTTTCCAGATTCATATAACTTTTGAGCAGTTGTCATTGTTTGAAGAACAGAAAAACCTAATTTTCTACTGGCTTCCTGCTGAAGAGTTGAAGTAGTAAATGGCGGAGAAGGTGATTTTTTAGATGGTTTTGTTTCAATACCTTCAATAACGAACTTAGCATTTACACAATTCTTTATAAAGTTTTCTGCTTCATTTTCAGTTGAAAATCTTTTTGGCAGCTCAGCCTTCATTGTTAGTTTGCCAGACACAATAAAATTTGCAACAACTCTAAATGCTGATTCACTTTTAAAGTTATTGATTTCACGCTCTCTCTCCACAATTAAACGAACTGCAACAGATTGTACACGTCCAGCGGATAATGATGGTTTAACTTTTTTCCATAGCACAGGAGAAAGTTCATATCCAACCAATCTATCCAATACTCTTCTGGCTTGTTGAGCATCAACTAAATTTTTATCAATTTTTCTAGGGTTTTCAATGGCTTTCGTTATGGCATTTTTTGTTATTTCATGAAAAACAATTCTTTTCGTTTTATTTTCGTTCAATTTTAAGGCTTGAAACAAATGCCAAGATATAGCCTCACCTTCTCTATCTTCATCGGAAGCTAACCAAACAGTTTCTGAATCTTCTGCTAGTTTTTTTAAATCTGCAACAACTTTCTTTTTGTCTGCTGATATTGAATACTGAGGCTCAAAATTATTATCAATATCAACCGAAAGGCTTTTACCGTCTAAATCTCTTATATGTCCAAAGCTTGACTTTACAGTAAAATCTTTACCAAGAAACTTTTCTATAGTTTTTGCTTTTGCCGGAGACTCAACAATTACAAGATTCTTTGACATATTACTTTATATTTTTAGAATTTAACTTAAAAAAAATTATGCAAAGAAATAAAATAAAATTGTTGATTTCCAAATAATAAAGTTTGGATTGATACATTATATTATATATAATATAAAAAAAATTGTTCCGAGAGCCTTGTTCAGAGCTATAAAACAATGTGTCAATTTGTCACGTATTAATTATTTAGTTAACTTTGTAAACTTAAATTTTTTACACTTATTCCTGTGGAAGAAACAAGAAACAAAATAATTGATGAGTCGGTTCAAGGAAGTGCTTTGATGGTTAATTCAAATACTGACAATCATAAAAAATTATATATTGAAAGCTATGGTTGTCAGATGAATTTTTCTGATAGTGAAATTGTAGCATCAATTTTATCAAACTCTGGATATAACACAACAAATAAACTTGAGGAAGCTGATGTAGTCTTTGTAAATACATGTTCTGTTAGAGAAAAAGCAGAAACTACTGTAAGAAATCGGTTAAAATCTTTCAACGCCATAAAAAAACAAAAGCCAGAAATGATTATTGGTGTTTTAGGCTGTATGGCAGAGCGTGTTAAATCACAACTACTTGAAGAGGAAAAATTAGTTGACATAGTTGTTGGTCCAGATGCATACAGGGATTTACCAAATCTATTATCTCAAGCTGATGAAGGAAAAAAAGCTGTCAATGTGCTATTATCAAAAGAAGAAACTTATGCAGATATTAGCCCTGTAAGACTTTTATCAAATGGTGTTACCGCATTTATTTCTATAACCAGAGGGTGTGACAATATGTGTACTTTCTGTGTCGTTCCATTCACTAGAGGTAGAGAAAGAAGTAGAAATCCGGAAAGTATTGTTAATGAAGCAAAAGATTTGTTTGAAAAAGGATATAAAGAAGTTACTTTATTGGGACAAAATGTTGACTCATACCTATGGTATGGGGAAGAAGGATTAAAAAAGGAGTATGAAAATTTAACAGATGATGAAAAATCAAAATGTATAAATTTTGCTCAATTGATGGAAAAAGTAGCCCAAATTAGTCCTCAACTAAGGGTGCGTTTTTCCACTTCACATCCAAAAGATTTAACTGATGATTTTCTTCATACAATGGCTATGTACGACAATATTTGTAATTATATTCATTTACCATTTCAAAGTGGAAATTCTAGAATTTTAGAATTAATGAACAGAGGCTACACATCAGAATGGTATAAAGAAAGAATCAAATCCATTAAAAGAATAGTTCCTGATGTGTCTCTTTCTTCTGATATTATTACTGGATTTTGTAGTGAAACCGAAGAAGAACACAAAGATACTCTTGATTTAATGGAATATGTAAAATTTGATTATGCATATATGTTTTCTTATTCAGAGCGACCCAACACTTTAGCACAACGTAAGTTCAAAGATGATGTGCCTGATGCTGTGAAAAAAAGAAGATTGTCGGAAATCATTTTACTTCAAAACAAACATTCGCTTGAGAGAAATAAGACGTATGTAGGTAAAACCTTTCAAGTATTAATTGAAGGACTTTCAAAAAAATCTGACAAAGAATATCAAGGAAGAATTCCTCAAAATGCGGTTGTAGTTTTCCCTAAAGAAAATTACAAAATTGGAGATTATGTTAAGGTACATATACATAATTGCACCGGAGCCACTTTAATTGGAAAAGCTGTTTAACATGGATATACAACAAATAAAACAACGATTTAGCATTATTGGCAACTCCGTTACATTAAACAGAGCTATTGAAGTTGCTTCACAAGTTGCTTTGACTGATTTATCTGTGTTAATAAGCGGAGAAAGTGGAACCGGAAAAGAAGTTATGCCACAGATAATTCACCAACTTGGAGCTCGTAAGCATAACAAATACATAGCAGTAAATTGCGGAGCAATTCCTGAAGGAACAATAGATTCAGAACTGTTTGGACACGAAAAAGGGGCATTTACAGGAGCTCATGAATCCAGAAAAGGTTATTTTGAAGTTGCAGATGGGGGTACAATTTTTTTAGATGAAGTTGGAGAACTTCCATTACCTACTCAATCTAGATTGCTCAGAATATTAGAAACAGGTGAATTTATTAAAGTGGGTTCATCAAAGGTTTTGAAAACAAATGTTAGAATTGTAGCTGCAACTAACGTGAATATTCCGGAAGCCATTTCAAAAGGAAAATTCAGAGAAGATTTATATTATAGATTAAACACAGTTCCAATTTTTTTGCCACCATTAAGGGATAGAAAAGAAGATATTCATTTGTTGTTCAGAAAATTTTCAACTGACTTTGCCGCAAAATACAGAATGCCTGTAATTGCTTTAGAACCTGAAGCTATAGAATTAATTACACGTTTTGAATGGCCTGGAAATATTAGACAATTAAAGAATGTTGCTGAACAAATTTCAGTAATTGAAAACAACAGAAGTATTTCGGCTAATGTCTTATTAAAATACTTACCAATTACAAAAATTAAAAATACATTACCGGCAATTTTTGACAGCAACGAAAGTTCAGGTCTAACTGAGAGAGATATTTTGTACAAAGTTTTGTTTGACTTAAAGAATGATGTAACAGAATTAAAAAAATTAGTTTTCGGAATTATCAATTCACAAGACTATAACTTGAATGACAATGAAAACAAAAATTCTATTGTTCAAAGTATTCAAAACTTATATTCAAATTCCAAATTGAATATTGATGAATCCATAGAACAAGACCATGTTTATAAACCTCAGATAATTAGAACTCCAACAGAAAACATTACTCAACACGAAGAAGTTGTTGAAGAATCACTTTCATTAGCAGACAAAGAAAAAGAATATATTATTAAAGCTCTTGATAAATATAATGGTAAACGGAAAAATGCAGCAGCAGAATTGGGAATTTCTGAAAGAACTTTGTATCGAAAAATTAAAGAATATAACCTAGATAATTGAATACTTTTTTAAAAATATTAACTCTATTTATTGCTATTTCACTATCTAGCTGCAAAGTAAACTATTCTTTTACCGGTGCATCAATTCCTGAAGATGTAAAAACTATTTCGATAAAGCAATTTGTAAATATAGCACCCTTAGCCAATGTAAACTATAGTCAAACTTTTAGCGAAGCTTTAAAAGATATTTTTATTTCACAAACCAACTTAAACTTAACAAAAGCCAACGGCGACCTTCAATTTGAAGGAACAATAACAAATTATCAAATAAGTTCTATAGCTATTCAAGGCAATGAAACTGCAGCAAAAAACAGGCTAACAATTACAGTAAATGTAAAATTTACAAATTTGAAAGATAAAAAGCAAAATTTTGAAAGCACATTTACTCGATTCGCTGACTTCGAAAGCTCATCAAATCTGGCTAGCGTTGAAAATGAATTGATTAAAGAAATAAACGACCAACTTACTCAAGATATTTTTAATAAATCCGTTGGAAACTGGTAGTATGCAAATCAATCAATTCCATACATTTTTGAATGCACCAAGAGAAATTGCTAAAATTGGTTTAGATGAAATTATTACTTTGACTAAAGAATTTCCTTATTGTCAAAGTGCACAAGTAATTTATACCTTAAAACTTAAAGAGTTAAATCATTTGACTTTTGAAAATCAGCTTAAAATCGGAGCCATATACTCAGCAGATAGAAAAAAATTATACGAAAATATTATTTACCTGAAAAATAGTTTAATAAAAAGTGACCCAACTCCTTTAGAGCCTACAAATAACAATCAAACATCTTTTCAAATAACACACCATTCAGAAACCGAATTGCCCAATACGCTCCAAATTCAAGAGCAAACACAAGATGAAATAGATTCAACTTTAAAATCGAAACCAACTTCTGAACCTAAAGAAAAGAAACTAGAAATAGATTATTATCACGATTTGATTTCTACTAATTACTCAATCGAACTGGAAGAAAATGAACTAACAGAAAACAAAAAGATTCCAACTCAAAAAAGTGAAAAAGAAGATTTAGACGAAAATAGTGAATTTACATTTTCTGAGTGGATACAAATTATCAATAATAAAAACATAAGTTTTAGTGAGACTAAATCTTCAAACACACTCAATAAATTCGATTTAATAGATAAGTTTATTCAGGAAGATCCCAAAATCACACCTAAAAAAACAGAATTTTATTCTCCTGTAAATATGGCAAGAATAAGTGTTGTTAATGATTCAGATTTAGTAAGCGAAACATTAGCACTAATTCAGGTGGAACAGGGTGACTTATTAGGTGCAATAAAAACTTATGAAAAATTAAGTTTGAATAATCCAAAAAAAAGAACTTATTTTGCAGCCCAAATTAAAATTTTAAAACAAAAAATTAAATAAATGTTCACGTTAATCACCATTTTAGTAATAATAGTTTGTGTGTTGTTATTACTCGTAGTATTAGTTCAAAATCCAAAAGGTGGATTAGATTCAGCTTTTTCTACAAACAACCAAGTTATGGGGGTTAGAAAAACTGCTGACTTTATTGAAAAAGCTACATGGACATTAGGCATTGCATTAGTTGTTTTAAGTATTCTTTCTGCTGCTGTTAACCCATCTAGAAATGCATCAAGTGATGAAACAGCAACTCAATCTAAAATTCAAGAGCAAATAGATGAGAAAGCTCTACCGGTTCAAAATGTTCCTCAAAATACAAACGGAGCTCCACTGCCTAATCAAGGACAATCAAACCCTCCTGCTGAAGAAAAAAAATAATTCTGAACCTCTTTGAAGCAATAATTTGCTTGAAATTACAATTCTATAAATCAACTATAGCTTAGTCAATATTATGTACTTTTGTTACAACTAAACTTTTAAGTATATGATTAAATCAATGACTGGTTATGGAAAAGCTTCTGCAGAAATAAATAATAAAAAGATTACTGTCGAGATAAAAACATTAAACAGTAAACAATCTGATATTTCAATAAGAATTCCCTCAATTTATAAAGAGAATGAATTAATTATACGGTCTATAATCAACCAAAGTTTGGAGAGAGGAAAAATTGAATTCTCATTAGGATTTGAAATTTCAACAGAAAATCAATCATCATCTATCAACAAAGAATCATTCAAAAAATATTTTAATGAATTATCTGAATTGGCATTTGAATTAAATCAACCAACCACTGACTTATTTTCAATAGCTTGCAGAAACCCGGAAATCTTTAAATCTGAAAAAGAAGAAATTGATGAAAATGAATGGGATTCCATCGAAAAAATAATCAAAGAGGCAATATCAGCAACGGATAAATTTAGAAAAGACGAAGGAAAAGTTTTAGAAAACGAACTACAAGGACGAATTAAAAATATTATGGATTTAATTGTTTTGGTTGAGCAACATGAACCTAAAAGAATAGAAACAGTTAAAGAGAGAATTCTTCAAAGTTTAAAAGAAAACATTGGAGTTGACAATATAAACAAAGACCGATTTGAACAAGAACTCATTTATTACATTGAAAAATTTGACATAACAGAAGAAAAAATTAGATTAAGAACACACTGTAATTATTTTATAGAAACCATGAATAGCCCAGAATCTGAGGGTAAAAAATTAGGATTTATTACCCAAGAAATTGGTAGAGAAATAAATACAATGGGATCAAAAGCCAATCATGTTGACATTCAAAAAATTGTTGTTCAAATGAAAGATGAGTTAGAAAAAATCAAAGAACAAACTTTTAATGTGTTATAAAATCTAGAACTTGAACAGACAGCATAAATGATAGGCAAATGTATTATATTATGTGCTCCTTCTGGAGCCGGAAAGACATCTATAACCAAATATTTACTACAACAAAATTTTGGGCTAGAGTTTTCAATTTCAGCATGTACACGCGAAAAACGCCCCAATGAAACCAATGGAATTGATTATTACTTTATGTCGGTTGATGATTTTAGATTAAAAATTTCAAACAATGAGTTCGTTGAATGGGAAGAAGTTTATACCAATAATTATTACGGCACTTTAAAAAACGAAATTGATAGAATTTGGAAACACGGAAATCATGTGATTTTTGATGTTGATGTTAAAGGCGGATTAAATCTTTCTAAATTTTTTGGAGAAAAAGCATTGTCTATCTTTATAAAACCACCCTCTATTAAAGAATTGGAAATCAGACTCAGAAAAAGAGGAACAGAAAGTGAAGAAACCATACAACGCCGCATTAAAAAAGCTACACTTGAAATGGACTTTGAAAAATATTTTGATGTAACTGTAGAGAACAACAACCTAGAAGATGCCCAACAAGAAACAGCAAAAATTGTATCATCTTTTCTTTTAAAACAACAATGAAAATTGGACTCTATTTTGGTTCTTTTAATCCAATTCATATTGGACACTTAATTATTGCCGATTACATGGTTGAATTCACTGAATTGGAACAAGTTTGGTTTGTTGTTAGCCCTCATAACCCACATAAGAAAAAAGAATCATTATTAGCTGATTACCACAGGCTTGCTATGGTTGAATTAGCAATTGAAGGCAATAATAATCTAAAGGCTTCAAATATTGAATTTAACTTGCCACAACCCTCATATACCATTGATACTCTAGTCTATATCAAGGAAAAATACCCAAAACATCAGTTTAGTTTGATTATGGGAGAAGATAATTTGAAAACTTTACATAATTGGAAAAACTATGAGCAAATAATTGAACAACACCTTATTTATGTATATCCTAGAAATCAAACTGAGAACAACCCTCACAATGAAATTAAAAATTACCCAAACATCAAATTTTGCAACGCCCCAATGATGGATATATCAGCAAGTTTTATTAGAAATGCCATTAAATCAAAAAAGAGTATTCAGTACATGCTTTCAAATTCTGTTTATACTTATATTCAGCAAATGAATTTTTATAAAAAATAATTCAAAAATATTCCCAAACAGAGCATGATAAACAAAAGCTCTGCAAGCCATTCCCTCCTCATTTTATAAAAGAAACCTGACATAATAACTGACATCGGTGTTGTTAATAATATGTAAAGAGAAACGAAATCTCTATCAAACATAAAAAACATACCTATTAAAAAGAATATTAGCATAACAACCACAAAAGACAGTTTCCGAGTTTTAACAACCTCTCTTATTAAAAATTGAAACAAATTCAAAAAAGCAAAACCAAACAATATCAAAAGAGTTACAATAAAATAAAAATGACTTCTGGGAAATTCCATTTGAGGAAAAACGGTGTCTATAAGTATCCAATCATTAAAACTTACTACAAAAATTGAATCTGTTAAAAAAACAAATGCTAACAGGTAAGATAAAGGGACACACAAACCAACCAAAGAAATAAGATAATCATTAAATGAAGAAGTTCGCACATAAGACAACACAATCCATAATAAAGGGAAAAATAGTAACAAGGGTGAGAAAAAAATAACTCCTACACCAATAATCAGTCCTGCATTAAACAATCTTGATTTTGCATTATCTGTATTGTATAATTTAAAAAATGTATATAATAAAGCAATAACAAAACAATTGGCAATAATTATAGGACTAAAAGAAATAATTAAGGCAGAAGCTGAATTTAATACCACAAAAAATAGTGCTGATAAATGAGAATCCCCCTGAAGTAATTTTTCAGAATTTATTATTCGATTAAGTAGTACGGCTTGCACTCCAATTATCAATGAAGAAATAAAAATTTGAACAGCATGCATTTGGAAAAGCCAGCCAAAATTATTTGATAATGAAAAATAAGGTAAATTAATGTTGATACTTTCGGAATAATAACCCGGAATCCACAGAAGGACAGATAGAAGTACAACAAAAAAATTTGTAATTATATGATTGGTCTTAAATAATCGGATTATCATGCTGTAATATTAATCAAAATATGTTTTTTAAATAAAAGATAAATAATACATTTGTAACATTAATATTAATTTTTATGACTGAATTTATTTATTGGCTAGGCGACATGTTTAATGCTTTTTTCAGATTATTTGAAAAACTTGAAAACCTTCCAAATTATCTAATTGTTATCACAGGTTTTGTGGGGTTATTTTTTTGGTTGAATACTCAAGTAAAATTCAATAAAAAAGCACAAGAACAAGGCACTCTAAAATAAAAATCTTTTTTTTATTGTTCTCTTTAATCCTACTTTAGAGGGTTATAGCTTTTATTTAAAAGTCCTCTTTTATAAATATTTGCACCCAAAAGTTGTTGGATTAAAAAAATAGTCCTAAATTCGCAACCCCAAATTAGGGGATAGTATAAATTGTAAAAAAGTAAAATACGTGAACACACTAAGTTACAAAACAATATCTGCAAACGATGCAACGGTTACAAAAAACTGGGTGCTTGTAGATGCTCAAGGAGAAACTCTAGGTAGATTAGCCAGTAAAGTTGCAAAACTTATCAGAGGGAAACATAAAACTAATTTCACACCACATGTTGATTGTGGTGACAATGTTATTGTTATCAATGCTGATAAAGTTACACTAACAGGAAATAAATGGGAAGAAAAAGAATATATTTCATATACAGGATACCCAGGTGGACAACGCACAATTAACCCAGCAAGGTTAATGGCAAAAAAACCAACATCTATGGTTGAAAAAGCAGTTAAAGGAATGTTGCCAAAAAACAGACTGGGAAGCGAAATGTATAGAAATCTATTTGTTTATGCTGGAACACAACACCCACATGAAGCACAAAAGCCACAACAATTAAAATTAAACGAGATTAAATAATATCCATGGAATTAATTAACGCAACAGGAAGAAGAAAAACAGCTGTAGCAAGAGTTTATCTATCAAAAGGCAAAGGAAAAATTACAGTTAATAACAAAGATTATAAAGTGTTTTTTCCAACAACAGTATTGCAAGGCAAAGTACAACAAGCATTTGTTGCAACCTCATCAGTTGATACATTTGATGTAAAAGTAAATGTATATGGTGGCGGAATAACTGGTCAAGCAGAAGCAGTAAGACACGCTATTTCAAGAGCTTTAGTTAAAGTTGATGCTGAAAATAAACCTATGCTAAAAGCTTCTAGTTTATTAACCAGAAACCCAAAAATGGTAGAACGTAAAAAACCAGGTCGCCCTAAAGCAAGAAAAAGATTCCAATTTAGTAAACGATAGTATTTATCAAATACTTCATAGTAATAACCTATTGTTTAGTATCAAAATTTTTAAGACTTGAGCCAACCTCAGCTACTTAAAAATTGAGTTATTAAAGAATGTAAACAATAAAAAAAATGACAAAAGTAACTTTTCAAGAATTATTAGATGCAGGTGTTCATTTCGGACACTTAAAAAGAAAATGGAATCCTAAAATGGCTCCCTACATTTTTATGGAGCGTAACGGAATTCATATTATTGACTTACACAAAACATTGGCAAAACTAGATGAAGCATCATCTGCATTGCAACAAATAGCAAAGTCTGGCAAAAAAATCATGTTTGTAGCCACAAAAAAACAAGCTAAAGACATAGTTGCAGAAAAAATAAAAAACATTAACATGCCATACGTTACTGAAAGATGGCCAGGCGGTATGCTAACCAACTTTGTAACAATAAGAAAAGCTGTTAGAAAAATGTCTGCCATTGATAAAATGTCAGAAGATGGAACAATGGCTACTCTTTCTAAAAGAGAGAGGTTGCAAGTCTCTAGACAAAGAGAAAAATTAGAAAAAAACTTAGGAAGTGTTGCCGATTTAACAAGATTACCTGCAGCAATTTTCGTAGTTGACATAATGAAAGAACACATTGCAATTGCTGAAGCAAAAAAACTTGGAATACCAACATTTGCAATTGTTGATACAAACTCAGACCCAACAAAAGTTGATTTCCCAATTCCGGCAAATGATGACGCATCAAAATCAATTGAAAAAATCATTGACATATTGTGTGCATCTATCACTGAAGGACTTTCAGAAAGAAAAGTTGAAAGAGAAAAAATAAAAGATAAAGACGAAAAAAAGGAATCTTCAAAAACTGAAGAAACAGTTGAAGAGTAATTAAACAGATCTATAAAATAAAAAATATGGCAAATATTACAGCCGCAGACGTTAACAAACTACGTCAAACAACAGGAGCAGGAATGATGGACTGCAAAAAAGCTTTAGTAGAAGCTGATGGAGATTTTGAAAAAGCAATTGATTTTCTAAGAAAAAAGGGTCAAAAAGTAGCTGCAAACCGTAGCGACAGAGATGCAAAAGAAGGTTTAGTTATTGCAAAAACTACTGCTGATGGCAAAAAAGCTGTTATGGTGGTTGTAAATTGCGAAACAGACTTCGTTGCAAAAAATGACGACTTTGGTGTATTTGCAAACACAATTTTAAGTGTAGCAATGGAAAAAAATCCAGCATCACTTGAAGAGCTTAAATCCTTAAGCTATAACGGAAACGGATTGACAATTGCAGATAAAATCACTGAACAAACAGGAGTTATCGGAGAAAAAATTGATATTTCCGGTTACGAAGTTGTTCAAGGAGAATATACTGTAGCATATAACCACCCTGGAAATAAATTAGCTTCAATAGTAAGTTTAAATAAAGCCGGAGGCTCAATTGTTGAAGCAGGAAAACAAGTAGCAATGCAAATTGCAGCAATGGATCCTATTGCACTTGATGAGACGCAAGTTCCTGAGGCAGTTGTTGCCCGTGAAATGGAAATTGGAAGAGAACAAGCTGCTCAAGAAGGAAAACCTGCTGATATGCTAGATAAAATTGCGGAAGGAAAGGTTAAAAAGTATTTAAAAGAAAATACTTTACTAAACCAACCATCAATTAAAGACAATAAAAAAACTGTTGCCCAAACCCTTCAAGAAGTTGAAAACGGACTCACAGTTCTGGGATTTAAAAGAATAATGCTTGGATAAGCAAACCATATTAATAAAAAAAAGAGAAGTTAACTTCTCTTTTTTTTTGCCTTAAAAAAACAAAACACAAATTAATGTTGAAAACAAAGTAAGCTAAACAAAATACATTCAATAAATTCAATCAAATTTGTAAAATTAACTACTCAATAAACGAACTATTTTATGGCATTTAAAAGAATACTTCTAAAACTAAGTGGAGAATCATTAATGGGTGATAAACAATTTGGTATTGACAACAATCGGTTAAATGTTTATGCTAAAGAAATAAAAGAAGTTGTTCAGCAAGGCGTAGAAGTCGCAATTGTTATTGGTGGTGGGAATATTTTTAGAGGAATTCAAGCAGAAGAAGGCGGTATGGAAAGAACACAAGGAGATTATATGGGTATGTTAGCAACTGTCATTAACAGTATGGCGTTACAATCTGCATTAGAAGCGATTGAAGTTAAAACAAGATTACAATCTGCTATTGAAATGAAAGAAATTGCAGAACCATTCATTAAAAGACGAGCAGTTAGACATTTAGAAAAAGGAAGAGTTGTTATTTTTGGAGCAGGCACAGGAAATCCATATTTTACAACTGATACTGCAGCCAGCTTAAGAGCCATTGAAATTGAAGCAGATGTTATTCTAAAAGGAACCAGGGTTGATGGCATTTATACTGCTGACCCTGAAAAAGACCCATCAGCAAAAAAATATCAAACCATATCGTTTGAAGAAGTATATCAAAAAGGCTTAAATGTTATGGATATGACCGCCTTTACTTTATGTAAAGAAAACCAACTTCCTATCATTGTTTTTGATATGAATAAACCTGGAAATTTAAGAAAAGTTGTAAATCAAGAAGCTACTATTGGTACATTGGTTGAAGTATAAATTTATTATTTTTGAAAAAAAAACAATCATGAACGAAGAATTACAATTTATATTAGACAGCACAAAAGAAGCCATGAATTCAGCAATTGAACATTTAGACAAGCAATTGCAAAAAATTCGTGCAGGAAAAGCCAGTCCTATGATGCTTAGTGGTGTTATGGTTGATTACTACGGTACAAAAACACCTCTTTCTCAAGTTGCAAATGTGAATACATTAGATGGAAGAACAATTACAATACAACCATGGGAAAAAAGCATGATTAGCCCAATAGAAACAGCTATCATAAATGCTAACTTAGGTTTAAACCCACAAAACAACGGAGAACAAATACTAATAAACGTTCCAATGTTAACCGAAGAGCGAAGAAGAGATTTATCAAAACAAGCAAAAGCCGAGGGAGAACATTCTAAAGTTGGTATAAGAAATGCACGCAAAGAAGCAAATGACGAAATTAAAAAGCTTCAAAAAAATGGATTGAGTGAAGATATTTGTAAAGATGCAGAATCAAATATCCAAAAATTAACGGATAACCATATTGCAAAAGTAGATTCTTTAATTGAAGCAAAAGAAAAAGATATTATGACAGTGTGATTACACATAAAATTGAAAAACCTGCAAAAAAGCAGGTTTTTTTTTGCTTTATCCTTATCTTCGTTAAAAAAAACAAAATGAATATTAAAGGTTTTTTTGGATTGATATATGCAAAAATAATTTGCAAAAAAATCAATCTGTGGAAATCAAATCCTATTCAAATTCAGCAACAAACTTTTAACCGATTAATAGCTGAAGCTAAGAACACTGTTTTTGGTAACGACCATCATTTTAATAAAATCAAGAATTATAATGATTTTAAAAAAAATATTCCTATTCGGGACTACGAAGATTTAATACCCTACATTCAACGAATAAAAAACGGTGAAAAAAATGTACTGTGGAAAGGACTTCCAATTTATTTCTCAAAAACCTCCGGAACAACATCAGGCACCAAATATATCCCAAACACAAAAGAATCATTACACCATCAAATTGATGCAGCCAGAAATGCTATACTGTGTTATGTTAACGAAACAAAAAAAACTAATTTCATTTCAGGAAAAATGATATTTCTCCAAGGAAGTCCCGAGTTAGATAATTCTGGAATAATCCCTACGGGTAGATTATCGGGAATTGTAGCCCATCATGTTCCTGCCTATCTTCAAAGCAATAGATTACCCTCATACAACACCAACTGCATTGAAGACTGGGAAACAAAAATTGAAGAAATAATTAAAGAAACCCTACCTGAAAAAATGACTTTAATATCGGGTATTCCACCATGGGTGCAAATGTATTTTGATAAAATACTTGAAAAAACAGGGAAGAAAACCATTCAAGAGATTTTCCCCGATTTCTCGTTGTTTATTTATGGTGGAGTAAATTTTGAACCTTATCGGGCAAAATTTGAACAAACAATCGGAAAAAAAATTGACAGTATTGAAACCTACCCTGCTTCAGAAGGATTTATTGCATTTCAAGACAGTCAAACTCATCCGGGGTTGTTGTTAAACTTAAATGCAGGTATCTTCTATGAGTTTATACCTACCGATGAATATTTTAATGAAAATCCTTCTCGCATATCATTGAAAGAAGTTGAATTGAATAAAAACTATGCTCTTATTTTAAACACTGATGCAGGTCTGTGGGGATATAGTATTGGCGATACTGTTAAATTTGTTTCTATTAATCCGTATAGAATTGTTGTTTCAGGAAGAATCAAACATTTTACCTCAGCATTTGGTGAGCATGTTATTGCTGAAGAAGTTGACTTTGCACTTCAAAATGCCTGTAATCAGTTGCACATAAAAGTCAATGAATATCACGTTGCTCCTCGAGTTAATCCGCCTGACGGAGGAATCGCTTACCACGAATGGTTTATCGAATTTACTGAAATGCCACAAAATCTAAGTGTTTTTTCTGAAGTTATAGATAAATCTTTACAACAAAAAAATTCCTATTACAAAGACTTAAGAACAGGAGAAATGTTAAGAAACATTCAAATTGTTCCACTTCCTCCCGGAACTTTTCACAACTATATGAAAAACGAAGGAAAACTTGGCGGACAAAATAAATTACCTCGTTTGGCAAATGATAGAAAAATTGCTGAAAAGTTGAAACAATAAAACATATAAATTCATTTCTCGATTCAATTGACTATCAATTATTTTAATACTTTTGTTGAGTTATGATA
The DNA here is from genome assembly GCA_020853105.1 of Flavobacteriales bacterium. Taxonomy (GTDB): domain Bacteria; phylum Bacteroidota; class Bacteroidia; order Flavobacteriales_E; family Vicingaceae; genus Vicingus. The sequence continues at coordinate 28,670 of JADYZM010000077.1, read as the reverse complement.
ACATCTGAACAGATAATTGAAGTATTTTCCTTTCACTATCCTTATTTTGAAGATGAGGATATAAAAAAATACCTTCATTTGTTTGAACTGAAACAGTTTAAAAAAGGAGATATTATTGTGTCAAACAAAGGGGTTTGCAAAACCTGTCATTTCTTGTATAGTGGTTTTGTCAGATGTTATACCTCAGAAGGTGAAAATGAAAACACACTTTGGTTTGGAGAGAAAGGAGATTTGATTACGTCCTTTGATTCTCTTTTTGATGATAAACAAGGAGATGATATAATTGTTGCTATCACAGATTGTACTACCTTTTCGATAAATACAGCTGAATTTAAAAAATTAACCCGAACCAATAGTGATTTCAATCAATTTTATATCAAAATCATTGAAGCAGGCTACCAATTTTGGGAAAATAGATTTAGAATACTTTCTCAACTCGATGTTGAAAAACGCTATCTGGAATGGAAAGGGCGAACAAAACATCTCGAAGCTCATGTTTCCTTAGGAATAATTGCTCAATACTTAAACATTAATCAAGCTACACTTAGCAGATTACGCTCAAAACTTAAATAATAAAAGTTATTTTAATTTTGAGTTCGATTGGATTCCTACCCAAGCTATTCCTTATTTTTTGATATACGTCAAAAAAACAAATGTTTCATCTCTATAATTTTAGTATATATATTAATATAACCCATTGATTCAATACTAAATAACTCAACCATGAACTCTATAAAATATTTCGCCTTTGCATTTTTAGGTTTATTCATATTTTCTGAGCTTTTTGGACAAAACACTGTTGGTTATTTTAACTATGGTCGATCAAGCAGAATGTCTTGGGCTAATCATATCGCTGTCAATCAATCCGGAAAAATTATTATGGCTGGACATTATGATAGCAAACCCAATTTTGTTGTTGCTGATTCCGGAGGAACATATATTACTAGTCGTAGTGTAGCATCAGCAGGAGAACTCTTTGGACCAGCAGTTGACAACAGTGGAAATATTTTCGTTGGCGGTTATTACGGCACATTTGGTACTCAAAAAAAATATATTGTCAAATATACATCAGCAATGGCTCAAAGCTTTGCTAGAGATTATGGACCAGGAACTATTCGGTATATTATTCTTGATGGAACTGATATAGTGGCTACAGGTTTCAGTTGTAAACAACTAAGCCCGGGAGTTTATGAAAATAAAGCCTGTGTATTGAAAATTGACAATGCTGGAACAATTATTTGGTACAAAGAATTTACTATCGATTCTAAACAATCTGATGCATTTGTAATTGAAAAAACAGGCTCTGCTTATTATGTAGCTGGAACAATTTACGAAAGTGGTGCAGCCAGATCTTATGTAATGGAACTTAACCCATCGAATGGAAATGTTAATTGGTTAAAGACATATTACTTAGCCGGAAATGCACCGCACATCACCGGAATGTCATTATCATCAACCGGCATAATATTATGTGGAGCCACAGCAAAATTGAATGGTGGAAACATGCTTTCTTTTAAAATTGATTATTCCGGTAATGTTGTTTGGACAAGATTAATCAACAATTGTTACAGTTGGTATCAACAAAACCAAGCTACATATAATATTTGGGGAATAAATTGTGCAGTTGATATCTACGGCTCTGTTATAATAGCTTATGAAGATGATCCTAGCTATGGTATTTTAGCCAAGTTAAATGAATCAACAGGTGCTGTAACTTGGATTAAAAGAGTTGGTAATAGTGGCGATGGTTACCATTCAATCGCAGCATTTGACTGTATGTATTTAGCTGCAGGATGGTTTGGACCAACAATAGGGACCTCTTGGGACTACGGTTTGACAATTATGGATACATCCGGATACGCCGGTGCTTGTCCGACAACAGTAACAAGAACAAACTCAACACCGGCAATAACTGTAAGCACTACAGGTTTTAGCACAGTAAATTTAGCGACAAATAGTGTTTATGGAAGTGCACAAAACACAACCGAGGCAATGTCGCACAACAACGTTTGTAAAACAACCTCAACAACTTGCTCTATTCCATTGCCCGTTTCATTATTATCGTTCACTGCAAAAGCTGAATGTGAAAAACTAGTTAACACACTCCGTTGGACAACTATTTCGGAAACAAATAACGACTATTTCACTATCGAAAAAAGCTATGATGGATACAGTTGGACTCAAGAAACAACAGTAAAAGGTGCCGGAAACAGCTCTGCACAATTGAACTATGAATATAATACACCTGTAAAAAAAGGAGATAGAACGCTGTATTACAGACTTTTACAAACTGACTTTGATGGAACAATAAATAATACCAATGCAATAGTTTCTGCAACAAATGATTGTATTTCACATTTAGGAGAATTTGTAGTTTATCCTAATCCATCAAAAGATATTTTGAATTTACTCTATAATTCTGAATTTTCCGGTAAAGTTTATGTTGCCATAACCGATATGTATGGAAAAATTATTTTGAACTCGTATGAAACTATTCGAGAAGGGGATAACACTATTAATTATATAACTTCAGAATTTCCAAGTGGAATTTATATGATTTCTTTAACTTCTGATACACACAGTATCAGTAAAAAGTTTATTAAAGAATAATCTGATAGTTGATGATTTTATAATTAACAGTTTATCGCAGAACCAACCCCGTAAAACACTGCTAACCAGGCCAATCCTTTTAGGAAGAAAAATAAAAATCCGACTAATCCGATACGCATTAACCAAGGAGTACATTTTTTATTTTTTGAATCTTTATTCATTATATAGGTTAAAATTAGTCAAACTATCTCATATTTTAGACATCCTTATCTTTTATTTTAATTTTTATAAATTGATGTAAATAAACAGTTAATAAATCATAAAACCGACAGATAAAATCCATATATATTCTATTAAATTTGTGGCACAGATTTTAATATAATTTCCATAAATTGGATAGATGAGAATTCCAACTGTTTTAATATTTCTATTATTCTTTCAAACTACATATTCACAGATAGTTTTCAGCACTTCTTACCACAATTTGGGTGATGTAAATAAAGAAGACAAAAAATATTTTGATTTTACGCTAACCAATGCCGGAAAAGTAGCAGCAACAATTATTAAAGTTGAAGAACCCTACGGAATTAGTACAAAATTTTCAAAAAAAACAATTGAACCGGATAGTTCAATAACTGTTCGAATAAAATATACCCCAAAACGTAAAGGAACATTCAAACAAGACGTTCCTATATGGGTGAGCGTAAACAATGAGCCCATTACATTAACCCTAGAAGGAAATGCAATCACTTTTGATGTTAATGAACCTATGTCTCCACCCGATTTTTATAAAATTGTTGACGAAAAAGAAGAACGAACAGATTTAAAAATTTCAGTTGTTGATATCAACACTAAAAAGCCTATTCAAAATGCAACAATTGAAATAATTTGGGACGGCTTAGTTTACAAGAGAGTAACTTCTGACAAATTGGGAGAAGCTATACAAAATTTAAAATTAGACAACTACTACCTCTTTGTAACAGCGGATAACTATGTCAGCAAAGAAACCGATATGATTCTTGATTTCAAAAACAATACCATACAATTTGAGTTAGGAGAACCAACAAAAGAAGAAATCTTAGCAAAGGAAGAACCAAAAGACACAACAACAATCGTTATAACGCCAGAGCCTACTGACACAATTTCAACAACAGAGCTTCCGGTAAACTTATTTGCTCCTAATAATGTGGTGTTTTTGATAGACGTTTCTGTATCTATGAAGCAAAAAGGAAGAATGGATATATTAAAAGCATCAATGATAGAATTATTAAACGGGCTTCGAACCATTGACAAATTAGCAATAGTTACTTACGCTACTTCAACTGAAGTAGTATTAGAATCTGATTTCGTTACCGATAAAGCAAAAATCACTCAACTGATTCAAGATTTAACAGCAGGAGGCTATACATCCGGTGGAAAAGGAGTTAAAAAAGCATATCAAGTAGCCAGAGAAAACTACCTTAAAGAGGGTAACAATCAAGTGATAATAGCCACAGACGGAGCTTTTAATATTGAGAAGAGCGATAAATCAATTGTTGATGATGTTGCTGCAAACTATAAAAAAGGAATTTCAATGTCTGTATTAGGGGTTAAAAATGAAAAATGGACAGTTCCATCAATGACAGCAATGGCTGAAGCGGGAGGAGGTAGTTATTTGCATATTGAATCTTATATTCAAGCAAAATCAGTATTGATGAATGAAATAAAAGCAAAATCTAAAAAGAAATAATTATTTGTTTCTTTCTCAGCAATAAAAAATTAGTGTCAGCTCAAAGAAAAAAAATAGCAATTCTTGGCTCAACAGGTTCAATTGGAACTCAAGCTTTAGAAGTCATTGAGGAACATTCTAACCGCTTTGAAGTTGAAGTTTTAACCTCAAATTCAAAGGCAGATTTATTAATTGAACAAGCCATAAAATTTAAACCTAATGTTGTTGTTATCAACGATGAAAAACAATACCAAAAGGTAGCTGAAGCATTATGGAAATTTGACATCAAAACCTATTGTGGAAAAGAAGCTTTGGCTCAGGTTGTAGAAATGAATGATATCGACATTGTTTTAACAGCTTTGGTTGGATATTCGGGTTTACTGCCAACTATTAATGCAATAAAAGCAAAAAAAACAATCGCTTTAGCAAACAAAGAAACACTTGTTGTTGCAGGCAAATTGATTACATCACTAGCAAAAGAATATGGAGTAAATATTTACCCTGTAGATTCTGAACATTCGGCAATTTTTCAATGTCTTTCAGGAGAATTCCACAACCCGATAGAGAAAATATACCTTACAGCATCAGGTGGACCATTTAGAGGGAAGAAAAAATCTGAATTGATTTCTATCAAAAAAGAACAAGCCCTAAAACACCCCAATTGGAACATGGGGGCAAAAATCACAATAGATTCTGCAACTTTGATGAATAAAGGGTTTGAAGTAATTGAAGCTCAATGGCTTTTTAATCTCAAACCTGAACAAATCGAAGTTATAGTTCATCCTCAATCCATCATTCATTCCATTGTTCAGTTTACAGATGGAAGTATGAAGGCACAAATGGGGTTACCCGATATGAAATTGCCAATCCAATATGCCCTAACCTACCCCAATCGATTCCATTCAAAGTCAAAACGATTCAACTTTTTAGATTATCCTGAGTTGACATTTGAAAAACCGGATTCAGAAACATTCGTCAACCTTAATCTTGCCTATCATGCGATGAAAAAAGGCGGAAATTTAGCCTGTATTTTAAATGCTGCAAATGAAATTGCGGTTGATGCCTTTTTAAATGACAAAATCAATTTTTTACAAATTGCTGAAATCAATGAAAAATGTATGAATACGATAGCTTTTATTGAAATTCCCACCTACGAAGATTATGTTTCTACAGACTATGAAACAAGAAAATTTGCCCAATCATTGATTCACTAGCTCTCGGATAATAGATTCTAAAAAAAGTGCATTTTCAATTTGTAAACCGGAATAATTTTCTGCTTTTTTTACAGATTCAACCAATTTAAAACTGCATTGCGGTTGAGAAAGCCAATGTAATTTTTTACTATGAAACTTTGCTAAATATTCTTGTTCTGTCTGTCCTGGAGTTGGTATCAATACTGCTTTTTTATTTAAAACAGCTAAATCCATCAAAGTTGAATATCCTGAACGGCTAATTATTATTTTGCTTGAAATAATATATTTTAAAAACTCTTGTGAGTTTAGGTGGTTAAACACCGTGAGATTAGTATTAGTATTAGAAGTTATTTCTTCATCGGGCACCCCCCTGAGTATAACTCCCTTTAAATTAGATTGTTTAGATTGTTGTATGATTTCATTTTCAAAGGTAGTTCGTTGAGGCTCAGGACCTGAAACAATTGCCATAAAATCAAATTTATAATCGTTAACTTTAGTTGACATTGATACATCAATTAACGAAAACCGAGACAGAAGTCCTATAAATTTGAATTTTTCTGGCAACTTCTTTTTGTGTGACAAATCTCCACTTAAATTTAAACCAAATTCAACATCAGGAATCCAAATTTCATTGAATTTATCAAAATACTTCCATAATTGCTTTTCAATAAATCCTTCGCCAATCGGAGCTTTCACAAAAAGCTGGTGAGTCATCAAAATGCTTTTGATTTTTTTACTCCATAACCCATACCTGTTATCAGAAATAACAATGTCAATATTATATTTTTCTACAACAGTGTCGAGCCATCGCTGTTCAGAGTCTATACTTTTTTTAATTTTAGGCAATTGTGTGAGAATTTTGAAAGCCATTATTCCTTTTTTGGAATATTCAACCTCATACCCTTTTAGTTCAATAAAAAACAAATTGGGGAATTCCTGCTGAAGTATTATTTTTTGTTTTCCTGCTGCACCAATTATAACTTTGCAATTGAACTTTATAAGTTTATAAATCAATGGAATACATCGAGTTGCATGTCCAAGCCCCCAATCCAGAGGGCAAACCAATATTGTTTTTTGATTACTCAACCTAAATTGGTGCTTTTTTTAAAGTTCCGCAGTTGTGTTTTTTTGTTCAGAATTGCGTTTGTGTTTCCATCTTTTGTGTGTCCAAAGCCAATACTGAGGCTGTTGGTTAATATTTTCTTCCAACATTCTACTGGATTTTTCAATAATTTCACCGTAGGCAGTTTCTGTAGGGTTTTCAGTAACCAACTTAAACTCAGCTTCATAATACCCCCTTTTGATTTTGTGTATTACACCATAAACCACTGGATAATTAAATTCTTTGGCATACTTTTCTGCCCCATAAAACATGGCTGTATCTTGATTTAAAAAATTCATCCACAAAGCAGATTGAGGGTTTGATGGGCTTTGGTCAATAGCAAAAATTATCCCTTTTGGTCTGTCAAACTTCTGCTCAAAAAATCGTTTGGTTTGTTTCATCGGACATAATATCATTCCAAATTTCTCTCGTGATTTAGAAAGTTTCTCATCAAAAAATGTATTGGATAATGGCTTATAAATTCCAATTAATAAATGTCTCATCTGCATGGAAACACCCATGGCTAACATTTCCCAATTGTTATAATGCCCACCGACAAAAATCACATTTTTTCCTTCATCATACAGTCTATCAACCACAGAACCGTCTCTTACTCTAAATCGCTTTCGAAGTTGTTTTTCCGATATTGTAAATCCTTTTAGAGCTTCTAATACCAAATCACAAAAGTGTTGGTAAAACTTTCTCATTATAATCTTGTGTTCTGCAGCTCTTTTATTCGGAAAAGAGTTTTTTATATTTTTTAGAACTACCTTTTTTCTGTAGCCAATCATATAATACATCACAAAAAATGTAAAATCAGACAAACGGTACAGCAAGAAATACGGTAAAAACGAAATTGGAAGAATTAGACCGTAATATATCAACAGATTCATAATTTCACATCTAATTAATTTTATAAAAAATAAACTTCGATAAAGTTAGTTAATTTTGCAATACTATCTTAGTAAAGATGCATATCTAAGCCAATTGATGAACGGACAAGGAAAAAAAATTAAACGATGGAAGGAAATGGAAAATTTTCCAAACGTTTTGCAAGCCAAATTTGAGGAAGTTTTTAATACTAATCATGAATACAAAAACAACTGGAAAACATTAGTTTTTAAAAACTCAAATCCAATTGTTCTTGAATTGGGTTGTGGAAGAGGTGAATATACAGTTGGTTTAGCAAAACATTTTCCTGAAAAAAATTTTATAGGTATCGATATTAAAGGAGCTAGAATTTGGAAAGGAGCCAGTCAGGCAATAGCCTCCAATTTAAACAACGCTTTCTTTATACGAACGAGAATAGACTTTATCAATTCTTTTTTTGCTGAGAATGAAGTTGATGAACTTTGGATTACTTTTCCTGACCCTCAACCACAAGAAACACGAGAACGAAAAAGATTAACCGCACCAATGTTTATGGAGCGTTACAAAAAACTATTAAAGCCAAAGGGCATAGTTCATTTAAAAACAGACAACGAAGGGTTTTTCAGGTACACTTTGGACGAAATTGAACGAAATAATTATCATTTAATAGAACACACTTTTGATTTGTATGGCGAAAGAATTGAATCGCTCGATACAAAAACACAAGAAATTTTATCTATTAAAACTTATTACGAAAATTTATTTTCAGCAAGAGGGCATAAAATTCATTATTTAAAATTTCGCTTTTAAGATTCCTACAATGTTATAAAAACAACAAACACGTCCTCTAGTTTTTGTTTAATTTCATGGCTTAATTATTAATAAATTGGGTTTTTATGAAATCAAAAATTGCTACTTTCTTTTTGTCATTGACATTTGTTACGTCTATCAGTGCTCAAAACAACAGTTCTCTATGGAATAAAGTCGATAAATCTACTTTGACGAATAAAGTTGAAGTCAGAAGAGCAAGTATTCCACAAAAAGCAGTGTATTATCATTTGGATTTATCCTACCTAAAACAGCTACTCAGTTCTGCCCCTGATATTCATTTATCTACAGCAAAATCAAATTTGATTATACCTTTTCCAATGGAAGAAGGTGTATTTGAGAACTTTAGAGTTTGGGAATCATCAATCATGCACCCCGATTTAGCTGCTAAGTTTCCAATGATTAAGACTTATGTTGCTCAAGGAATAGATGACCCAACAGCTACAATGCGTTTTACAGTTACTCAATTTGGTTTACATACACAAACGTTATCCGGTACAAGAGTTCCAACATTTATAGACCCTTACACAACCGATTTAAATTACTATATTGTTTATGATAAAGCTTCTTTAAATAGTACTACCACAGAATTTGAATGTCTGACTCAAGACAATATCAATCTTCCCTCGCTTAAGACCTTGCCTTCTCCCAAACAAGATGGTATTTTTGCTGATGTAAATGATAAAAAATTAAGAACTTTCAGACTGGCACAATCGTGTACCGGTGAATACGGTACTATTTTTAAAGGAGTGGGTACAGTTGCTCAGCAAAAAGCTAATGTTCAAGCCCAAATGAACATTACAATGGCGAGAGTCAACGGTGTTTACGAAAGAGATTTAGCTATTACAATGGAGTTTGTTCCAAATAATGATTTGATAATATATCTAGATGCAGCAACAGACCCATGGACAGGAGAATACAACACCAAAACAGCACAAACTATTGACTCACAAATTGGCGTTGCAAACTATGATATCGGACACAACTTTAACACCTCAGGCGGTGGTAATGCAGGATGTTTATCTTGCGTTTGTTTGAGCCAGAGCCAAAGCGGAACACACAAAGGTAGAGGAATGACAGGGAGTTCGAACCCAACGGGAGACCCTTTTGATATTGATTATGTAGCTCATGAAATGGGGCATCAATTCGGTGGATATCACACCATGAATACTTGCAGCAGAAGTGGAAGTGGTCAAACTGAGGTTGAGCCATGCAGTGGAAGCTCAGTAATGGGATATGCAGGAATCTGTTCAGTTAATGTTCAAAGCAATAGTGACGCCCATTTTATTTACAACAATATCAGAGATATATCATCTAATGTTCAAACCGGAAACAGCACATGTGGAGCTATAACTAACTTAACAAACAACCCTCCTACTGCAAATGCAGGTAATAACTACACTATTCCAAAAGGAACAGCATTCATTCTTGAAGGAACCGGAAACGACCCTGATGGAAATGCTTCATTAACTTACGAGTGGTGTCAAAATGATCCAGAAGAAGCACCATCAACCTCTGCTCCACAATCTACTTGGACTGTCGGACCTCTATACAGAGCAAAATATCCTACAAATTCACCAAACAGATTCATGCCTAGAATTCAAGACGTAATTGCAGGTAATCTAACTCCAACTTGGGAGGTAACTCCTTCAGTTGGAAGAACTCTTAATTTTTCATTTTTAGTTCGAGACAACGACGCTCTAGGTGGTCAAGTAGCATCAGATTTAATGGTTGTAACCGTAAATGGCACTGCAGGTCCATTTGTTGTAACCTCTCAAAACACAACCGGAATTACTTGGAATTCAGGAGCATCAGAAACAGTTACTTGGAATGTTGCTGGAACCAATGCTGGCGCTGTTAATACTCCAAATGTAAATATCTATTTATCTACTGACGGAGGCTATACCTACCCAGTAACACTAGCTTCAAACGTTCCAAATAATGGAACTGCGAGTATTACAGTACCTTCAGGAAACGTTACTACTACTGCAAGAATAATGGTAAGAGGTGCCGGCAATATTTTTTATGCGATCAACAGCAAAAACTTTGCAATTCAAGATGCTGAATTTGTTATGAATTTCAACAACACAACATCATCTAACTGCCCATTGATTGATGCAACATATAACTTTACTTACAATACCTTTTTAGGGTTCAATCAAACAACAACATTTTCAGCAACAGGAGCACCTGTTGGTTCAACAGTAACATTTAATCCAACTTCAGCTGTTAATGACGGTACACCGGTACAAATAACTATCAGCGGATTAACTCCTGCAATGGCTGGCTCATACTCAATTGATATTATAGGAACATCTAATTCTGTTACAAAAATTAAAACCATTACTCTTGATGTTATTAACCCAACACCTGCAAGTGCAACCCTTACTTCTCCTACAAATGCAGCAGCTGGAGTTGATCCGGGAGCTACTTTTACATGGTCTAATGGTGGTGCAGGAGCTATGTATGACATAGAAATTGCAACGGATAATGGATTTACAAATATTATTGATAATGCAACAGGACTTACAAGTAACAATTTCATATCTTCTTCTCTGCTAAATGCAACTACATATTATTGGAGAGTTACTACTTATAACAATTGTGGCTCAGCACCAGTTTCTACAGTGTTTAGCTTTACAACCTCTAGTTGCAGTAATTTTATGAGTACAGATGTACCAAAAGCTATCAGTTCATCTGGTGCTCCAACTATCACTTCTACTTTGAACATTCCTGTAACCGGAACAATTACCGATGTTGATGTTATCAGTTTAATTGGAACGCACACATGGATTAGTGATTTAAAAGTTTCATTAAAAAGTCCTTCGAATTCAACTGTAACACTATGGGACGCTGTATGCTCAAATCAAGATAACTTTGACTTGAATTTTGATGATGCAGCAGCATCTGCTACTCTACCTTGCCCACCGGTTGGTGGAGGCACATATCAGCCTCAACAAGCTCTGAGTGCATTTAATGGTCAAAATCAACAAGGAACATGGACATTAACTGTTCAGGACTATTATAACCAAGATGGTGGTTCGTTAACCAGTTGGGGATTAAAAATATGCTCAGATGCAGCACCAAATGGAATCGTGTATTTGTTTGATGCAAGCAATATAAACATATATCCTAACCCAACCAGTGATATTTTAACCGTTGATTTTGGAAAAAACTCAATTGAAAAAATAAAATTGATTGATATGCAAGGTAAAGTTGTTTATTCATTAGAAAACATTACTTCTAATACTGAAAAAATTGACATGAGTCAGTTCAATAATGGAATATACATACTTCAAATGGAGGGTAAAGAAATTAACAAAACCATTAAAGTATCTAAACAATAAAATTCTTGCAGCACTAGAATTGAAGCCCGAAGAAATATCTTCGGGCTTTCTTTTGTAACAAAATTAAATGTTTTACGTTTTTTACTTTGGCACATATTTTGAAATGGACGTACTCTAACAAACCAATAGTCATGAAAACAAAATTTTTATTACTCGCAATAGTTTCTGTAGTTCTTTTTTCAGCATTCGGGTTATCCGACCAAGAAATTAATACAATAGGTGAGCCTTCAAACAAACCATTAAGAAATATTGAAGTTAACGCCTTTAAACCCGGAGAAGTATTGGAATATCGCCTTCACTATGGTGTTATCAATGCAGGGGTGGCAAAACTTGAAGTAAATAAGTTGGATAAAAAGATTGATGGCAGAGAAGCATTCCATATCGTTGGAACAGGAAAATCTACAGGGGCTTTTGATTGGTTTTTTAAAGTTCGAGACCGATATGAAACCATTTTTGATGCAGAGGGAGCTTTTCCATGGGTGTTTTTGAGAGATGTGAACGAAGGCGGGTACAAAATCAAACAAAACTATAAATTCGTTCAAAAACAGAACAAAGTGATTAATGAAAAAGGTGCTGAATTTCAGACCCCTGAAGGTGTTCAAGACATGTTATCTTCGTTTTATTTTGCCAGAACCATAGATTTTACTAAAGCAAAAAATGGAGAAATCTTTACTATTTGGTCATTTGTTGACGATGAACTTTGGCCCTTAAAAATTAAATTTGCCGGAAGAGAAACCGTGAAAGTTTCCGGAAAAAAATACAAAGCCATGAAGTTTCACCCCGTTATCCAAACCGGTAGGTTATTCAAAAATGAAACTGATGTAAGCGTGTGGATTTCTGATGACACCAATAAAATTCCATTATTAGCTGAGGGTAAAATACTTGTTGGCTCTGTAAAAATGGAACTTACAAATTATCAAAACCTTGCAGGACCCATTTCTAAAGTAAATTAGTTTAACACTATTTTGTTTAAAACAAATTATCTAATAAGGCGATGACAAAATTCATCGCCTTATTTTTATGTTCCAAATTTGAGGCATGCAGAAAAGGAACATAATCATCTTAATTTTATGTGGTATTACAGTAACAATATTATCTTTTTTCTATGCAAAAAAATACATCAGCCATACCTCAAAGCATGAAACAATACCAAAAGACAGCATTCATAAACCTACTTTTGAATATGGAATTCGTACAGATACCTTTACAGTTTATAAAGGAAATATTCAACCCAATGAAATTATCACCAACCTCCTTTTAAAATTTAGTCTTCCTCAAGACAAAATAATGGAAATGGTTAATAAATCCAAAACCGTTTATGATATAGAAAGAAACTTAATTGCAGGTAAAAACTATACCATTCTTTGCGAAAAAGACTCACTCAACCAACCTCGGTGTTTTATTTACGAGCCAAATTCAACAGAATATGTAGTTTTTGATTTCAGAGATTCTATTCAAGTTTACAGAAAGAAAAGACCAATAAAAACAGAAATAAAAACAGCTTCCGGAACGATAACCTCATCGTTATATAAAACCTTAGAAGACCAAAACATCAATCCTGTATTAGCAGTAGAGCTTTCAAATATTTTTGCATGGACAATAGATTTCTATCGTATTCAAAAAAACGACTCATTTAAAGTTATTTACGAAGAAAAATTTGTTGATGAAAAACCAGTTGGTTTAGGAAAAATCATTGCGGCTCATTTTAGCCATGCAGGTAAAGAATTTCAAGGTCATTATTTTGAACAAAACGGGGTAGCTGATTATTTTGATGAAAAAGCTTTCAGTGTTAGAAAGGCATTTCTAAAATCGCCTCTAAAATTTGGCAGACTAACATCGGGATACACCATGAAAAGGTTTCATCCGGTTCAAAAAATTAATAAAGCGCATTTAGGTACTGATTATGCTGCACCGAAAGGAACACCAATATTAGCTACGGGAAATGGTGTGGTTACAGAATCCGGTCATGGTGTTTTTAATGGAAATTATGTAAAAATCAGGCACAATAGCACTTATACCACTCAATATTTACACATGAGTAAACGAGCAGTTAAAGCAGGACATAAAGTAACACAGGGCGAAGTAATTGGTTATGTTGGTAGTACCGGGCTAGCTACAGGTCCGCATGTTTGCTATCGGTTTTGGAAAAATGGAAAACAAGTAAATCACTTAAGAGAAGACTTTCCAACCGCTGAACCCATTCAAAAACAATTTAAAGACAGTTTTGAAATTATTCTTAAAGAAAATAATAGTCGGTTTGATAAAATTCAAATCCATAGTTAATTCTAATTTCTCTTTTTCTGGTTTTAAAAGCAGTTGGTTTTCTTTATTTAATTTTGTAAGCTATGAATTCCCTTACCAACATTAAAAGTTTGACAAAGACAGAACTTAAAGAGTTTTTTGTATCTCACAACGAAAAACCCTTTCGGGCAAACCAGGTATATGAATGGTTGTGGAAAAAAAATGCAATATCATTTGATGAGATGAGTAACCTACCCACTCAAACAAGAAATCTGCTCGCTCAAAATTTTAATTTGCACAAAGTTCAAATTGCAGAAACTCAAATCAGTTCTGATAAGACAATAAAAAATGCATTTCAGCTTTTTGACGGAAAAATTACTGAAGGCGTATTGATTCCATCTAAAACAAGAATGACTGCCTGTATTTCTTCTCAAGTGGGTTGCAGCCTAAGTTGCTCATTTTGTGCAACAGGTAAATTAGAACGTCTTAGAAATATTGAGCCCGATGAAATTTTCGACCAAGTAGCTCTCATCAAAAAACAAGCTGAAGAAATTTATAAAACACCATTAACCAATATCGTTTACATGGGAATGGGAGAGCCATTATTAAACTACAGCAACGTTTTACGGTCGATAGAATTAATTACTTCGTCTGAGGGACTTGGAATGTCGCCAAAAAGAATAACTGTCTCAACTGCAGGAATTGCAAAAATGATAAAAAAATTAGGCGATGACCAAGTAAAATTTAATTTGGCACTATCGCTTCATGCAGCTACCGATGAGCAAAGAAATAAAATTATGCCAATCAATGAAACCAATTCTTTAGACGCCTTAGGAGAAGCATTACAGTATTTTTTTGAAAAAACCGGTACTCGAATTACTTTTGAATACATCATTTTTAAAGATTTTAACGACAGCCTACAAGATGCTCGGAATTTAGCAAAATTTTGTAAACAAGTACCATGTAAAATCAATATCATCGAATACAACCCAATTGATGATGCCCAATTTTCAAAAGCCGACAGCCAAAAAACAGAAGAGTTTGCTAAATTTTTAGAAGAAAAATGCAAATTAATAGTCAATATTCGCAGAAGCAGAGGTAAAGATATTGATGCTGCCTGTGGTCAATTGGCAAACAAGAACAAAGCCGTACACTAACTATATATTAAAGTTACCATGGGATTATTACTAAAAAACGCTAAAATTGTAAATGAAGGTGTTATTTTTAAAGGACACATTTTAATAAAGAACGAGTGTATTGAAGAAATATTCCCGTTTGAGGAAGACATTACCAATTTCGAAAAAACTAACCAAACCATTGACATCAAGGGAAAATATCTATTTCCAGGCGTTATAGATGATCAAGTACATTTTCGTGAACCCGGACTAACTCATAAAGCCAACATACAAACCGAATCAAGAGCAGCAGTAGCCGGAGGTATTACCTCATTTATGGAAATGCCAAACACTGTTCCTAACACACTGACACAAGCATTGCTTCAAGACAAATACGATATTGCTGAAAAAACTTCGTATGCCAATTATTCGTTTTACATGGGAGCATCAAACGATAATCTTGAAGAGGTACTAAAAACCGACCCAAAAACAGTATGTGGCGTTAAAGTATTTATGGGTTCTTCAACCGGAAATATGCTGGTTGACAATCCAAAAACTTTAGAAGAACTTTTTTCTAAATGTAAATTATTGATTGCTGCCCATTGTGAAGATGAAAGAACTGTTAGAAATAACATGGCTCTGTTTAAAGAGAAATACGGAGAAGATATTCCTGTTTCTTGCCACCCGGAAATTCGAAGCGAAGAAGCATGTTACAAATCTTCATCGTTTGCTATACAGTTGGCTAAAAAGCACAATACTCGATTTCATTTGTTCCATTTGTCAACAGCAAAAGAGCTAGAACTTTTAGACAATACAATCCCGCTCAAAGAAAAGAAAATTACAGCAGAAGCCTGCATTCATCATACTTGGTTTTCTGATGCCGACTACAAAGCCAAAGGCAATTTTATCAAGTGGAATCCGGCTATTAAAAAAACCTCAGACAGAGATGCTATTTTACAAGCTGTTTTAGACAATAAAATTGATGTAATTGCAACCGACCATGCCCCACATACCTTTGAGGAAAAAAACAACGACTATTTTTCTGCTCCTTCTGGAGGTCCTTTGGTGCAACATGCCTTGGTTGCTATGCTGGAACACTACCACAACGGTAAAATCAGTTTAGAAAAAATTGCTGAAAAAATGGCTCATGCCGTAGCCGATTGCTTTCGGATTGAAAAAAGAGGATTTATCCGCAAAGGATATTTTGCCGACTTTGTTGTGGTTGATTTGAATGATCCTTGGACGGTTCAAAAATCGAACATTCTTTACAAATGCGGGTGGTCGCCTTTTGAAGGCACTACTTTTAAAAGCAAAATCCTGAAAACCATTATCAACGGCTCGGTTGTTTACGACAACGGAATTTTTGACGAAAATTTCAGAGGGAAAAGACTCACTTTTGATAAATAAAAAAGACCTACATCTGATTTTATTGCAGGTCCTTTTTTTGTAGCTTTTGGGGATTTTAATCTTTCAAATTAAATGCCTTTTTTACTTCATTGTAGTTAGTATAATCTACATTTGGATTTGACATTCGTGTTGTACTTGATATAACAATAACTTTGAATTTTCTTACACCAGGATTTGAAGGTGGAGTAATATCACTGTCAACTTTGAAAATTCTAACCTTTCCCCAACTATGATTAAAATTATAAGTGGAAAATATACTTGAATTGATATATTCAATCCAAGGCATAGTTAACCATACTCCAGTTGAGGTGGTGCTTTCCATGAAAATTTGCACACTTCCTGAATTTATTATATCAGTTGTAATTTCCGAGATATAAGAATCAAAATAATAGGTATTTCCAGATAATATCCAATTTCCAGAGGCAACATTTATTGTTACTGATTTCACATTTGCATTACCATCAGCCCCCTGTGGACCAGGAGAACCTTGCGGTCCAGCCGGACCTTCTTTAGTACAACTGAAATTAATTAAAGTACTTATTAAAAGTAAGAGCATTGATAGTTTTTTTATGGTCTTCATAGCATGAATTTTATTAATACTCCACAAATATAGTTTATTTTTTTAAATAATGACCTTTCGGTCATTAATAATTAATTTAACTTGAATGACCTTTCAGTCATGAAAAGTTGTTTTGAGAAAGAAGAATTACTTTTAAGACTAGCTTCTAGGATAAAGGAGTTAAGATTAGAAAAGAATCTAACTCAAGAAGACGCATTTAATGATACAGGAATCCATTTTGGCAGAATTGAACAAGGCAAAAGAGACGTATCGTTTACCTCATTAAAAAAAGTGTGTGATTATTTTCAACTTACCTTGGAAGAGTTTTTTTCTAAAGGATTCTAATTTTATTCTGTTAACTCACCTCTCAGATTGGTTTGGAGCAGCCTTTTGGATTCTTCAATAGAAAAATTTAATCCTAAAACATACATCATTTTTGTAGTTGCTGCTTCAAAAGTCATATCAGAACCACTGATAACTCCCATTTTATTAAAAAAAGAACTTGTTTCGTATTTTCCTTGTTCAACAGTTCCTCCTTGGCATTGGCTGATATTAAGAACAATAATTCCTTTAGAAATTGCTTGATTCAGTATATCGATTAACCACTTTTCGGTGGTTGCATTACCTGCTCCAAAGGTTTCTAATACAACACCTTTTAAGTTTTTGGCATTTAATAAAGCCTCTACAATAAAACACGACAACCCCGGATACATTTTTAATGTGGCAATGTTGTTGTCGAAATTTAAATTCAGTTTTAGTTTGTTATTTCCATCATTCCTAACAATAGACTGGTTAAACTTTAAATTAACACCGGCTTCAGCCAAAACAGGATAATTTGGAGAAGTGAAGGCTTTAAATTCTTCGGCACTGGTTTTTGTAGCTCTGTTTCCTCTGTACAAATTGTATTCAAAATAAATTGCAACTTCAGGTACTGCTGATTTTCCTTCCAGTTGAGTTGTGGCAATTTCGATAGCGGAGAGTAAATTTTCTTTTGCATCAGTACGTAAAACCCCAATAGGCAATTGAGAACCTGTGAGAATTACCGGTTTACTCAAATTTTCCAGCATAAAACTCAGAGCTGATGCGGTGTAAGCCATAGTATCAGAACCGTGTAAGATAACAAATCCATCGTGATTAGAGTAATTATCTGCAATAATTTGAGCCATCTTCACCCAATGAGTGGGTTGCATGTTTGAAGAATCTATGGGTTGCTCAAAAGAATGAACATCAATATTATGAGCAAATCGTTTAATTTCCGGAATTTCTTTCAGAAGAGAATCAAAATCAAACGAACGAAGAATTCCCGTTTTTTCGTCTTTCACCATTCCAATGGTTCCGCCGGTATATATTATCAAAATCGAGCTCATTGAAACAAAGGTATGTTAAATTCTAAAAACTTCAAGTGCATTTTGAGTTGTAATGTTAGCAATATCTTCTATTGAAGTTTCATAGATTTCTGAAAGTTTTTGAGCAACATGAGTGATGTAACAGCTTTCGTTTCTTTTACCCCGATGAGGCACAGGAGCCAAATAAGGCGAATCTGTTTCCAGAACTATATGGCTACTGTCAACTTGTTTTAAAACTTCCCCTAAAGTTGAATTTTTATAGGTAACAACCCCTCCAATTCCGAGCTTAAACTTACCATAGTTAAGAATTTTTTGAGCTTGTACCAAATTTCCGGTGAAACAATGAAAAATTCCGCTTAGCGACTCGTCGTTTTTTTCATCTAAAATTTCAAAAATTTCATCAAAAGAATCTCTACAGTGAATAACAATCGGAAGGTTTTTTTGTTTAGCCCAGTCAATCTGTATCCGAAAAGCATCTTGCTGTTGTTGTAAAAACGATTTATCCCAATACAAATCAATACCAATTTCGCCAATGGCACAAAAATCAGACGATTCGAGCTGTTCTTTGATAAATTTCAATTCTTCTTGGAAATTTTCATTAACCGATGTAGGGTGCAGACCCATCATGGCAAAACAGTTTTCAGGGAATTGATTTTGGAGAGCCAACATGCCAGAAACGGAAGTTCTGTCGATATTAGGTAAAAACATTTTTTTTACACCTAATTCAATGGCGCGTTTAACAACTTCTGAGCGGTCTTCATCAAATTGTTCGCTGTATAAATGTGTATGTGTATCCACCAAAATCATAGAAAAACAAAGTTAAGTTTTCTTATTTCAAAAGAGAAAAAACAATAAAAAATGAAAAAACAGATTGATTTAGCTCAATTTTAATTTCAGAGCCGTGTTTTTGAATTATTTTTGTGAAAAAAA
Source organism: Flavobacteriales bacterium (assembly GCA_020853105.1). Lineage (GTDB taxonomy): Bacteria > Bacteroidota > Bacteroidia > Flavobacteriales_E > Vicingaceae > Vicingus. Next base: position 9,474 of record JADYZM010000077.1, on the reverse strand, counting down.
ATAAAAAAACAATGAAAGTAGCCGTTGTAGGAGCCACCGGAATGGTTGGAAATGTGATGCTTAAAGTATTGGCAGAACGAAATTTTCCATTAACAGAACTTATTCCTGTTGCATCAGAAAAATCAGTTGGTAAAGAAATACAATATAAAGGAAAGTCATATAAAATTGTTGGAATGCAAACAGCAGTTGACAGGAAGCCCGAAATTGCCATATTTTCTGCCGGAGGTAACACTTCTTTGGAGTGGGCACCTAAGTTTGCTGAAGTGGGGACAACCGTTATCGACAACTCTTCGGCATGGAGAATGAACCCAAACAACAAATTGATTGTTCCCGAAATAAATGCTCAGGAATTAACAGTAAACGACAAAATAATTGCCAATCCCAATTGTTCTACCATCCAAATGGTGATGGTGTTAAATCCGTTGCACAAAAAGTACAAACTCAAAAGAGTTATAGTTTCAACCTATCAATCAGTAACAGGAACCGGTGTAAAAGCTTTAGAGCAATTAAACAACGAACAAGCCGGAATTAAAGGAGAAATGGCATATCCCTATCCTATTGACAGGAATTGTTTGCCTCAGTGCGATGTTTTTACAGACAATGGATATACCAAAGAAGAAATGAAACTGGTGAACGAACCTAAAAAAATTATGGGAGACGATAGTTTAAGAATTACAGCCACTGCTGTTCGTGTACCTGTAGTTGGTGGACACTCTGAAACAGTAAATATAGAATTTGAAAAAGACTTTGATTTGGCAGATGTTCGTAAAATTTTACACGAAACTTCAGGAGTTACTTTGCAAGACAATCCGGATACACGAACCTACCCGATGCCCATTTATGCTGCTGATAAAAACGATGTTTTTGTTGGACGTATTCGTAGAGACGAATCTCAACCAAACACGCTAAACCTATGGATTGTTGCAGACAATCTAAGAAAAGGTGCTGCTACCAATGCCATTCAAATTGGTGAATATTTGATTCAAAACAAATTGATTTAGTTTATTGTCATTCAGAACAATAATTTGTGGAAAATTAATTTTTCCAACAAATTGAAGTGATGAATCTGTTTTGTTCTATATTCTTAAAGTTTTATAGATTATTTTTAGTTACAAAAGACCTTAAATGCAACATAATTATTTTGTTTATATTCTTACAAACATCAATAAAACTGTTATTTATACCGGGGTTACAAATGATTTGAAAAGACGATTATTTGAACATCAGGAAAAAGTAAAAAGCCAAGCTTTTACTTCAAAGTACAACTGTTGTTATTTGATTTATTTTGAACGATTTCAATACGTGACTCATGCAATTGAACAAGAGAAAAGAATAAAAGGGTGGTCGAGAAATAAAAAAGAACAATTGATAAATTCATTTAATCCAAATTGGGAATTCTTAAATGATGAGATAAATTAATTGTATTGTCATTCAGAACGATATTTTGCTTCCAATTCTTCGAAAATACAAAATGAACTGACTAATCTGACAACAGTAATGAAAAAGACTATTGTAAATCTGAGTAAAAAGATTCTTCGCTACATTTTACTGTAAAATAAATTTTATGTAAAATTTTGCTCTGAATGACAAAGAGAAAAATACTACATTTATTTTTTAATTTAATAATATGAGCAGATACAACACTTTAAAAGAGTTAATTGCTATTGATTCTCCGACAGGTTACACCGATAATGCCTGTAAATATGTTTTTGATTTGTTAACCAGTTATGGTTACAAGCCAGAATATACCAACAAAGGAGCAGTAAAATGTGCTCTCGGAAAAAAACCAACGTTAGCAATTGCAGCACATATAGATACTTTGGGAGCAATTGTTTCTGGAATAAAGCCAAACGGCACTTTAGCATTTTCGTTGCTGGGCGGATTGTCTTTAACAGGAGCAGAAGGAGAATATGTAAAAATAATAACCCATAAAAATAAAACCTACACTGGCACCATTTTATTAAACAATCCATCGGTACATGCCAACAACGAAAAAGAAAAAACAGAACGTTCCGTTAAAACGATGCACATCAGAGTTGATGAAGAAGTATATTGCAAAGATGATGTAGAAAAATTAGGCATTGGTGTTGGCGACATTATTTGTGTTTCTCCCAAATATCAAGAGTTGGAAAGCGGATTTATCAAATCACGATTTTTAGACAATAAAGCAGGGTGTTACGTTTTATTTGAAATTGCAAAAAGACTTAAAGCTCAAGGCAAAGATATGCCGGTAGAAATCTTCTTCAGTAATTACGAGGAGGTGGGACATGGCGGAACTGTTGGGTATTCTTCAACCGTTAAAGAATTATTGGTAATAGATATGGGAGTGCTTGGCGATGATTGTCAAGGAAATGAAGTGAGTTGTTCCATTTGTGCAAAAGACAGCTCAGGACCCTACGACTACAATTTTAGAAAACGATTGGTGGATTTGGCTACCAAAAACAAAATCCCGCACAAGGTTGATGTTTATCCATTTTACGGGTCTGACGGATCTGCAGCATTACGAGCCGGTAACGATTTTAAAGTAGCTTTAATCGGCATGGGCGTTGCAGCATCTCACGGCACGGAAAGAACGCATAAAAAAGGAATTGAAGCAACAATAGATTTATGTTTGGCTTATATGGAAACATTTACTTCCAAGTAGCAGGTATTTTTAGTTTAAAACCTGTTTTACTTATGATTTCTTCGTCAAACTGACTATCTACTAATTTTTTTCTTCCGATAGTTAGAGAGCCTTTTGCTATAAGAGCCATTGAGGAATTATGTCTTTTAGGAGGAAACGCAATAAAAACACGCTTGTTTTTGAAATTATCATGTATTGATTTTATAGGAGGGACTAAATCACTATCTCCAGAAATTAACATTGCCATATCAAACTCATCTTTATATGCGTCAATAATCATTGATGTTGCTATGTTAACATCAGTCATTTTTTCTTTAGCTGTTCTCCAAATGTTGCCACATCTTTTACATTCTTCTGAACCATCCTGATAATTACCATAAATAACCTTAACATCAATTGTTTCAAGTGCATCAATATAAGTAGATTGCCTTTTTTGTTTATCTAAAGTTATTACTTACTCTACTAGTGAAATATTTTATATGAATTAATTTTTGATGTGGCTGTAATAAATTTTCTACCAAAGTCTTTAAATTCAACCACCTACATTTGTCGAAGCCAGCTTCTCGTATGCCAAAATAAAGATTAAAACCATCGATATAAACGACTACTCGTTCATAATTATTATTTTCTTTTTGCATAAATTTTCTATGTTTACATTTGTGGTCATGAACAACACCAAGGATAGTATTCTTGGTCTGACGTCCCGAGCAATTGGGACGTTTCTTTTTAAATTAAAATCCAGTTTAATACCCCAACTTTTCTCTTACACGTTGTAATACAGGTTGAGCCACCTTTCTAGCTTTTTCAGCTCCAATTTTCAGTTCTTTTTCCAGTTCGGTCAGGTTTTGAGTGTAATAGGTAAATTTTTCTCTTTCTTTTGAAAAACGGGACAAAATCAATTCAAACAAAGCTGTTTTTGCATGACCGTAGCCAAAATTTCCGGCAAGGTATTTTTTTCTGAGTTCTTCTGTTTGTTCCGGAGTTGCAATTAAATTAAACAAAGCAAAAACAGTGCAAGTATTTGGGTTTTTAGGTTCCTCAAGCGGTGTGCTGTCGGTTTGAATACTCATAATCTGTTTTTTCAATTCTTTTTCAGGTAAAAAGATGTTGATGGTATTGTTTTTTGATTTACTCATTTTATCACCATCAGTACCCGGTATGAGCATAGTGTTTTCCTGAATTTTTGCTTGCGGTAAAACTAAAGTTTCACCCATAATATGATTAAACCTGCTTGCCACATCACGAGCCATTTCCAAATGTTGGAGCTGGTCTTTCCCAACAGGAACAAGTTCTGCATCATACAACAAAATGTCAGCAGCCATGAGCATGGGATAAGTAAACAATCCTGAATTTACATCTTCCAGTCGGTCGGCTTTATCTTTAAACGAATGAGCTAAAGTGAGCCGTTGGTACGGAAAAAAACAGCTTAAATACCAAGCCAATTCCGTTACTTCAGGCACATCAGACTGACGGTAAAAAACTGTCGCAGCAGGATTTAACCCGCAAGCCAGCCAAGCTGCAGCAGTATTGTTAGTGTTTTCCTGCAATACTTTAGCATCTTTTATTTGGGTTAGTGAATGCAAATTTGCAATGAATAAAAACGATTCATTATTCGGGTTGTTAGCCAACTCAATAGCCGGTATAATTGCTCCCAATAAATTACCTAAATGCGGTGTTCCTGTGCTTTGGACTCCTGTTAATATTCGTGCCATGTTGCAAAAATAGTTTTTTTTATTTCAGTTCCTTTCAACTCAAATTCAATTCAGAGTAAAATGTATGCTTTTTAATACCTTTGCTTTAGTTTTATGAAAAAAGCAAAAGAAATATTAGGGGGTATTTGGAAACTATATGCTGCAATTTGGTTTACACTGTTGTTGGTAATTTTATATCCGTTTTATGTGTTGTGGCTCAAAGACGAAAGCGACTACAAAAAGGCAATGAAGCTGCTTAAATACCACACTCGGTTTTTGATGATTGCCACGGGCATCAAACTCATTGTAAAAAACAAATATTTACTCAATAAAAAACAGACTTACATATACACTCCAAACCATACATCGTATGCAGATATTTTGGTTTTGTATCATATTGTACCCCACTATTTTGTATTTTTAGGAAAAAAGGAACTGAAAGAAGTTCCATTATTTAATATCTTTTTCAAAGACATGAATATTTCTGTTGATCGCAAAAGTAATTCATCAGGCAAACTGGCGCTTGACAGGTGTTCAACCGAATTAGACAAAGGAAATTCGGTAGTGTTGTTTCCTGAAGGAACCATTCCCAAAAGTTGTCCGGAAATGGGTGTTTTCAAAAAAGGTGCTTTTAAATTAGCCATTGAAAAACAATTGCCTGTTGTTCCGATAACTTTTTTAAGCAACTACAGAAGGCTTGAAATGAAAGGACTTTTTACAGGAAAAGCAGGACCCGGACTTTCGAGAGTAATTATACACGAACCAATTCCAACAAAAGGAATGACCGAAGATGATGTTGATGATTTAAAAGACAGGGTTTTTGCAATTATTGATGCTGAATTAAAAAAACACCAACAAAAACAGAAGAACTAAAAATCCATGAGAGCAGTAATCCAACGAGTTTCATCGGCTAGTGTAGAAATTAACAAAACCGTTAAAAGTAAAATTGGTGTTGGATTCCTTATTTTGTTAGGAATTGAAGATACTGACAGTTCTGACGATATTGAGTGGCTTTGCAGAAAGATAACCTGTTTACGAATTTTTGCTGACGAAAATGGGGCGATGAATCGTTCAATTAGCGAAGCGAATGGCGAAATCATTGTAGTGAGTCAATTTACTTTGCATGCAAGCACAAAAAAAGGCAACCGACCATCGTTTATAAAAGCAGCAAAACCAGAAATGGCGATACCCTTGTATCAACAATTTATTGAACAACTCGAAAAAGAAACAGGAAAAAAAATTCAAACCGGAGAATTTGGAGCCGATATGAAAGTTAGTTTAACAAATGACGGTCCGGTAACAATAATCATTGACACTAAAAACAAAGAATAAAAAATGGCTTTAATTAAAACAGTGAACGGCGACACACCCGAATTTGGAAAAAATTGTTTTTTGGCAGAAAACTCTACCATAACCGGAAATGTTAAAATGGGAGACGATTGCAGCATTTGGTTCAATGCAGTTATTCGAGGCGATGTGCACTACATCAAAATGGGCAATAAAGTGAACGTACAAGATGGTGCTGTGGTGCATTGCACATATAAAAAATCGCCGACAAACATTGGCAATAATGTTTCTATTGGTCACAATGCTTTGGTACATGGGTGCACCATTAAAGATAATGTTTTGATTGGTATGGGTGCCATAGTTATGGACGATGTTATTGTTGAAAGCAACACAATTATTGCCGCAGGTGCAGTTGTTTTGCAAGGAACACACGTTGAGGGAGGGTGTGTTTATGCAGGTATTCCGGCTAAAAAGGTGAAAGAAGTGGGTAAAGAACTGCTTGAAGGCGAAATTAACCGAATAGCCGATAGTTATGTGATGTATTCCGGTTGGTACAAGTAATTTAACTCATATAATCCTGCCATTGAACCAATATATATTTTACGTGTTCGCCTTCTTTTTTTTCTAAAAATCCGTATTCGTAACAAAACAAATACACATCTCCTTTTTGGTTTTTCCAGTAATGAGTAAAAAATTTAGGATTAAATCCCACTTTTAACAATTCTTCCTTTCGAATTACAGCTTTTCCGGCTTTGTTGTAGTGGTTAAGCAATTGTCGGTTAAGTTTCAGTTGTTTATCAACTTTAAGGTAAAAGTTTTTTTCTTTTCCCCTATTTTTTTTATGATGATAGATTGATTTACAATAAGGCGAACAAAATATTTTATCACTTCTGCCTTCTATTTCACCATTACATTCTAAACATTTTTTCATAATCGTTTGAATTATCGGTAAATCTACTTTATACGTATAAATATACGCATAAATGTACGAATATATTTTTATAACGCTGATAAATATTCGTTTTTTGACATCAAAATGAAGATACATACTCGTTAGCGGCTATTTTAAAACGACACCGTAAAATGACAACAAGGAAAATATTTATTACAATTTTGACAATCTCGTTTTTGACAAGTTGCAGACAAGGCTACAAAGTTGAAAACGATAAAGTTTACTATGAATATTGGAACGAAGGTAGTGGACAAGGAAAACGCCTAATTGAACAAGCAGACGCTACGACTTTTCAAACTGTAGAATTTGATTGTGATTGTAGTTTTGATTTTGGTAAAGACAAAAATCATTTATTCATAGACGGAGAACCAATAAATGACATTGACCCGAGGACCTTTAAATTCATAGGTAATTACATATTTGCCGACAAAGACAATGCGTATTTTTTTGGTTTTTATAACAATTTGAACGATTGTGCAATAAAGGGAATTAAGCCAACCCAAATTCAATTGATTAAATATCCTTGGGCCAAAGCAGGCAACTTCTTAATTCACGGACACGACACAGTGTATCTTGAAGACATCAAAGATTTTGTTCCGATTGATGAAGATTGGGGAAAGACAAAAAAACACATAATTAATAACAATCAAATTTTATACGGAGCAGACGTAGAAACTTTTAAAGTCACAAGTACTTTTCAAGGTAAAGACAAAAGATTCAATTACGAGTTCGGAATTATTAATGAAGATGATTTTAAAAAAGTAAGTTTCAAAACCTTTGATTTTGCTAATAAAGATTTCTGCCAAACAGAACCGATTGTGTTTGTTGATGTTTATGACAGCTTAGTTTCATATATAGAAGACAAAAACAAACCTATTGAAATTGTTGAAAAGCTTAAACAAATGGGTTTCACATTAAATGACACGATGTATTTAGATTGGGGCGGAGAGTCAAAAATTATCCGAGCTTCTATGACAAATAATAAATGTAATTGTATTGTTGAAAAACTTTATCGTTACGATTATGGAAAACCTTCTGAAACAAAAAACATATTTAAGGTGACAGAAAGAATATACTGTAAAGCAAAATAAAATAGAAATGCAGAACAAAAAAACAGCCGCTAACACGGGTTTTGCGTCAGGCGGGGTGATGTTCAAACTTGGAGCTTTGTGCTTCTAATAAACTTTAGTAATAAATTGAAGCTTTGTGCTCCGAAACCCGCCCGAACGCAAAGCCCGAAAACGTTATGCACAATTATTGACCGAAAAACAAAAAAACTATATTTTTACAGACAGAAAGACATTAAATAATTAAAACAAAATGAATAAAATAATTTTAAAACTAGCGGCAATTATACTTTTATTAGTAGGCATTACAACAAACACTTTTGCCCAATGGCAAAATGTTGGAACAGCAGGTTTTTCTGCGGGACTAGCAACTTTCCCCTCTCTTGCTTTAAACAACATTGGAGAACCTTATATTGCATTTAGAGACGGAGGTAACACCAACAAAGCTACTGTGATGAAATTTAATGGAACGACTTGGGTTACGGTTGGCTCTGCAGGTTTTTCTGCAGGACTAGCAAGTGACATTTCCCTTGCTTTGAATAGTAGTGGAGAACCTTATGTGGCTTTTCAGGACGGGACTAATTCCAGTGTTACAGTGATGAAATTTAATGGAACGACTTGGGATATCATTGGTTCTGCAGGGTTTTCATCAGGACTCGCAACTCACATTTCTCTTGCTTTTAATAGCAGCGATGAACCTTATGTTGCTTTTAGGGACGGGGCTAATTTTTACAAAGCAACTGTGATGAAATTTAATGGGACCTCTTGGGTTACGGTTGGCTCTGCAGGATTTTCTGCGGGTGGAGCATCTAACAATTCACTTGTTTTCAACAGCAGCGGAGAGCCTTATGTAGCCTATTCAGATGGAGGAAATTCCCTTAAAGCGACTGTGATGAAATTTAATGGGACATCGTGGGTTACGATTGGCTCTGCAGGGTTTTCTGCCGGGTCAGCAATTTACACTTCGCTAGATTTCAATAGCAGTGGCGAACCTTATGTGGCATATAGTGACGGAAATAATTCCAGCAAAGCAACTGTTATGAAATTTAATGGGACATCTTGGGTTACGGTTGGCTCTGCTGGGTTTTCTGCGGGAGCAGCAGAAAACCCTCGTCTAACTCTCAACAGCAGTGGGGAGCCTTATGTGGCTTATAGTGATGGAGGAAATTCGGGCAAAGCAACCGTGATGAAATTTAATGGAACATCTTGGGTTACAGTTGGCTTGGCAGGGTTTTCTGCAGGAGCAGCATATGGGGGCGGCATATCTCTAGCGTTGAATAGTAGCGGTGATCCTTATACCGCTTATACAGATGAAGGCAATTCTTACAAAGCAACTGTAATGAAGTTTGTAGGATCTTCAACGGGTGTGGAAGACATAAATGCTCTGAGTCGCATAAGTATTTTTCCAAATCCTACAAAAAATATTATTAATTTTTCCGAATACACTAACGTTCAATTGGCTAGTATAACAGGACAAATAATTACAGATATAAAAAACATAAATGCAATCGACCTTTCCAATCACTCTTCAGGTATTTACTTCTTGACACTTACCGACAATAACGGAAAAGTAATTAAAAGAACTAAAATTGTGAAAGAATAACTGTACATAACAGCACCTACCCAAAAGTGGCGGGACAGTGCAAATACAAACAGTTGTGCATCTAATAAAGTTTTGTGCGTATAGACAGTTTAGTGTTTCAAATCGCCACCTTCGGGTAGCTGCAAAACGTTGGCTGCAATGCTACGTGACCGCTCCGAAACGACAGTGCAGAAACAAAACAGAATGGCCCAAACGAAATTTTCCTTACATTTGAAACTATGAATTATTGGACAGAATTAAGTATAGAATAT
>JADYZM010000076.1 GCA_020853105.1 Flavobacteriales bacterium | reverse complement strand
CCTTTGGGTACAGCTCCGCTTACGGTTTATACACAAAATGCAAGTGCAAATGCCAACACTTTTGAGTGGGTATTCTCCCTGTCGGCTGACACTCTTGCCCAATATTCTGCTTACAACGCTGCTCACACCTTTGATGAGGGCGGAACTTTCGAGGTTTGCCTGTTTGCCTACAACAACATACCCCAATGTGGAGATACGCTATGTAAAACCGTTGTGATTGCTCCTGCTCCGGACAGTTTGGTGCTGATTGTTCCGAATGTATTTACTCCTAATGCCGACGGCATGAACGATAATTTCGTAATGGAAATTCAATGTGCTACACTTCTCAAAACCGTTGCTGTTGAAATCTTCAACCGTTGGGGGCAAGCTCTGCACCATGCTGATTTTGATGTACAAAAATTATCCACTACAAAAAATTCACTACAACTCACGCTCTGGAACGGAACTACAAATTCGGGTGCTAAAGTCCCCGAAGGAACTTATTTTTATATAATCGAATATACCAAAGTATCTGGAGAAAAAGAAAGTTTGAAGGGTTCAATGAGTCTGTTGAGGTGAGAATATTTAATGTTGTTAAAAGATAAGTTTGATACGGCAAAAACATACAGTAATTACTCATTATAAAAAAAGCCACTTAAAAGTGGCTTTTTTATACTATTTTAAACTAACTATCCGCATTTAGAGTGCCCGCAACTTTTACAATTTAGGCAGCCTTCTTCATACACAAGTGAAGATTCTTTACATTTTGGGCACGTATTCTCTGAAGGAATTGTTCCATCTGGTATAAACTTCTTAAGAGCACGAACCACGCCGTTTTTCCAAGTGTTAAGTGTTTCTCCATTAAGATGTAAATTGTCAACCATATCAACAACATAGTTCAGAGCCATTCCATGACGAAGAACTCCTGAAATTAATTTTGCATAATTCCAATATTCTTGATTAAATGTTCTGGATAATCCTTCAATTGTTGTTTTATATCCATAACTATCTTCGTATTGAAAGTCGTATCTTGAACTACCATCCTCTAATTTAGCTTTTATTACCCAACCTTTTTGTACTTGGGACAAAATAGAAAACGATTCTTTTGCTGATCCTGTGAATATTTCGTAAGGTCTTCCATCCATCAATCCAATAACGGCAATCCATTTCTCACTTTCGTTATTAAATTGTATTATTTCAGCCTCAAGTCTGTCCGGACGTTTTGGTGCGTCGTTTACAGCAAATTTAGATACGTTATTCTCTTCTTTTTTATCGTTAGTAACTAAAACTCCACTTCTTGAACCATCACGATATACTGTAATTCCTTTGCAACCACTTTCCCAACCTGTTTGATAAATTTGACTAACAAGCTCTTCAGTGCACTCGTTTGGAACATTTACTGTAACACTTATCGAATGGTCAACCCATTTTTGAACAGCACCTTGTAATTTTACTTTTTCTACCCAATCGACATCGTTTGCACAAGCACCAAAGTAAGGAGATTTTTCAATAATTTTTTTCAATTCATCTTCACTCATTTTTGCAACTTGATTTACATCGTATCCGTTGATGTTCAACCAAGTCATAAATTTATGGTGAAATACATGGTACTCTTCCCATGAGTCTCCAACTTCATCAACAAAATCAACTTTAACTTGTTTGTCGTTTGGATTTACTTTTCTTCTTCTTTTGTATGATACACTAAATGCAGGCTCAATTCCGGAAGTTGTTTGTGTCATCAAACTGGTTGTTCCGGTAGGTGCAATTGTTAAAAGTGCAATGTTTCTTCTTCCATATTGAACCATATCTTGGTAAAGTTGTTCATCTTCAGCTTTTAAACGCAATATCATTGGGTTTTTTTCTTCTCTGATTGCATCATAAATCTGGAATGCTCCTCTATCTTTAGCCATGTCAACAGAAGATCTGTAGGCTGCTAAAGCCAGCTTTTTATGAATATCTTCACAAAAATTAGTAGCTTCTCGTGTGCCATATTTAATACCTAAGGCAGCTAGCATATCACCTTCGGCAGTGATACCAACTCCGGTTCTTCTGCCTTGAATTGATTTGGTTTTTATTTTTTTCCACAAATTCAATTCTGTTCTTTTTATTTCCAAATTCTCCGGATCGGCTTCAATTTTTTCTATGATTTTATTTACTTTTTCTAGTTCCAAATCAACTATATCGTCCATAATACGTTGAGCCATTCCTACGTGTTTATTGAATTTTTCGTAGTTAAATTTTGCATCAGAGGTAAATGGGTTTTCTACATAACTATATAGGTTAACTGCTATTAATCGGCAGCTATCGTATGGACAAAGTGGAATTTCTCCACATGGATTTGTAGAAACAGTTCTAAAACCTAAATCAGCATAACAATCCGGAATAGACTCACTAATAATAGTATCCCAAAACAAAATACCCGGCTCAGCAGATTTCCATGCATTATGAATGATTTTATTCCATAATTTTTTTGCATCAATCTCTTTTACAAATTTTGGAGAAGAAGAGTTTAATGGATATTGTTGTGTGTATGAAGATGAGCTTTTAACTGCTTTCATAAAATCATGGTCAATTTTTACGGATACATTGGCTCCCGTAACTTTTGTTCCATCCATTTTAGCGTCTATAAAGTGTTCGGCATCGGGATGTTTTATTGAAACTGAAAGCATCAATGCACCTCTTCTACCATCTTGAGCTACTTCTCGTGTAGAATTTGAATATCTTTCCATAAATGGAACTATTCCTGTTGAAGTGAGTGCGCTGTTCATAACCGGACTTCCTTTAGGTCTGATATGCGACAAATCATGACCAACCCCACCTCTTCTTTTCATTAATTGTACTTGTTCCTCATCAATTTTCATAACTCCACCATAAGAATCTGAATCTCCGTCATTACCGATAACAAAACAGTTAGATAATGATGCTATTTGAAAATCATTTCCTATTCCGGTCATAGGTCCGCCTTGTGGAACAATATATTTAAAGTCGTTCAAAACATCATAAATTTCTTGTAGTGTATATGGATTAGGGTATTTAGTTTCTATTCTAGCAATTTCTTTGGCAATTCTCCAGTGCATTTGATCCGGGTTGCTTTCATAAATTTTTCCATCAGAATCTTTTAAAGCATATTTATTAATCCACACATTAGCAGCTAGTTCGTCGCCTTTAAAGTATATCGTAGCTTCTTTTAGTGCTTCTTCAAAAGTGTAAACCTTCATATTGTTATCTGATTTTGTTTCGTCGGCAATTGTTACCGTTTCATCAACTTTTTTTAGTGTTTCGTTCATTTCGTTAATCGCTTCTTTCATTTTGTCAATAAGGGTTTGAAGATTATTATTAGTGCATTAATTTTACCAGTAAAAATGCTTGTGCAAGTTAGAAAGAGTATTCACTTCTTTCACTAAAATTTTAAGCTATTTTTTTCAACAGAAAGTTAGCTCATAATTGTAGCGACCTCAAGTATGATTTAGCAAAATTTATTAACAACACGCTCTTAATTTCCAAAATTTGTTAAGAGAGAATAACGAGAATTTTTTCGACGAATAGTTAAAAAAAAGAATGTCAACATCAGTTAAATTAAAGAAAAAATG
>JADYZM010000075.1 GCA_020853105.1 Flavobacteriales bacterium | reverse complement strand
TAACGGGCTTGGGCTAGAAGCTGGTGAGCATTAGGAAGCACATACCTATCCGCCACTACAAAAGTAGATAAAAAGTACTAAAGTTTAATAACCTACAAACGCCCACTTGATTTTAGCCCATGTTACCGCCTGTGGTTCTGTCTTTCGTATCAGTGTCAACCATGCTTCACAAGTTTTTTAAGTCCGTTTCCCTGTCTCTAAAAAACGATTTTTTTCTGTCGGATATGAGCGGTCGGGAAAGATTTAATTTTTGCGAAGCGAGGGAATTTATTTTTATTTCGTGTGATGGATTTTGGCATATCTTTTTGTTTGAGTGTAGGCTTAGCCCGCAGGAACGAGGACGGCAATGTGCTAAAAGTGTGTAGGCACAAAAAATATGACAGAAAGAAGCATTGGGATATGTTATTTTCAAAATAGTATTTTTCTTTTTAGAATTATGATAATACTCTCAAATATTAATTCCGTATCAAATAAAAATTCTGTTAAGAGTAAATGTAACAAAAAAAGTGTATTTTCGTTGTAGTAAGTTGTAATAGGTGTTAAGAATCTTATTTTAAAACGCATTCCAGAAATTAAACATTTAGCTATCTCATATTTTGGTGGAGAACCTTTATTGAACAAATCAGGTGTTTTGGATTTAACAATATGGGCAAAGGAATTATGTGAAGAACATGGAGTAAAATATCATGGAAATATTACAACAAACGGCTACACACTTGATAAAAAGACTTTTGATAATATTTTCCAAAAAGGTATAACTAATTATCAAATAACAATTGATGGTAATAAAGACTCACATGATAAGTTAAGACCTGCCATTAATGGTAAATCGACATTTGATAAGATTATTGGTAATATTAAAATGATGAAAAAATCGCCTTATCATTTTGAATGTATTATTAGGCTTAATGTTTCCGATTCCAATTTTGAAGGAGTTAAAAGTTTTATTAAAAATGAGACGTATGCTATTTGTTTAAATGATAGTCGATTTAAAATTCACTTTCATCCTATTTGGGGACGACCTGAGCTTATTCTTACACAAAAGAATCAATTGGAAGAATTAAATGTCATGGTTGATTCTTTTGGGCTTACTCATACCGAAGAAAGTGGTCTAACCGATTTGAATAATAATAACAAAGAAAAAATTGATAATTCTGCTACTAAGAAGGGTCGAGAGGCAGATTATGTTTGCTACGCCTCTAAAGCTAATAGTTTTATAATAAGAGCCGATGGTACATTGCAGAAATGTACAGTAGCACTAAAAGATGATATAAATAACATAGGAAAGTTAAACTCGGATGGTACTATGGAGTTGGATAGTGATAAATTATCAAAATGGATTTTTTCTAAAGATAAAGGCTGTCCTCTTCAAGCATTAGCATTAGAAAAATTAGCTGTTCCTTATAAAGATGCTGGAAAATTTGATAATCCCATTTCACTATAATTTTTTTCTCCGTTTAAATCATGAAAAGAATCTGTATTTCAATAGCTGTAATATTTTTATGTTGTAATGTATTTGCTCAAAATTGCGATTGTGATAAAGAATTTCTTTTTATTAAGGATTTCATAGAAAAAAATTATGCAGGTTTTAATGATAAGATAACTGATATAAACAAGCAAACCTATATCACTTTCAGCGAAGATATATTAAAACAAACTCAAACCGTTTCAAATTCAAATTATTGTTATTGGGCAATTCAAAATTGGCTGAATTATTTTAATGATGGGCATACTAGACTTATACCTAAACCACTTAAAAGTATAAGTGATTCTATCGAAGAAATTTTATTAACACCAGAACTTTTAAGCACATTAGAAAATAAGTCTGTAAATGATGTTGAAGGTATTTATTTATCTCAATATAAAGGTTACAAAATAGCAATTATTAAAAATGAAACTAATTTTCGTGATTATGTAGGAATTATCATTAGTGCAAAATCAAAATCATGGAAAGCAGGACAAGTAAAAGTTGAACTAAAGCATATTGAAAAAGATAAATATAACGCTCTTTATTACTTGGGTAATCATCAACCAAGTATCATGGAATATACTATAAAAGACGGAAAATTCAACCCAAAAGATTTTATCAAATCAAGTATTTTTGAGAATCTTACCCAAAACGATAACGAACCATTTAGTAAGCTTGAAAACAAAAGTAAAGCTGTTTATTATAAAGATATTGACGACAGTACGGCTTATTTGAGAATTAAATCATTTCACGACCGTTTTGCGAAAAAAATAATTTCCGAAATTAAATCAAATGAGCATAAAATAAAATCCAAACCGTATTTGATAATTGATGTTAGGTATAACGGTGGAGGGAGTGATTTCTCTTACAGTCCGCTTTTACCGTTTATTTATACAAACCCTATAAAAACAGTTGGTACTGATGTGTTCTCAACGCCAGACAATATAAAGTCATGGCAAAAAGTTATAGATGAAAATCCGAAACTTCCCGAGGATGTAAAGAAAAGCATTGCCGATGTAATTACTCAAATGAGCCAAAACCCGACTAAATTTATTAACATAGGAAATGATGAAATAGATACCACCTTACAAGTAGCTTATGTTTTTCCTCGAAAGGTCGCTATATTAATTGACGAAGACTGTGCAAGTTCAACAGAACAATTTATTTTGGCAGCCAAACAAAGTAAAAAGGTAATTATATTTGGTAAACCTACGGCAGGGGTTTTAGATTATTCAAATATGCGTACAGTTGATTTGAATTGTATGCCGTATTTATTAGGTTATTCAACTTCTCGTTCAAGACGTATTCCTGAAAATGCAATAGATAATACTGGTATTCTTCCTGATGTAGTATTAAATTTTGATAAAATTTGGTTGGAAGAAGTTTTAAATATTTTAAAAAAAACGCAATAGAAAAAACAACAGATTAATCATATTCATTACTTAATATAAAAATATACACTTATGAAAACAATTTTAACAATTTGCTTATTCTTGACCGTATTCGGAGCAATGAACGCTGTTTTAAATGGAACAGTTGGTAAAGACATTATTCAAATGGTAATGGGAGAAGAACGAACAATCGGAACAGACTTTTTGAGAATTTTAATTGGTCTATCTGCTATTACAACACTTGTTTGGGGTCTGAAAAAACTTTATTCAAACAAGTAAGTTGGTTATTTTAAAAACAAGAGTTTTGTAGTCTGTTTCATATTTTGATAAAAATTCAACTGCTCCACTTTTAAAAAAAGCTTCTTTTGTTGTTGAATCATCATCACAAGAGAAACCTATAATTTTTATTTCTGGAAATAATTCTATGACTAGTTTTGTGGCTTCAATACCATTTACTATGGGCATACGATAATCCATTAAAATAACATCAGGTTTAAAGTGTTGCAGAAATGGAATAACTTCTTTACCGTCTTTACATTCTCCAATTACTTGAATTTCGGGTTGATTATCGAGGATAGATTTAATAGATTTTCTAATAATAGCACTATCATCGACCAATAATACTTTAATCATAATGGGGTTATTTGGGTTAATAAATCCCCTCAAAAAAGAGGGGTGGTACTTACACTTATCCGTTACAGAGGTACGACCAAGTACCCACAGACCGAAATAAGAGAAGCCCACCCCATAGGTGAGCATTCTGCTTAATTCTTGGTCTGATAATAAAAATTGGTCGTTTTCTGTAACCAGAATTATAGCATTACGCTATATCAATATTTTAATTTAGTTTTCTTATACGTTATTAGTTTAAAATTATTTACAAATATATTCCAAAATATCGGTTATTTAGTATTATTATCTTTCATCATTAGTTCTAATTTAACAGCGTTCTATAATTCTTATCTTGTTATTTTGAGACTGTGAGTAAATTAAAATTGGTCTAAATCGGTGGGTAATTTTTTGGCACTTGTTTTTGTTTTGCGGGTAGGGTTTAGCTCTTTTGTAGGTGGTGCAAAGCAAAATTTTTTAATGCGTATTTTTTCTACGCATTAAAAAATTTAACCTGCAAATGTGCTAAACGAAGCGTGGCACAAAAACCGTGACAAAAAATTGAGCGGTGGTAATTCTTTTTTGTTTTTTGTCCTTTTTAAAAAGTGCGGTGGGGCAAAAATTAAATCTTTTTCGGGTCGGCTTGCGTGTCGCCCGTTTTTATGTCTGCTCGTAAGTTTCATTACTGCATTGTCCGTTATTTTTTGGTCAAAATTAGTCATTTGCACTATCTTTTTTACCATTGGCGGTAACGGGCCGCGTATTGGCGATGGGCGGGGATTTTTAGCACTACTGTT
>JADYZM010000074.1 GCA_020853105.1 Flavobacteriales bacterium | reverse complement strand
TGTGTTTGACAAAATATAATAAATATAGGAGTTTATATAAAGGACAACCAACTATAAAAACCTTAACAACAATGAACTAATTACAATTTAATCAATAGTTGTTCGAGATACTAACTCCTGATAAAACAGCCAAAACCGATTGTAACACAACTAAATTAAGAAAAAATATGAGTGAAAAAAAAGAAAATAGAATAGGAGAGGCTGAAAGAGTAATAAAATCTTCCCCAACATATAATTTATTTTTCAAGACTAAGGAAGAGATGGAAGATTTTAGTTTTAATGATATGGTAGAACTTTATAAACCTTATAAATATCTTAGTATAGAATACTTTGATAAAACAGATAAAACATTTAAAATTATCCACCATTTTAGATATTATCGTCCTGATGTTGACAAGATAATGGTTCGTCAAGGAATAACCGAACTACCTATTAATCGGTTGGAAGAATTTCTTTTACTGTTTCCTCAAACGAGGTATTTATTAAATCAAAATGGTTGTTAAATCCAAATACCTTAATGTGATAAATATCATCTTGTTTAAATATTGTAATTTCTATTGATTCACTTAAAATAATGTCTTTTAGATGAATCATATTTTTTGTAAATATTTTTTTTACATCATCATCAATATTTTCAAAAATTATAAATTCCATATTTTTATTTTTTAAAATCCATTTGAAAAAAACTCTTCAAGACTTATTTCAAAGTAATTACAAATATTAAGTAGGGTAGTAACAGAAAAATTAGATTTACAACTTTCTATTCTTCCAATATTAATACCTGTATCAGAAATAAAAACTTCTTGACTGATTTTTTTCTGTTCCCTTAATTGCTTTACCCTAATAGAAATCTTACGCAATAATTCTTTATTAACTTCCTGATGTCTTGATTTTCCAACCATATTTGGAAATTTCAACTTTTTGTAATAAAATTTCACATACGAGTTAGTATGTAATTGAAATATATTTCATATTATTGCCTTACACTTAAAAAAATAGATATGAAAAGAAATTACATTATTGTATTAATACTTATAGTGAGTATTAATATTTCAGCACAAACAGTTAATTATGATGAGTTTAATTTGTTTATTGAAAATCAGAAAACTCCATTTTTAGAATCAAACGGAGAAACATTTATTTTGGGTAATACAAATTGGGAAAGAATATATGGGGAAAAAGAATATGTATTAACACCATTGGTTCAAAATGTAGAAGATTACTTTAATAGAATTAGAGCTAATGATAATCCATCATTAGGAATATTTAAATCTACATTTAGTTTCATAAATGTAGAAGTAACCAATTCTAGTAAAACACTATTGGAAGATTTTAATATTTATGTACCCGATTATATACAAAACAATGTTAATGTATATTTACCTCAAATTGATATAGCAATATTAGTTGATAACAACATATACTTTACTTACCTTAAAAATTATGGTAAAAATCAAATATTAATAAATAAAAACAATACTAATCAAACAGGAAAAGCAAGTATTTATAGTGAAGATTTTGAATCTACATCAGTTCCTAGTGCTAGTTTGTCAAATGATGCTGTTGGAGCTTCTAATTGTAGCTGGAAAGATGTTAGTTGCGTATCAAAAAGCGGTTTTTGGAGTGTTTGGTGTGCTGGGTATGGTGCTGCTTGTAACTCGTCATGTTCAAATTCGGATTATGTTAATGGTATGAACTCTAGTATGTGGAAGCCAACTTTAATTAATACCACAGGATATAGTGGTTTAACTTTCTCTTGGTGGATGAATTTTGACATGAATGATGTAGAAGTTGCTGATATACTTTATAGATTATATAATTTTGGTACAGGATGGCAATTAAGTTCTTTTTCATATAATAGTTCAAGCACTGGAGAGGGTGGTGGATATGTTTATAATGCGTTCTCAATAACAGGCTCTCCAACAGGATATTCATTCCAATTTACATTTATATCTGATGGCAGTTTTAATAGCAAAGGAGTTTATATAGATGATATATCGTTAACTGGAAATTCAACAATAGGTATTAATGATATTGAGAATGATAATAACATTAGTATTTATCCAAATCCAACAAATAATATAATAAATATATCAGGTAAAGAAATGGAGTTAATTAGAGTTAAAGATGTTTTGGGTAAAATATTATTTTCAAATACAGTAACCTCTGATAAAATAAAAATTGATTTAACAAGTTACAACAAAGGCATATATTTTGTAGAAGTAGAAACCATAAATAGTAAGTCAATAGAAAAAATTATAAAGCAGTAAAATAAAAATATTTTTATTTTAATATTAACTTGGGGTTATATTTTAAAAAAAAATAGTTTGTTTGTTTTTTAAATAATTTACTTTAAATAACTCTAATTCAAAGTTTTAAATTATAAAATAAAAAAATACTTAATTGATTTAATTAAAGTTTTATACTAATGTTAGTATATGATATGGATTAAATGTATTAATATTGCATTATAATTTTAAATAAAAATATTTTTTAATTAAAATTTAAAAAAATACTAGAACATGGGACAGCTATTAAAAACAAAAAAAAATCTTAGTAAGATTGATTTTTCTAAATTAAAAAATAATTCAAGTTCTGAATTAGAAAACAAGCTGTATAAACCACTTAATGAGTTTAAATGGAAAGATGCTTCTAAACAAGAAATTATTTCTGAAGCTATTCCTCATTATTCATTGAAGTTTTCATTGTAATATATTTAATAATATAATTTAAAAAAGAAGAGAGCTAGTTCTCTTCTTTTTTTTTTATAAATAAAAGTGAAACAAACTTCTGCAATAAAAGGTCATGTAAAAAGAAGAACTAGAGATGAGGCTTATAATGAAATAATGTTTCCTCATGGATTGCTTGAAATTCACAATTACACTTTAAAGGTTATTACCACATCAAATTCTAATAAAAAAATAATTATTGAGATACATAGATATAAGGGTTTTGCTTTAATAAAATTTTACCCATTTCATCTAAAAAAAAATAAGAACAGATATGAGTATAGGGGAGAAAAGCAGTTAGGTTATAGTCTGTCATCACGAACAGTTTTTTATATTATACATGAATGTATTTTGGTTATGAGGGATTATCTTGAAGAAAATCCAAATGAGTTTGTTGGATATGTAGGTCAGGTTGACTCAAAAGATAATATTAGAAAAAGAGAGCAATCTCAAAGAACATCAATATATAACAGAATAACTTCCTCTATATTTGAAGATGGTACGATATATAAAATTTCATCTAAGAAAATATTTAAAGAAATAAATCTTCGATTAATCAGAAAAATTATTTCTAAACAAGAAAATAAATTAACTAAACAGCAGATGGAAAATTATAATTATTTTCTAAATGAGTTTAAGAAGTCGCCTCATATTCTTTATACTTTAATGACTGAAACAACTAGGGAAAAGGTTTTAGAAAATCTATAAATTTAAAATCCCAATCCTTTATTTTTTAGCAGAGCTTCGTTTCTTAACCACCTTTGTTTTAGCGGTTTTTCGTTTCGGTTTATAAACAATTCGTTTAACATTCTTTTTCGGTTTGTAGCTGACCGTACATTTATCCTCTTCCACAGCCTTTTCAATGGTTTCGTTAAAAGTGTTTTTGTTGCTTCGGTTGTTGTATTTATATGAGAACTCTACCAAGTAAAAGGGTAAGTACTTTTTACTTAACACATGGTATTGCCCACGAATACCGTTTTTAATAATACTCCAAAAACCCTCTATAGTGTTGGTGTGTATTATTCCATCACGAACATACTCTTTACTATGGTTTACTGCTAAATGTTGTACGTATTCATCAAAAGGCTTGTATGACTTAAATTCATCAGTCATCATAATAGTTTTATCGGTCGCCACGTACTTTTTTAACATCGCAATCATATCACGAGAAGTAAGGCTATTCATTACTTTGGTTACAACTTTTTTACCGCCACCACGCTCAACCATACCAACTACAGCTACTTTGTTTTTAGTTCCTCTACCAAAACTTGTTTTTTCGGGTGTAACCCTCGACATATTAGCAATACTTGGGTCAATCTTTACGTAACGCTTTTTAGGTTTACCACCAATATAGGTTTCGTCCATTTCTACAATACCCTCTAAAAGTTCCATATCATCAACCATACAACAACGTACACGCATAGCCGAATACCAAGCAGTTTTATAGGTTACACCAAGTGTTCGGGCAAGTTGAGAAGATGAAATACCTTTTTTAGCCGAAAGCATAATGTGTATAAGCATAAACCATTTTGGTAATGGTAGTTTTGAGGCTTCAAAAATAGTGTCTTTTAATACCGTAAAATCTTTATTGGTGTCGTTGCAATGGTAATAAATAGAGTTGGCACGTTTGGTTACATTGGTTTTGCCTGTAAACGGAGAGATAGGTTTATCGCCCCATTTTTTCTTTTCTAAAAATGCAATACATTTTTCGCGAGTGTTGAATTTTTTTTGAAGTACAGATAAGTTCATAAGGTATATTTTAAGGTTTAAAAAAGAAGTGGAGATAATCGGGTTCAAACCGACATATATTCCCTGTCAAGTGGAATTACTTTATTCAATTAAGCTATACCCCCAATCATTTTTTTTGTAAAGGTAGATTGGTTTAATTCTGTACCGAAAAAATCGGGTAGTGTAAAAATGATGTGTTTTTTCATTAATGAAAACAAATAGTTATTTTTCACTACTGAAATAATTTCACTATCTTTGAATTGTCAAGTGGAAACCGATAAAGAGGTAATTAACTTAGGTTGTTACCTCTTTTTTATTGCATTTCG
>JADYZM010000073.1 GCA_020853105.1 Flavobacteriales bacterium | reverse complement strand
TCCTTAAATGTATTGAGCTGGTTTTTTTCGCTCAAGTGAACTACCCACCCACAGCATAGCTGATGGGTTGGGCTTCGGAGGTCATAGACTCACCTAATGGTAACGCCTTACTCCGTTTTTGTTTAGTGTCCGAGTTAGTTCCTAAACCAGACAATATTTTTAAACCTTGTTTTTTAATATTTATACTTGCATTAAAATCTCTGTCGTGTACGGTATTACAACTTGGACAAGTCCATTCCCTATCTTTTAGAGTTAAGTCTTGATTGATGTAATTACAAACATTACAAGTCTTGCTACTTGGGAAAAATCGGTCAATCTTTACAATCGTTTTGTCATTCCAATTAGCTTTATATTCAAGCATAGTGTAAAAAGCACCCAACGAAACATCCGAAAATGCTTGTGCTAACTTATGATTCTTCATCATATTTTTCACAGCCAAATCTTCAATACAAATTACATCGTGGTTTTTGATGATTTCTGTACTGACTTTGTGCAAATAGTCTTTTCTGATATTGGTTACTCTTTCGTGTACTCTTGCAAGTTTTGATTTTTGTTTTAATCTGGAATTACTTCCTTTTGTTTTTTTAGATAATTGTCTTTGTTCGTATTTTAGTTTCTTTAGGTTGGATTTAAGTGTTTTAACATTCTCATAGACTTTACCATCTGAAAGTATCGCCAAATCTTTAATACCTGTATCAATACCTATTTTTGAATTTGTTTTTTCAAATGAAATGTATTCTACTTCACAGGTTATGCTTACATAGAAATTTCCTGTTGTAGATTTTGATATGGTAGCAAAAAGTATTTTACCTTCAATTTCTCTATGTAAGTTTATTTCGATACCTTTTTTAAATTTAGGTATCCATAACTTACCATCTTCAATCGTTACAAATTGAGGTATAGTAAAGCTTTGTCTGTTGTACTTGCTTTTAAATCTTGGAAACTTAGTTTGTTTTCTAAAAAACTTGTTGTATGCGGTATCAAGGTTTCTTAAAGAAGATTGCAAACTTTGACTATTGATTTCTTTTAACCAAACAAACTCTTCTTCTTTTTTAAGTTTTGTTAGGTCGTTTGCATTATCGTAATAGTTAAGTGATTTCTTTTCTTCGAGGTATGTTTCCTTTCTGCTGTTTAGATAGCGATTAAACACAAATCTACAAGCTCCAAAGTGTTTTGCAAGGAGTTCTTTTTGCTCATTATCAGGAGCAATTCTAAACTTATATGACTTGTGTATTAACTTCATTCTACTATTAAATAGTCTAATTTTTTGTAAAGATACACTTATTTTTACAATCCGTAAAGTTTTTTGTAAATATTTCCATTCATTTTGAGAAACATTCACAAAAAACTTTACTACTATGTCCAAAAAATCTAATTACATTACAACAAATCGGTCTAAACATTACCTCAAATGTCATTTAATCTTTGTTTGTAAGTATCATAAAAAGTTACTTGTTGGTCAGTTAAATGATGATATTAAGCAAATCTTTCAATCTATTGCAGATGATTCTGATTTTGAAATTGAGGTTATGGAAACAGACAAAGACCACATTCATTTCTTAATTCGTTACATTCCTCGTTTGTCAATATCTCAAATGGTTCGTAGGCTTAAACAAGAATCCACTCGTCAAATTTGGTTATTACATCCAACTACACTTCGTAAACAATACTGGTACAAAAATATGCTTTGGTCAGATGGTTATTTTGTTTGCTCAATAGGCGAGGCTTCTCCTGATACCATTCGTGAGTATATCCTCTCACAAGGTTAGCGTTTGTCGCTTACATCCCACCCACGTAAAAACGATGGGTGGGTTTTACGCTCCATTTTATAAAAAACAGCAGCTAACGGTGGGCGATTGGCGAAGTAAAAGCCTTGCGCCACTGTTGAAGTTAAGCACTATACTTGATGGCTTTTATTTTGCCAATTGCGTGTTATAAGCAAGGTGGCTTAGGAAGTTCCATCCACCAAGTTTCATTTGGATTGCAATGTTTAACCATATTTGTTTCGTGAATAGAAATTGCCAAACTTGATTGGCTATCATTCATAATCCTGTAAATCAAAACCTTTTGTCCATTTTCTTCTACCGTTGGCAATTTCTCGGATACCAACACCCAGCTTATAACAGCAGGTTTATTCAATGCGGAGTTTTCGTTGTTATTGTTCATTTCTACTTCTATTTAAGTTGTTACTAATTTGAAAGTTTTGTGCTTCTAAGTCCGCACTAAATAAACCTGCGAACCGTTAGCAGAAATGCCTACCAGACATCTTCGCTAAACAGATACGTTTTTTCAACTTTGATTTGCCCGCTTTTAAAAGCTATTTCGGCAGCTTCTACACGTTCAACAAATCGGTTATCATTGGTTAAAAATCCTTGTTCATACTTCCCTGCTGAGTTTTTCCCGTGAATAACAGTTCGCAACCCCATAGTTGCTTGCATTTGTGCTATAATGTTTCCGTGCCTCCATCCACACAAGACAATGCCTTTATCGCAATTCTTTGGCAGTAATCGCATAGTGGGCAAATCTTTGTACCAAATGGCAGAGCACAACAAATACGGCACTTCTGCTAACAGCGGTTTTGTGCTATTGCCTACTTCGGGATTAACTGAAAGTTGGTTTTGTATCTCAATCATTTGTCTTAAATTTAAAGTTTAGGTGTGTTTTTTCGGCAACATCACAAAGCCGCAATACGTTAGCAACCATATTACCCAGCCCGAAAGTCAGACATCAGTATAAATGGTTCGGTTCTATGACAAGTATATTCGCCATGTTCCTCGACTTTCGCAGAATCCCAAATCTCTTTCCCTTCATCTGCTGAAATTCCTTTAGCTAATTCTCTTACTTCTAATTCAGAGTTTGCAACCACTGTATGCCCCATATAAGCATCGTAGTTAAATTTTTCGTGTTCGATTGTGTAAATTTTCATTTCTATAATTATTTAATGTTAAACATAAACAAGAGTGCCTAACGGGTTTCAAGTTACGTTCCATAAAGAAAGAGGCTTTACTTTACCATTG
>JADYZM010000072.1 GCA_020853105.1 Flavobacteriales bacterium | reverse complement strand
TGAAAAAGGCGAACGAAGCGAACTAGCAAACTTAGCTAATGATTTATTATAACACAAAAGCCTTGCATTGCAAGGCTTTTGTGTGGTGGTGCCTCCAGGAATCGAACCAGGGACACAAGGATTTTCATCTCTGCAATATGTTTGTGAGATAACCTTATTGGAATCATTGTATAAAAAATGATTTGAAAAATAACCGTAACTATCAGTTTTTCTAATGGTTTCAATTAAATTTTTATTGTTATAATAATAGATGATTACATTGGTATCCTTTTTCTCAATCTGATTGTGAAAAGTTGACATTTGTTTTGTTAAATATCCTTGCGTGTTAAATTCATAATAATAATCTAGTCCTTTCGTGCGGATTATGTCTTTAACTTTTTTACTGGAACGAGAGCCGGTTATTAATCTTATTTTATTTTTTTGAATAAACTGTGAGTTAAAAAAAGGTTCTTCAGCGAAAACAGGTTTATTAATATCCAATATTTGCGATAACACAAAATGAGACTCAATTGTGAACAAGAATAGGATAAAAACAAGTTTTTTCAATGAAGTTCAAATATGCCGCAAAGGATTAATAAAAAAGCATCGTAACACTTTGTTGCGATGCTTTTTTATTAACGAAATTCCGTTTATAGCTTTAACGTGAGCCGAGGTACAGAACGTCGCAAATTTCCTGTTTAGTAAAGCTAAAGAATTTATTTCCCATCTACCAATTTCTTTAACCTATTTACTTCCTCTTCTAATACTTTAATATATTTCTCTTTATAATCATCTCCGTGAAAGTGCATACTTTCTGCTTTTCCCAACCCCTGAACACAATTATTATTTGACACATTAAATATCTGTGAAGCATCGAAGTTTAAAATCTGAGAGATATCCACACCCAATATTTGGGCGATTTGTTGAATCCTAGATAGAGTAAGGTCTATTTCATCTCTTTCTATTTTACTGTATCCACTCACACTCATATTGAGTTCTTCGGCTATTGTTTCTCTAGTTAAATTCTTCAATTCTCTGAATTTCTTAATATTATCTCCTACTTTCATAAGTATAAGGAATTGTTTGTTTGTCCGTAAAAGTAGTAAATTAATATTTATTGTTGTAATAAAACCCTTAACATTCCCGAGTACTTTCATTTTTATCTTCATATTTGGAATACACCAAAAATCCAAACCATGAAAAATCTTGCAATAATTACAACAATGTTGATAGCAATAGGACTATCAAAAATCGAGGCCCAAAATGTAAACCTATTATCCGATACAGGAAACGTAGGCGTAGGAACACTATCACCAAGTACAAACTTTGAGGTAGTAGGAAGTACCAAACTCGGTGGAAATGTGTTGATAGACAGAGAAGTAAAAATAAAAGACAGTTTGACCGTACAAAAGAAGCTTATTGTTGATCAAGATGTATTAATAAAAGGCAAATCTGTCTTTACAGATGAAGGAAAATTTAAGAGCGATTTACGTGTTTTAGGTACTGCACGAATGAAAGAGAAATTGGTTGTTGATAGTACAGCTAATTTTAAAGATAAGATAGTGGTTGATGGTTTAGGTAGATTTAATGGAGATATTAAACTTACAGGAGAGTTTATATTTGGAAATAATAAAAGAATAGGCTATTTACCTGCTTCTGGTGGAAACCCTGAAATTATTGGGTTTGGTAGAGCACCTAGTTTAGACCCATTTGCTGACCCCTGTTTTTCTCCAGTTGTGCCAACATACAATCAGTTTAGTGGAATGATACAAGCATGGGGCTATAGTGATAATGACCCAATTAACGGAAAAGTAAATGTGTTGAATATGGGGTACGATGGTGCAAATGGGATTATAGACATGAAAGGGCAGCAAACCAATGGAAATGATGCAGGCTTATTAATAAACTGGTATTGTGGTAAAAATGTTGCCATTAATACAAATCCTGCAAAAGCAGGGAACGTAACCATGACTTCTGCTACTATGGGTATGGTGGGTATCGGTAAAACACCAAACTATAAGCTTGATGTAGCAGGAAATATGAGTATTAACAGCAATAAATTGTTTTTTAAAGACGAAAATCATGGATTGGGTTATTTTCAAGCTCATGCCGACCAAACTATTGATGGACCTGTTTTGTTTGGATATTCAGGTGGAGCATTAGCCACTAAACAAGGAACAGTAACTAAAAATATTTTGACATGGAATGCAAGTGGGGAAGTTAGCATTAAGTCAGATGCAACACAGAATACAAAAACCTATACCGTTGTTGATGGTGTTACAGGATATGATGTGTTTAGAGTAATGAGTAACGGAAATGTATTTGCCACCGAGTTAACCATTAAATTAAAAGAAAATTTCCCTGATTATGTTTTCGCAAAAGACTACCAATTGATGCCGTTGGCTGAATTGGATAAATTTATTACTATAAACAAGCATTTACCGAATATTCCTAATGCTAAAGAAGTAAAAGAAAACGGATTAAGTATTGGAGAGATACAAACCAAACAAATGGAAAAAATTGAAGAGTTGACTCTCTACATTCTAGAATTGAACAAGAGGTTAGAAAAGTTAGAGAAGGAAAATACTTTGTTAAAAGAACAAAAATAATCCCAAAGGAAATTACTATGATGAAAAACATCCTATTGATAGCATTTTTGCTAACAAATATTTCGGTTTATTCTCAAACTATTGAATATGTTTATGATGAAGCAGGAAATAGAACACAACGAAAATTGTTTGTTTTAGGCCCAGGAGGTCAAACAGGCAGATATATGCAGCCAAAAGATTCTGTTGAAGCACAACTAACGCTCGATTCAAAATTAACGGTATATCCCAATCCAGTAAAAGAACAATTAAACCTAAAAGTAGAAGGTTCTTTTGTAGCTTACGATATTGTTTTAACCGACCTTACGGGGAAAGTTTTTTTATCCAAATCAATAAATGACAGTTCTACTCAACTCGATTTTACCACTTATCCTAAAGGGATTTACCTACTCCGCACAGGAGCAAACAACCAATTTACCGAATGGAAAATTATTAAACAGTAAGGATAATGAAGAAATTAATAAACAGCATAATCATTTTAATGTATGTAACAAACAACTTAGATGCTCAAACGGTAATTACGTTGAATCAACCCGAAAGTGGTAATAAAATACATGTAGCTACGGAAAAAATTAATTTTATCCCTAATTATAATTTTCAGGGTAGTACATCAAATCAAAATCACTCCTACATAGATAATACGATACCTGGTCAAATGGATTATTCTTCAGGAGTTTTTACTGGAGGAACATTTGAGAAGGATATTAATACTGATTTGGCAGTGGGTTACACCACTGGAAGTCATGCTGTAACACCTTTTGGTGCAGCAAATTATACAATACCTCTAAAACTTCCACCAGGGACAAGTAGTTTAATGCCTGAATTAAGTATTTCTTATAGTAGTCAAGGAGGCAACGCTGAATTGGGTATGGGATGGAATATTAATGGATTATCAGCTATTTCTAGAGTTTCCAAAACAAAATATCATAATAATGTAATTGAACCAGTCAAATTAGATAATACAGATCAATTCTCATTAGATGGTAACCGTATTATTGCAGAAATTCCACAATCGCATGGCTTAACTGGAGCAATCTATTATACAGAAATAGAAACCTTTTCAAGAATTACATCCTATGGTTATGTCTCTGGTAAAGGACCAACATGGTTTAAAGTAGAAACAAAAGATGGAAGAACAATAGAGTATGGAAACTCTGATGATTCAAAGTTCATGAGTGATGATGGAACTGCTGTAATTTATTGGAGAGTAAACAAAATTTCAGACCCTTACGGTAATTATATTGAATTTGTTTATAAAAATGATGAAAGACATTCTAGGATAGATAAAATTAAATATACTGGAAATACTCTTGCTAATCTTATACCATATAACACTATTCAGTTTTATTACGATAATAGAACAGATAAAAATACAGCTTATGTGGCAGGCTCAACAATTAAAACAAATTACATTTTAAAGAAAATAGAAATTAGGGGAGATGGTCAAATAGCCAGAAATTATCATTTTAAATATGGTCTGGACAATTACAGTTTCTTAACAGAAGTTAAAGAAACAGGGAAAAATGGTGGAGAACTAAATTCTACCATTTTTAAGTATGGAGATAATCCTCAGGACTTTGAAATGCAGTTATCAAATCTTACTATTCCTACTGATAGACCACTTTTTTCGGGTGATTTTAATGGCGATGGATATTCTGATGTTATAGATTTGGAATATAACTATTGTACCCCAAGTGCAGGTCCTCCTCCAAGTGGAGGAACACTTGGGTTACCAACTGCACGTGTCCGTCTTAATAATAAAAACAATACCTTTTCACTTGTCAATACAACATGTATTAGGGTGCACACTTATTCATATAGTTACGACCAGTTTGGTCAATTAATTATTACTAGCTCATCAAATAATAGCGTTTATGGGGTTTCAGATTATATGGGTGTCGGGAAAGATAATTTATTAACCGCTGACATTTCTTTTAATCAAACAACAAATGAATACTCTGTTGATAATTATAGAATATTTTCATTAGATGATAATAATCAAATAATAACAAGTTACTCTCATGCAGGAGGTGGTAAAATTGTTAACATGAATAATTTTATACACAGTGGTGATTTTGATGGAGATGGTGCTGTTGATTTCTTTACTGTATTAAAGCATAGTTCAGCTCCATTCAATAATCTAGTTAAATTACAATTTCCTCGAAAAAATCAACAAATTGATTTGAATTCAACTGATATATTAAAACTAACAGATGCAGATTTCATCTCCATAATTAATTTTGATGGCGACCAAAAACAAGATGTTTTAGTAAGAAAAGGCTCTGTAACCACTATCTATACATTCGACAACAATAATAACTTACAACAATTGTACACATCATCTGCATTGTTAGGAAATAATTACAATGTATATGGTGGTGATTTTAATGGTGATGGTAAAACTGATTTACTTATTAAAAATGCCAGTAACAATTGGAATATAGCTTACTCAAAAGGAGTTTCTTTTCAAATTGAATCTTTTAATTTTCAGAATACAGTAGATGTTACTAACCACAAGTTAATGATTGCAGATTTTAATGGTGATGGAAAATCAGACATTTTTCATGCTTACATGATGTCTCCTTTTAACAGTTCTTCCCCATCATCATCTATTAAAATATATTATTCATTAGGAGATAATAACTTTACTACCCCATCTCCAATAACCAGAAGTAGTGACTTAAATAAAGAAGTATTAGTATCAGGAGATTACAATGGAGACAGTAAATTAGATTTATTAAATAGACCTTATACTGCAACTGCTCCAATTCCATTTATTTATTTTAATAAAAATGGAAAAGAATTGCTTTTAGAAAAGATATTAAACGGATTTAATCAATTAACAACATTTACATACGACTATCTTACCAATAGTGCTATTTACACCAAAGAAAATGATGCTATTTATCCATTGGTGGATATTCAACTACCAATACCTGTAGTAACTGCTGTTACCATACCAGATGGAATAGGAGGAACTAATACTACAAGTTATTTATATCAGGGAGCAAAACTTCATCGGGCGGATAAGGGTTTTTTAGGTTATCATATTATTACTGCTCAAAATAATGTAAGTAAAACAAAAACCGTAACACAATACCAATTTAAAACAATGGGAGCTCCTAAGATTGATGGCTCTAAATTTAATGCTTCTGTTCCTGAAAAGATTGATGTATATTCTACTGCTTCAGGAAATCAATGGTTGAGTACAACCTTTTATTCAAATACACATTCTGACCGATCTAATGGAAGATTCTTCCCTTATGTAGCGTTTATCAATAGTACTGATAAATTAAATGTACAAGACCGTGCTGAGTTTTTCGGATATGACGGTAATGGAAATCTAAATAACCATACTGTAAATAACAGTACAGGAACTGGATCAACCATTACTACTAACACCTATGAGCAAAAAGGAAGTTGGATACCTTCAAGTGTAAAAAGCTCAACGACAACTTTTAATAGAGAAGGACCAGGAAATACACAGACAAGCAGAATTGTTACATATGACTATTACGCTAATGGTAGTATAAAAAATATAACCAATAATGTCGGTTCTCCTAAAGCTGTTACTACAGAATATGAATATAATGCATTTGGTAATCCAATTAAAAAAACTGTTTCGAGCAATGGAGATATTCGTGAAACATCTTATCAATTCGACTATAAAGGCAGGTTTATTTTAGAAACCACCAACGCTTTAGGGCAGAAAAGCTATGCAACATATTCTTATTTGTGGGGAGTTCCATTGTCTCAAATAGGGGTAGATGGATTAACAACAACATACCAATACAATGAATTTGGTAGCTTAATTTCCACAACAACTCCCGATAACCTAACAGCTACTATTGAATATGCATGGGATTTAGGCAGTGGGGGAAATGGTACTCCAACCGAAGTGCAAAATGCTATTTTTACAAAAAAAACAACTATACCAGGAAAACCAGTAACTAAAACTTGGTTTGATGCATTTAGCAGGGAACGAAAAACAGAAATAGCTGGATTTAACCAGAATATTTACAGTATTACTTCTTATGATAATCTAGGGAACATTAAAACACAAACCGCACCTTATTATGCCTCCGAACCTCCTATAGTTACAACCAATACTTACGATAATTACAACAAATTGGTATTATCGCAAAATGCTGTTGGTTCTACCACTTACGAATACCAGTATGGAGTAGTGCTTTCTCAGAATGATTATCCTGGATTTAGCACACGAAGAGCTACCAAAACCATTATAACATCACCTGATGGTGAAACAAAATCGAGTTTAACCGATGCAGCAGGTAAAGCAATTTGAATTAATTGATTATGCCATTGATCCTTTAAATATTAAAACTGTTACTGCTGTTGCTGGTGCATCGACAAACTTGTTTTATCATTCAACATTTTCATTTATTAGAGATGGTCAAACTAGACAAGGAGATATGGATATTATTATAGGTGCTGGACAAAAAATAAGGATGGATTTTATTAATCATAATCTCTTAGGTGCTACAATTTCTGTTAATAATATAATTGGCAGTGAAAAGACATGGCTAGGTGCTATAGTAGATAAACAAATTACTAAGAATATTATTCTTTTACCAACACAAACCAAAAGTATAGAATTTAGTAATTTTGGGAATGAGCCTATGCAGTGGAAATTTAGTATTGGAACGATAAGTGAAGCAACAAATGTATCTATAAATATATATAGTACTTGGGTGCCAGGTATGCCAAGTAATCCACCTTTAATTCCTCGATTAAGTTTTCCTTTCATCCCAATCAAACCATAACATTATGACATATAGAATAATAATATTGATGATATTGATGTCTTCTTGTTCACATAAAGAGGAAAAGATAGAATATTTTGACAACGGAAAAATAATGAAGATTGCCAATTATAATGGAGAAAACTTAGATGGAAGATATGTAGAATATTATATGAATGGCAATATTATATCTGAAGGAAATTTTAAGATGAATAAATATGAAGGTGAATGGAAAAACTATTATCCAAATGGGAATATATTGTCAATAATAATTTATAACGAAGGAAATTTAGTAGAAATTAATGCATGGGATATAGATTCTAACCAAGTTATAATAAATGGTACAGGTAATATGGATTTATTTAATAGTAATGGAACTAAAATAAGCCATGTATCATATAAGGAAAATCAACCTGATGGAGAGTGGACTAATTATTATGATGAAGGTATGGTTCTAAGTAAAATTTATTATGAAAAAGGAACTCCTGTTGGTATATGGAAATTCTACAATAAAAATGGTACAGTACAATCTTATAAGAAATATTCAAAATAACGGTAATGTTACATTCTATCAGGTTTAAAACAGCTAAATAAAAAAAGAAGTTGGACAACTACGAAAAAATAAAACTTGCCAACGGCGACATTACCGAACTGCATTACATAGCAGGAGGCGATGGTTTAGCAGCCATACACGTAATAACCACACCAAACAACCAACAACCAGTAACTAGCAACTATTATACTTACACCGACCATCTTGGTTCTATACTTACGTTAACCAACAATGTTGGAGATAAAGTATTTGAAACAAACTTTGATGCTTGGGGTAGAACTAGAATAGTAGATGATTGGACGTATGACGATATAAATATAGATGCCGAACCATTTGTAGAAGTTGGGTATGAAAGTATTAGCACTTGGCTAACTAGAGGTTATACAGGGCATGAGCATTTAACTCAATTTGGTTTAATTAACATGAACGGTAGGTTGTACGACCCTATTTTAGGAAGAATGTTAAGCCCTGATAATTATGTACAAGATGCTACCAGCACACAAGGCTTTAACCGTTACAGCTATGTGGTAAACAACCCTTTGAAATATAACGACCCTAGTGGAGAGAGCTGGGAAGATGTTGTAAGAGGGATAATAAATACAATAGGATTTTTAAGCGGCGGAACACTATTTTCTGAGAGTGTCACTTATTTAAATGATAAAATAAATGGAATTCAACGAGATAGTTATTTTGACATGGATTATTTATTGGGTAGAGCAGCACCTAGTTCAATGAATAGTGGAAGTGGAACTCAATCTATGGGTGATTATAGTGGGAGTTTGAATGATAAGAGTAACAGTTGGGCAGAACAAGAAGAATATGCTATTGAGAGTTATATTTGGGGTTACTGGTGGAGCCAAGCTAGGGTTGACGGTAAAGATTTTGGTGAACCAAAACGTAATGAACCAATTTATAAAACTAGGTTGGTAAAGATTGAAAATAATAATCCAACAATTGATAAAGGTGGCTTTATAGATAATAAAGGAGATTTTATCGGTTTTATGACTGACCAAGCAAAAAATAATCCAGTTGAAGTTGCTGCTTTTGGTTTGACTGATGGAAGATTTTTTGTGCAGCCTTGGAAAGGAAATCGAGCTGATAGATCAAATAATGATTTTAATCATCCTAGTTTAGAGGGGTTAACTATATCTAGTCAATACCATACACACCCTAATGGTTCAGGGCTGTCGCACAAAGACGCAGTGTTTAGTCAAACGTATAGAGTACCTGTTCATTCTATTAGCCCTAATGGAGATATTTGGCGATACAATCATGCTGATTATAGAAAATATCCTATCGATTATTTTATTCCTCTTAAAGCTTTTGATTGGATTCCATTTGGCACTAAAATTAACTAATTGATGAAGTTACAACTTGGTCTAAAAATTATAACCAAAAAAGATATGAAAAAGATATTATTCATTTTATTTATGATACAGACAGTAAGCTGTTCTGCTCAGAAGTTGCAGTTACCTCTTAAAAAAACTGTTTCAGTATCAAAACCAGAACAAGGAGTAGAACGAAGAAATCACATTTTAATAAATGAAACAACCCCATCGGCTTTAAAGGAAATAAAATGGTTTATAGACAAACAAGATTCAATAGATGATTTTTATGGTAGTACAAGTAATCAATTTATAGTATATGTAATCTCTGTATATAAAAATGATAGCAATCAAAAGGGTTATTGCTTTACTTTAGGATATATTATGAATTCTTATGAATACAACACTGTTCAAAAAGACTTTTATTTTAATATTGGTGAAGAAATTATATTGGTTGGTTTGAGTGAGGAAGTTAACAAAGAAGATTTGCTACATTTTGATTTACAGGAGTTAGACAAAACAAGTAGAATTAAAATAGCTCAAAAACTATATCCTCAAGCAATAGGCGGTTTTACCTATCAGGCATCAGGAATGATTTATTGTAAAGATGGAGAAAAAATTGAAAGTACATATTATGAGAATGCTGATCAAATTCCTTTTAACAAATCTATTCATACTACCTTTCCCGAAGGAAACATAGAGCTTTTAAAAGAAGGAAAAAAATAAGGGTATATCTAAAAAAAGAAAACCAACTTGCTAAATCAAGAAAAAATAAAATTAGCCAATGGCGATATGACCGAACTGAACTACATAGCAGGAGGCGATGGTTTAGCTGCTATACATGTATTAACTACGCCCATCACCCAACCCTCAACACCCACCACCTTTTATACTTATACCGACCATTTAGGTTCAATATTAACACTTACCGATAATGTAGGCAACAGTGTTTTTGAAACCAATTTTGATGCTTGGGGAAGAAGAAGAAATGTAGATGATTGGACTTACACTAACACAGAACCTTTTGTTGAAAATGGTTATAACTTTAGTTGGCTAACACGTGGCTATACAGGAC
>JADYZM010000071.1 GCA_020853105.1 Flavobacteriales bacterium | reverse complement strand
TAATTCAGCCTCCTGAAGTGTGTCGGCACGATACACCGTCTTTAAATCGGCCATAAAAACTTTTTGGTCTTTTGACGCAACATATTTGATGGAGTTCCGGATTTGATGCACAATGCAACTTTGAACTTCGGTTTTTGGAAAGACAGTAAGTATTGCCTCTTCAAAACCTTTTAAGTTATCAATGGAAGCAATGAGAATATCCTGGACTCCTCGATGTTTTAAATCGGTAAGAACGGAAAGCCAAAAATTGGCACCTTCACTCTCTGAAACATACATTCCGAGCAAATCTTTTATTCCATCTTTGTTTATGCCGAGTATATTATAAACTGCACGGCTTTTTATTTTCCCATCCTCGCGAACTTTATAATGAATCGCGTCTAGCCAAACTATTGTATAAAGATCTTCCAATGGTCTGCTTTGCCATTCTTTTACTTGTGGAATAACCCGATCAGTGATGGCGCTAAGCGTGTCATTCGAGATCTCCATTTCATACATCTCGTTAATATGTTCAGAAATATCTCTTAGACTCATTCCTTTTCCATCGAGCCCGATTATTTTACTCTCAAGGTTGTCAGCAAGTATGGTTTCACGCTTTTTTACAATGGATGGTTCGAATGAACCATTCCGATCGCGCGATGTTTCAATGGTTAATTCTCCTGCCGAACTTTTAAGGGTTTTCTTTTGCTTGCCGTTTTTCCGGTTCGAAGATTTTTCCGCATTCTCTTCGTTGAGATGGGCTTTCAGTTCTTCGTCCAACGCAGCTTCTAAGAACTGTTTTAAAAGTGGAGCAAACGCCCCACCTTTACCCGATAATGACTCTCCGCTTTTGAATTGTTCGAGCGCCTTTTTCCTAATGGCGTCCCAATCTAGGTTTTGTTCTGAATTCATGATTTTCTGTGTTTTAAAGTTAATAAATTAATTATTAACTGACACAGTTTAAATTACATCCTAGATTTAAGAGCAGAGGATTGTTTTAATTTCAATATTAAACTAATTAGTCGTCCCTCAAAAAGTCTTTTTCAGGCATTGATTAAATATTATAAGCATTTTTATTTCATCCAAAATATAAAACAAAAAGTTAATGAGCCCCTGTTTCCAGAGGTTCATGACTCGTTTAAAATTCATTGCGGCGGCGGCTAATAAAACATTGATTTCATCTCCGGTAACTCCTTTTAAAAAATTTCTGTTCATTCGATAATCGCTTTTTAAATGACCAATTACTGGTTCAATTGCCGCTCTTCTGCTGTGCCTTTTTCGTTTGGTTTTTGTAATATCGTTATCGGGTTTAGGTACGCAGATATTTATTCCATTAATAGTTTTCTGTCCCCGATATCCTCTGTCAACAAAAATATTTTTAATACTGTTATCTGTTAATCGCTTATGTTGTTCAATGGTCTGGGCTAATGTTTTACTGTCATGTTCTGTACTGTTAAAATTCAACGCACCAACTATTACGCCTGTTTTTTGCGTTACCAGAATAGATACTTTGCTTCCGAACTCAAATCGTTTATGCTCTTTCCCTTTTGTATAACATTTTACATCGGGTTCATGTAAAGAATAAATTTTATTACTGTCACTTCGCTTTTGTGCTAAAATCCTTTCATATAAATTCAATTTCGTGTTGTATTTTTTTAAATTTTCAGGCGTTAATTTTCGGTTTAATTCTCTTACTAATACTCCTGCAATGGTTTTTATTTTTTTACTTGCTTTTTTTGCCTTTGAAGATCCATTTTTATTTTTCTTGAAACGCTGGATTGTGCTTAATTTTTTTACTGTTTGAGTGTAGCTCTGGCGCAGTTCGATTTCTTCTTCTTTTGCCATTGACTGACATTCTTTAATGATCTTTTTATAAAGTTTATCATCGGTTGGATACGTGATGTTTTTTTCCTGTATGGTTGTATCTGCGCTAAGATTATCGTCATTGGCATCATCCCCGTTTACTTTTATGCTCTCTTTAAAAATAAGCTCAACTCCCTGCGATCCGATTCGTTTTCTGAATTCAACCAGTTCGGTTGCCGAACAAGGCGGTTGCGGACTAAAAAAATCCTCACCACTGAAAAACTGGTAATAACTGTTCTCAGCCCATTGTTCAACTACAGATTCATCACTTAAATTTCTTACTTGTTTTAAGATCAGTAACGAAACCATTAAACGAATAGCTTTAGCAGGTTTACCATGGGTAGAACTATAAAGTTTGGAAAACTCTTCATCAAAAATTTTCCACCTAATCGCTAAGCTTAATTTATACAGAGGATGCGAGTGATCCAGTTGCTCTTCAAATGTGCTGTAAAAACCCATTTGACTTGTGTTTTTTTGTTTTGCTAGCATGCACAAATCTGCCGGTTTTTTAATACACTTTCACATTTTTCGGCAGATTGTTATCACCTTTTTTTTAAACAATCCCAAGAATACCAAGCATTATAGAATATTTGAGGGACGACTAATTATCAGCTGCATATTTTAACGGTCGAAAATTATCACGCAACAAAAAATGTTCATGATATTACAAACGATCAAATACAAAAAATGGCAGAGAAATATAAAATAAAACTTTTTTGAAATCTATTATTTTATTATTTCAACAAAACCCGAATCCTGAAATATCCAAATAAAATGATGAATTTGGGTTCGGGGTTAATATCAGAGAATAAAATTTT
>JADYZM010000070.1 GCA_020853105.1 Flavobacteriales bacterium | reverse complement strand
GCTGGTAGGTAAAGTGCCCGACCCGAAAAGCCAAATAGAGCAAATTACACTGGCTCTTATCTATAAGTTTATGGACGATATGGATAAAGAAGCCGTTGAAAAATTCAAAGGCAAAGCAAAATTCTTTACAGGTGAATATGCCAAATACGGTTGGCGAAAACTGTTTGACCCATTGTTGAGCGGACAGGATATGCTTTCACTTTACAGCGAAGCATTGGAAAAACTGAACACCAACCCGAATATTCCCGAACTGTTCCGCAACATTTTTAAAAATGCATACTTGCCCTACCGTGACCCTGCTACGCTGAAACTATTTTTAAAACACATCAACGAGTTTGAATATAGCCACAGCGAAAAACTGGGCGATGCTTTTGAATACTTGTTGAGTGTAATGGGAAGCCAGGGCGATGCAGGGCAGTTCAGAACACCCCGACACATTATTGATTTTGTTACGGCTTGTGTAAACCCACAGAAAAACGAAACCGTGCTTGACCCTGCTTGTGGAACGGCTGGCTTCTTATTGAGTGCATACAAACACATCTTAAACCAAAACACCGAAAAGCGTTTAGGCGACAAACTAAAGCCGGACGATAGGAAAAAACTCTCTACCAATTTTGTGGGTTACGACATTAGCCCCGATATGGTGCGTTTGAGTTTAGCCAATATGTATTTACACGGCTTTGCCACTCCGCAAATACACGAATATGATACACTAAGCAGTGAAGACCGTTGGCAGGAAACCTTTGATGTGATACTTGCCAACCCGCCCTTTATGACACCAAAAGGCGGCATACGACCACACAAAAAATTTGGCGTGCAAGCCAATAAAGCCGAAGTATTGTTTACCGATTACATTGCCGAACACCTTAACAGTAACGGACGAGCCGGTATTGTTGTGCCTAACGGCATTGTAGCCACCAGCCAAACGGCTTACAAGCAATTGCGGAAAATGTTGGTGCAGGATAGTTTGATAGCCGTTATCAGTTTGCCCGCAGGTTGTTTTAATCCTTACAGTGGCGTAAAAACATCCATTCTCATTTTAGATAAAAAACTGGCAAAGAAAAGCCAACATATTCTGTTTTTGAAAATTGAAAACGATGGCTTTGACCTTGGAGCACAACGCAGGGAAATTGACAAAAACGATTTGCCTTTGGCTTTGCAAACTTTAGAATCCTACAAAGTATGTTTGAGTAATGACAAGGCATTTGAAAATTTGCCGAGTTTGGCAACACTTGTTAAAAAAGAAACAGTTTTAGCAAATAGAGATATTGTTTTAAGTGGAGACAGATATTTAAGTCGTGCCGACCTAACAACAGAATTTGAAAAAGTAAAACTTGTAGATGTTTTAGATTACGAACAACCAACAAAGTATATTGTAGAATCAGAAGATTATGATGACAATTATAAAACTCCAGTTTTAACAGCTGGTAAGTCCTTTATCTTAGGTTACACAAATGAAACAGAAGGTATTTTTTCGGAAGAATTACCAGTAATAATTTTTGATGACTTTACCACATCAACACAATTTGTTGATTTTTCTTTTAAGGTGAAATCATCAGCAATGAAAATTCTTAAAGCAAAAAAGGAAATTGCTGATATTAAATACCTTTTCTATGTGATGCAACAAATTCATTTTAATGCATCTGAACATAAACGATATTGGATTTCTCAATACTCACAGCTTGAAATCCCACTTCCACCGCTTGAAATACAACAGCAAATTGTAGCCGAAATAGAGGGCTATGAGGAAGAAATTGCGAATTACAAATTAAAAATTACGAAAAAGCAAAATCAAATAAAATCAGCAGTAAGTAAAGTCTGGGGAATAAATGAAAACGAATAATGTCATACAAGAAAAGTCTTTTGCATTTGCAATTAGAGTCGTAAATGCTTATAAGTTTCTTACAACAGAAAAGAAAGAATTTGTGTTATCTAAACAAATGCTTCGTAGTGGAACATCAATTGGTGCAAATGTTGAAGAAGCAATTGGGGGTCAATCAAAAGCAGATTTTATTTCAAAACTTTCAATAGCTTACAAAGAAGCAAGAGAAACTTTGTATTGGATAAAGCTTTTGAAAGCGACTGAATACTTGACGATTGAAATGGCTGATAGCTTAATTAACGATGCTGACGAAATTTGTAGAATTATTGGCAAAATTCAAATTACAATGAAGCAATCGTAATTCGTAATTTGAAATTTTTAATTGCCATTTGCCAACAAGCGGCTCATTGAAATCTTTGAGCAAAAAATTAAAGACAAAATCAGTGAGGTTTGGGGCGTGAAGGAGGAAGTGGAAACTGCCATTTAAAATTGTAAATTTGCAAAGTGGAAGAACAAGGTTACATAGAAGTTAAAATAGATGGGTCAGTTGGTAATAAGCCATTGAAACCCATTGATATAGACATTGCTGAGATAAAAGAGATCATCAGCGATGTAGAAACCTTTTTATACCCAACTAGAGGTGAAAAAGCTGAAAGACCCCACATATCTTACAAAATAGAAGAAGGTTCTGCCCGTAATTTGTTTTACCTACCTATCTCAGGAGTTCTGTTATTTAATGGCTTAAGCACCGAAATTAAGAACAGAGGAAACATTGATTTTCTTGACAATAAACGAGCTGAAATTATTGATAAGTTTCAGCGTAGAGCAGCAGAAAAGAATCTCGAAATTTCTTTTTACAGTTCATCCGCAAAAGACCCTATTTTAAAAATAAACAAAGACACTGCTTATTTTAAAGTTGCCGCCACTTTTATTGAAACAGAATTTGTTTTGTATGGTAAAATCAATGAAGAAGGAGGAAACAATCCTAATTTTCATCTACTCACAAAAGAATACGGCAAGTTGGTGGTAAGTGCTACAGAGCAACAACTGTTAGAGGGAGAAAAACGCTTATTCAAAATTTATGGTGTACGGGCGAAGGGAAAACAAAACCTTGCAGACGGAAAACCATTTGACTTAAAATTAATTGACTACATCACATACAATCCAAACTATGATGAACATAAATTGGATTTGTTAATTGAACGAGCCTCGACAAAATGGAATACGGTTCCCAACGTAGATACTTGGCTCCAACAAATAAGAGGAGGTGCAAATGGATAGTATATTACTCGACACCTCTTTTTGTATAAGGCTGCTTAAAAGCAACGATGATTTACACCAAAATGCAAAAGATTATTTCAAATATTTTCTGGAAAAGAAAATTGAGATTTACTTATCCACTATTGTTATTGCAGAATACTCCGTAAAGGATGACCCTGCCAATTTGCCATTGGATTTTGTCAAAATTATTCCATTTGATTTTTTTGATGGTAAAACTGCCGGTGAATTTCATTCGATTTTATTGAATGATAAAGAACTCGTAAAAGAAATTGGTAGGGATATAGTAAAAGATGATTGTAAACTAATAGCACAATTGTTTAATAGAAATATACAAGGTTATATTACAAAAGACCGCAAATCATTCAGCAAGTTTTTTGCACCTATTCAGTCCTCGAAGAATTTTCAGGTTGAACTTCTTGATTTAGAAATTCCGCTGAAAGACTACAAAGGAGAATTGTTTTAAGTAGCCACCACACAGGTGTAAGCACATTTGCAAGCCGCACAGGGCAACGCACAAACCAAAGCTTGCAAAAGAGCTTCCACCTTTCCAAGCCGAGAGAGAATTTCAATTTTTTTTCCACGCTTTAAAAAATAAAAAACGCAAGGCACAATACAACACAGACAGACAAAAAAGTAAAAGGACAATGACACTGAAACTCAACACTGACAATGGTTTACAAGGACAGACGACAAGAACCACTGGCTATAATCGAGTAGTCGGCTCCGCCAGAAACTGACGGAGTTTGCCTCTCACACCACCGTGCGTACGGTTCTCTATTCGGCAGTTCACAGATAGATGGGGTTAATTGCTTTCTAAAATTAACCTCGTTTTAAATGCTAAAAATATTTATTAGAAACCTATCAGTTTTAACAACTCTCCTTCAAATCTTTTCTTCGGTAAAAATTGTTGTTCTAGCTGGTTGATAAAAGGTATTGGTGTTTCAATACTTGCAACTCGTGCAACAGGAGCATCTAAATATTCAAAGCAGTTTTCTGTTATTAAAGCACTTATCTCACCTCCTATCCCATTAAAAAGAGTTGGTTCGTGTAAAATGATGGCTTTACCTGTATTTTTCACTGAATTAAATATTGTTTCTGTATCTAATGGTACTAAAGTTCTCAAATCAATCAAATCAGCAGAAATGTCAGGGTTATTCTTGAGAGTCTCCATTGCCCAATGCACTCCCATTCCGTATGTAATGATGGTAACATCATTTCCTTTCTCAATCAATTGTGCTTTTCCAAACGGCAAGGTATAATAATCATCTGGAATTTCTTGATTTACGCTTCTATACAATGCTTTATGTTCAAAAAACATAACCGGATTTGGGTCTTCAAAAGCAGTGTTTAATAATCCTTTGGCATCATAAGGGAATGCAGGAAATACAACTTTTAGTCCGGGAACTTGCGTAAACCAACTTTCATTGCTTTGTGAATGGAACGGACCGGCTGCTGTACCACCACCTGTTGGCATTCTAACAACCACATCTGCATTTTGTCCCCAACGATAGTGCGTTTTAGCAAGGTTATTACAAATCTGAGTCATACCTTCACTAACAAAATCAGCAAATTGCATTTCAACCATTGCTTTCATTCCGTTGATTGATAAGCCTAATCCTGCTCCAAGTATTGCTGATTCGCACAATGGCGTATTTCTAACCCTATTTTTTCCGAATTTAGCAACAAATCCATCTGTAACTTTAAAAGCACCTCCGTATTCGGCAATATCTTGTCCCATTAATACCAATTCAGGGTATTTTTCCATGCTTTGTTTCATGGCATCTGAAATGGCGTCAATAAATCTTTTTTCCGTTTTTGAATTGCTTTTTGGTTTTGTTTCAACATAGGTAAATGGAGCATATACATCGTCCAATTCTTGTTGCAATGATGCTTCAATTGGAGCTTCATTAAATGCTTTATCCAAATCGGTATTAATTTCTTGTTTGATTTGCTCTTTTATTTTTTCGATTGTTGAAGCATCTATAACTGACTCTGCCAATAAAAAATTTTCGTAATTAACAACAGGATCTTTCTTTTGCCATTCATCCATCAGTTCTTGTGGAACATATTTAGTTCCGGAAGCCTCTTCGTGTCCTCTCATTCTAAACGTGATACACTCAACCAAAACAGGGCGTGGCTTTTTGCGAATAGACTCAACAACTTGGCTTATTTTGTGATACACATCAATAATATCATTTCCATCAATCAATTCAGTTTCTATTCCGTAGCCTATGCCTTTGTCTATAAAATTTTTACATCTAAATTGCTCACTAGAAGGCGTAGAAAGACCATATCCGTTATTCTCAACCAAGAAAATTACAGGCAACTGCCAAACTGCAGCAGTATTAATGGCTTCATGAAAATCTCCTTCACTCACTCCACCATCTCCATTAAACACAAGGGTCGCTTTTTGATTTTCTTTTAACAAATTAGCTAAAGCAATACCGTCAGCAACACCGTTTTGAGGTCCTAAATGTGAAATCATACCCACAATGTTATATTCTTGTGTGCCGAAGTGAAACGAACGGTCTCTACCTTTGGTGAAGCCACTCATTTTTCCTTGAAATTGTGCAAAAAGTCGATACAAAGGGATTTCTCTGGTAGTAAAAACTCCTAAATTTCGGTGCATGGGTAAAATATATTCATCAGAACTCATGGCAAGTGTTGCTCCTACAGATATAGCTTCTTGACCGATTCCGGAAAACCACTTGGAAACCTTCCCTTGACGTAATAAAACCAACATCTTTTCTTCAATTAAGCGTGGTTTAACTAACGCTTTATACAAGTTGATTAGTTCGTTATCGGAATACTTTCTGCGATTAAATTTTATAGCCATAACACCTATTTTTTGAGGCTCAAAGTTAAATGAATTTATGTAATTTTAACCGTTGAAATATTTTAATGTTAAATTTTAAACAATCCTATGAAAATGCAGGAAATAGTAGTAATAGCTATAGTAATTTTAGCGGTGGTTTATTTACTTTTCCGTTTTAAGAATAATTCGAAAAACAAAGGATGTGATAAATGTTGTAAATAGAACTTTCTAAAGTTGAAAAATTCGCTTACATATCTTGTTGCATTTGTTCAAAAAATCAGCCTTGTATTTTTTATTTACACCATTTGCAGGCTTATATTTTTCTTGGCAAACTACACTTCTTTAAAAGAAGACACAACAATTCAAGAGTTTTTCTACGGAATCCGATTTGATTTCGTGGCAATCGCATTTTTATTTTCCCCTTTTGTTTTATTGGCATTACTGCCTATTCCAAATAAAGAAAATAGTATTTACAAAATTGCAACAAGAATAATTTTCAATATCGCTAATATATTGAGTATTTCAGCTAATTTAATGGATTCAGGCTATTTTATATTTTCTCAAAAAAGAAGTACTGCCGATATTTTTGAGTTTTTAGGTACAGGAAATGATTTGTTCAGTTTACTTCCTTCTTACTTGATTGACTATTGGTATTTATTTGCTACTGCCCTTGTATTGATTATCGGTTCTGATTATTTGTATAAAAAAATAGATTCAAAGGTTGTGAACATACCATTTTCTGTCAAAACATTTTCGTCCCAACTGATATTTTTTCTAATCGGAATATCACTCACTTTTATCGGGTTCAGAGGAGGACTTCAACTCAAACCGCTTGACATTATAAATGCAGCCAATTATGGCTCAGCAAAGTCAATTCCCGTTGTATTAAACACTCCTTTTAGTATAATAAAAACAGTTTTGAACGAGCCACTCATTGAAACCACTTATTTCGATGATAAAACACTTTTT
This sequence comes from Flavobacteriales bacterium, assembly GCA_020853105.1. Lineage (GTDB taxonomy): Bacteria > Bacteroidota > Bacteroidia > Flavobacteriales_E > Vicingaceae > Vicingus. The sequence continues at coordinate 42,959 of JADYZM010000070.1, read as the reverse complement.
TCTTTATACAACCCTGAACTAAAAATTGCTCCAAACCACAATCCGACTAAACAAAACGTTGTTATATTTATTTTAGAAAGTTTTGCCAAAGAATATGTTGGTTTTTATAACCATGGGAAAGGGTACACTCCATTTTTAGATTCATTGATGCAATCAAGCTATGTTTTTACAAATGCTTATTCAAATGGAACGCGTTCTATAGAATCTTTACCATCAATTTATGCCGGAATTCCGCCTTTGATAACAACTCCTTATGTCATCTCGAATTTCTCTGCAAATCAAATTGATGCTCTACCATCTGTTTTAAATAAAAATGGATACAATACCTCTTTTTATCACGGGGGAGAAAATGGCACAATGGGGTTTGATAATTTTTGCGCAACAGCAGGTGTTTCAAACTATTACGGAAAAAACGAATATCCAGATTATGGAAAATATGAAAATGAAAGTTGGGGAATCCCGGACGAACCCTATTTACAATATGTATCATCTGAACTAAACAAAAAAAACTCACCATTTTTTAGCACAATTTTTACTCTTTCCTCACATCATCCATATACTGTTCCTATTGAATATAAATCAATTTTTAAAGATGGTGAATTACCCATCCACAAAACCATTCGCTATACAGATTTTGCATTAAAACAATTTTTTGAAAAAGTTAAAAAATTTAAGTGGTATTCAAACACCCTTTTTATTTTCACATCGGATCACTCTTCTGAAGCCTTATCACCCATTTATTCGACAGTAATTGGCAGAAATGCAATTCCAATGTTCATTTTTGACCCGTCCGGTAAACTTAAAGGAACAAATCAAAAATATGCTCAACATACAGATATAACACCAACATTGCTTCATATTTTGGGCATAAAAGCATCACTTTTTTCATTCGGCAATGATATTCTATCTACCGAAAAAAACTATTTTGTTGGTTATACAGGCACCTATTTTTATTTGGCTGAAAACAACAAGGCTTTATACTTTGACGGAAAAATCACTACCGGTTTTTTTGACTACCCTGCGGATTCATTGCTTAAAAATAATTTAATTTACAGTCATCAAAACGACAGCACAAAATTAAAAATGGAAATGAAAATTAAAGCCATAATACAACAATATTACCAGAGGTTAAAATCAAACACCACTTCTTTAACCGCCAAAAAATGAACAAACCAATTCAAATATTATTTATTATAAACCCTATTTCCGGAACAGTTAAAAAGAGCGGAGTTGAAAAGCTAATCAAAAAACACCTGGATACCGACAAATTTAATCCTGTTATTCGTTATACAGAACGCCCACACCACGCTACCGAAATTGCACAAAGCGAATCAACTAATTTTTCAATTATTGTTGCAGTTGGAGGCGATGGAACAGTTCATGAAGTCGGTTTAGGTTTAATTCATACAAACACTATTCTCGGAATTTTACCCATGGGCTCAGGTAACGGATTAGCCAGGCACTTAAAAATTCCCATGAATACAAAAAAAGCAATTTTAGTGTTGAATACTTTTAAAGCAAAAAAAATAGATACCGTAAAAATTAACAACACCCATTTCTTAGGTGCCGCAGGAATCGGTTTTGATGCCCATGTCAGCAATTTGTTTGCAAAATCAACCACAAGAGGTTTTTTTACTTATCTAAAAATTGCTGTACAAGAATTTTTTTCTTACAAACAAAAAGAATATAAATTGAGCTATTCGAACACAACAACAGAACGAAAAGCTTTCCTTATCACTTTTGCAAATTCAAATCAATACGGGAATAACGCATTTATATCTCCAAACTCAATTATTGATGATGGGTGGTTTAGCTTAATAATCCTTAAAAAATTTCCGTTGTATGCAGCACCAATACTGGCACTCAAATTATTTACAAAAAAAATAACAACCAGTTCATTTGTTGAAGAAATTAAAGTGAAAGAAGTTGAAATTCATACACCATCAACAGATTTGCATATTGACGGTGAACCGATACAAACAATCAGTCCGATTATTATGAAAATTGACCCATTATCTCTAAACATTATTTGCAATGAGTAAAAACAAAAACAGAATCAATATTGTGTATTCTACAAATCCTAATTATCATTTTGAAGAAGAACAAGAAATCGAACAGGAAACTTTAGAAAAAACTCTCCAAGAGCTAAAAGTTTCTGTTGACAGGAAACAACGAGGCGGAAAATCCGTAACACTCGTAACCGGTTTTATTGGAAATTCAACAGATTTAGACGAACTTGGAAAAACACTTAAAACAAAATGTGGTGTTGGTGGTAACGTAAAAAACGGTGAAATTTTAATACAAGGTGAACTTAAAGAAAAAGTGTTTGCTCTTTTGGTAAATTTGGGCTATAAGAAAACAAAAAAAATTGGTGGATAATTTAAAAGTTTATATATTGCTTTGTTTATTTTGAATTTGACTATTAAATATACCTTGTTTCCTTCACGCATTTCGATACTGTTTTGCTTCTTTCTTATTGTCAACATAGGCTTATCTCAGACTTTTAATTTTCAATATTACAATGTTCAGGAGGGATTGCCACAATCAAAAGTAAATGCTCTGATTCAAGATTCAAGAGGATTCATTTGGGTGGGTACCTCCGGTGGTGGAATTTGCAAATACGATGGTAAATCCTTTACTCAATATTCATCAAATGAAGGACTCTCTGGCGATATTATTACCAGTATTGCAGAAGACAAAGAACACAACATTTGGATAGCTTCTACTTGGGGTGGTGTTTCAAAATTTGATGGAAGAAAATTTACTATTTATAACAAAACCGACAAGAATGAAGAAATTTCAGGAGTAGAACAAGTTTACTGCACATCTGAAGGAACTATTTTTATTCTAGTTAATCAAGAACTATATATTTTTAAAAGTGGAGTGTTCAGAAAAGTTAACTCAACTCTGCAAACCATGATAAAATCTCATATCATGGAAATTTATGAAGACAGTAAAAAAAATATTTGGATTTCAACCATCGATGGAATCATTTATATCAGTAAAACCGATACATTCACAATAAATACAGAAAACGGACTACCTGCTAAAATGGTAACCACAATTTATGAAGATGTAAATGGTGATTATTTGATAGGATCTCATGGCGGTGGAACGGCTAAATTATTAAAAGGCAGTATTGACCGAAAAAAAGAATTTATTTTTCAACAAGTTGACATTAATCCAAATGCAATTGTTACTTCAATTACAACCGATTTTGATAAAAACACCATACTGGGAACTTTTACTGATGGAATTTACTGTATCGACCAAAATAACAAAATAACTCAAATAAAAACAGAAAATGGACTTCCGTCTAACAGCATAACAAAATTACTAACTGACAGAACCGGAAATACTTGGATTGGTACTAGCGGACAAGGTTTAGTAAAATTTAGCAACAGAACATTTACCTTCTTTGATAACATTGAAGGATTAAACTCATCTGACATCTTTGGGATTTATGTAGATAAAAAAGATATATGGGTTGGAACAGGTTCAAATGGAGTATATAAATACGACGGTAAAACAACTATTCATTTTGATAATACAAACGGACTGCCAAACAATGAAATAAGAGCTATTCTCAAAGACAATGATGGTTCTTTTTGGTTTGCAACCAGAGGAGGATTAGTAAAATATGCAAACAACAAATTCAAAACATACACCACATCTGACGGATTACCATCAAGCCGAATACAATCATTAATGATTGACAAAAACAACAACTTATGGATTGGAACATTTGGTTCCGGATTGAGTGTTTTGAAAGATGGAAAATTTACCAATTACAGTGAAAATGATGGCTTAACCAGTTCTCACATTCACTCTATTTTAGAAGACAAAAAAGGCAACATTTGGATTGGAACAGGTAACGGAATTAACAAATTTGCAGGAGGTAAGTTTACAAATTATCTACAATCATCAGGAATCTGTAATTCCTATATCGGTTCAATTGCTGAAGACGAATTTGGAAACCTTTGGTTTGGAACAGACAGATGTGTAGTAAAATACAACGGAATAGATTTCAAATCCATTACAACAAATGACGGACTTTCTTCAAATACCGTATATTTAGTGCTAAGTGATAAGAACAAAGGAGTGTGGGTTGGAACAAACAAGGGTGTCAATAAAATATCGCTCAACAGTTATGGTCAAATTGAGAAAATAAAAAACTATAGCTATCAAGACGGATTCAAAGGAATAGAATGTAACAGTAGAGCAGTATTTGAAGATGATGAAAACAACATTTGGTTTGGAACCATAAAAGGATTAATAAAATATCAACCCAAAGAAGACAGAATGAATGTTTTTCAACCAATTGTACGTTTAGAAAACATTAAATTGTTTCTGCAAGACGTTAATTGGGGCTCTAAAACAAAAAATTTCGTTGAATGGACAAACCTTCCTAAAAATCTTGAGCTCGACTACAATGAAAACCATATAACTTTTGAATATTCTGCAATAAATTTAAACAACCCGGAAAACGTTGAATTTAGCTTTAAATTAGAACCCTTTGATGCCGAATGGTATCAAAACACAAAAAAAACCTTTATAACCTATTCAAATTTACCGCCTGGTGAATATACTTTTTTGCTCAAAGCTAAAAATAACGACGGTGTTTGGAGTAATAAACCTATAGAATATAAATTTACAATCTCAACTCCTTTTTGGCAAACTTGGTGGTTTTATACATTGCTTTTGACCACAATTGTTTACTTGCTCATCAAAATTTCAAAAATACAAGAAGACAAACAACGAAAAATCAGTCAAGAACTGGAAAAGAAAGTCCATGAACGTACAATTTTAATTGAACAACAACATCACGAAAAAGAAATATTACTTAAAGAAATTCATCATCGGGTTAAAAACAACATGCAGGTTATCAACAGTTTATTAAGCCTGCAATCCAACTATACAACCGACGAAAAAGCATTAGTTCTTTTTGAAGAAGCCAAAAGCAGAATTAGAACTATGGCTCTTATTCATGAAAAGATGTATCAATCGGGAGATTTAGCAAAAATTGACTTTCAAGATTATATAGTTTCACTTACAAATGATTTGATAGCTACATACTCAATAAACTGTAGCATTTTTTTAGATATAAAAATTGAAAATCAGATTAAGTTTGATATTGACAGCATTATCCCTCTTGGGTTATTAATCAACGAAATTGTTTCAAATACATTAAAATACGGATTTGATAAAAAAGAAAATGGAACAATCACAATACATCTTAACCAAAAAGAAAACGACGGCTTTGTTTTGAAAATTGGAGATAACGGAAAAGGAATGCCTCGAGAAATTTTTGAAAACAACACAAACACACTTGGAATGGAACTCATCCAAGTATTTACAGAACAACTTGATGGAAAAATTAAGCTTTTGGACGTTCCCGGAACTGTTTATGAAATCACGTTCAACAAGCGAAAACCCAATAAATCAGTTTAACATACTTTTGTTTAAAAAGTTAATTCTAATTGTTGAGATAAACCGATTTTAGAAGTCATCTTTGCACTTAATAAAAATTTATTTTTTCAAATTGACTTTGAAAATCAAACATCTGTTCCCACTCTTTATTTTTGGTGCTTTAAAAGCTCAAACCCCTAATATCCATACATCTGTGTATGTTCAGCAGTATGAAAATTTAATGAAAAACGAATATACCCAACTACTTTTTCAAAAATCTACTCTAAACACAGATTCTATTTTACACAAAGTCAAACCGGTTAAACCGTTTAATCCTGAACTGGGAATTACACTACTAAAAAAAGTTGAAAAAGATTTTCCGCTTGAATACAATTCTGATGTTAATTATTTTATTCAATTGTACAGCAAAGGAGTTAATCAACACTTTTTAAATTATATCTACAATTTCTACGAACCTTTTTTAACAGAAGAGCTTAAAAATCAGGAATTACCACTGGAATTAGCACTGCTTCCTGCCGTTCTATCCGCTTTTAATCCAAATTCAACCAACGCTACAGGTTGTGTGGGGTATTGGCACTTGAATTATATTCAAGCTATTAATAATGGACTAAAAATTACTGAATTTGTTGATGAACGAAAAGATTTGAAGAAATCAACTAAAGCGGCTACACATTATTTAAAATCACTCCATAACCAATACAAAAAATGGGATTTGGCTTTGGCTGCTTATGTTTCCAATCCTATTCAAATCAACAATTTGATTGCCAGAAAAAAAACATCGAATTTTCAAGAATTGTATCCGTTTTTTAATCCAAAAACTCGAGATATCTTGAGTGCTTTAACAGCAATGGTTTATGTCTATTCACAAAACAATAGCAATCATTATTCAATCAATCCATCAATAGAAGCTGATACTCTACTTATTGAAAGCAAACTAACTTTCAAAGCCATTACTGAAGTAACAAAAATGGATATCAAAGAACTTCGTTTTTTGAATATTTGTATCATTAATGATGTTTTTCCAAAAGGATATAAAGCTGTTTTTCCAAAAAAATCAACAAACACATTTAATTTGCTTTGCGACAGCATTTATTATTATCAAGATTCTATTTTATTTAAACCAGTCATTGAAAAAACAGAAGTTGCACTTGCAGCTGATTCAACTATAGAAAGCTATATTCACAAAGTAAAATCGGGTGAATTTTTAGGCTCAATAGCAGAAAAACACAATGTAAAAATCAGTCAAATTCAACAATGGAATAACTTGAAAGGGACTTCAATTCGAGCCGGTCAAAATTTGATTATCTATAAAAAAATACATTCAAAAAACAGAACACTTGACACAGAAACTTCACAGGTAGAAAATCAGCCTGAAAACTACATTATTTACACTGTAAAATCTGGAGATAATTTATGGGACATAGCCAAAAATTATCCGGGAAACACAGCCGAAGAAATAATGGAAATAAATAATATTGATGAAAATATAAAAATCGGACAAACATTAAAAATCAAGAAGAAATAGCACCCCAACAAAAAGAGGTAAAACCTGTTAAAACACTAAGTTTCCTTTTGTGTATTTTGTGTATTTTATTGGGTATAGTGTTTGTTTTTCCTTCAGAAGGAGTTAAACTTGGCAAAGTTACCCTTGATTTTCCCACAGTTTCCGACTTTTTTGCTGTTAATAACCCGAATTTGGAAAAAGAAAAAGAGCTAGAAAGCGATTTGAAAGAATTATTCAAAGAGTCCACTCCTATTTCAGAAATTGACTCCGCTATTATTCAACAAAGATTAGATTCCCTTCACAGGTATAGAAAGTCTATTCAAATTACAGATGCTGCAAAACCTGCAATTCATCGATTTTTTGACGCTTTGGATAATGCAAACAACCGCATTGTAAGAATTATGCACTACGGTGATTCACAAATTGAGGCCGACAGAATAACATCATATTTTAGAGGCGAACTACAAAATAAATTTGGCGGATTCGGTGTCGGATTATTTCCTGTAATAGATGTTGCTCCAAAAATGAGTGTAAACATTTCCTATTCAGAAAACTGGAAGAGATATTCTGGATTTGGTCAGAAAGAACCAGAGGTTAAACATAATAAATATGGGGCAATGCTTAGTTTTTGCAGGTTTGCTCCTATCCCCTCGGGAAATATTATTACAGACACCACTTATTATCACGGTTGGATTAAAATAAACAAACCAAAAGCTTCACACGGTAAAACCAGAAGTTACCAACAACTTAAAATCTTTTTGAGTAACTCCCATGCTTCCGTTAATTATGTAGTTCTAGCTGATAATACAGTAATCAAAAATGGTATAATAGATGCAAATACTCCTTTTGGTGTTATTACAACTTCTTTTGATAAAACACCTGAAGAAATAACAATTTCTTTTGATGGGAAAGACAGTCCAAATATTTTAGGAATTTCTCTTGAAGGAAAAACAGGGGCTGTGGTTGACAATATACCTTTGAGAGGTTCTTCCGGAACTGTGTTTAGTCAACTTGACCATACTTCATTGGCAAACATGTTTGCAAATTTAAGTCCGGACATGATTATTTTAGAATTCGGTGGCAATGTAATGCCTTATATTAAAGATGAAGCCGGGGCAAAAGAATACGGCAATTGGTTTAAATCACAAATTAATTTCTTGAAAAGATTAAATCCAAAAGCAGCTTTTATTGTAATTGGCCCGGGAGATATGTCTGTAAAAGACAAAACTGAATATGTTACTTATCCAAACCTCGAATTTGTTAGAGATGCTTTAAAAGATGCAGCTCTGGCAAATAACTGTCTTTTTTGGGATATGTATGAAGTTATGGGAGGAAAAAACTCCATGAATACATGGGTAAATGCTGTTCCTCCGCTAGCAGCTCCTGATTACATACATTTTAGTCCACTTGGAGCAAAAAAAATTGGTGAAGAATTTTACAAAAATATTATTCAAATGTATCAACAATACAAGGGAGTAAAACCGACTCAAGCAGAACCCAAAAAACCAGTTTCAGAACTACCAAAACAAGCCGAAAATGCAAAATAAGATTATCTTTCATACTATAATTTTATGTTTTTGTATGTTGAAAGCATCTGGACAAGATAATCCTCATTTGCTCCAACAATATCCTTTCATAAACTACGAAGCAGATACACTCCAATTGGCAAATCCCAAAAGTAGTCTTTCGCATTTCTTTTCGGAATTGAACAACTTAACACGTACAGGAATTGGCACAATAAATATCATGCAAATCGGAGGTTCTCACATACAGGCAGACGTTTGGTCTCACCAAGTAAGAAAACGATTTCAATCCGATTTAGGATTAAATGCCGGCAGAGGTTTTTTATTTCCGTATAAACTTGCAAAAACCAATAATCCAAGCTACTACAACGTAACTTATTCAGGTGAATGGAGTGGATTTAGAAATGCAGTATTAAAACACCAAAAAACATGGGGATTGTCAGGTGTAACTGCGGTAACAACCGACAGTGTTTCTTCATTTAAAATTGAATTCAAACCTGATGAAACCCCAAGTTATGATTTTAACCAAGTAAAAGTTTTTCACGATACAGACTCATCAGGATTTTGTGTTGATGTAACTACTGACTCATGTTATTCAATTTATACCAACCACGAGCTCGGTTTTACTGAGTTTAAGTTTACCTCATTCCAAAAACAAATAGAGTTCAGAATTTTTAAAACGGATAGTTTTCAAACCCACTTTAATTTATATGGAATTAGCTTAGAAAATGATGATAATGGTATCACCTATACTTCTGTGGGGGTTAATGGAGCAAGTACTTCCAGCTATTTAAGAAATCAATTATTCAACCAACATTTGCTAACCATACAACCTAATTTGGTTATTTTTTGTATTGGAATCAATGATGCTTTTGAACCCGGATTTTGTGCTAAATGCTACGAAAATAATTACGATTCATTGGTTTCTAAAATCAAAGAAGTGAGCCCGGATTGTAATTTTATATTTGTTTCAAATACTGACAGTTATTACAAAAGAAGGTATCCAAACAAACGAATTGCTGAAGTTCAACAAGCTATGCAAAATTTAATGCATAAACACAATGCAGGTTATTGGGATTTAGCTACTGTTATGGGCGGATTAGGTTCAATAAAAACTTGGAATAAAAATAATTTGGCTCAAAGAGATTTAATTCATTTTACAAAAAGCGGGTATGAACTTATTGGTGATTTAATGTTTTCTGCACTGATTAAAGCGTATTCTTCCTATTTGTGTAACAATACCAATCAACTTCAATATGAAAATTAAAGCGGTTATATACGATATGGATGGAGTGATTATCAATTCAGAGCCTCTTTGGAGAGAAGCTGAAATTGCTACATTTAAAACGATAGGATTAAATTTTACTGAAGAAATGTGCAAAGAAACTATGGGTATGAAGTTGAGTGAAGTAATCGAGTATTGGCATAAAAAATTAGGCTGGACAGGAAAATCAATGCATGAAGTTGAAGAAGATTTATTGATACATGTTACAAAATTAATTTCTGAGAAAGGAATAATATTAGAAGGTGTTGAGTCTTCAATCCGCTATTTTATGTCAAAAAAATATAGTTTAGCACTTGCTTCATCATCTCCAAAGAGTTTGATTAATACTGTATTATCAAAACTAAATCTAAACTTCTACTTTAGCATTGTCAATTCAGCAGAACATTTGCCCTACGGAAAACCACACCCCGAAATTTATCTTAAAACAGCTCAAGATTTGAATGTTGCTCCAGATGAATGTTTAGTTATCGAAGATTCATGGAATGGACTGTTGGCAGCAAAATCAGCTCGAATGAAAACCATTGTGGTTCCCGACGTAGAAAACCAAAATCACCCATATTTTTCGATTGCAGACTTTAAAATAAATTCATTAACAGAAATTAAAACAGTGTTTGGTGAATAACTTCAACCCAATAATAGAATGGCTTCAATGGTTTTTAAGTTTTGAAAACTTAAAAAGCATTTTGCTTTACAATGAAAATCAACCTTTAATTTTTACTCAACTTTTCTTTTGGGGATTTTTTACCATTGTTTTAGCAATATATTCCATAGTTTATAAAAAAAACACACTTCGAAATTTATTCTTATTATTGGTTAGTTTGTTTTTTTACTACAAAACCAGCGGTTTATTTATTACCACCCTACTCTTTTCTACTATTATCGATTATAACATCGGAAAAAAAGTACACCGAACAACAAATGAACTTACTAGAAAATTGCTGGTAGGCAGTAGCATCTTTATCAATCTGTTTGTGTTGTGCTATTTTAAATATGCCTATTTCTTTACTGATTCGTACAACAGTATATTTAATAGTAATATACATGTTTTCAATCATTTTGCACATTTTGTAAATACAATTTCAGGCACTCATTTTACAGTTGACAAAATATTACTTCCTGTGGGTATTTCATTTTATACCTTTCAAACCATTAGCTACACTGTAGATATTTACAGAAAACAAATCACCCCGGTGAAAAACTTTGTTGACTTTAGCTTTTATGTATCTTTTTTCCCACAGTTAGTTGCCGGACCAATTGTTAGAGCATCTGAGTTTATCCCTCAAATATATCAACCTTATCGCTTAACTCAACATCAGTTCGGATTAGCATTGTTTTGGATAATTAATGGCTTGATTAAAAAAATTGTTATCGGGGATTATATAGCAGTTAACTTCATTGACCGAATATTCCAAAACCCCACAATGTACACCGGATTTGAAAATTTATTAGCTCTATATGGATACTCACTACAGGTTTATGCCGATTTTTCTGGATATACAGATATTGCAATAGGCATTGCACTATTATTGGGATTCACTTTACCGATGAATTTTAATTCACCATACAAAGCTAAAAATGTAGGTGAATTCTGGAAGCGTTGGCACATGAGCCTTTCAACATGGCTTAGAGATTATCTGTATATTCCACTCGGTGGAAATCGTGTGGGAAGTTGGGGAACATGGATTACAGGGTTGATTATTTTAACTGTACTTATTTTGTTGAGCGGAAAAATGTTTGTTTTGTATGTTGCTCTCTGGATAGTTTTATTGCTAGTTTTTTTATCCATCTGGATAAAATCTTTTAGAAATTGGCTTACCACTAATATTAATTTATTAATTACCATGCTCTTAGGAGGTCTTTGGCACGGAGCCAGTTGGAATTTTGTGATTTGGGGTGGTTTAAACGGACTTGGTTTGATGATTTATAAACTATGGAAAAAAATTAGTCCGTATGAAAAATACAACAATTTACTAGCTACAGGTTTTAAAGTGTTTATTACTCTCACCTTTATAACTTTTACACGAATTTGGTTTAGAGCAGCCGACTTTGAATCTACCAAACTAATACTCAATCAAATTTATTCAAATTTTGGATTTGAACTAATTGGTAATATTCTAAGCTCATATAAATTGGTGTTTTCTATAACTCTATTGGGTTTTATAATCCACTGGTTACCTGAAAAAACAAAAATTTGGTACAGAGAAAAATTTATTGAATCTCCTGCTTATGCAAAAGTCTTAATTTCAGTTGCAACTGTTATTTTAATTTATCAAGCCATGTCGTCTGAACTTCAAGCTTTTATCTATTTTCAATTTTAAAAAATAAAACACTAAGCTATCCAATAATCGGATTTAATGTTATTCTATTCGCTCGAAGTGTTTGTTATTTTTGACAAAAAAATTGCTTTATGAAAATCTTATCGGTATTGCTGCTGTTAATTGGAAATCTTTTGACTACAAAAGCTCAAAACGATTCCATTTTTATTCGTAAAATATACGACGAAGCCTTAGAAAATGGTCAATCATACCAAAATTTAAAAACTTTATGCAAATCAATAGGTCACAGAATTAGCGGGAGTAAACAAGCTGAAGACGCTATTCGTTTTAGTAAACATTTACTAAATAACTACGCTTTGGATATGGTTTATTTACAAGAAGTAAAAGTTCCAAAATGGATTAGAGGTAAAAAAGAATTCGCTCAAGCAGAAAATGAAAAAGGAGAAAAATTGACACTTAACATTTTAGCACTCGGAGGTTCATCTGCTACTCAAGGAATATTAATAACAGAAATATTGACTGTCCAAAATATTGATGAATTAAAAAAATTAGACCCAAAAGACATAAAAGGAAAAACCGTTTTTTTCAACGAAAGTTTTGACGAAAAATACTTCAATACGTTTGACGCTTATTCTCATTGCTATCCTTTGCGAGGAGACGGTCCAAACGTAGCAGCAAAAATGGGGGCTTCCGCTGTACTGGTTCGGTCATTAACAAATAATACCAATAATATTGTTCACACAGGCGTTACAACTTTTGACCCAGAAATTAAACCCATTCCTTGTGCGGCTATTAGTACTCAACATGCTAACGATTTAATTGAATGGATAAAAAAAGGAAAAATAAAACTCCATTTAGAAATGAATTGTCAAACTCTACCTGATGTTCTCTCATATAATGTGATTGGAGAAATACGAGGTGTTGACAATAAAATAATTACCATGGGAGCTCACCTTGATACTTGGGATGTTGGTGAAGGGGCTCATGACAATGGTGCAGGTGTAATGCATTGCATTGAAGCCATACGAATATTAAAAAAGTTGAACTATAAACCTCAACACACCATCAGATGCGTGTTATTTATGAACGAAGAAAATGGAAATATGGGAGGAGAAACCTATGCAAAACAATCTTTTGAAAAAAATGAAACTCATTTGATGGCTATAGAAAGTGACAGAGGAGGTTTTTTACCCATGGGATTTGATGTTATGGGAACAGATTTTCAATTGAATACCATAAAACAATTTTCAAGTCAACTCAACTCCTATGATTTGTTTAAAATTCAGAAAGGATTTAGCGATGTTGACATTATGCCTTTGGTTAAGTATTATCCGGAAATGATGCAGCTAGGATTATTCATAAACTCACAAGCCTATTTTGATTATCACCATTCATACGCAGATGTTTTTGAAACTGTAAATAAACGTGAATTGGAACTTGGTGCAGCAGCAATGGCTACAATTATTTATTTAATGGATAAAACTCTAAAATAAAAAAAGTATCGACTTCATGTCGATACTTTTTTTTAGGACTATCAAGTCAAACTTACTTTCTAATTTTTAACTATTTTCTCGTTTTTAATCACTTGATTTTTTTCATCAATAATTTGAATGAAATAAATTCCCTGATTCAATTGTTTAAATCCTTCCAATTGATAGGTGTTGTTTCCTTCTTTAATAATTAATTTTTCTTCTATACTATTTCCCAAAACACTAGTATATTTAATGGTAAAAATAGCATCAGAAGTTGACTTAACAGTTACAAACATTGTTTCTTTAGCAGGATTTGGGTGTAATGAAACCGGAGTTTTTTCATACTCGTTTTTCACACTGATAATTTTTGAATAACTGATTGTCCCATCAAAATCTACTTGTTTTAATCTGTAGTATGTGATTTCGTTTATAGGTGAATTATCGGTATATTGATAATGAATAGTATTGTTAGAATTCCCAGCACCATCTATTCTATCAATAATTTTAAACTCAACCATATTTGAAGAAGATTCCAATACAAAATAATCATTATTGATTTCAGTTTCAGTTGTCCAATTGAGAATATTTTTATCATCAACAGGTTTCCCTTCAAATTGGATTAATGTAACGGGTAATGAAGCACAAGCGGCTGCACAATTTGATGTAAACCTAAATGCTGTATTTGTAGCTGTCCAGTTCGTTGGATAGTTATAACCAGCAGGAACTTGAGCAATCGTTCCTGAATAATTATGCAATCCAAGTATAGCGTCACCGCCATTCCATCCTGCACATACAGTTTTGTTTGTTATATGTATCTCAATATTATTTGTTGTTTCAAAGAGTTTTATTTGTGCACTATATAAATCACCTGTACAACTATACATAGGAATGGCATCATATTTAACAATAAAAATTCTGTTTGGAGCCGATCCTGTGGTTTGATATCTTGTTGCACCACCAACTCCTGGGTGAATATCTTGCCAAGGTGCCAAAATAGCATTTCTAGGAGCATCAGTTGTATTTGGTATTGCAGGGCCACCAATAGACCATGGCGAATAACCACCCGTTGTCACAGATGTTTCATCAGGGGCTGCAGAATAACAACTTGGAAAAATCAAATATCCATTAGAAGAAATCAATACATCTGAATATGTTATTCCATCAAAACAAAAGTTGAATCCTATAGGAGAATATGAGTTCGCAAACCTGTCATCAGAAAATGTAATAGAAGTTCCAGTTGCGTAACTAACTGGCGAATGAGCTATTGATGAAATTGTATAGTTTAAATTACAGTTTGGAGGTGTTGCACAATTGGGTTGTGAGGTAATACAAATATCAAAAGTCGTATTTTGACCTGCTGTTGAAGTCCATGAATAAACTCTTACATAATAAGTTGCTCCAACAGTCAACCCTGTTACTGAGCTGTTATTTGGATCGCTACACACCAATGGAGTTCCCAAAGCACCGCAAGTTCCTGCATAAACAGAATGATACAAATCTGTAGTTGAACCTGCCACATTATTGATGGTGATATCGTGTGCACCTGAAGTTGCCACAAACTTATACCAAACATCGTCATCAGCAGTACCAAAACATGTATTTGGGTCAGATGAAGCAGATGAGCAATTGATAGTTCCAGAGGTTATTGCACCGCAGGACTGATTTGCATTGACAGTTATCGTAGTTGCTCCACTACAATCGTTATTAGATGGAATTGAAATGGTAACATTAACTAAAACAGAGGTTGATGTAGCAGTACCTCCGCCATTGGTACATGTCAATACACATCGGTAATATGTATTTGAAGAAGGACTAGCAACATAATACGACATTGTTGCACCGCTTATATTTGTCCACGGACCAACAAGTGCAGGTGCCGATTGCCATTGATAATTAATACCACAAGCCGTTGATGCTCCTGTTAAGGAAATTGTTGATGTTGGTGATGCACATGAATTAATTGTTCCTACTGAAGCGACAGCTGTTCCTCCAACAGGAATACCAGCACAAACACCTCCTGCAGCAATATTAATTCGATAATCCTCTGTTTCTCCCCACGTATAAGTTCCACATGAGCTACTTGATGAACTTTCTACACAAACTACTCTCATGATGGTAATTCCTAGTGCTGCATAACATGGAATTGTTATGTTTACTGTAGTTGTATTCGGTAATGCTGGGCTTGCATATGCAAAAATAGGGTATGACTCTCCAACATCATTAAAATCTCCATCTTGGTTTAAATCAATATATACATCAACTCTGTGACTCCATGGTGAACCTCCACCAATTTGAACAGTGAATGGTGTTGCTACATTTTGTGTAATTGTAGGTACAGGTACTGAAGAAGCAGTCCAGTTACTATACATACCCGCTGTTCCTGTTGCAGTACCCTGCGTTCCAACAAGTGAAATATTTGGTGTTGTATTATTAATTGTTCCATAGGTAACTCTTAAAATATCCATATCAGAAGTAGAAGTGGCTGATGATGGGCAATAACAAGCTAAAGATAAACCGATTGTTTGATATAAAGATGAACTGTAAGAACTTGATCCACCACTAAGAGTACATGTAACCATTCTTCGATAATACGTATTTGCAGTAGGGATAATTGTAAGTGTAAGTCCTGTTTCTCCTGGGATATTAGTCCAAGTAACATTATCAGGTGAAGATTGCCATTGATATGTAAGTCCTGATGCAATTGTGCTCCCTGTTACGCTTAGTGTAACCGCTGTGCTAGGGCAAACAGGGTTGGCAGACGAAACAGTAGTGCCACCTACTGGAGCCCCCGCACAATTAGGTGCAGCTGTTATATTGATTGTATAATCTTCGGTTTCTCCCCATGTGTATGTTCCGCAATAATTGCTAGATGAACTCTCTACACAAACCACACGCATGGTTGTATTTCCAGTTGTTGCTGTAATAGGTATAGTGATACTTGAAGCGGTAGTATTAGGTAAAGCAGGATTTGCGTAGGCAAAAATAGGTATGGACTCCCCAGCATCAGCAAAATCACCATCTTGATTGAAATCAATATAAACATCAACCCTGTGACTGTATGGTGTTCCACCACCTATTTGAACTGAAAATGCTGTTGTAGAGCCTTGTTGCAAATTAGGAACAGGCACTGTAGTACCCCTCCAGTCACTATACATACCTGCTGTTCCTGTTGCATTTCCTTGTGATCCGGTTAAAGAAATATTTGCACTCGTGTTATTGATTGTTCCTAAAGTGATATTAAGTACATCCATATCAGAAGTAGATGTTGCTGACGAAACACAATAACATGAAGTCGGAGGATTTAAATTTACAGAAGTAACTGTAGATGTAGCTGATGCACCACCATTTGCACAAGTTACTATACAACGAAAATATATAAGAGCTGTAATCGTAGGAGTATATGTAACTGAAGTAGCGCCACCGATATTTGTCCATGGACCTCCTGGTGCGGGTGCAGACTGCCACTGATATGAAATACCACATGAGTTTGTGTTGCCAGATAAACTAATTATTGAAGTATTACCACTACATACAGAAGCTGGATTTGAAGATGCTGTCCCTGCTGTAGGAGTTCCAGAACAAGCTGCCGGTGGTGTCCATGTATAAACACCAGTAGGTTGTCTTGCAATATTAACTGCACAACTCATCAAATCGGAATTTGCAGCACCAGCAGTAGATGCAATCCAATTTGTAGCATTTGGTTTGGTTCTATTATTGAAGTCTGCATTTGAACTACCCCTAAGCCCTACTTGAAAATCGGAAGCAGCGGTTAGAGCTGTATTGGTTGTATATTTTATTACAATATTATTCGAAGTTTCATATAGCAAAATTTGGAAAGTAAAATCTCCACCGTCCCAATATTCTTTATAATTTTTCCACTCTACAGTAAATATTCTATTCGGAGCAGCACCTGTAGTTTTTGATGTTAGGGAAGAACCAGCAACATTACCTTGCAAATCGGCTGCTAATGCAGAAATAACATTGTTATCAGAGCCGGCACTCAATGGTGTGAAAGTATTACTTAAGGAGTTACCCATAACAATATATCCATCGTTTGAAATACTAACTGTAGTATAATTAGTACAATTAAAATTGAATGTAAAACCAATATTAACAGCTGTATAAACTCCATAGTCAGTTGTTCCTGTTGTATGTGTTGTAACGGCAGGGGTTAATAATGTTGGTGTGCCGGCAACTTGAGTAAAAGCATATGAAGTAACCTGTGCCAATAATTGAGATTGAGTGCTTATCAAAAAAAGCGAGATAACGAGTAGAATTTTTTTCATCTTTCTTTATTATTTATTGTTCAACAGATGTGTTAGGTTTGTCTTTAGCTAAAAAACTAACTTTGTTTTCGTAAAATACTTGTAAAAATTCATTTTCGGTCATTTTTATTCCGTAAGTTACAGTCAAAATCTTGTTAAACTCATCTAATTCAATAAGCTTTATTTTTTCATTTTTGTTAAATTGATACAAATCGTCTTTTAATTTGCCTATTGTATTCAAGTCGTATTTTTTTAAATCAATACTTAACTTAACATCTTTTCCTAATTGGGCTTGAACAAAAAGGGTTTTCTCGTTTTGTATATTTCCTTTCTGTTGAGCAAAGAGCGAAGATGCCCCAATAAAAACTATGCTAATTGCAACAATAATTTTTTTCATGATATAACTTTAATTTAGAATTAACTGTAAAGACAAAAAAATAACATTTTGTTAGATATATAACTTTACTGTCGTTTTAACACTATAAACTTAACAAAAAAGACGTTGATTTTTATAAATTAGTTGCCTTTTTAGACGAAATGTTAAAAAATAAATACAAGAATTGGGATAACAATAAATAAAGCTAGCTATATTTTAGAGTAAAATTTTTGCTTTAAATCTTCTTGTTTGGGGTAATTAATTAGGATTCCTTTTGTACTTCCGGTATATACGAACAAACTTCCGGCAGCTACTGCAGAGGCACCATTTTTAACTGCTTCTAAAAAGTTATCAACAGAGGAAGCACCACCACAAGCAACAATAGGAAGATGTGTAACCGATGCAACAATTTTGATTAATTCAATGTCATAGCCTTTGTAGGTTCCGTCATTATCAATGGAATTGATAAACAACTCTCCGGCTCCTGATTGTTCAATTTTTTTAACAAAATCGATTAATGGAAAATCAATTTTATTAGAACCTCCAGTATGATATGCATTGAACTTTCCAAACAAATTTCGCTTCACATCAACAGAAGCAACAATACTTTGAGCCCCAAAGATATTTGAAGCATCTGTAATTAGGCTTAAATTATTTGCTAGCACTGAATTGACAACTACTTTTTCAATTCCGAGTTTAAATAATTTTTCAATTTGAGATAGTGAAGTTATACCGCCCCCATAGGCAAAAGGCATAAAGGCTTCTCCGGCAATTTCTTCTATTTTTTTATAATTGGGCTCCCGTTTTTCTTCGGTGGCTGTAATATCTAAAATAACAATTTCGTCAACTTCTTTTTCGTTGAAAATTTTAACTGCATTGATGGGGTCGCCTATATATGTAGGATTTTTAAAACGAATGGTTTTAACTAATTTTTCGTTTTGTAATGTCAGCACAGGTATAACCCTTATCCTTCTCATCAATTTCTATGTTTCTTTTATATCTTTATAAAGTTTTCTAATAATTGCATGCCAAATCTATGACTCTTTTCAGGATGAAACTGAACTCCAAAAATATTTTCATGTTCAACAGAAGAAACAAACTCATATCCATATTGGGTTGTAGTCAGAATATCCGATTGGTTTTTGCATTTCATGTGAAACGAATGTACAAAATAGAATCTGGATTCATTATTCAGTCCTTCCATTAATCTTGATGTTTTTTGAATTGAAATTTCATTCCAACTCATGTGTGGAACTTTTAAATCTGCATTCATGTTACTTTTATCAAACCTTATAACATCCATATCAATCCACCCTAAACCGGATTCAATCCCTTCATCACTTCTATTTCCTAATAACTGTGCTCCTAAGCAAATTCCCAACAACGGAGTCTTTTCTACTAGTACTTTTTTGTTTAAACATTCTATCAATCCGCATTCTTTAAGGTTTTTCATTCCGTAGTCATAATGACCCACACCTGGAAGTATCAATTTTTCGGCAGATTCAATTTCATTCACTGATGAACTTATTGTTGACTTAACACCAATCCTCTTCAACATATTTTGAATGGATTTTATATTGCCGGCGTTGTAATTGATGATGGTGAGCATAGGAACAATTTTTCTTTTCCAATTGTTTCCAAAAATAGGATAACTTTGAACATATTTGTATTTATTTTTATTTGTATGAAACAAAAGGTTTTCGGCTTAGGTTTTCATAAAACTGGAACATCAAGTTTAGCTAGTGCCTTGCACCAATTAGGATATAAAGTTTGTGGACAACAAAATGTTCTTCATAATGAATTATTAAACCATAATTTAACTCCCTTTTTTGAGTTAGCTAAAAATAACGATGCTTTTGAAGATGACCCATGGTTTCTTTTGTATAAAGAAATGGATATTGCTTTTCCAGGTAGTAAATTTATTTTGACAGATAGAGATGTAAACAGTTGGTATAAGAGTTGTCTTAACCACTTTTATGAAGATAGTACTCCAATAAGAGATTTTATTTATGGTAAAGGTTTTCCAAAAGATAATGAGGAAACCTTTAAAAAAGTATATTTAAAACACCAAGCTGAAGTTAAAGAATATTTCTTAAACAGACCAAATGATTTCATAGTTATTGATTTTACAATGGGTGAAGGTTGGGAAAAATTATGTCCTTTCTTAGGAATTGAAATTCCTGAATTCAATTTTCCACATACCAACAAAGGGTTGTATACAAAAAACCCTAATAACTTGAAAAAAAAGATTTGGTTACTATATAAAAAAATTTATTCTTTTTTATACCACAAGATATATGTTCCCTTTTTCAAATAGAATTACTAAAACCCGTTTTGTTTTTAAAATAAAACAATACAAACAAAATCAATGATAATAAAGGTCCTTGAGTGAGTCCTGCAATTAATCTTCCTAACAAATATAATTCATCATATTTATTTATGAAGAATCCGATTGAAGAAACTAGTAAGGCTAAAATAAAAATTGACGAGTAAATTATAACAGTTAAAATCACAAAAGATTTATTCTTAAAATATTTATAAATTAAAGCTGAAGTTAATGCTGTAAATCCGATTGTAAAAAAAAGGGTTAAAACCCATTTAGACAATATTAAATTTCCAAAGTCAATTTCATATAAAAATTTTGGTGGAGTTATATATGCATTGTTATATGGAAAAGGTACATTATTGATAGTTGAATTAATAACAAGAAAAATGGATTCACGAATATATCCGACCACTAAAAGTAGTGTAATGTATCCTATAAGAATGGTATTCTTTTTTTTTAAATTCAATTGTTTTTTTTCAAAGCAAATTTATTTACCCAAATTATCCATAGTATAAATATGAATACATAAACCAAAACAGTGAATGTATATTTGTGATTAAATTCTAATGATTCTGGCTTATAAACAACAACCAATGCTAAAGCTACTAATCTAAAAATATTAATGATGTGAATAAATAAAATTCCTATAGATATAAAAATTACTTTTTTTTTCCAATTGCCAGGAAAAATAATGATAAACCCAGCAAACAATGCAAACAAACTTAACCCATTGCATGGTGCACCAATTAACACTCCGTGAGTTCCATCAACCCCTACTGCATCAGAATATTCAAAGACTTTATACCCGACGATTTTTAGTATCGACGAAGTAGATTTGACTAAGTGGTCAATTAAAAAATGATCAACAAAACCATCCTTTAGCAACCAGTTATCGTATATCAAATACCACAACACGTATAATGATATACCTTTTAAAATAAATATGGCAATAAATTTATCTTGTTTATTTATATTTTTAAATAATGATTGCATTCAAATTCATTGTAAACAATCCAAAATTATAGATTTTTAATTTCAATGATGTTTTTAATATTCCAATAAAGATTAAGTATTGAATAAAAAACTATTTTTGCCGACATATTAAGACTTGTAATGAGTAACCCAAACAATATCAATAAAATAGAAAGTTTCGATTTTAAAGCTCTTGGCGCCAGAATGTTAAAATTTTGGTATTTATTTATCCTTGCTTTTATCCTTGCTTTTATTGTCAGCTTCTATAAAATCAGATATAGCGTACCTATTTATACAACATATAGTAAAGTTCTTTTAAAAGATGAATACACATCTTGGGGGCAAGAATACTTTATAAAGGGTATGGAATTAGTGAGTGCCCGAAATCGCTTAACAAATGAAATTGGTACTATTAGTTCATACAACCTTATGCGATCAGCTTTAGATGATGTCGATTTCAAAGTTTTTTACTACGATATCGGTAACATTAAAACTACTGAGTTATACAAAAACAGTCCGTTTATTGTAGAAATTGATTCCTCAATTATTGAAAATAGAACTATTACATATTATACTAAAATAATTGACCAAAATACATTTCTAATATCTCCAACTAGCGAAGATTTTGACGAAACTAAAACCTTTTCATTTAATCAATGGTTTTCTTTAAATGATGTTAGAGTACGTTTTAGTTTAACAGAAGAATTTGAAAAGGAAAGAACTCCCGATAAACTTTTTTTGTTTGTTATTAATGATTTAAACTCTTTAGCAAAAGTATATCAAACAAGTATTTATTTAGAAACGGATCCACCTGAATCATCTATTTTAAAATTTAGCTTAACAGGTCCAACCATTCAAAAAGAAATAGACTTTCTGAATGCTCTTATGAAAAAATACATTGAAAACGGATTGGAAGAAAACAGTAAAATAGCTTCAAATACAATAAAATTCATAGACAACCAACTTATTGATGTATTAAAAGATTTAAGTTCTAACGAAAAGAAATTAGAAGATTTTAAAGTTGGCGCCAACACTCAAAAACTTCAGATAAATAGTGAAGCAATAGTACCAAGCTCAATAAACCTTGAAAATGACTACTTAAAAAAACAATTTGAATATAATTTTTATAAGGAAACAATCAATAACCTAAAAAATTCTGATATAGATAAAATTTTTATTCCTAATATAATAAACATAAGTGCTCAAGATCCTTTATACCGTTCAATTGTTGATTTAGTTGAGTTGCACAGCAAAAAAAAGAAACTTCAATCAGAAGTTAAAGACAGTACTGTTGCCTTTAAATTAATAAATCAAGAACTTCTAATTAATAAAGAAGTTTTAACATCCAACATCTCGTCTCGTTTGATGCAAACCAAATTTGAGCTTGATCGCATAAAAGAACAAACAGTGAATGCTAATTTGAAACTTGCTGAAACTCCAGTTGCTGAAACTGAATTTATTAGATACAATCGGATTTTTGAAATTAATAACGCTTTTTATAATTATTTACTTCAAAAAAGAAGTGAAGCAGCCGTTGCCGAAGCATCAAATGTTCCGAATGCAAAAATTATTGAACCGGCTAGTGATTACACTGTTTCATATTCAGGTATAAATCCGAATTCAATCTACATGTTTAATTTTGGTGTTGCGTTCATAATTCCATTTCTTATTGTACTTCTTTTATTTCTATTCAATACAAAAATTATGGAGAGAAGCGATATTGAATCCATAACTAAAATTCCAATTCTTGGAACAATTGGACATATAAAGGATGCCGGAAATTTAATATTGGTATCCCAACCCAAATCATTGGTGGCAGAATCATTCAGAACCATACGGACTAACATCAACTACTTTACTAAAGAAAAAGAAAATTTTTGTATTTTAGTTACATCATCAATCAGTGGTGAAGGAAAAACATTTTGTTCCATCAATTTATCACTTGCCTATTCACTTTTAGGAAAAAAAACACTTTTGATTGGTGCCGACATGAGAAAACCAAAAATTTACAATGACTTTAATTTAAAAAATTCTATCGGTTTATCAAATTTCCTCATTGGGAAAGCTACTTTTGAGGAAACTATTCAACAAACTTCTTATCCAAACATTTTTTTAGCTTCTTCAGGCCCTATTCCTCCTAACCCATCTGAACTTATAGAATCCAATAAAATGGATGAATTCATGAAAAAAGCAAAGCAAGAATTTGATGTTATAGTAATTGATACACCACCAATAGGATTGGTTACTGACGGGGTGATTTTATCCGGATATTCTGACATGAATCTTTATGTTGTTCGTCAGCGATATACAACAAAAAATCATTTAAAAATGATAGATGATTTATACAATGAACATAAATTTTCAAACCTCGGCATATTAGTAAACGATTTAAAAGAGCAACGTATTGGATATGGGTATGGATATGGGTATGGATATGGGTATGGGTATGGATATGGGTATGGATATGGGTATGGATATGGGTATTACGGCGATTCTGAAGAAAACAAGTCGAAGAACAAACCAATTTATAAGAGGTTATTAAAAAAATAATTTTTTTCCACTAGTAAAGTTAATCCTACTTAAATTTTGAAAATATACAACAAAATCAAGTTCTTATTCTCAAAAGATTTGTTCGTAACATTTTCAGGAACAACAATTAGTCAACTAATACCTATACTACTTTCACCATTAACAACAAGAATCTATTCTCCCTCAGATTTTGGATTATTAGGTATATATATGAGTATTTCATCCGTACTAAACACATTTTCTACTCTTCAATATGCCAATGCAGTATTACTTACCAAAAACAAGGCACAAGAAGATAATTTAGTTTTATTTTCTATATTAAATTCATTGGTTTTGGCAATTGCAACATTTATCTGTTTATTGTTAGTAAAACATGAAATTTCCTCATTACTAAACGCTGCTGAACTTGAAAATTGGCTGTTAACTTTGCCACTTTGTATAATCCTTACTGGATTTATTTCTACCTATACCAAGAAACTCAATAAGTACAAAAAATACAAATTCATTTCGTCTGCTTTAATTGCAAATTCTATTACTACAACAATAATAACTCTTTGGATTGGATATTTTTTTTATTCATCAGTTGGTTTATTGGTTGGTTTTATAAGTGGTCAAATAATTAATTCAATAGTACTTTTTATTGGAATTAAGGATATTTTTATAAACCTAAAGAATATAAAATTAAAGTATATGAAACTTTTACTGAATAAGCATTACAAATTTCCTATGTATTCTTTACCTACTGAATTTTTATTCAACTGGACAACCAACCTACCTGTGTATTTTATGAGTTTATTTTATAATCAGACTATTATTGGCTGGTTTAATTACGGGAGACGAATGACCACTATCCCTGTAACATTTATTACAAAATCAGTTGGGTTAGTCTTTGCTCAACAAGCTACCGAAGAATATAACATCAAAAAAAATTGTACAAATACCTATAAAAAAACATTAAAATCACTTGCTATTATTCTTGCCCCTCCTTTTTTATTACTATTATTCTTCGGACCTATTATTTTTGAAATAGTCTTTGGAAGTAATTGGAGAGTAGCTGGAGAATACGTACAAATACTTTCAATCATGTTTTATATAAGAGCAATAACGAGTCCGCTTACATACATTTTTACAATAACCAACAGACAAAATGAAGATTTTTGGTTACATGTAATTTCATTAGTTATTATCTCAATTTCTCTCTATTTTTCATCTTTAATTTTTAAAGATATAAAATTGTTATTGATTCTATACTCTTTAACCTATAGTCTGATATATTTATATTACTTATATCGATCATATATTCTTTCAAAAAATAAACTATGAATAAACTATTTTTTTATATAAAACATCCTCTTCAATTGGTTGTTCGATTGATTATACTTTTACCTTATTTTAATTTCATAAAAAAAACAAGTGATTATCAATGTCCAATAACTTTTAAAATGTGGTTCTTTCAAAAAATTTTAAATATTGGAGATAATCGTAAAGCAAATTGGCCTGTTCATTTTACCAGCAAAGTGGTAAATCCTAAAAATATTACAATAGGTATTGATACAAATCCTGGATATATGGGCGGATGTTATATTCAAGGAATTGGGAAAATAATTATAGGTGATTACACTCAAATTGGACCAAGAGTCTCAATTATTTCAGCTAACCATGACATTAATGACACGAGAATTCACCTGCCGGAAAAAGTAGAAATTGGTAAATATTGTTGGCTCGGTGCAAACTCAACAATCTTGCCGAATGTAATTTTAGGAGACTTTACAATAGTTGGTGCAGGTTCAGTTGTTACAAAATCCTTCAGTGAAGGGTACTGTGTGATTGCAGGTAATCCGGCTAGAAAAATTAAAAATATCTCTCCTGAAAATTGTATTCGATATGAATATGAAAATAAGTTTAAAGGATATTACAAAATATAAATTTCAAATAAAAAAAATTATTAGCATCATTTTAATAAAAAAAAGCAACTATCTTTGGAAATTATACGTAATAATTGAAATTACTAAAACTCCTTTTTATGAAAAAAATATACTTTTCTGCAATATTTTTCGGATTGTTAAATGTTGCTTTTGGACAGACTGGACCAGGTGGTGTCGGAAATTCATCAAACAATTCAATTTGGCTAGATGGTAATGTTGTTTCTTTGGGTGTAAATCCAAAAATTGCATCTTGGTTAGACCAATCCGGTAATGGAAATAACTTTTCTCAAGCCGTTAGTGGTAATCAACCTCAAGTCGTTAATTATTCCTCTTTTAGTGGCGTTCGATTTAACGGATCAAATTGGCTACGAACAGGTTCAGGCATATCTTCACTCAACACAAACAATTCTTCTCAATTTATTGTGTATAATGGAAACAAAGCAAATCATGTTGGAATGTTATACGAAGGCTCATTCACTCAAAGTAATCAATTTTACAGAACTTATAGAAATAATGCCAATATTAGAACATGGGTATTAAATAGTACTGGAGGTATTGTTGATAACAGTACATCTCAATCTAGTAATTTTCAAATTATTTCATCTATTTGGGATGGAGATGCACAAACTTTTAATGGATTTAAAGATGGATCTCTGATTACTTCAAAAACAGGTGCAAACGGAAATCCTACAGGAAATTACAACAATAGTATCGGGGCTGCATTAAATAATTCAAATAAATTTAATGGTGATATGGGTGAAGTTATTATTTATAACACTACTTTAAACTCAGCACAAAAAAATATTGTTGAAAATTATCTATCATCAAAATATTCTATTTCAATTAGTAATGATTTGTATAGTTATGACGTTACTCATCAATATCAAGTAATTGGAATAGGAGCAGAATCAGATGGAAACAATACAATTGCACAAGGAAAAGGAATTGTAACAATTTCAACAGGTTCAATAACTAATGGAACCTACATATTAACCGGACATAACAACACAAATTTATCTACAACAACAAATGATGTACCAGGAACAATTAGTGGTGGCTCAAGAATATCCAGAACATGGAGGGCAGGTGTTACAGGAACTCCTGGTGCTATTAATATAATTTTTGATGTTTCTACCCTTACATTGCCAAGCGGTTCATACTACTTACTGGTAGAAAATAATAATGGAGATTTTAGCGACGGTAATGTAACTGAATATGGTCCATTTGCTGATTCGGGAGGTTTAGTAACATTTAGCTCAGTTACTCTAGCTGATGGAGATTATTTTACAATTGCATCAGGCTCAAATGTTGGTATTGCTTCTGTAAAAACAGGAAATTGGAGTTCTGCTTCAACATGGAATTGCAGTTGTGTACCATCTTCTTCAGATGATATAACAATAACTTCAGGACATACAGTTACAGTTTCTTCAGCAATAACAGTTGACAACATTACAATAAATGGAACATTAAATACTACTCAAACATCAACTTTTAACGTTACTGGTAACTATACAATTGGAGCTTCTGGTAATGCATTGCATAAAACAATAACTTTTAATGGGACATCTAATCAATCCATTACAAATAATTCAACAAATACAATAGACTTTGCTTATTTAAAAGTAAACAACAGCTCAAACGTTGGTTTATACACAGGTAATTTTAAGGTTACAGATGCTGTTCAAATTCTTGACGGTCAATTACAAAACATAAGTGGTACATTTACATTTATTTCAAACGCTACAAAGACAGCAGTTATTTTAAACAGTAGTAACGGAGAAGGCTTTTCCGGGGAATTTGTTGTTCAACGATTTGTTTCACAAAGAAATGATGGTTGGGGAGATATTTCTTCTCCTGTTTTAAATAATCATTTAAGTGATTGGGATTGTAATCCTAGTCAAACGGCTAGAGAATTGTATATGTGTGGTGTTAATGGATTCTCTGGAAGTTGTGGCGGAGCAAATTCAGTTTATTTTTACAATCCATTATTCCAAAGTTACACTGCAATTACTGATACTTCTTATGTTTTAGCTCCCGGTAAAGCTATAGAAATGTGGTTAGCAGATGATACTACTACTTTTTATAATACAACATTTGATTCGAGAGGAACTCCAAACTATGGTGATGTAGAGGTAGTAGTTTACGACTCTTGGAATCTTGTTGGAAATCCATACCAAGCGTGGGTAAATTGGAATTCATTAACAAAACCATCTTTATACAGTACATATCAAATTTGGAATACAAATAATGGAAGCTATGATGCAAAAACATCTGGATCAATACCTCCACACCAAGGATTTTGGGTAGAAAGTAACGGAGATAATTCCTTCACATTTACTGAAGCGTCTAAAAATAACTCTGCATTAAGTACTTTTTGGAGAACTACTGAAGATTCAGAACCATATGAATTTACTGAAGGTATATTAAAAATTAGAAGTGATTTATTTTACAATTCTCACGAACTCAAACTACGCTTAAATAAATTAGCTTCAATTGATTATGATAATTTTGATGCCACATTCAAACCAAGTTTTTTAAAAGAAACTCCTAGTATAACTGCGTCAACAATTGGTTCAACTAAAAAATTAGCTATCGTTTCATTTAATAATGAAATTGAAGTTATAATTCCAATTACTATAAATGTTGGAATTGCAGGAAAATATAAAATTGAGGCAATTTCATTTGAAAATTTAAAAAGTAAATACAATAACATTATACTTACAGATACAAAAAATAATATTACATATAACTTAAATCAATTGAAACAAATTGAAGTTGATATTGAACTTAATGAAGAAGACAACCGATTTGAGTTGAAATTATCAAACTCTTCTCAAATTAGTACATCAACTGACTTTACTCCGATAATCTACAAGAATAGTGATTATACTGTAATTGAAGTTGCTAATGATAACTTACCCTACTCAGTTTCAATAATAAATGCAATTGGTCAAAAAATTATTGATGATTATACAAATGTTACTTCAACAAAACTTTTAATACCCAACTCTTATTTACCAAAAGGTGTTAATATCATCACAATTAAAAATGCAAAAAATATATCAGTAAAAAAATTGAACTATTAACCAACTATATGAGATAAAGAAACGTATTTAATTGCATAAATAAAAAAAAAAATTATATTTGCAACCTTAGTTAAAAAAATGAAAAATAAGAAACGAATAATTTTTCTATTATTATTTGTACTTCTTTCTAGCATAAACAATATTGTGCTAGCGAGTGGTGCACCGCCACCAAGACCAGGAGGGGGAGGGCCAGGAGGAGGAGGATTCCCTTGTTGGCCACCACCTTGTGTACCAATTGACGGAGGAATAAGTTTTTTATTGTTGGCTGGTGCAATTTATGGTGGTAAGAAAATTTATGATATCAATAAAAAAGCTGAGTAATTCTCAGCTTTTTCTATACTAATTCAGTCTCCATTCTTAAATTAAAAATCATTCCTATTAAAATTATGGAATTAAATACTATTATTCAATGTTCTAAAACTGTGATGGATAACATCGCAGATCCAAATATAACATTTGATAAAAATGGAGTTTGTAACTACTATTATGAGTATTTTCAAAAAGAGCAATTCTACGTCAAAAAAGGAGAAGAAGGTACTATTTTTTTTCAAAAAAAAATTAATGAAATAAAACAATCGGGAAGAAACAAGCCATACGACTGCATCTTAGGTCTTAGTGGTGGGGTAGATAGTTCTTATCTTGCATTAATAGCTAAAAGAGAAGGTCTGCGACCATTAATTGTTCATTTTGATAACGGTTGGAATTCGGAATTAGCTGTTAAAAATATAGAAAATATTGTTTCTAATTTAGGTTTTGATTTATACACTTATGTAATTAATTGGGAGGAATTTAGAGACCTACAAATGTCCTATTTAAAAGCATCAGTAATTGATATTGAAGCTTTAACCGATCATGCAATTGTAGCAACATTGTATAAGCTTGCAGCACAACATAAAATCAAATACTTCTTGAGTGGATATAACATTGTAACAGAAGCAATACTACCAAGTGCATGGGTTTATAACAAACAAGATTCAGAAAATATAATCGATATACATAAAAAGTTTGGAAGTATTCCATTGAAAACATTTCCATTGTTAACAATGGCAAAAAAAAGATATTATAGTTTAATAAATAAAGTAGAGTCTGTTACTTTATTAAATTATATCAATTATAACAAAAATGATGTGAAGGAAAAATTAAAATCGGAATTAAATTGGATAGATTACGGTGGAAAACACTATGAATCAGTATGGACAAGATTTTATCAGGGTTATATTTTACCTGAGAAATTTAAAGTGGATAAGCGCAAAGCACATCTTTCGACACTTATCTGTTCAGGTCAAATTACGAAAGAAGATGCTTTGCAAGAATTAAAACAACCCATTTATGAAGCAGAACAACTTACAATAGATAAAGAATTTGTTTTAAAAAAATTAGAAATTTCTGAAAATGAGTTTCAGAAAATAATGAATTTGCCTGAAGTATCTCACAACTCCTTCAGAACTGAGTCTAAATCATATTATGAAAAGTACCCAATCCTTTCTCCATTTAAAAATATTTTTTCTATTGTAAAACCTTCAAAATAATATTTTTGTTCGTTTTCAAAAATAAAACCATACTCATTTTATCCCCAGAAGATTGGGGGGTAAACTTATTATCAAAACATTTGTATGCATTAGAGTTAAGTAAAAATAATACAGTTTATTTTTTACATACTTCCCCACATCCACAACAAAAAGAACTTATTTCAACTTATAAAATACAGGAAAACATCACTTTAATTCATTTTAAAAAAGTGGCTCGAGGTATTTTTAAACTCCCATCGTTTTTAATTGATTTTCAAAACAAATATCTAATTCAAAAGCTATATAATAAAATTGAACAACCTATTGACATACTATGGAGTTTTGACCAATCAAAATTTCAAAATTTAAAACAATTTAAAGCTAAGATATCAATCTTTCATCCGGTTGATTATATAAAATCTGTCAACCCATTTGTAAATAGAATAGCTAATTCAGCAAATGTTGTTTTATCTGTCTCTGACCCAATATTAAATACCATTGACACAAAATCCCCTAAATTTCTTATTAATCATGGAATTGATAATTCATTTTTTCAACATGGTCAAAAAGTTGTTACGCCTATTTTTTTAGTAGAAGATAAATTAAATATTGGCTACATCGGTAATATGTTAATAAAGCTATTGGATTGGGAAACATTGATTGAAATTGTAAAAACTCACACAGAATGTAATTTTATTTTTATTGGACCAACAGACAAATCAAATATTAGCAGCAACAATAAAAACAAAGCTATTGACACATTAAAATCATTTTCAAATACTGTATTTACAGGTCAAATGCACAAAGAAGAATTAGCTTCTGTATTACCATTTTTTGACGCGTTTTGGTTGTGTTATGACAATAATAAATACCCCATAGAAGTTTCTAATAGTCATAAAATAATGGAATATTTAAGCACCGGAAAAGTGATAATATCTAATTATTTTGAAATCTATAAGAATTCAGGATTGTTAGAAATGAGTCAATCAAAAATAGAATTTATTGAAACTTTCAATAAAACAATAAATAATATTCATGAGCTAAACAATGCTGAATTACAAAAGAAAAGAATAGAATTTGCAAAGGACAATATATATGAAAAGCAAATTGAAAGGATTGAAAAAATAATTAATGGATTAAAATGAAAATACTTTATATTCCTGCAGAAAATTTTTCGGCAAATGTAGCTAGGTCTTATTTTGTTTCAAAGGGATTTGGAAAAGATAATAAAGTTTTTATCATTCACTGGTATGATAACCGAAATCGTTTTTGGGAAGGGAAATCTCCATCTAAACTATATACTGCATTTTGTTTTATTAAATCATTATTATCCCGATTTTCAATCGAAAAAATTGACGAAAATAGGTCGAAGATATATTGCAGTGTTTTTTTAAACGCATTTATCGGGAAAGTAATCGGAAGAAAAAACTCATTACAATTGATGAGATATTACAATAAGACTACTCTAGAAAAAGTTTCACAATTTATTAAGCCTGATATTATTTATCATGCCGATGGTTTTTATTATTTTCCAGCATTAAATAAATCAATTCCCGAATTTTCTGATCTTCAAGATGATATCAATTGGAAAAGTTATCCAAAAAAAATAATAGATTATGAGATTAAGTACTATTCAAAGCAATTTAACTCTACTAAACTCAATTTTATCGTATCAAAAAATGCTGCATTAAGCTTTAATAGTAATGTGAAATGTAGTTTTGAACCATTTGATAATGGGGCTGATTTTAAAGGTTTAAGGAGTTTTAGTTCGGAATCAATTTATGAGTTTAAGAAAAAACACAACATTCCAACCGATAAAATAATAATCAGCTATATAGGTGGAGCTCATAAATTTGATGCAGATTTCACAAAAAAATTATCGGAAAATTGTTTGAAAGTTAATCCAAATATACATTTCATACTTGTTGGCAATTTGCCAAAAATAGAAATGAAAAACATCTCAAATATTGGTTTTTTAAATGTAGATTCAGCAAATATGATTTATTCTTTATCTAATATAGGAATTACGTTAAAAAATACTGAAAATGATCCTTTCTTGTATAACTCTGTTCCATTAAAGTTTATTCAATACTCAGCTGTAAAAAAACCGATAATAACATTTCCAATAAAGTGGGCTGAGGAAAAAAAAATTAAAAATATCTTCAATGTTTATGGTGAAAATACGGACGAATGGATAAGGGTAATTCAATTAATTATCTCTGATTTTCATTGGGATGAACAATTATCAACTTTTTGGGAGCAGTACGATTGGCAGTCAATCGCTGATAATGTACTAGTGAAAATTAAATCAAAATTAATATCCCTTTAAATAAATAACATTTCCGATAAAATTTTCTTTCAATTCTTTAATTGAAACTAATCTACCCATAAAGTTAATCAAGAAGGGGGCGTATCCAAATTGAATAGGAAAATTAAAAAGATCAATGTAAGAATACCCCATTCTTTTACAATGAGAATAATCTATTTCCAATTGTAGTATTCCTTTTTGAGTTTTATTTAATATTTTGCAAGCGCCGTTTAAACAGAAAATTTCGCCTCCTTCAATATCAATTTTTAGTATATCAATTTGGTCAATTTTATTCTCTAAACAATAATCATCTAGTGTAGTTAATTTAATTACTTCAAAATTATTTCCTGCTTTTTCTGCTAAAGAAGCTCCACCCATATTTTTCTCATCAAAATATAATTTTAATTCACCGGCATTATCAGATAATCCAAGCTGATTTACCTTGATATAAGAAAACTGGTTCAATTCAATATTTTTTCTCAACCGTTCTGCATTTATTGAATTTGGCTCAAAAGAGTGAATAATGGTGTTTGGATATTTCTTTTTAAACGATAATGTGTAATTTCCAATGTTAGCACCAATATCAATAATTGTTCTTATCTGATTCTCAGGAAATGAAGTCAACAATTTAATATATGGTTTTTCATATATACCAAACATGAATATTTGCTTCATAACATATTCGTTTATATTTAAAATAAATTTTACGCCCATGTAATTTAAAAATACAATATCGCCAGCAATTTTATTCAATTTGAGGAGTCTTGAAAGCCTTTTCTTTCCTATCTCTATAGGAAAATTTCTAAGGTAATACAATAATAGTCTATTCATAAGAAGTATATTTACGCAAAAATAGATTTTTCTTTGTTTTTCTAAATAAATTCTACAAACTTTGGAATTACCTAATAATAGAGTCTTTAATTTTCTTTTTATAGCATCTCTGATATGGATGATTCTTGAAGGTCCATTTAGAAAATGGTTTCTTCCTAATCTTAGTTCCCCCATATTTGCCATTAAATATATTTTGTTTGGTTTAACTTATACTTGGTATTTTATTAATAATCCAAGAATATCAAAAATAAATTATTCCTATCAGTTGATTATAACAATACTTATAATATATAGTTCTTTACATCTGATATATAATCCATTTAACACATCAACTTTGGTTGTAGCTATGGGATTCATTAATTACTTTTTTTTTATTCCATTAATTATAATGACTCCTGCTTTTTTTAATTCAATCGAACGCTTAATTAAGTTTTTGAAATGGTTAATGATAATTTCAATTCCTATATTTATTCTTGGTATAATACAATATTTTCTTCCTCCAGATGACATATTAAATAAATTGGTGAATGAAGATCAGTTATTCAACAAAGTGGGGGTTTACACTCGATCGATGTCTGTTTTTACTTTTGTAAAAACATATAATGTGTATTTGTTATTTACCCTAACTCTTTTATTCTCTTATCTTTTCTACAGAATAAAAAATAATCTTTCAATATGGCTTTTAACTACTGTCCTTCTTTTAGGAATTCTTAATATGTTTATGACCAGTTCAAGGTTGCCGATTGGCTTATTATCAATAAATTTTCTTTTGATTATTTTTTTCTCTTTCCTATTTATTCCAAAACTCAGAAAATCACTTACTATTTTTTTAGTATTTGCTTCGATTTTATTTTTATCTATATATAATTTAAGTAGTACATATAAAATAGCTGTAGATGCTTTCTTTACCAGAGCAACAATTATTGAAACAGTTGCCGAAAGAAAAAACTTAGAAAATTATAAGGCAACAGATAGGTTAACAGATAGAATCACAGCATTCAAATACAGTAACGAATCCGGTTTGTTTGGTTTTGGAATTGGGACTACTTATCAAGGAACAGGAATGGTACTTTCTAATTACCGAACAGATTTACCCTTTGAAGAAGAGGGAGAAAGAATTGTGTTGGAACTAGGAATAATTGGTGGTATACTTTTAATTTTATTAAGATGGAGTATATTTTTATTTGCATTATTATCATTTCTAAATACAAAAAAAGTGAGTATAACCTTGCTTAAAATTGCCTTATTATTGGTTATTTTACCACCTATCTTCTTTCTTAATAATCCAACTTTTAATTATTTTGATGGTTTCAGTTATTGGTTTTCTTTTGCTTTAATATTAGCTTTAAACCACATCGAAATGAAACAACTTAATGAAAACTAATGAAACTGCTTTTTTTACATAGATCTAAAAGTTTTGGCGGATTTAGTTTTGAAGAGCTATTTACTACCATAAAACCTTTTCTTAAAACTTGTGAAATAATAGATTATTATAACAATCCTAAAATTTCATTCATAAAAAACATTAAACAAGTTAGAAAAATAAATAGTGATGTTATTCACATTATTGGAGGGTTAGGTTATTTTTCACTTCTGTTATCAAAAAGAAAGACAATTGTAACATTTCATGACACCAACCATTTAGAATTTGATTTAGTTGGTCTTAAGAAATTTGTTTTTAAATTAGTTTACTATACTATACCCATAAAAAGAGCGAAATATATTACTGTAGTTTCAAATTATACAAAAGAAAGAGTTATTTCTCTTTTTAATATTGACGAGAAAAAATTGGTAGTTATCCCAAATTGCTACCCATTAGATTTTAAGACAAAAGAAAAAAAAAAAATTAGTGATTGTGTTAAAATTTTACAAATAGGTACTAAATCAAATAAAAACATTTTCTCTTTAATTAAAGCTATTGTAGGTTTAAATATTGAACTAACAATTATTGGTAGATTGAATGATGAGTTGATTGAACTTTTGAAAAAATATAACATCAACTATATTAATAAATTTAACTTATCAAGAGAAGAAATATATAATGAATACGTAAACACCGACATTCTTGCTTTTATTTCATTAAGAGAGGGGTTTGGATTACCTATTTTAGAAGCAAACATAGTAGGTAGAGCTATTATAACTTCAAATCAAACCTCGTTACCAGAAGTAGCAGGAGATTCTGCGCACATAGTTAATCCATATAACATCGATGAAATCAGATCGGGCATCATTAAATTATCAACCAATGATGAATACAGAAACCAATTAATTATTAATGGCTTTCAAAATTTAAAAAGATATTCACCAGAAATAACCTCTAGTCTATATTTTAATTTGTATAAATCTATAGTATCTGAATAAATGAATGAACTGCAATATAGATTTCATCAACTGCAAGAAACCGATGTTGACCTGCTAAATCTGCTATTGGAAACAGCATCAGAAATTCATGGTAGAAAAGTTGATAGTATAGAATGGTTAAAATGGAAGTATTTTGGTAGCCCTTTTGGAAATGCAATTTCAATAATTGCACTTACTTCAGATAATAAAATAGCTGGAGAAGTAACTTTTGGTTGTTATGAGTTTATTTTAAATTTAAAAATAATTCCTTGTATCATATCATATCAAACAATGGTTCATCCAAACCATCAGAAAAAAGGGCTTTTTTTACAGCTCACAGATAAAGTTTTAGCCATTGCTAAAACTAAGCAAATAGACTTGGTTTTTAATTTTCCTAATCAAGCAAGTTTTAAACCTTTTGTTAAAATGAATTTCACCCCAATAAATCATATTAAAAACTGGGTTAACTTTTCAAATTTTCTTAATATAATTCTTAACATAAAATCACTAAAATCTCCATTTTTTGCAGATAGCATTAATAAAGTTAGTGATGTTCAATTAAAAATATTTGAGGAACTTAAGGATTCTATAACTCCTCTTAAATTAAATGATATTCTAGTCCCAAACAGAACATATTCTTTTATAAAGTGGAGATATTTCACTTACCCTCTATACAACTATCAAATTTTGAAAAACAATATGGGATGGGCTATCATTAGAACAGGAAAAAGAGGCAAGTTAATAGAGGTTCAAGTAATGGAAATATTCCCTCATAATGATAATCAATCTAAATTATTTATAAAACTTCTAAAAAAATCCATAAAAACTGTATACAACCCCAATATCATCTTGCTTAACTTATCTGAAAATCATCCTTCTACTGTTTTTATAAAAAATAATTTTTTCTTTTCTTTACCCCACAGTATTAATTTTTTTGCAAAAAGTTTAAATCCAAATTACAACCATTTAATAAATAAAGATTCCTGGATTATAACCCCAACAGAATTTCATCGTTATTAATTAAAATGAAAAATCTAATAAAAAAAATAGTCTTAACTGTTGGTGGTAACTTAGGCAGTATCTCCAATGGAATCCATATTTTAAATAGCCATTATATTGGAAAAAATGATTTACCCAAAGAAATTTTTCATGATTTATTATTCAAACTCTCAAAACAAGCTGATTTTATTTGTATTGAAGATGCTGTAAATACCATTAAAGAGAAAACACACCAAAACCAAAAACTAATTGCATTTACTTTTGATGATGGTTTTGAAGAATGCTACACCAAAATTGCACCTGTATTGTCTGATTTCAACACCAATGCAGCATTTTTTATCAATCCCGGTTTTATTGATGGTAATGAAAATTATTATCAAAATTTCACAAAAAATATAGTTCATATTAATAAACCACCAATGACTTGGGAAATGATTCAAGAACTTCACCAAAAAGGGTTTGTAATAGGTAATCACACCATGGATCACGTTCGAT
Source organism: Flavobacteriales bacterium (assembly GCA_020853105.1). GTDB lineage: Bacteria > Bacteroidota > Bacteroidia > Flavobacteriales_E > Vicingaceae > Vicingus. Next base: position 5,509 of record JADYZM010000070.1, on the reverse strand, counting down.
TGGTTGGATTAAAAAATGATGAATTAGATTATCAAATTATAGCTGCAAAAAAAAGAATTGAAGAAAAAATTAGTACTGATTGCAACTTCTTCGCATGGACTTATGGAAGAAATTCAGATATTGACCAAACTGCTCTTAAATACTGCTTAGCAAATCATCAATTTGTTTTTGGGGGCGATAATTATACCCATTATTATTCATTTAAAAATGATAGGGTTATTAATAGGAGACATGTTGAAGGAAATTGGCCGATTTCCCATATTAAATATTTCCTTTCAAAGAAAAAAGTTTATTCTTAATGAGTTGTATTTTTAATACTTTTATCATAAAATATTTAAATACATATCTAAATAGACAATTCCTAAAGAAATTTTGACTGTAGTAAACTCTAAAATTTTAATTTTTATCGATTGGTATAAACCAGGCTTTAAAGCTGGGGGCCCAATTCGATCTATAAGTAACATAGTTGATCATTTACATGAATTTTATGATTTTTATATTGTTACTCGTGATACAGATTATTTAGAAACCACACCTTATACAACCATTATAAAAAATTCATGGAACAAAATAGATAATGCATCTATCTATTATCTTTCTAATACTAATTGTACTGCAAATATGATTTCGAAATTGATTCAAGAAATCAATCCACAACTTGTTTACTGTAATAGCTTATATTCCTATTTTTTCACTTTGGTTCCTATTTTCTATGCAAAAAAATATAAAATAAAAACTGTTTTAGCTGTAAGAGGAATGTTGTCTCAAGGTTCTTTGGCAGTTAAAAGCAAAAAAAAGAAATTCTTTTTGACTTTTTTTAAGTTTATCAACTACTTTAATGATGTTATCTTTCATGCTACAACACTTGATGAAAAACAAGCAATTGAAAATACATTTGGAAAGTATATAAAAATACTTATCGCCGAAAACCTACCTCATACAAAAAAGGGTTCTTTTTTAAAAAAACTAAAAACAGAAAACGAATTAAAAATAATTTCAGTTGCCCGTATAGCCCCTGAAAAGAATACATTATTTGCTATTGAAATTCTAAAAAATTGTAAAGAAAAAATTCAATTCGATATTTACGGTCCAATATACAATCAAATATATTGGGACGATTGTTTAAAAGCAATTTCAAATGTTCCTGAAAATATAAAAATTCAATATAATGGTATATTAAACCACAATGATTTGGAAAAAACGTTGAATGATTATCACTGTTTATTACTTCCATCAACTGGTGAAAATTACGGACATATTATATTAGAAGCAATGCAAAACTCTTGTGTTCCAATAATTTCAGATAGAACACCGTGGAGGAATTTAGAGATTCAAAAAATTGGTTTTGACATAAGCCTTGATGATAAGCTTATTTTCTCAAAAAAAATTGATCTATTAGCAAAGATGAATAATGACGAATTTCAAATTTGGTCGAAAAATTCCTACCAATTAGGTAGTAATAAGTCATCTTGCGAAAATTTAATTCGAGATTATAAAAAACTCTTTTCAAACTAACCTTTGAAATCTTAATTTAGTTTTTTATTTGTAAATATTTTTGATTGAGTATAAATCTTAAAACATACAACAACAGTTGGTATAACCCTGGTAAAAATGCTATTATCAGACTTGCTTGGTATATAACAAATTCCATATTCTTTAATTCTTATATCATTCCTATTTCATCATTTAAAGTCTTTCTTTTAAGAAGTTTCGGAGCAAAAATTGGAATTGGCGTAAACATAAAACCCAAAGTAAATATTAAATATCCATGGAAACTTACAATTGGGGATTACTCTTGGATTGGGGAAGAAGTCTGGATTGATAATTTAGATTTAGTAACAATTGGAAATAATTGTTGTTTATCTCAAGGTTGTATGTTACTTTGTGGAAACCACAACCACAAAAAATCAACTTTCGACTTGATTACTAAACCAATAACTCTAGAAGATGGAGCATGGATAGGCGCTAAATCTGTAGTATGCCCTGGAATTACAATAAAATCAAATTCTTTATTAACGGTTTGTTCAGTGGCTACATCTAACCTTGAAGCAAATTCAATATATCGAGGTAATCCTGCAGTAAAGATAAAAGACAGAATAATTGAACCCTAAGGTTTCTATAATTACCGTTTGTTACAATAGTGAAAAAACTATTGAAGATACTATTTTATCTGTAATCAATCAATCGTACACGAATATTGAATACATTGTTATTGATGGTGTTTCTACCGACAATACCTTATCCATTATCAATAAATATAAAGATAAAATAACAACAATAATATCTGAGAAGGATAATGGTATTTATGATGCTATAAACAAAGGTATTCGGCTTGCAACCGGTGATATTATTGCCAACCTCAACTCCGACGATTTCTACATTGATGATAATGTGATAGCCGATGTGGTTGCAACATTTGAAAAAGAAAAAACCGACACACTTTATGCTGATTTGTACTATGTTGATGCTGTTGACACCAACAAAATTATTCGCTACTGGAAATCGAAACAATACAAGGAAGGCTTGTTTTTAAAAGGTTGGATGCCTCCCCACCCTACTTTTTTTGTAAAAAAAGAAGTTTATCATAAAAACGGATCGTTCGATCTGCAATTTAAATCAGCTGCCGATTACGAAATCATGCTACGATTTGTTCACAGATTTAAATCAAGTATTGCTTATTTACCTCGGGTTATCGTTAAGATGAGGGTTGGTGGCGTTAGCAATGCCAATTTAAAAAACAGAATAAAAGCAAACCAAGAAGACCGAAGAGCTTGGGAAGTAAACGGATTAAAACCAACTACTTTTACGCTTATTCTTAAACCTTTATCGAAATTGTTACAGTTTGTTAAGAAATGAAATCTAGTTCAGTAGAAGAAATTATTAATAGAATTGATAAACTCCATCAAATACATCTTTCTCTGAGAGGTATCGTTCAATATGTAGGCGAACACCATAATGGAAAAGATAAATTAAATTGGGGGACCAAATTACCTTCTAATTGGATAGATATCGAATTTAAGTTTCAAAATAAAATAACACCTGAAACTCGAACTGAACTTAATGTAATTGCAGAGTATTTGAATCAAAATTTCATTATTCGTTTACATTCTTTATTAGAATATGAAGGTATAAAATCAAAAAAAATAGAAATAGATTCTGAATTAGAAGGATTTGAAATGATTGAAATAGTTCATTTTCTTAGAAAACAATATGCTCATAGACTAGGTATTTTTGATTCTAATGACGAAGATTCTGTAAAACTAAGAACCAGACTTTTCGAGCAATTCAACATTAACCCTAATGAAAGCCAACCAACTCAATTTCCCTTAGATAAAAATAGAGTAATAAAACCTATGGTAGAAGGAATAAAAAAATATGTGAGAACTTTTTGGAAAAAATATAAAAACTAAAACTCCTTATCCTTCATCTCATCAAAAACCAGTTGAATACCTTCTTTTAATGAGATTTTACTTTTCCAGCCTGCTTTATCTAATTTAGATACGTCCATTAACTTACGTGGTGTACCGTTTGGTTTTGTGGCATCAAATTTAAATTCGCCACTAAATCCTGTGATTTCTTTCATTAAGTTGGCTAATTCCATCACACTCACATCGGTTCCTGTTCCGATATTAAAAATTTCTTCACCATCGTAGTTTTGCATTAAAAAATAACAAGCATCTGCCAAATCATCTACATGCAAAAATTCACGTTTGGGAGAGCCATCTCCCCATATCTCAATAACCTTATCGCCATTTCGTTTTGCTAAAGTAAATTTTCGAATAAACGAGGCAAACAAGTGTGAACTCTGTGGGTCGTAATTATCGTTTGGTCCGTAAAGGTTGGTTGGCATTACAGAAATAAAATTATCTCCATATTGTCGTCTATAAGATTCGCATAACTTGATTCCAGCAATTTTTGCAATGGCATAAGGTTCATTGGTTTGTTCTAATTCACCGGTAAGCAAATATTCTTCTTTTATTGGTTGTGGAGCTAATTTTGGATAGATGCATGAAGATCCCAAAAACAAAAGTTTCTTAACTTGAAATTGGTGAGCTGCATGAATAACATTCAGTTCTATCATCAAATTATCATATATAAACTCAGCACGATAAATATTATTTGCCAAAATACCACCAACCTTAGCTGCTGACATAAACACATAGTCAGGTTTTTCGTTTGCAAAAAAATCGTTAACGGCTTGTTGGTTTCGTAAATCAAGCTCTTTTGAATTGCAGGTAAGAAGATTAGTGAATCCTTCTTTTTTTAGTAACCGTACAATTGCAGAACCGACCATTCCACGATGGCCTGCAATATATATTTTGTCTGATTTATTCATATTGGTTGAGGATATCTAGTCCTGCTTGTTTCAAAAACATATCCTTTTTAAACAATGCTAAATCAGATTGAACCATATCCTTACAAAGACTAGCCAAATCGTGTTTATGTTTCCACCCCAACTCTCGTTGAGCTTTTGAAGGGTTTCCAATTAATAAATCTACTTCTGTAGGACGGAAATATTTAGGGTCAATTTCAACAATGACTTCACCTGTAGCTTTATTGGTTCCTTTTTCATTAATTCCTTCACCACTCCAACTCACTTCAATTCCAACTTCTTTAAATGACATGGTAACAAAATCACGAACAGTTGTAGTAGTTCCTGTCGCTAAAACATAATCATCAGCTACATTTTGTTGTAACATCAACCACATTCCTTCTACGTAATCTTTTGCATGTCCCCAATCTCTTTTAGCATCTATGTTTCCTAAATATAATTTTTTCTGTAACCCCAACTTTATTTTAGCTACAGCTCGAGTTATTTTTCTTGTCACAAAAGTTTCTCCTCTCAACGGACTTTCGTGGTTAAATAAAATACCATTACAAGCGTACATTCCATAAGCTTCACGATAATTTTTTACAATCCAAAATGCATATAACTTTGCAACAGCATAGGGGCTTCTTGGATAAAATGGTGTTGTTTCTGATTGAGGAACTTCCATTACTTTTCCATACAATTCAGAAGTTGATGCCTGATAAAATCTAGTTTTTTTCTCCAAACCAAGAATTCGAATAGCTTCTAATAATCGTAATGCACCCGTAGCATCTGCATTAGCCGTATATTCAGGTGTTTCAAAAGACACTTGAACATGAGACATTGCAGCTAAATTGTAAATTTCATCGGGTTTTACCTGTTGAACAATACGAATCAGATTTGTTGAATCCGTCATATCTCCATAATGTAAGAAAAATTTTACGTTTTTTTCATGTACATCTTGATACAAGGAATCAATTCTATCCGTATTAAATAATGAGCTACGTCTTTTTATTCCATGAACTTCATATCCTTTAGACAACAACAATTCTGCTAAATAGGCCCCATCTTGTCCGGTTACTCCAGTTATTAATGCTACTTTATTCATAAAATATTGTTTTTGCAAGTTTACTGATTTATTTTCAGCCCTACGAAAAATTATTTAGTAATAAATAAGGCTGCATTTAGCAGCCTTATTAT
>JADYZM010000069.1 GCA_020853105.1 Flavobacteriales bacterium | reverse complement strand
TGTTTATTGTATATGCTTGTGGACTCGTAAATGGTGCATTGAATACTTGTGTTCCTCCGCATGAGTTTGTTACTGTTAGTGTGCCACTCGCTGGTGCATTCGTAAAGGTTATATTTCCATTTAAGGTGAATGTGTTTGTTCCTGAATTACACGCTCCTGAGTTCGCTGTTAATGCTGTGATGGAACAGGTACATGCTGCTGGTGCTGTATAGTTAATTGAGTTTGTACACGTTGGATCGGCTGAGAAAGCAGCAGTAACAGTACAATTCGCACCATTAGAAGGTAATCCTGTAAAATTATAAGCAATAGGGGAAGTAAATGGAGCATTAAAAGTTTGTGTTCCGCCACAAGATGAAGTGATGGTAAAAGTACCCGTAGTTGGTTGGTCAACAAAACTAATTGAACCGGATAAAGAATATGTATTATTAGAAGCATCACAAGCACTGGGAGTTGCCGTACCAGCAGTAATGGTACAAGGATTAATAATGGTACAATCTGTTGCACCAGTTCCACTGGTTTGTTCAAAAGTTATTTGTCCTGATGTATTAGAATAATTAGTTAATAGCATCAGATATACTTCTCCAGCCACAGCATTAGGAATTGTAGCTGTTTCGGTAGGTGCAGGATCAAAGCTACAATCAACAATTTCACCGCTACAATTATGGTCACTTGTACAACTTCCAGGGTTCCCTAAATCATTACATTGACCTACAGCTGCAGCAAGACTTGGAAAAGGTCCATATAGAATAAAGTAAACATCAATTCCTCCTCCTCCGCTATTGGCTTGAGAGATTCCTATTCCGATTGGACCAGTAGTTGAAATCTCCATGTAGTACTACGCTGGGTTTGGTTGAGAGGATAAACATCCGTAATCATTACCCGGATTGGTAGTTGAAGCACTTGGTTGACCTGTGTTATTAGGAAAAGTATAAGTGTTTACCGTACAAAATGGGTCGGCTTGTGCACAGGATGCCCCTTGAGAAAATGCAATGCTATTAAAAAGAAAAACACTAACTGACAGTATGTATAATTTAATCAACAAATTTGATTTCATGATTCAAAATTTAATGTTGTTAAATTAGTCGAAAAAAAAACAATTAAAGTTGCTTTTTTGAAAAAAAATCTTCAAGAATTAATTTATTAATTTTGTGTCATTAAATTAATTTTTATCTAAAAAAGGAAAAACTATGTATCCACCAGAATTAGTAGCGCCAATGAAAACTGAACGAACATCCGTTGGTTTTCAAGAATTAACCACTCCAGAACAAGTGGACAATGCAATTAACAGTGAAGGCACCACATTTGTAGTTATCAACTCAGTGTGTGGCTGTGCCGCAGCGAATGCTCGCCCAGCTGCAAGAATTGCTATTACAAACGACAAAAAACCAAACAAGTTAATTACCGTATTTGCAGGAGTTGATTCTGCTGCTGTTGCTCAAGCAAGAAAATATACGTTGCCTTATCCTCCATCATCTCCAAGTATGGCATTGTTTAAAAATGGAAAACTTGTTCATTTTGTTGAAAGACATCATATTGAAGGAAGACCTGCTGAAATGATTGCTGAGAATTTAGCTTCTGCGTTTAATGAATTTTGTCAATAAAACATAAAAATTGAACTAATTTTTAATGGAAATGTATTGGAATAGTTTTTTTCTGTACTTTCGTTAAAATTTTTAAACACATTTATGAAAACTGGTAAAGTAAAATTTTTTAACGCAACCAAAGGTTTCGGTTTTATTAAAGACAACGAAACAGGTGAGGAGTATTTTGTTCACGTTAGTGGATTAATCGATCAGATTACTGATAACGATGAGGTAACTTACGAAGTTAAAGAAGGAAGAAAAGGTCTTAATGCAGTAGATGTAAAAAAAGCATAATCTATATTTTGACATTATCAAAAAAGCCCGAAAATATTCGGGCTTTTTTGTTTTATTGAGCCAAAATTTGCTTTACTACTTGTGAAATTAATTTTCCATCTGCCTTTCCGGAAAGTTTTGCCATTACAGGTCCCATAACTTTACCCATATCTGCAGCTGAAGTTGCTCCAATTTCTTTAATTATGGTTTGAACAGCAACTTTAACATCTTCTTCGCTCATTTGAGCAGGTAAATACGTGTTAAGAACATCAATTTGATATTGCTCAACATCAGCTAAATCTTTTCTGCCTTGAGTAATATAAATTTCAAGAGCGTCTTTCCTTTGTTTTACCAACTTCATAATAAGTTTTTGCCCAACTTCATTTGTAATTTCAGAGCCACCACCTTTTGTAGCTTCTAATAAAAGCTCTGATTTAATTGCTCTAAGGGCATCTAACTTTCCTTTTTCTTTTGCAAGCATTGCATTTTTGATATCGTTGTTTATTTGTTCAGTAATATTCATTCTATTAAGATTAAAGAGTATTAAAAAAAAGTCGTTTCAAATTTACTAAGAAACGACTTTAATTCAATTGTAAATTATTTTTTTCAATCTACATTATCATGAATAAAAGAATTATCGTCTTTCAACTTTGGTGTTCCGTCTTCATCACTTAGAGTATATTTTGAAATCGTATTTTCAGACGAATGAGGGATAGATTCGAGAGTTATTTGACGTCTTTTATATGCAGGTTCTTTTTCCAAGTCAGAAATTCCTGTTGGAGTTTTCATTCTTCCGCCTATTTCTTTCACTCTTTTAATTCTATCGGCAGATAATTTGCGTTGATCTTCGTCAGGTATTCTTTTGGCGTAAACAGGCTCAGAACCTGATTGGTCATTTTGTGTACTCTCATTATTTTCAGAATTTTCAATGTGTGAAATAGCTTCATTGATTTCATCATTCAAATTCCAAACAATGTGTGGCTTTTGTTCTGAGCTATCAACTTCAGAAGAAAAATCAAAAGCACTTTCTGCTTCAGCTTCTTCATGAATAGGTGTCGAAAAGGTTATCTCTTCCATTTTTTCTTCAACTGTAGAATTTTCAGTTTGCTCAAATTTGATTTCATTGGATTTTAGTTCGAAATTAAACTCGGTATCTTCTACTTCATTTTCGTATTGAGAAATTTCCTGCTGATTTTCTAAAAAATCATCGGTAGTCAAATTTTCTTCTTCCAGTTTGTAAACAATTTTATTTTCGGGCTCAGCATTAAAAACAGGTTGTTCCGTTTCAATTAAACTTTCCGTTTTTGGTTGTTCAAATTCAAATGATGGCTGAATAGTTTCTGTTTTTAAGAAAGGCTCTTCTATACTGTTGTTAGTTTCCGTTTCAGGAATAGTATCTGTAATGGAATTTACGACATCAACTGCATTATCTAAATCGTGAACAATTTTTTGAGTTTTTACTGTCGATTCGGCATTTCCAAATTGGTTTAACCCAAAACCAGTTGCGATAACGGTTACTGCGATTTTGTTGTCTAAAGATTCGTCAGTACCATTACCCCAAATAAGTTGTGCTGTATAGCCAGCTTGTTTTTGAATGTAATCGGTAATTTCATCAATTTCATCCATCGTAATTTCATCAACTCCTGATGTGATGTTTAACAAAATATAATTTGCACCATTTATTTCATTATCGTTTAATAGCGGTGATTCAAGAGCTTTTGATACTGCCTGAATTGCTCTATTTTCGCCTTCAGCAGTAGCCGATCCCATGATTGCAGTTCCACCATCCTTCATCACAGTTTTAACATCTTCAAAGTCAACATTTATATAACCTGCAACGGTGATAATTTCAGCTATTCCTTTTGCAGCAACCGTTAAAATGTCATCAGCTTTAGAAAAACATTCGCTCATTTTTAAATTACCATGAATCATTCTGAGTTTATCGTTATTGATAACCAAAAGTGTATCAACATGATTTCTTAGTGATTGTTCTCCTTCCTCGGCTTGTTGTCTTCTTCTTCTGCCTTCGAAAGAAAATGGCATGGTTACAATCCCTACTGTTAAAATTCCCATCTCGCGTGCAGCTTGTGCAATGACTGGAGCTGCTCCAGTTCCGGTGCCACCGCCCATTCCGGCAGTGATGAAAACCATTTTGGTGTTGTTCTGAAGGATTGATTTGATTTTTTCAATATCTTCAATAGCTGCATTTTTACCAACCTCTGGATTTGCACCTGCACCTAATCCTTCTGTAAGAGTTGTTCCTAATTGAATTTTGTTTGGAATCGGGCTTTTGTCCAACACCTGAGAGTCAGTGTTGCAAATTAGAAAATCTACACCAGATATACCTTGGTTAAACATGTGGTTAACGGCATTTCCGCCGCCGCCGCCTACTCCAATAACTTTTATTATTGACGATTGATCTTTTGGCAAATCAAATTTCATAGGTAATTTTTTTTAGTTATTATTTAATTATCTTTATCATCAAAGAAACGCTGTCCTGCACTGAATATTCTATCAAAAAAACCTCCTTTGTTTTTTACAGAATGAGTTACGACTTCGTTCGCTTTTTCTACTTTATTATCTTTTTGACCTTCAAATCCTTTTAACACCAATCCTACAGAAGTTGCAAAAATTGGGCTTGTTATGCCTTCAGTACTACCTTTTGCCAGATGTTCATTAGGGTATCCAATACGAGTGTCCATACCGGTTACGTATTCCATCAATTGTGTAATATGCTTTAGATGGGCACCCCCTCCAGTTACCACAATACCGCAAATTAATTTGTTTTCGTAGCCTGAGCTTTTGATTTCATAATACACATGCTCAATGATTTCCTCCATTCTGGCTTGAATAATATTTGCCAAGTTTTTCAAAGAGATTTCTTTTGCAGGTCTTCCTCTCAAACCGGGTATGGAAACTATTTCATTTTCTTGACTTTCACTAGCTAAAGCAGAGCCGAATTTTATTTTTAGCAATTCTGCTTGGTTTCTAATAATTCCGCAACCTTCTTTTATATCTTCAGTTATAACATTTCCACCAAAAGGGATTACTGCAGTGTGTCTGATTATTCCATCTTGAAAGATTGCAATGTCGGTTGTTCCGCCACCTATATCAACCAATGCAACTCCTGCTTCTTTTTCATCTATGCTAAGAACTGCCTCTGATGAAGCCAAAGGTTCCAAAATCAGTTCTTTGATTTTTAATCCTGATTTTTCAATACATTTATAAATGTTTCTAGCTGCAGCAACTTGTCCTGTAATTATGTGGAAGTTTGCCTCCAACCTAACTCCAGCCATACCAATAGGATCTTTTATACCTTGTTCGTTGTCAACAATGTATTCTTGGGGTAATACGTGAATAATTTCATCTCCAGGCTGCATTACCAACTTATACATATCTTCAATAAGCAGGTTTACATCTTCTTGGCTAATCTCCTCATCTGTGGAATTTCGAACTCTAATTCCTCTGTGTTGAATACTGTTGATGTGTTGTCCGGCAATACCAACGTTAACAATTTTAATTTCAACTCCTGATTTTGCTTCTGCATCTTCTATAGCGGTTCGGATTGATTGTACTGTTTTATCTATATTTGAAACAACACCTCTGGAAACTCCAACAGATTCAGATTTTCCCATACCCAAAATTTCTAATTTTCCATGTTCATTTTTACGACCAACGATGGCTACTATCTTGGTTGTTCCAATATCTAATCCTACTACTATTCCAGATGATTCGGTTTCCATATTTAACTATTCATTTTTGTGCAAACTATTTGATTTTTATATTTGAGATTAATCTCAGCATATTCGTTCCAGCCTGTTTTTGGCAATGCCTTTTTATAAAAAATCAATAGTTTATTAAATTTGGTGTGTAGATTATCCACTCCACCCACTACAATTTTATGATTTCCTACTTTTGGTATGAGTTCAAATTCAAAATCTTTATTAACAAACACTTGTTCAATTTGTGCTCTCCAAAACTCAGAGTTGTGAATGTAATCGGTTAACAGATAAATATCATCTAAAAGAGTTTTTTTTGCAACCGAATCTTCCAGGCTTGAATAATTCAGTAAATAGCGTTTTGAGTAAGGCTCATTGATAAACCCATTTACAACTACCAGTCTTGAAGTGTATTTTGATGAAAGTGGCATTAATTTACCAAATTCGTCCATGTAATAACTCTCTTCTTTACTAAAGATTCGTGCGATTGGTTTTCGTTGCTTTACATCAATATGCAACTTTCCGTCAATTGTTTTATATATCTGAGCATCTTTAATAGCAGAATTGTTTCCAATTTTTCTTTCCAAATCAAGTGTATTTAATGTATTGAAAAATTTCTGTCCAGGGGTTTTTAAATAGGACACCTCGTCTTTTATGTCTTCGTAATCGAGAAATCTGTTTTCGGTTTCATAATCTATGTTAATTATGAGATTTTCTTTTGTAAAAATTTGATTGGTTTGCTCTTTGTCGGCAAAACCAAAAACAACAGCAATAGCTGCTATTATCAGAGTAATAAGAACTATTTTTATTATCTTCATTATCATAATCTCTTATTTAAGATGGCTGTGATAGGCTCTACAAAAACATCTATGTCTCCTGCTCCAAGAGTTAAAAGAACTTCAAAATTATTAGCCGCAACATGATCAAGAAGAGTGGCTTTTGTCAACAGTTTTTTATCTTTAGCCGTAGCTTTATCAATAATTAACTGAGAAGTTATTCCGGGAATAGGCAATTCTCTTGCAGGATAGATATCCAATAAAATTAACTCATCCAACACTGATAGCGATGAAGCAAATTCATCTAAAAAATCTCTTGTTCTAGAAAATAAATGCGGTTGAAAAACTCCTGTAATCTTTTTATTAGGGTAAAGTTCTTTAACTGAAGATATACACATTCGCAATTCTTCTGGATGATGAGCATAATCATCAATATAAACTATGTTTTGTGATTTAACATGATACTCAAATCTTCTTTTTACCCCAATGTAAGATGCTAAAGCTTTACTAATTTTAGCACTATCCAGGTTTAATTTTTTAGCAACAACATAAGCCGCCAAAGAATTTTCCACATTATGTATTCCCGGAAATCCTAACTTGATTTTATCTTGGTTTATGGTTAAAAAGTAGCTGCCATTTTCTACTTTAACCTCTGAAGGCAAATAATCCGCCTGAGATTTTAAGTGATAGGTTGAGGTATTTTTAAATTGAATCTTTTGTTTTATTTCCGGTTTGGTAATCAACACTCCATTTTTATCAATCTTGTTTACAAAATCTTGATACGATTTATGCATTTCTTCCTTATCTCCATAAATATCTAAGTGGTCGGCATCTATAGAAGTAACAATGGCAATGTTTGGAGATAGTGTTAAAAAAGAACGGTCAAATTCATCGGCTTCGACAACCACCGTTTTTGCATTGTTGTTAAGCAATAAATTTGAATTGAAATTTAAACTAATACCTCCTAAAAAGGCTATACAATCTACTCCGCACTCATTTAAAACATGGGCTATAATAGAGGATGTGGTTGTTTTTCCATGGGTTCCAGCGACTGCTATGGTAAAGTAGTTTTGGGTAATTAATCCCAAAACCTCTGCTCTTTTATAAAGTCTAATTTTTTGATTTATAAAAAATAAATATTCTACGTTATTTTTTGGAATAGCTGGAGTAAAGATTACCAACGTATTTGGTTCATTATTCTTTATTTCAGTTGGGATAGCTTCAGTATTCTCATCATAATGCACTTGCACTCCTTCTTGTTCCAAGGCTTGAGTTAATGATGTTTTGGTTTTATCGTAACCTGCAACTTTACAACCCAACGAAATAAAATAACGAGCCAGAGCACTCATACCTATACCACCAATGCCAAGAAAATAAACGCTATTTACATTTTTTAAGTTCATAATTTCTCCTCAGGTTAAAGCACGCCTAAATCAATCAAATTTACTTTAACAAAATGCTCAAACTAGCCTTAATAAACTAAGAAATGCACAAGAAGATGTTAAAAACATAAAGTATAATAAAATCACAAAAATGTTAAAAATAAAACAATTTATTGTTTAAAAAACAATTTTTTACAAATATCATGTGTCTCAT
>JADYZM010000068.1 GCA_020853105.1 Flavobacteriales bacterium | reverse complement strand
TATAACAGCACCTACCCAAAAGTGGCGGTTCAGTGGTTAAATCAAGCTTTGTGCTTCTATCAAAGTTCCTGCTTGGTTGACAGTGAAGTGCTTCTAAATCGCCACCTTCGGGTAGCCGGCAAACGTTGTGTGTAATGCATAGAAGCCGAAGCACAAGCAAATAAGTACCTGAAAAAGGTACACATTTGCTTTTTTGCCAACGCTCAAAAGAATTAAACAATGGATTATCTAACATATTTAAAAAGAATTGAGTACCTGAAAGAAATGATAGAAAAGGGGCAAATCTGCCATACAAAATGTATTGAAAGAAAATTTGACTGCTGCAATAAGACAGCAAGAAATATGATTAACTCATTGAGAGGATTGGGTTATGATATTAAGTTTTGCAGGAAAAGTAAGAAATATTTCATAAAAAATTCAAACGGTAACGATTTTACCGCTTGATGAAATAACTTTGCAAAGTCATTTGGCCAAAATTGACAAAAGGGAGATGCTCGATACCCCTATCTAGTAGAGCGAAACTAATACCTTGTAACAATGAAATCAAAATTGTTAAGTATCAAGAAGAAAAGCAACTTTAATCGTATTGATAAAGATGCTTTGAGTAAATTGGTAGGAGGTTCTAATACTGCTGGCACATCATGTGGTCAAACTGGTAGCACATGTGGCTGCGACAAAACCTGTGTGTGTAACTGCCCACCTCCACCAAATGGCTAATTAAGCCTAATTCTGAAAGACTCTGATTGATATATCAATCAGAGTCTTTCTTATCTCACACTTTTTTAAATTATTTTATTAAATGGTTACTTTCTCATTAAATGACATTCTTATTCAAGAAATAAATTTTTCTCATAGAGAAAATGAAATTCAACCTGATTTCTATTACGCATTATTCCCTTTAATTATTAATATTGAGGATAACTTAAATAAATTATTTTTTTTAGATTATGATTGCTCCAACTTAATATTATCAGAAAAGAGAGAGGGGTTTATCAAAAATTTAGCTGGGCAAATAAATTTTTATATTAAGGAAAAACTACTTGCTTATTCTTTAATACATGAGTTAGAAATAGCAAAAGAGGCTGAGATTTTGGAAGGGGATGACTCAAACGAAAGATTTTCATTTTTTATTAAAGAAATTACAACAAATCCTGAATGGATTTCATATTATTTTGAAAAATATCCTATTCTATTTAATAGGCTTAATACTCAAATTAAAAATATATTAATTCACATTGAAGAGTTGATTGTCAGAACTAAAGTTGACATCAAGGATTTAGAGTCCCTGTTTGATAGAAATATTTTTTCATTAAATAGCATTCAACTTTTCTTAGGAGATATGCACAAAAATGGAAGAACAGTTTCATTTGTTACATTTAATAATGGATTTAAAATTGTTTATAAACCTCGAAGTTTAGAAAATGAAAATAGCTTTCAAAAATTCATTGATTTTTTAAATACTTCAGGTTCTGATATCAATATTGGCTTCCCGAAAATTCTTACAAGAGAGGAGTATGGTTGGATGGAATTTATCGAGTACAATGAAGTAGCTAATTTAAAAGAAATCGAATCTCACTATCATAACATTGGTAAAATTTTGTGTGTATTTTATTTACTTGGCACTCACGACATAATGCCTGATAATATTATACTTAGAGGCAATAAACCCTTTTTTATTGATTTAGAATGTCTCTTAAACAAACCTATAAAATCTGGTTATTCTAAAAATATTATTTCAAATATTTTTCAAAGTGTATTAAGTGTTGGTATTCTACCTTTTTGGGCACAGGGTAATGATATGGAACGTGATTTAGTTAGAAGCGTTTTGTATGGTGCTAATCATCAGAAAATAAAGTCTGTTGTATGGAAGAATAAAAATACAGACAAAATGGAACAAGAAGTTAATGAGGTTTTCGCTGGAAATGGTTCTATTGAAACTCACTTGCCATCATTCGAAGGAACCCAATACAACTTAAACTACAATTATTACTTAAAATTAAGAGAAGGATTTATCGAACAATATAAATTCTTTCAAAATAATAAAGATAGTGTATTAGAAAGAATTAATAGCGATGTATTTAAGAATACATTTATTCGTTTTATAATACATAACACCTCTGTCTACGATTTATTATTAAGAGATAGTATAATTCCAGAATGTTTGCAAGGAGATGAAAATATTGAATCAATAATTAACAGACTGTTTGAAGTTGTAAAGAAACCTCTTTCAAAGAAATTAGCTAAATCAATAAAAGAGCAAATTAATGTAGGTGATATTCCTTATTTCTATACATACAATGAAATTAATACATCATTGTATGCAAGTAACAACGATATTATTTCTCAAAATTATTTTGACAAGATATATACTGGCACTTATATGGCGGTTGAACGCTTAAAAAACCTTTCACAACAAGACTTAAACTTTCAATTAAATATAATAGATATAAGCTGTAAATATAGTTTTGAAATCTTCAAAATCGATTGCCCTAAGGAAATCAATTTTATTACACCAGAAAAATGGAAAAATTCAATTTCAGAGTCCTCAAATAACTTTAATAAAAATGAATTACTAGAAATAGCGGACAAGATTGGATGTTCATTGACTACAAAAGTATATTATAATAAATATTCTAAGGAATATAATTGGGTTTGGAAAAGTCGAGATGTTGACGGTCGTTGGGGGTGTCTTCCTTTAAATCTTGATTTATACGATGGGCTAAGTGGCATGTGTTATTTTTATTTGTACCTTCATAAATACACACAAAATAAAGAATACTTACATATTGCAGAAACCACTTTTTTAAGAATGAAAGAAACATTCATAAAAATGGAAAAGCATTTTTTACAACTTCCTATTGAGTTAATTGCTACTCAACCTATTTCTCCTTTTTCATTTCCTTTTTCAGTTGTTTTTTTAATGAACCATTTTTCTAGTGTCCTAGAAAAAAATTATTGGGATGATAGGGTAATTGATTTGTTTTTCAGAATACTTGACCGTTATTTGATTTTTACTAAGAATACAGATTTTCTTTTAGGTCAATCGGGGTTATTGCAACTTTTAATCTCATTGCCTAATCAAGAGGATGAAATCATTGACCGTTTCATTAAAAAAAGTATCAGTAATATTTATAATTTATCTGTTATACAAAAGGATAATAGCCTCGCTTTACCTTACATTGATTCATATGATTTAAACAAAAATCAACTTTTTCTTGGCGGTTTCGCTCATGGTAGTAGTGGTATATCCGCTTCAATATTAAGGTACGCTGCTTTAAAAAATGACTTTGTTGCTGAAACATTAGGTTTGAAAATTTTAGAACACGACAGGTCTCAATTTATTACTGAAATTAAAGGTTGGAGAGATGGAAGGGAGGGGCTTGATAAATATGATGCTGGTTGCTGGTGTCATGGGTCGGCAGGAATTGCTTTAAGTAGACTCTTGATTTCTGATAAATATTCTGATAATATTATTAATAGTGAACTGTTAATAGCAAAAGAAAATATTATTAAAACAGGGATTGGAGGGAATCAATCACTTTGTCATGGTGATTTAGGTAATCTTGAAATACTCAGAGCAATTGGCACATATTTACATGATGATAAGACTAAATTTTTTATTGAAAATTATCTACAAAGTTTAATCTTAAAACATAAAAAGGGGGAATCTTTTAAAACAGGCGAAGATGGCACCATTCCCCTTGTTAACTTATTCATGGGTGAAGCTGGCATTGGTTATGGTTTTTTACGCCAATTTGATTGGGCTAATGTGCCAAGCATTTTAACCTTAGAATCTCCTAAAAATGAATTTCTTAATCTTCATAAATTATAAAAATATGAAAACAAAAATTACATTACTCTTTTTTCTTTTAAACGGTTTTTGTTATAAAGCCATTAGTCAAGAAATTCAAGTTACCTTGGCAGCAGGTATAGATACAACGAACAATAATAATAAAAAAGAGATTTTTAAACTGTGGGAAAATTATCTCAACTCTCATCCTGACAGCACCTATAATAATCCTTACTGGGTTGAATTCGAAAAAAGAAAATACAACTCATTTGATTTAATAAATAATGCTGGTTTTTTATCGCCTTCTCTTTATGGATTATCTTATAGGGGTGGGAAAAATGTTGTATTATCAATAACTCCATTTGGCGAGCTATATCAAATAAAATCACTATTCTATTTTTCCTATCCAGACAAATCAATTTATCCATTAGCGATTGTAAATTATTATGCAGATAAAGAAAACAGTAATTACAAATTATCTAATTACATATCTCATCACACAAGTAGTTGGCAAAAAAGAAATATTGGTTATTTTAATTATATTTATCATCCTAACCACCCCTTCGATATTCATAAAGCTAATGAAGCAAACGAATATTATATGCGGCTGTCTAAATTATTTGAAATAAATCTTGACACAATAGATTATTATATTGCTGAGAATTGCGATAAAATATTTGAGTTACAGGGTTATGATTTTGTTGTTGGAATAGGTAGCGATAATAATTTATGTGGATTTTATGATGAAAAAAATAATATAATTTATTCGAATACAATAGTTGGGGAAGATTATAGACATGAAATCACACATTCAATATTAAAGAAATTTCCTAATAGTGGCATATTTCATTTAGGTATTGTAACTTATTGGGGCGGAGAAAATGCTCATTTCAATAAATCTTTAAATTATCATATTAAACGGGTAAATGATTACTTAAAAAAACACCCTGAAACTAATCTAAATAATTTCATTGAAGATTTTTATCAATTAGATGAGTTTACTTCTCCTCATTACGTTATTGCTGCAATATTTTGTCATGAAGCCATAGAAAAAGGAGGTATTGATAAATTAAAGAAATTATTTAGTTATGGTAATGAAAATGTCGATTCCTATAAGGCTATTGAAAAGGAGTTTGGTATTAAAAGAAATTCCTTAAATAACTACTTGAGACAAAAAATATCGTATTTTGCAACACACGGTTTTGAGATCAAATTTCAATAAATATGTCATTCCCATTCTACCACCAACCCGATTTTATGGATTGCGGACCAAGCTGTCTTCGAATGGTGGCGAAATTTTATGGAAGGACAATTAGTTTATCCAAGCTTCGTACTTTATCAGAAACCACACGTGAAGGAAGTTCATTAAAAAACATAGCTGACACAGCCGAGAAATTAGGATTTCGTTCACTTGGCGTAAAAGTTACTTTTCAAAAATTTGCCGAAGAAGCACTTCTTCCTTGTATTGTTTACTGGCAACAAAAACATTTTGTGGTGGTGTATAAAATTAAAAAGAACACACCCCTTAATCCCCTCTCAAGAGGGGAAACGATAGTATATGTTGCTGACCCTGCTCATGGATTATTAAAATATACACAAGCAGAATTTATAAAAAATTGGATAGGCAACAATGCTGATTCAAGCACCGAAGAGGGTATTGCTTTATTACTCGAACCTACACCAAAACTCAAAAAAGCTGAAACAGACGATGTGGAAAACCCTCATGGAATTTCTTTTCTGTTTGGGTACTTATCGAAATACAAAAAATTTATTATCCAACTTGCTATCGGACTTCTTGCAGGGAGTTTATTACAACTTATTTTCCCATTTCTTACGCAAAGCATTGTTGATATTGGCATACAAAACAGAGACATCAATTTTATTTACCTGATTTTAATTGCTCAATTATTTTTGTTTTTCGGTAGAATAAGTATTGAATTAATTCGTGGATGGATTTTATTGCACCTGAGTACACGAATTAATATTTCGCTGATTTCCGATTTTTTCATCAAACTGATGAATCTGCCTATTGCTTTTTTCGACAGCAAAATGACAGGCGACATTATGCAGCGGATTACCGACCACCAACGCATTGAGCACTTGCTTACCAACACTTCACTAAACACCTTGTTTTCATTTGTAAATCTGCTGGTTTTCGGAGCAGTATTAGCTTGGTACGATTTGACAATTTTTGGTGTATTTATGTTGGGCAGTTTTCTTTATTTCGGTTGGATTGTAATTTTCCTGAAACGAAGAAAAGATTTAGATTACAAGCGGTTTTCACAACTTAGTGCGGAACAAACCAAAGTAATAGAATTAATTAGTGGGATGCAGGAAATTAAACTCCACAATGCCGAACAACAAAAGCGTTGGAGTTGGGAGTATTTACAAGCAAAACTTTTTAAAATCCGCACCAAAAGCTTAGTGCTGGAGCAAACCCAAACCATTGGGTCCAATTCTATTAATGAAATTAAAAACATTTTTATTACCATACTATCTGCCAAATTAGTGATTGACGGACAAATTACCTTGGGTATGATGATGGCAATAAGTTATATTATTGGACAGTTGAATGCTCCAATTCAACAACTCATTAATTTTATTTATGCTTGGCAAGATGCAAAAATAGCTTTAGAAAGATTGTCAGAAATTCATGGAAAAGAGGATGAAGAAAATAGCACAGAAGAAAAAATAACAGCTATTCCCATAAATGAAAATATTGAATTGAAAAATGTAAGTTTCCGTTATCCGGGAAGCAGTGAGTTTGTAATCAAAAATCTAAGTTTAACCATTCCTGCCAACAAAATAACGGCAATAGTAGGAGCCAGCGGAAGCGGTAAAACCACCTTAATGAAAATGTTATTAAAGTTTTATGTTCCGCAAGAGGGTGAGATAACTATCGGAAAAGTCAACCTGAATAATTTAAAGCAAAAGGCGTGGCGTGAGAAATGCGGAAGTGTTATGCAAGAAGGATTTATTTTTAATGATACCATTGCCAACAACATTGCTGTTGGAGAGGAACACATTAACAGAGAAAAATTATTACGTGCCGTTGAAATAGCCAACATCAAAGATTTTATTGAAAATTTACCTTTGGCTTACAACACAAAAATTGGAATGTCAGGCGTTGGAATGAGTACAGGGCAGAAACAACGATTATTGATTGCTCGTGCGGTTTACAAAAACCCTGATATTATCTTCTTTGATGAAGCCACCAGTGCCTTAGATGCCAATAACGAAAAAGTGATTATGGAAAATTTGAATCAGTTTTTCAAAGATAGAACTGCTGTTGTTATTGCACATCGTTTAAGCACCGTTAAAAATGCCGACCAAATTGTAGTTTTAGACAAAGGTAAAATTATTGAAAAAGGAACGCACGATGAATTAATCAACCTAAAAAGAAGTTATTATAACTTAGTAAAAAATCAGTTGGAATTGGAAAAATTAGAGGAAGCCTCCCCAACCCCTCCGAAGGAGGGGCTACGTAGAGGAGCAAAAGATGAGGTTATTTAAGAAGAGTATGCCTGAAATAACTGAAATAACAAAAGAAAGTTTATCATCAATGGCATTGAGCGATAGCAAAGTCCTCCCTATTGGGGAGGATTTAGGAGGGGAATTGGCTACGAGCGTTGAAAACCCTCCCCCTTCGGGGGAGTTGGAGGGGGCTTCTATCCGCTCCGACGAAGTACAGGAAATTATTTCTGCTGTTCCTAGCTGGATGATACGTTGGGGAATTACGCTGATTTTTGGATTAATAGTGATGCTTATTTCCTTGTCGTGGTTTATTAAATATCCCGATATTATTTTTGGAAATGCAACATTAACCACTTTAGAACCACCTGTAAAATTAGTAGTTAAAAGTTCGGGGAAGTTGACTAATATTTTGTTTTCAGATGGTGCTACAATTGAAAAAAATCAAGTTATTGCAGAAATGGAAAACCCTGTAACACAAGAAGGTATTGAGTTTTTAAAAGATTATGTATTAGCGGTTAGAGATTATTTAACTTCCCCAAAAAACGAATTGCCTTTAGCGACCAAAAAGCATGTTTTTGGTGCAATGCAAACGACTTTTAACGACTTACAAAAAAACCTAAAAGATTTACAGGAGTTGAAACAAAATAATTTTTCCGTTCAAAAAATCAACAGTTTAAAAAGCAAAATTGTTCAATACAAAAAACTGATTGTTATTTCATCAAAACAACTTTCTTTATTAAAAGAAGAATTGAAAAATGCCGAAGAAAAGTACAAAGCAGACCAACAATTGTATGAAAAAGGTTATACGGCAAAGATGGAATTTTACAAGGAAGAAACCTTGCTCCGCCAAAAACAAATGGACTTGGAAAACTTGAATAAAGTGGAGACTGAGCAGCAAATTACTTTAATTAATTTACAGCAAGAGTTAAACGATGCCGAATTTCAATATCAGGAAAATGAACGGACGTTGACCAACAATATTTTGGCAAATCTATTGGAATTAGAAAATGGCATTGAAAACTGGCAACAAAACTATTCGTTTATAGCTCCTATTTCGGGCAAATTGGTATGGATAGAGAAAATTCATCAAAACCAATTCATTGAATCAGGAAAATCATTATTTGCAATTACAACCAACAATGAAAAACTCATTGCTTTGGTAACCATTCCTGCTATCGGTTTTGGTAAAATACAAACAGGACAGACAGCAAGAATAAAACTCAACAATTATCCTTCTTACGAATTTGGACATTTGGAAGGTATGGTTTCTAAATTGACCGAAATCCCTAACGAAAACAGTTATCAGGTAGAAATATCTTTAAACAACGGCATGACCAGTTCGTACAACAAACAGTTGACTTTTACGCCCGAAATGACCGGTACGGCAGAGATTGTTACGGACGACTTGAGAGTGATGCAGCGTATTTTTAACCAATTTAACAAACTATTTGACAGAGATACCAATACCAACGCTTCTGTGTCAAGCACATTGTCAAAATAAATCCCGAAAAATCGGAACAAGTTTTGCCAATAAGCTTGTCACCCAATCGCACGGACGACAGAATGCACATACACACAACATGGGCTAAAATCAAGTGGGCGTTTGTAGGTTATTATACTTTGGTGCTTTTTATCTACTTTTGTAACAGTGGACTTTGACGAAATTCTAAATGCCCACCAGCTTTTAGCCCAAGACCGTTAGTGGCAATAAATGACGAAGACGGTATCGTAAAATTTGAAAAGTCTAACGGCAGACTGTTTTCTTGCCCCTTTCCTTTTAATTTAAAAAAAATGACACGTTTGTCGCGGTCGACATTTTTA
>JADYZM010000067.1 GCA_020853105.1 Flavobacteriales bacterium | reverse complement strand
GTTGTCCCACAAAGGCTCCATATAAGGACCAATTTTGTCATTTACATCTCCCGGCAGATAACCAATATCTCTGTTACTCAACGGAACAATGGGTCGTGCAAGAATAATTTGTTTAAAACTATTTTTTGTTCGAGTGAACTAGCCAATGCTAAAAGTGTTTTACCTGTTCCTGCAACCCCTTGCAGAGCTACCAATTTTATGTTGTTATTTAACAACCCCTGCTGCCGCAAGCGTCCCGCTTGTGGAATGTATTATCTTTAAATCAAACATAAATTTACTAAACCTTTTTCATCTCAAAAGTCTTTTGCTCTACTATATTTCCAATCCTCTCGCTCCTGCAAGGCTCTACCTTGTAGTTTTTAATACCACGAGCGAGACGCTCGCGGTAGCGTAAGGTAGTTTCTGCTCATGTAGGCAAATGTATTATTTTTTTTTACCACAAGCGGGACGCTTGCGGGAGCAAGGGGATTATAATTTTGTTACTGCAATCACAAATAATATCCAAGCTCCCCATCCAAGAGCTTCCATTTTTATAAGTTGCCCTTTCGCTTTTTTCTTATAACAGTTTAGGTATTCTGGATTGTTAAATTGGTCTTTGTTCTTTGAAAGCATATAGGTTTGTTTACCTCTATCAGGTGTTGGTTCTGCAAGTGCAGTGCCAATTACCGCAAAAGGTCCGAATAACATTCCCATTAAAAAATGGTCTCCTTCTTTACCATGATAGTATTCTGCATCAAATTTCCCTTTCAGGCACTTTTCAGAGTCTGTAACGGCTGTTTCTATATATTCTTTGTAAACCTTGTCGTGAGTGTCTTTAAATTGTATTGAAAATATTTCTGATGTTGGAATAGTGTATTTGCAACCTTCAGCTTTAAAAATAATTTCACAATCCTTGATTTTTGTTACTTTTCCGTCAAAAATCATGTCATTTTTTAAAATTAAAATATCACCCGAAAAAGCGGTAAATACAAATAGCTCTAACGTAATTATCAACACTATTTTTTTCACAGAATGGTTTTTTTATTTTTTAACCTTATTTTGCTTTGCGGTTTCTTTTTTTCTTTTTTTTGTCAGTTTTTCCCCGATGTTGAAACTATATGTTGATTATAATTCCTCACAACTTTTGTTGTTTTTTTATCATAAAAAATGTGAAAAGGGATAGAAACACCTATTAACACAGCCCCAAGTCTAAACATATTCGGAGATATTTTTCCTCCGCTAACGGCTGAACCAACTGACCACCCAACCAAAAAACCTCCAACTCCACCAATAATATCTGAGGCAATGTGGAGGTCTCTGGCTTTTGTCATTTCATCATACGCTTCAGGATAATTCTTCATCATATTATTTATTTGTTTAGGTTTTAGTGGCTTATCATTCAATTTAAATACCGTTCCAAAAAAAGTTTTATTAATCTGAATAGTATCTGTTGATTCTTGTGCTTTTAAACTTGTTTCTGTAAATAGGAGCAACGTTAACAATAGCAATAGTTTGTTCATAATTATTTCTTTTTTTATCAACTGTTTTCTAAATACCATGATACTTCTCTCTCATCAAATTAACACATTCAGTAATCTTAGGTAAAATATCTTCTTCAAAAATCAAAATAGCGGAACTTAATTCCTCTTTCGATAGTTGATTTTGTGGTATATATTTATCATCCTTTTTATAACTTATGCCGACGACTCCAATCTCACAGCGACGCTTTTCTGGGTTAAGTACTCTAATTATATAAATGTACTTTTTTGAAGGGTCTGAAAATTTAAATACCTTATACCCGTTCCAATGTCGAGAAAAGTCTTTTGAATCTTTTAAAATATATGTACTGTCTTCTAAAGAAAGAATTTCTTTTTTTGCAGAAATATCCTGTTCCTTAAACGTGTATTGTAAATTTTCAGGAATTCTAATCTCTGGATATTTATATTGAACTTCTATTAAACCTCTTTCCGTAATAGAAGGATTGTAAGAGACTCGATATGATTTTGTTGTAATAACTCCAACAAAATTACATCCATAAAAACCCATTAAAAAAACTAAATATTTCATAAATAATACTTTACCACCATCCAACAAAAGGATAAAGAATCGTTTTGGGCAAAAATGCAATACCTGAGCCAATTCCTAAGCCTAAGCTTCCTACTGCTTGCATAGGATTTATCGTTAAGTTCTTTAATCCAATGTAAATAGCTCTTCCTGAAAGTTGTAAATCTGCTCCAATAGATTTTTGACTAAAAACAAAGTCTTTAAACCCTGCTTTCATTTTAAAACTATCCCAACGAATATCATGTGGTTGGGCTGATAAATCAGATAATGTTGGGTTTTCCGTACCATAGAACGGAAAGATTTTTCCATCAACATCAGGTATTGTTTGAACATTTTCTCCTCCTACATAATTTGATTTAGCATATCCTTTATTTAAGGTGTTGGGGTCAAGTTCTCCTGTATTATTCATTGCTTCATTAAAGTATTGCATTCTTAACTTCTCTTCCCAATGGGTAAATTTATCCACCACATTTGCTATGTCGCTCAAATTAGCTAAAGCTCCTAAGCTATAACCAATTTTTTCTATTGGTTCTAAATTATTCCAGTTCCAAATACCATTTGCTTTTCCATTATCAAAATCGTATGAAGCAAAACCAACACTTACTACAACACTTGTGTTTCCATTAAGCGTACTCATTCCTA
This sequence comes from Flavobacteriales bacterium, assembly GCA_020853105.1. Lineage (GTDB taxonomy): Bacteria > Bacteroidota > Bacteroidia > Flavobacteriales_E > Vicingaceae > Vicingus. Next base: position 537 of record JADYZM010000067.1, on the reverse strand, counting down.
TATTACTGGTAAACGATGATGCCATAATTGCAAAGGTATTAGCAAAAGGAATTGAATAAGTAGAAATTGCTGCTCCTGTATATAAAGAAACATAAGTAATGCCTGCCATAGCAAAAACTTGACCTGCTGCCATAGCCCCTTGTACTAATACTCCTGATGAAACAGCATTACTTGTTGCATCACCAATAGTATTAACCCAACCAAGAACCGCAGCTCCTATTCCTGAAAGAAACTCTCCACTCGGGTCAGTATATTTTAAGGGGTTGTTTACCACATAGCTATATCGGTTAAAGCCTTGTGTACTGGTAGCATCTTGAACATAATTATCAGGGCTTAACATTCTACCAAGCACAGGGTCGTATATACGTCCGTTCATGTTAATCAATGAGCCTACACCTGTCGAAAGAGAAGGTAAATGTTCGTGTCCTGTATAGCCACGTGTTAGCCAACTAAAGTTATAACCATTTTCAACAAAAGGTTCTGTGTTAGTGTAAGTCCAATCATCTACATTTCTTCTTCTTCCCCAAGCATCAAAAT
>JADYZM010000066.1 GCA_020853105.1 Flavobacteriales bacterium | reverse complement strand
TCTACTCTTCTGTTTAATTGTTGTTCTTAATCATTTTTTGGTTGTGGGTAGATAATTTTGGAACATCCGTACCCAATAGTTTTTAATATAGATATATCAATCTCATTTTCAAATAAATATTTTTTTACTCTCAATGCTCTGCGTTCTGATAGAATTTGGGATTCTTTTTCTCCTAAAGAACACCCATTTGTATGACCCTCTATTAATATCTTTAAGGAATCATTTTTCTTCATAAATTCAGTTAATCGTTTTAAACTTGGCAATGCTGATGGAATAAAAATTGGTTCTCCTCCTTTAAAATTGATATTATTAATTATTAGTCTTTCCCCTTTTTCTAATTTTGAAAGGGTAATTGATAAATGGTTAGTATCTAAACTATGCAGATGTTTAACAGTAAAGTTATTTTCCTTAAAAAGATATCCATCAGAACTTGTAGTAAGTACGTATGATTTATCTAGGTCAGTTAATGAATATGGAACTTCCATTTCAAAATATCCTGTTTTTGGGTTAGTTACTATTCTTCTTAGTTGTTGACCACTTTCAATATCTTCCCAGTTCAATTCTGCATCTAGATTTTTGGTCTTAGAATTATTTGTAACATATCCTGATATTTTTTTTAACTCAAAATAATTAAATTCAATAATAGCGCCTTGCCCATTATCATATACATTATCCAATACTAAATAATACTCTTCATCTTTCTCTATTTTTAAAGATTTACTAAATTCATATTGTGGACCAGAATAGGTATGGGTTGTTTTAGAATTAAAACTTAAACCAGTGACCCCTTTATTATCTTTATTATTTCTAGCTAAATTACTTCTAATGGGGAGTTGAGTTTTTGACTTTATTTGATTTATCGTATTTTCATCTTCTACTTTAAATAGCAAAAAATCATAATCATCTTCGGGATTCTTAGGCTTTATTGTAAGTAGGAGCTCACTTGTAACTAAAATTTTGAATTTAAACCAAATAACATTATGTTCTTTTTCAAAAAAATATTTATCTTTTTTCCCCCCAGAAGCGACTTCTATTTTTTCTCCAAATCCTTTTGGAGAGCATTTTAGAAAAACTTTAGTCGCATTTTTAATATTGATAGAATTATCAATATCATTAGCATTCATAATATCAAGGCAATCAATTGTAAGTATATCCTGTCTCTGGGAATATATTTGTTGAGAAAACACAATTAATAAGATAAAAATTAGATTATTCATGAAATATATTATTTGTAACCAAGTGTATTGTTGTTGAGATTAATGGTAATAAAAAAAGCATATTATTAGTAGTTATATAATTTTTTAAGTACTTTTTAATATAGTAAAAGTAGTTTTTTTGATTCTACTTATAGAAATATGGGCTATAAAAAAATTACCACATTGTTTTCCGGATAGTTAATCAGTTAATACACATTACAATTCCACAAATAAATCACGCTTGTTAATAATTTTAGATGAAAGTTAATTAACGTATTATTTTTTTAATTAAAATGGTTAATGAAAAATCCCGAACATCAGAGACATTCGGGATTAAACTTTAAATGTGATAGGTGGAAGCCCATTCACAAGTATTTTTAATAAGCTGTATAGTATGCTGTGTTATAGTAACTACACCTAATATCACACCTGTTTTTAAATAAAAAGCTCATAATCAAATGACTATGAGCTTTTAGTGTACTCGGGGCGGGACTTGAACCCGCATGCTCTAATGAGCACAAGATTTTAAGTCTTGCGTGTCTACCAATTCCACCACCTGAGCAACTAGAACATAAAAAAAGAGCGAGAGACGGGGTTCGAACCCGCGACCTCGACCTTGGCAAGGTCGCGCTCTACCAGCTGAGCTACTCTCGCTTATAAATTCTTTATAAGTTTGTCAATAATTGACTCATGTTGAAACAGAACGAATACCCTTTGTTTAAAGAGTGTGCAAAAGTATGTTTTTTTTTAATTCTGCAAAATTTTTTTACTAATTTGTAAATGATTTTTTTATTCAAATTTTGTTTTTGATTTTACTCAACTCATCAATTCTATATTGAAGATGCTTTTGTTTAGTAGGTTCAAAATGAGATTGTGCATACTCCGTATGATAAACATGTTTCTTTAAAAAATCTATTTCTATTTCAACCCATTCTTCTTTGTTTATTTGGGTTAATCCATTTTCGCTTAGCTCTTGTCTTAGCTTTTCAGAATATATAAAATGCTTAGTAGAACCCAACGCACTTAAATCCGAATCAACTAGTATTTTTGAAAGCAGATGTGCTGGTGTTGTTCCAATCTTTGTAGATAAAATACATTCTTTTACTAACTCTATTTTTAAACTTGGATATTTAATTTGAGATAAAAATGACTCAGCCTCTAGTGAACTGTATAACTCATGGTTTTCTATTGTTTTTAAGTATCCAATATCATGAAACCAAGCAGAAATCATCAATATCTCCATATCTTCATCTGATAAATTATAGAATTTACCTATTTTAAATGCAACTGAAACAACTCGGAATGTATGTAGCGAATTGTGATATTTAAAATTTTTCTTTGAAGTTGAAAAAAGTGTAATTACGTAATTTATACTTTGTAGTAAATTATCATTTTCTATTTGATTCTTTTCTCCACAAATAATTCTGTCCTTGTTATGGATATCTTTAATTATTCTAACATTTAAGAAGCCGACATCTTCAAATAGTTCTTTTATTTCATTACCATATTTTTCATGAATTTCAACATATAGCTTACCATCGCTTTTCAACTTTGATAGGGCAAATCCGGCAATAGTTTCATAAAAAAGAAAAGGGTTTTCGTTCTCTACAAATAATGCAACATGAGGCTCAAAATCAATAACATTTGATTCCATGCTATTTTTCTCTCCCTTTGGAATATAAGGCGGATTGCTTACTATTATATCCAATGATTCCTCCATGGATAATGATTGTAAAATATCGGCTTCTATAAATTTTACTTCAACTGAGTTTAGTATTGCATTTTGCTTCGCAATTTTTATTGCTTCAGATGAAATATCAACAGCATAAACAGTTGAATTTGGAATATTTTTTTTAAGCGTTATAGAAATACACCCGCTTCCGGTTCCAATATCTAATATCAGTGGAGTCTTTTTTGTATTTTCTTGAATGATAAGTTGAACAAGCTCTTCAGTTTCTTGTCTGGGAATTAATGTATGTTCATTAACCTTGAATGGATAGCCATAAAATTCCCATTCACCGAGTATATACGCTAAAGGTTTTCTTTTTTTTAAATCCTTAACAGCGTAAATAATTTTTAATAAGTCTGATTCAGAAAATCGTTTATCACCGTTCAATATCAGTTCTTTTTTAGAAATACCAAAATAATGTTTGAATAGTATTTGACTCGTTAGGTTAATTTCCGATTCATCATAGATTGAGCACAACTCTTTTCTAATATATGATACTGCCTCAGCAAGCGTATTGTTTTGCATTTTCATCATTGTGGCAAATTTATTGATTTGTTTGATGAAAAGGAGTTTTTAAAATCAAATCAAAACAGATAAAAAATTAAACAAATTTTGAGTATCTTGGCTCCTTGATTAAATAAATAAATATGAAGTACACGAAAGTAATTATTTTATCAGCATTTTTGATTAACTCATTTGTTAATGCACAAGATGTACAGGTCGGAAATGAAAATGCGTTGAATGTAGGAAAAGCAGAAGAGCTATACAATTCAGGAACTGAAAAAATTAACAATAAAGATTATAGCGGAGCAATTGCTGATTTTGACCAAGCACTAACTTTAGTTCCAACTTTTGAAAAAGCTTTATTTAATAGAGGCTCAGTAAAATTTTTAACAAAAGACTACACTGGTGCTACAGCCGATTTAGATGCTCTGATTCAAGTTAACCCGAATTATGCCGGAGTTTATTTTTTAAAAGCCAGAATACACTATGATAAACAACAGAATGATGCCGCTATGGAAAACTTTTCTAAAGCTATAGAACAAGATAATACTAATGCTGAGGCATATTATTATCGTGGAGGTCTGTATTTCTTAAGCGAAAAATACACAGAAGCTGTTGGGGATTACGATAATGCTATTAAAAATAAACCTGATTATGCTTATGCATACAATGATAGAGGTAGTGCCAAAAGACAATTGAATGACATCAAAGGAGCAATTTCAGATTACAAAAAAGCTGTTTTTGCCGACGACAAATTATATTTTGCTTTTAATAATTTAGGTAGTGCTTTGAGAATCGATAAACAATACGATGAAGCAATAAAAAGCTATTCTACAGCCATTCAATTAAAGAATGATTATTACATTGCTTATAACAATAGAGGCTATGCAAAACATGAAAAAGGAGAATACAAGTCTGCTATTGAAGATTTCAATAATGCTATCCGTTTAAAAGCCAGCTATGTTCAAGCATACAACAATAGGGCAGCATCTAAATATAAAATGGAAGACTATAAAGGAACAATTGAAGATTGCAACAAGGCAATTTTACTTCAAGATGATTTTGGACCTGCTTATTTAAACAGAGGAATAGCAAACGAAATGCTCAGAAATGAAGCTAAGGCTTGTGAAGACTGGAACAAAGCAGCTTCTCTAGGGCTTAAAAACGGAAAAACATTTGTTCAATCAAGTTGTAATTAATTGATGTTGAAAACATCAAAAATCAAATTCAAAAACTACATGAAAACAAGACTCTATCTATCAACAGTTCTCTCAATATTTATTATTTCATCTGTAAATGCTCAAGATGTTCCCTTTGATAAATCGCTTTTTAAAGAAAAGAAAGAAGAATTTAAAGTAGCAAAAGAAAAATTGGATATCGGTTACACTGCTTTTCAAATGTATCCAGAAACTTTTATGGATTTCAATAACCCGGAATTTAGGGTTCGTGCAAGTTATCACAAAGAAGCTTTGCAACCGTTATTTGATGCGAATCAATTTAATCCTGATAATGCTCAATTGAATTATCGGTTAGGAAGATGTTATCTGGCTTCTCCGATTTATAAAGAAGAGTCGCTAAAACACTTTTTAAAAGCCCAAAAATTGAATGCAAATGTTTCAAAAGACATTAGCTACTATATTGGGATAGGGTATCAACTTAATTTGAAATTTGATGAAGCAATTGCAGCATATAAATCCCACAGAGGAATATTAACTACCAAAGATGCTTTAGAAATTGAAGATACCGAGAAAAAAATCAGAGAATGTGAAACAGGAAAAAAACTTGTTGCAAAACCAGTTAGAGCTTTTATTGATAACATAGGAGATGTTATCAATTCAAAATACCCTGAATATGGAGCAATCATTTCTGCTGACGAATCGGTTATGATGTTTACATCAAGAAGAAATACTTCAACAGGCGGTTTGTTAGATGAGGGTTTAAATGAATATTACGAAGATATTTATATTACAACCAAAACTAATGGAAAATGGAATGCTCCCCAAAATATGGGAACCAATGTTAATACTGAAATGCACGATGCAACTGTTGCTGTTGCTCCCGACGCACAAAGTATGATTATCTATAAAGGAGACAAAGGGAATGGCGATTTATTTGAATGTAAATTAACTGGCTCATCATGGTCAAAACCAGTTCCACTCAGTAAAAACGTCAACACGAAATACCACGAATCATCTGCAAGTTATTCAAATGATGCAAAGACTTTATATTTTGTCTCTAATAAACCCGGTGGCTTTGGCGAGCATGATATATATTTCAGCAAATGGGACGAATTAAAAAAGGAATGGGGGGTAGCTGTAAATATTGGTCCAAGTATCAATACAAAATATAATGAAGAAAGTGTTGTTATTCACCCTGACGGAAAAACAATTTACTTCAGCTCACAGGGGCATGAATCTATGGGAGGATTTGATATTTTTATGTCTAGACAAAAAGAAGACGGAACTTGGGGAACACCTGAAAACATTGGATATCCAATAAATTCTGTTCACGATGATGTATTTTTTGTTGTTAATGCCAGTGGTCGAAAAGGCTACTATTCATCATTTAAGCCCGATGGTTTCGGAGAGAAAGATATTTATTTGATTACTTTCTTAGGACCAGAGAAACCTGTTCAGTTGATTGCTGAGGATAATCTATTAGCAAATATTGCTGAACCCGTGAGAGAAAAAATTGTTGAAAAACAGGTTGATGCTGCAACAAAACGAATTACAATATTAAAAGGTGTTGTTCGTGATGCTAAAACCCTAGCCCCATTATATTCAGACCTTGAATTGATTGATGTTGAAGAAAATAAAACACTTGCTAAGTTTGAGTCTAATGCATCAACAGGAAAATATTTAGTTTCCCTACCTTCGGGTAAAAATTACGGATTGATTGTTCGGGCTGATGGTTATTTATTTCACTCGGAGAATTTTAACATTCCCGAAACCGCCGCATATCAAGAAGTTGAAAAAAATATCGATCTTCAAAAAATTGAAGTGGGAAGCAGCATTATCTTAAAAAATATTTTTTACGATTACAACAAATCTACTTTACGTGATGCGTCTAAAAATGAATTAGACAGGCTGGTTAAGTTGTTGAATGATAATCCAACATTAAAAATTGAACTTTCTGCCCATACCGATTCAAGAGGTGGCGACAAATACAACGATGATTTATCGCAACGTAGAGCACAATCTTGTGTTGATTATTTAATTAATGCAGGAATAGCATCAGGCAGACTAATTTCAAAAGGATACGGAAAACAAAAATTATTGATTTCTGATGCTGAAATTGCCAAGTTGAAATTTGAAGATGAGAAAGAAGATGCTCACCAGCAAAACAGACGTACTGAGTTTAAAATTGTTGGAAAGTAATTAGCTTAGTTTCTTCGATTTCAGGCGTACTGAATTTCCAATTACTATAACGTCTGAAAAAGCCATTGCTAATGCTGCAACCATTGGATTAAGGAAGCCAAATGCTGCAATTGGAATTGCCAAAACATTGTAAAAAAATGCCCAAAAAAGATTTTGTTTTATAGTAATCAATGTATGTTTACTAATTAGATACGCTTCATATACTTGTTTGAAGTCTTTGTGATTTAACAAAACAACTTGTGCACTTTGCATAGCAATTTGTGTGGCATTGCTCAAAGAAATTCCGACATCTGCCTTTGCTAAAGCTGGTGCGTCATTGATTCCGTCACCTACCATAGCTGTTGGATTTTTAGAAATATATTCGTCAATAATTTGCAATTTTTGCTCAGGTAGTTTTTCACTAAAAATAGTTGTAATTCCTACTTCTTTGCCTAAATCATCACATTTATTTTTACTATCACCGCTTAATAAAATTGTGTTTACATCTTGTTTATTAAACAGCTCAATGGTTTCTTTCACATTGTTTTTCAATTCATCTTCAATTGAAATTCCTGCAATTAGTGTGTTGTTCTTGAGTAAAAACAAATTGTGTTTTTGCTTGATAATATTATCTTCTACCCACCTTGATGACCCCAATTGGTATCTATTCCCATCTGAACCAATAGCTTCAATACCATATCCTTTAATTTCATTTACGGTTATAAATGGTTGCTGTGTAGCATTATTTTTCAAATCTTCAACTAATGATTTTGCTATTGGATGAGACGAATATTTCTCTATACTAAACACTAAGTCAATAATTTCTTGAGTATTAGTTTCCTGATAACTTTCAATTGATTTTATCTTGAAATTTCCGGTAGTAAGAGTTCCGGTTTTATCAAACACAATATTTTTAATGCGTGCAAATTGTTCTAGGGTACTACCACCTTTGATAAGGATACCTTTTTTTGCAGCTCTACCAATTCCAACCATTACAGCTGTAGGGGTTGCTAAACCCATAGCACAAGGACATGAAATTACCAATACAGCAATAGCCTGCATCATTGCTTGTTGAAATTCTATTTGAAAGACATATTTGGCAACAACAAATGTTAACAAAGAAATACCGATAACCACAGGAACGAATATTGCACTGACTTTATCTCCTAATTTTTGAATTTGAGGCTGATTTTGTTGTGCAGATTTTACTAACTCAATAATTTTTGAAAGCACTGTTTCTTTTCCTACTTGGTCAACACGGATTTTGATTGTCCCGGACTCGACAATTGTTCCTCCGACAACTTTGTTTCCAATTGTTTTGTCCACCGGAACACTTTCTCCGGTTATCATCGATTCATTTATTGTTGCTTCTCCCCATATAATTTCACCATCAGTTGCAATTTTATCTCCTTGGTTTGAAAGTATTGTATCGCCAATTTTTAAAAGAGAAAAATCCACTTTTTCAATAGTTCCGTCTGCTAAAATACGTGAAGCTTCAACTTTTTGAAGTTGAGTAAGTTCTTTTATTGCTGTTGTTGTCTGGTTTACAGAACGGTGTTCTAATACATTACCCAGTAAAACAAGAGTAATAATCGTTGCAGCTGTCTCATAAAATAAAAAATTGTGAGCCTCGGGAGTACCGTAATTTTGTACTGTACCGATTAAACTATATATAAATGCAGATGTTGAACCAATAAAAATCAAAACATCCATGTTTGGTACCATTGTTTTTAATGAGCCTAAAGCACTTTTACCAAAATGAAAAAATCCTATAGCAAAAACCGGAAGACATAAAAATAGTTGAACAAAAGGATTGTTAAGCCAATGGTGGTGAGGGAAAAACATGTGAAGAAAAAGTGGAATCGTAAAAATTAGAGTAAAATAGAATTTATATTCTATTGCTGATGAATGGTTGTGTTCTTCCTTTTTGTTTTCTATTACTTTATATCCTAAATTATTGATACCGTTTTTAATTTCAGAAACAGATATTCCAGCTTTGTTGTTAAACAAAACTTCTCCTGTAGAAAAATTTACATCTATTTCTTCAAGACCTTTTTTTTCTAAATGTTTTTTTATGCCCAGAGCACAATTTGAGCATGTCATGCCCTCAACATTTAATAGTACTTTATTGTCTGAACTCATGCCTCAAAATTAAGCATAATGAAATTAAGGTTGATTTTAATGAAATAATATTGGAATCTTTTGAATTTGTAATTATTCAAATTATTGTATATTTGCCGTCCTAAATGGTGGTTGTAGCTCAGCTGGTTAGAGCACTAGATTGTGGTTCTAGGGGTCGTCGGTTCGAACCCGATCTTCCACCCTTATAAAAGAGAGCTTTTTAGCTCTCTTTTTTTATTGAATAGGCAGCAATTTTATTCCATTAGATTCTTCCCAAACAAGTGATGGAAATGGAACTTTTATAAATCCAAATGTTGTGAAAAGTGTTTTTAACACTCTGTTTTTAGTTTTAATTTTTGTTAAATCAGCATCAAGGGATAAAAACAATTGCTTTCTTCTGGAAATAGTTGAATAATCATACAATTGGTTGCCGGACCAATAGGTGTTGGTGGTTCCGCCAATTAAACCTTCTGCTCCGTACCCAACAGCAAGGTTTAACCATTTCGGAAAAGAATTTTCAATTTTTGCTAATGATGAGATATTAAAACTAAGCCAGTATGTTTGCCCGTTATAGTCTTTTAAAAGTTGTTCCCTTAAATTACTACCCAATGTATTTGGTCTAAGTTGAGCATATTCTGATTGATAAAAAGAATATTTTAATACAATTCGTTGTTCTTTCCATGCTAATTGTTGGCTAACAAATATTCCTGAGCCTATGACATTCGAAGCCAAATCGCTTCCCGAAAAACCCCAATTCGAAGAAAACCCATCAAAAATTTCAACAGTAGTTAAGAAAAAAGTGCCAAACATTCCTCCAAACCACACTGATTTTTTTTCGGATACCCCACACCATTTGAGTGTTGAATATCCAGCTAATCCTATATAGTAAGAAGTCATGCTGTGCCCAATCTTGTCCATGTAATTCCACTGATTGAAGTCGTTAAAAAAATGAAAATTACTCGACGGTATTTCCTTGTACCAGGTTTGGTATAAACCGGTCATTGTTCCAATATATAAACCTGATGTTACAGCAATTGTAGTTGTAAATCTTTTTTGATTAATTGTATCTTGTCCTTTTGTTTTACAATAGAAGAATAGACAGATTATTATCAAAAAATACTTCAAAAGGGAATTGTTTAAAACAAATCTACTAAAAAAGAAAATGGGTAAACCATCTAAAAGTTACCTCTTAATTGTTTGATTTTACTTTATTAGTTTTGTGATTCAATTTTTTAACTTTATATATGAATGATTTTTTTAACTCTAAACTCTATAATAACTCAATAACAGATTGGGCGATTAGTATTGCAATTTTAGTGGGATCAATATTGATTGGAAAAATTGTTTATTTGATTTTTAATAAAACAATCAAAGGAATTACTTCAAAATCTAAATCAAAAATTGATGATATTATTTTGGAGATGATTAAAGCTCCTTTTGTATTGGCATTATCAATAGCCGGATTCTGGATTGGAATAGAACGATTGGCTTTACCGGCAGAAATTAATATTTGGATAAATAAGATATATCAAATTTTGGTAACCATTAATGTTACATGGTTTTTATCAAGATTTACAGATGCTATTATTCGAGAGTACGTAATTCCATTTTCCGAGAAATCTGAAAGTACTGTTGATAATCAAATAGTTCCTGTAGTAAGAAAAGTTGTTAGAATAATTATTTGGTCTGTTGGTATTATTTTGGCTTTAAACAACGCCGGGTATGATGTTGGGGCTTTAATTGCCGGTTTGGGAATTGGTGGTTTAGCACTAGCAATGGCTGCGAAAGAAACAGTTTCAAATATGTTTGGCGGAATGATGATTTTTACTGTAAAATCATTCAAAGTTGGAGATAGAATTAAAATAAATGGATTTGATGGGACAATATCCGAAATAAGTTTTCAGGTTACGAGAATGATAACTCTTGATGGTAGGAAAGTTACTATTCCAAATTCATTGTTTATTGGAAATATTATTGAAAACATTTCTGCTGAACCCTCCCGTAAGGTGAGTTTAAACTTAGGGATGGTCTATGAAACAACTCCCGAACAAATGCAAAAAGCAATGAACATTCTTAAAGAAATATCAACCAATAAAAACCTTGATGAAGGAACAACTATCGGTTTCATCAGTTTCGGTGATTTCAATTTGGGTATCAATTTTGTGTATTTTATTAAAAAAGAGTCTGATATAATTGATACTCAAACAGAAATAAATCTCGAAATATTAAAACAATTCAATTCAAACGGGTTGTCATTTGCATTTCCAACACATACTGTTTATTCTAAACCTATTTTGTAGATTAAACAACATATAAAAACAGAAAGCCCAACCGGTAGGTTGGGCTTTCATTATTTTATTGTTTTTTAGGACCTCTGAGCAGAGTAACTGTACCTGTAACTAGTTTTTGCTCGGTGCTACAGATGTCTGTATATTTAAGTTCATAAAAATATGTTCCATCTGTGGCATCTTTCCCATCCCAGCTTTTTAAAGCGTCTGTAGATTCAAACATCATTCTACCCCAACGGTTAAAGATTTTTATGCTAAACTCCTTTGTATCATCAACTCCTTTAAAAACAAGTTCATCGTTCCAATTGTCACCATTAGGTGTAAATATATTAGGAACAATACTTTGAGTAGCATTTAGAAATTCAACTACAACTGATTTAACAATAGAATCGTTACATCCATTTGAATCTGATACATACAATGTAACCAAACTATTATTTGGATCTGATGTTATTGATGGACTTTGGTTAATATTATCAATTGTACCATCACTATTAAAATCCCAATTCCAAGAATTAATAACTGAGGAGCCTGCTTGAGATAGGTCATTAAACTGAGTTGAGTTATTCTCGCAAGGATTAGCTTCTGTTGTAAAATCAGCAACTGGATTAGCAAATACATTTACAGTTGAAGTAAATGTATCTTCACAACCATTATTTGAAGCTACTGTTAAACTTACGGTAAACGAACCTGAGCTTGAGAAAATCTGAGATGGATTTTGTGATGTATTATCAACTATTCCATCATTATTAAAATCCCAATTCCAAGAGTTTACACCACCATTAGAGGCATCATTAAAGAAGGTGGTTTCTCCAAAACAAGCAGTATTAAAGTTATAAGAGGCTGTAGGTTGTGAAACTACGGTAACATTTATAGTAGTATCATGAGAACAAAATCCACCAGTTGATACTTCTAATTTAACAGGGAATGTGCCTGTTGAACTGAAAGTAAAGCTAGGGTTTTGAGTAGAATTATCTACAGTTCCGTTATTATCAAAATCCCAATTCCAAGTATCAACTCCAACTGTTGAAATATCAGTAAAGTTCGTAGCAGAGCCTAAACAAACAGTTGGGGCAGTAAAATTGGCTATAGAACTCTCATTAACAGTAACATTAATTGTTGTATCATGAATACAATTACCACCAACAGAGACTTCTAGATTTACAGGGAATGTTCCTGATGATGAGAAAGTAAAACTTGGATTTTGAGTGGAATTATCTACTGTTCCATTATTGTCAAAGTCCCAATTCCAAGTGTCTACACCACCAATTGAGGCATCAGTGAAATTAGTAGCAACCCCCAAGCAAACTGTTGGAGCAGTAAAATTTGCATTGGAACTTTCAGTAACAGTAACATTTATTGTTGTATCATGAACACAATTGCCACCAACAGAGACTTCTAGATTTACAGGGAATGTTCCTGTTGAAGAAAAGGTAAATATCGGATTTTGAGAAGTGTTATCAACTATACCATCATTATTAAAATCCCAATTCCAAGAGTTTACACCACCAATTGACGCATCAGTGAAATTAGTAGCAACTCCCAAGCAAACAGTTGGGGCAGTAAAATTTGCTGTTGAACTCTGAGTAACTTCAACATTAATGGTAGTATCATGCGAACATGTTCCATTAGAAACTTCTAGATTTACAGGAAACAATCCTACTGAGGTGAAAGTAAAGGTTGGATTCTGATTATTATTATCAACAATACCATTGTTATCAAAATCCCAGTTCCATAAATTTACACCACCAGTTGACACATCTGTAAAATTTGTTGCAACACCCAAACAAACGGTTGGAGCATTAAAATTGGTTATAGGAGATTCAATAACTGTAATCTGTATAGTTGTATCATCAGAACAACCTTGAGATGTAGCATTTAAATTAACATTAAATGTTCCGGCAGTGTTAAATACATGAGTAGGATTTTGTGTTGTATTATCTATGTTCCCATCTCCATCAAAATCCCACTGCCAATTTACTATTGAGCCAGATCCAGTGGTTGTGGACTGATCTGTAAAAGAAACAGAATCTCCTGTACATAATGTTGTTGGTGTTGCTGTAAACATAGCTGCAACGGTATCAACGAATTCATAGATATCTTTTGTTAATGTAATAGAACATACAGCTCCAGTTACAGGAGTTACTTCAACTTGATATTGACCAGGAGTAGAAACAGTTATTGATTCGGTTGTTTCACCTGTTGGACTCCATAAGTAGTTAGCGGCTCCAGGTGGAGCTGAGATTACTATTGGACCAGTACATGTAATTGTATCAGGACCTAAGATCTCCATTGAATTACAAGAAGCATCAATATAAGCATATCCAAAATGTCCTCCCTGAGAACAATCTCCTACTACAAATTCTATGGTTACATTTTGCCCTATATAACCTTGTAATGGAGCAAAGGTGGTACGCCAAGGCAAATAAACTCCGTTTTCACTATTATATGTAAAGGGTAAAAAATCAGGATCTGCACCAGAACCTCCTGCTACAACAGAATAATCGCCGCATTGAATTGGGTTTCCATTTTCATCATACATATTAATTTTAAAATAAGGTTGTTCTTCAGGTGTATGACCAGGATCCATCAACACAATAGCATAACTGTAGCTAAAAGCTGCTGAGTTAACATCAACAAGAAATGTTTGTGAGGCATCTGCAGCACTATTATTACTACCTGTTCCATCACCAATCATTAATGATGATGTTCCACCAGGATAAACTACAGGGAATCCTCCTAGTGCATCTGTACCTGCACCTGTCATTATTGTATGTTGTGTTGATGCCGCTAATGTTGTTGGCGTAACATTAATATAATTAAAAGGTGCGGTTGGTGCTGGATCAACTTGTCCATAAGATAAATCCCAACCAGTTGCATCACCTGTTTCAAAATCAGAATTTGTACATGGGTCACCTGGTCCTTTATTTGTTGAATTAAACAAATCTATGTGTCTAGCAGTATTATTTTTATTAATATTTGTAGAGTAAGTTTTAGATCTTTTAAAATCATTTGCCATTTCTGTAATAATATCTTTACTTAAATCTTTTGCCTGTTGCAATGTGATAATAGTCTTATACTTAGATAATTCTGTTTTAATTAGTTCTCTGTAATTAGTTTGGTATCTATCTAAAAAGAAGTGTACAAATTCGTGATTGTCTATGGCTTTAACTAAATCTGTTTTTCTAATTTCTCTAACAAAGTATTCTTTGATATTAACATTTAACATCTTATCATTCATTAATTCTTTTACTTCATATGTTTGTTTCTGTTGATTTACATGTTGTTGTGCATTAATTATCGAGCAAACTAATAGAGATAACGCAAATAATAAGTTTAATTTTTTTATCATAATCAATCTTTTTTTTAGATTTAACCTAAAAGGATTAGGTCTATTTATTAGACGGGTTAAAGATAGTTATAACAAGGTAACTGAGAAAGTTTTAGCCATTTTTTTTAGAAATGCATTATAATTTTTAACATATAACACTGTTAATATTATTTATTGTTTTTTAGGACCTCTTAGCAGAGTAACAGTCCCAGTAACTAGTTTTTGCTCAGTACTACAGATGTCTGTGTATTTAAGTTCATAGAAATAAGTACCTTCCGAAGCATCGATTCCGTCCC
>JADYZM010000065.1 GCA_020853105.1 Flavobacteriales bacterium | reverse complement strand
TTGTAGAGTCCACAAAAGTAGTTCCATTACCCATATCCCAATATATAGAATCAGCACCTGTACCTGTAAAAGCAAAGTTTACAGTCAAAGTTGATTGACAACGATTGTAAGGAGGAATGTTAAACTGAGCGTTTAACTCTTCAGGTTTAATAATTTGAATTAAGAAATAAGCAGTATCAGCAATATTACAAGTAGAAGAGTCGATAGCCACATACATCACGTTGTAAGTACCTGTGTCGGCATAAGTATATTGCGGGTTAGCAAGAGTAGAATTTCCTATGCCATCGCCAAAATCCCAAAAGTTATTAGGCGGTGGCGTGGCACCTGCATTGAAATTAACTAAATACGGTTGAGCACAGAAAGTTTGATTTCCAGGTGAAGTTGCATTTACCTGAGTGTAATTTGGGTTAAAATGAATCGTATCATAAACAACTTTGTATCCTCCACATGCAAAGTCCCAAGCTTGGAAAGTAAGAACATAATCACCTGCAGCAGTATAAGTGTATTGAAGAGAATCAACGTTGATAAAAGTAGTTCCATTACCCATATTCCAGTGGATAGAATCAGCACCTGAGCCAGTAAATTCTAAGTCAATAGTTAAACCACCGGGTGAGCAAGGGTCATAAGGAGGAATAGTTATTTGAGCGTCTAATGAGTCATTAAGAATAACAGTAACATCAAAATAAGCTGTATCCGATATGTTACAAGAAGAAGAATCAATTGCTACATACATTATGTTATAAGTTCCTGTATCCGCATAAGTATGAGTAGGAGTGTTGAAACTTCCTATTCCAAGTGTGCTTCCATCACCAAAATCCCAATACGTCATTGGAGGAGGAGTAGAGCCGGCAGAAAATGAAACATTGTATGGTGCACCACAAATTAATACGTCACCAGGATCAGTAGCATTTGCTGTTATACCTTGAAAATCTAAACCAATTTTAATTGCACCAAAATTACAATTTGAAGAACCATTTGTGGTTGAATATACACCGGGTTGAGTTGGAAAGTTATTTGTTCCACCACAAGCTGCACAAACACCTTGGTAGATAGTTCCTCTTTTATCAAATCGTGCTGTACCACCATCAACGTGTTCTTGTGAACTGTTATGACCAAAAAAAGTTCCGTAAAGAAGGCTTGCAGCATTTCTTTCTAATACAATGAAATAGAAATCACTACCATCAGTTGTTCCTTTGATTGCACCAGGTGTAACAGGAAGTCCAGTGGTTGTTCCTTCATTGTTAGTTCCACCACCCCAACCGGCAACATAAATATTACTACAATTATCTACAAGAAAAGCAGTAATTGAAATATCTACAGATGAGTTTTGTCCTCTACCAAAAACAGTACTAAAATCAGTAGTAGTTAAGTTACTATTCATTTTATGAATAAATTGTGAAGAGTTTGGGTTTGAATAAACACCACCAGTAACAGGATAAGCACCTTTTGTTTGCCCAGTAGCAAATATGCTACCAAATTTATCAACTTCAACAATATACGCTTGGTCGTATCCTGCAGTTCCCAGATAGGACAATGCGTTTAATGAACCATTGTTATTATCAAAAACCGCCACGTATCCATCAGTTGAACCGCCATAAGTTGGATTAATTACACCTGGAGTTGTCCCTATATTGTTACTTACAGTACCACCACAAACTACTGTTGTGTTGTTGGTCTCGTTAACACGAACAGAATATCCGGCATCTCCGGCACTTCCACCCACATAAGTTGACCATAATAAAGAGCTCAGATTAGAATTCAATTTTCCTGCAACTCCATCATAATTCCCTGAGTTGGTTTGTTTATGACTTCCTGCCGTTGTTGGAAAATTTGTTGAATTCGAAGTGGAAGCAAAATAAATATCTCCATTGTTGTCCACAACCACTTCACCGCGGTTTTCATCTGAGTAATTATGCATTAAATTTGTATTCATTGATAATCCGTCATTTCCTGTACCACCGATATAAGTGCTACCAATTAAAGCATTTCCGGCAGCAGTTAATTTTGTGATAAAGATGTCAGAACCGTTTGGAAATGTCCCGGCATTTGGAGTAATTGAACTCCCTCCATTAAATGTTGCGTCATAAGCATTCTGAGTGGGATAGTTGTTTGATCCTGTTGCCCCTAATACGATTAATTCCCCTAAGTCATTGGTTACCAAACTGTGTGGTTGATCAGGTTGTGAACCGCCTAAATAAGTAGCATAAATACGAGTAGTTCCTGTTGGGTTGTATTTAATTATTGCAGCGTCTAAAACGCCACCAAATGAAACATCATAAGCACCTACAGAAACAGGAAATCCTGAACTAAATGCAATTCCACCACCATAAAAGTTACCCGCATCATCATAAGTAGATGTAAAACCCCAGTTGTCTGCTGTTGAACCTGTTAATGAAGAAAAAACCAATACAGGGTCAATTACCAGTTCTTTGGTATTATCATATCCTTGTGGAAGTTCAAAGCTTACCTGAGTTCCATTTACATTAAAATTACAATCAACAATTTGTTTATTTCCATTAATGAATTGATATGCGATAGGTTTTAGTTCTTTCACTTCTGAATTTGCTAATGTTATATCCAATATCCCATTGTTTAAGCTTAATTGAGAAACGCCCTCGTAGTTTATTACAATATTGCTTGGGTTTGCTCCCGCTTTAACAATAAAATCATATTTTAAATGGTCGTTTTCAGAATATACTTCCGCATTAATTCCTGCATAAATTTCATTGTATGTGATTTTTTTGAATGATTCTACATCTGAAGCCCATTTTGATGGGTCATTACCAATAAAATAATTTTTAAGATAACCGATATTTTCATTTTTAGAAATATGAACATTTGGATTTGAATTCAAGAAGTTCATTCGATATGCACTTTTCTTTAACATTAAAGGTTGATTTGGTGCAAGTTCTTTCTTTCTTTTGCTATGACGTAACTTATACGCTTTATCTAAATCTTCAGCATTAAACAAGTCAAAAGTTATGGCATTATTTTCAAAGAAAATATCACCCACATGGATTTTTGCGTGAAATTTAGCTCTACTGTCGAGCTGCCCTTTGTTTTCTGTAAAATGATATTCTGATTCAGTGTTGTTGTGAGCTATAGCTACATTTAGTGCTAGCAATACATTTGCAAGAAATAGTGTTTTCTTCATTGAATTTAAATTTGAGTATAAGACTTGATTTTTGCTTATACAGTTGCAGCTAAAATATAAAAAAAATTTCTTTGTTGTTGATACTTAAGTAGATTCAATTTTTAAATTTAGTTTTTATTAAAAAATTTATAAAAACAACAGAAATATAACAAAATAAAAAAACAGAAAGCCCAACCGGTAGGTTGGGCTTTCTTTATTGAGTAAGAAGAATTTATTGTTTTTTAGGACCTCTTAGCAGAGTAACAGTCCCAGTAACTAGTTTTTGCTCAGTACTACAGATGTCTGTGTATTTAAGTTCATAGAAATAAGTACCTTCCGAAGCATCGATTCCGTCCC
>JADYZM010000064.1 GCA_020853105.1 Flavobacteriales bacterium | reverse complement strand
TTTGCTTTACCAATCAACTATTTTTAAAAATTTATTTTGCCAAACAGGTAAAATGATTAGAGTATTAAGTTTTGATACCAATGCGCCACCTGAAATTCTTCAACTCATTCAACATCAAAAAAAGATAAAAAATAATTGAGTAACATCACCTTATTTGCGTGAAATAAGCGAACAGGCATTGTATTGAGCAAACATCAAAAATAAAACTAAAAATAACGAAAACAAGATAATAAACAAGAAAAAAACAACCATAACCACAACACAAACTCCATAAAACACTCCTCAAAGGGTACTAAAAAGTACACTTGTTTATTGTTTTATAGCACAACTAATTTTTTAAAACCCCATAATATATTTTACTTGCAACTGAGCTCCGGAAGCTTTATTCAACACAGGATTAAATCAAAGCAGTGCTTCGTTTAATCCATATATGTTAGCGGTTCGTTGTTATTTGCATCATTACAAATATTCACCTTTGATTACAAAATAAGAACCTCTGATTGTCCCGGCTAGTTTGGATTTCTGTCGGATAAACTTAAATTTATTTTCCAATTCTTCTGGAATGTCCATTCCTTCTGAAAGTTTAAAACCAACAGCTCTTTTCTTCTTGTCGTCAAGGGTATAAAGTACATTTATTGCGAGTCCACTTTCGTAAAATACAAAATCCCATTTTATATTCTCAACCTTCATATTTGCTATTTCTAACGGTTTGGACAAAATCTTAATATTTCGTTCTTTCAAAATTTTGTTTACCCAATCCAATGTTTCTTGGTTTTCATCAGCAGGTTCTACAAAGAAATCCTGTTTGTATTTATTCATAAAGTATCTTGCCTCGTGCGCTCTTAAACCAGCTAGTTTTTCAGCAAAAGGTGAGGTTTCCAAACCAACTGTGGAAACGATATTAAAATCTACCTTGTGTTTCATTGTTAGATTATCAATTGTTAATAATTTTTTTTGTTTTGCAAATCAATGTTACAGACTGCTCTGACAAATGATTTTTAGCTAACCATTGTCGCCATTCCTTTCTAGTTTCCACATATTTGGTTTGGCTGTTGCACTTAGTCATTACTTTTTTTAACTAGGATTTCCAAATAGTGTTTGTTGGTCATTATTCCCAAAATATTTCCAAAGGGGTCTACAACTGAAGCTGTTACAAATTCGCCTTTACCTCCGCTTCTGTCCAGTATTGGCTGATAAATAGATGCTCCTAATGAAAGTAGTCTATCTAAAGTTGATTGTAAATTGTCAACGTGCCAATAAATGATTGCTCCCCCAATATTTTCAGTTGCACCTTTCGGAGCATATTTGCTAGCGATAATTCCTAATTCGTTTTGATAATCACCAATCCGAAATTCAACATAACCCGGCACGTTGAAATATGGCTCCATATTCAAAAACTCACTATACCATTTTTTTGCCGACTCAAGGTCTGTAGCATAGAAACTTACGGTTGTTAGACCACGTAACATTGTACTCATAAAATTTTTATTTTGATTAATTACTCATTTATTTTATTGAAAATATTCCCATTTTTTAAAGTGCCATTAACTAAAATCTGTCAATTTAATAACCTTACTTCCATTAAATTTAAAGATTGATTTTCCTGATAATTCTAGTTTACTTCCTTTCGTTAACCCATTTGGAAAGTCAATTGCTAATATTGCAAAATAGTCGATTTCGATTTCTGTGTAATTATCAAAATGTTTGAATAATTTTATCGTTTGTTTTCTTTCTGTAAAATATGTTTTTGCAGTTTCTGCTTGCTTTTTAAATGCAGTCAATCCGTTAAGCAATAAATTTATTTCATTATTCTGAATATTTTCAAAAACTATTTTATCATCAAAATCAACCACCATTTTCTCAATGTCAAATTGGTTGTATCCATCAATATAGTTTTGGATAATATTTTCTCTTATTTTATTCATTTGTTCAGGTCTTGATGTTTTGATAGCTGTTTTTTCCGTTCCTTTTTTAATTTTTAGTTGAGGAACTTTATAAGTTGTTGCGTATGTCAATAAGTCAATCAAATTTTTGTCGTTAAGTTGTTCAACTGATTTTATTTTAATATGTCTAAACAATTTTCCAGTTCCTTCAAGCAATTTTTCTTGGTCAGGAAGTTCACTTCCATAGTTAAAGCCTAAATTAACGTGTTTACTTGCTGGCATTAACCAACAAAAATGTTCTGTTTTCTTCTTAACACCTGTCCCGAATCCAATATTCTTTTGTTGAACCCAAACTACTTCTACAACGTTAGGTAGTATTTTGTGTATTAGTTTTCTGGTTTCTCTGGCAATGTGTTTTATGTCTTCAGAAAAACTACTAATCGCAAGTTCAAATTGTTCTTGGGCTTTATTCGTTTTGTTAGTTGCCTTTTTGTTGTTTTCGGTTACTTTAAACTTTACAATTCTTTCAATTAGTTTATATGGAATTGGTTTGTCAAGTGGGAACTGCACCGAACCTTTTCCTTGTTTGTATTTTGAAAGTTCATCTTGAAATTCGCTGTGTCCTGAAGGTGTTGCATAAAGTCCGATATGATTTTTAAACGCAGCAAAATAAACCAAAGGTTTTTTGTTTGTCTTGTATGCAGGCATTCCGTAAGCAAATAGTTCGTCCGCATTAGGTGCATTGTCTTTTATCAGCTTTCTGATGTTCCGCAAAATTCCCTGCACGTTGTCCGGAAATTGCTTAATGTATGTTTCAATTTCGTTCATTTCAGTCGTTTTGCTGCGTCTGTTTACAATTCTGACTAACGTTTTTGATTATAGTTGATTAAGTAGTAGTTACAAATCCTAAATCTTCATTAGTCAGGTCAAATTTAGTAATTTGTTTTCTTATTCGCTTCACTAGACCCAGTTTTCTTTTTTCA